>NZ_JAFVMG010000009.1 GCF_017377745.1 Acetobacter suratthaniensis | reverse complement strand
CCTAGACTCATAGGCAGGGGGGCTGCCGGAAAGTCGGGATGCCCTTGGGCCCTGCAACCGCATCAGGCTCACGCGCGGATTTTTTCTGTTATTTGAAAACAATCAAGTTTTTCAAACAGCGGGGACGCTCATAGGGATGGGGGTATTCAATCTCTAGCGGCCATGAGCACCGGGACCGCGCCATGGACAAATTTCTGCATCCGCGAAATTGAAACAGAAAGACACACAGATGGCCGGATGAGTCGGAAGGCTGCCAGATTTTTGTGTGGGTAAACCGGCGGCGGGAAAGAACCCTGCCCATGTCAGCTCAGAAAACGCGGTTTCAAATGACTCCGGATTGACTCCGGAAGGCTGGACACCCTGCCAGCCTGAAACCTTAAAACCACCAAAACCTAAGGAAAAGATTGGTGGGCGCACAAGGACTCGAACCTTGGACCCGCTGATTAAGAGTCAGCTGCTCTACCAACTGAGCTATGCGCCCTTACAGCCTGTTCGGGCTGAAGTAGGCGCTTTGTATCACCTCTTTAGCCCCTACACAAGCCATAAAAATCAAGATTTTAACAAAGCCAGCACGACATCAAGCTGATCAAGATTTTTATAATGGATTTCCAGCGAACCGCTCTGATGCCCGTTAAACTTAACGGCCACCCGCAGCCCCAGCCTGCTCCCCAGATCGCGCTCAAGCGCTTTGATTTCGGGATCTTTGGGTGCCGCCTTGTTCAGTGGTTCCGCCACGGCATTACCGGGCTGGCTAAGAGCTTTTTGAACAAGAGCCTCTGTCTGCCGAACAGACAGGCCACGACTGATAACCTCAGCCGCCGCCGCAACCGGGTTAGGATGAGACAGCAGCGCCCTGGCATGACCAGCTGAAAGTGTGCCGGTTTTCAACTCTGTGCGAATGGCTTCAGGCAGGCGCAGAAGGCGCAGCATATTGGCCACATGGGGGCGCGATTTGCCAATGGCCTTGGCCAGATCTTCCTGCGTAAGATTGTAATCTTCCTGCAGGCGGTTGAGGCCTTCGGCTTCTTCAACCGGATTCAGATCCGCTCTTTGCAGATTTTCAACCAGAGCCGCAGCCATTGCATCGGCTTCGTCAAGGTCGCGCACATGCACGGGTACATCGTGGCACTGGGCAAGCTGTGCCGCGCGCCAGCGACGTTCACCCGCGATAATCTGGTACTGCCCCGGCTGGTCCGGGTCGGGCCTAACCAGAATAGGCTGCAAAATGCCACGCTCGCGGATGGACTGGGCAAGTTCTTCCAACGCCTCGGGGTGCATATCCTGACGCGGCTGGAAAGGCCCCGGCACCAGTGCTTCTACCGGCAGAGAGCTAACCGTAGCGACCCGCACGCTCTGCGCAAGGGGTGCGCCCTGTTCTGGTGCTTCGGCCCCACCTGACTGAGCCGCAGACGCCGCAACAGACTGCGCCACGGCGGCATCACCCAGCAATGCGGCAAGCCCGCGCCCCAGTCGGGGCCGGGCTGCTGTTTTTTTCACGGTTCCGCTCATGCTGTCCTCTCGATGATTTCAGCCGCCAGCGCCTGATAGGCAGCGGCACCGCTGGCCCGGCTGTCATAAACGGTCACGGGCTGGCCGTAGCTCTGCGCCTCGGAAATACGGATATTTCTGGGGATGACGGTTTGCAGCACATCATCCTTGAAAAAGCTGCGGGCATCCGCCGCCACCAGTTCGGACAGGTTGTTGCGCCGGTCATACATGGTCAACACGATCCCGGCCATTTTCAGCTCCGGGTTCAGTTTTTTCCGTACACTGCCAATAGTGCGTACAAGATGGCCCAGCCCTTCAAGCGCAAAGAACTCACACTGCAAGGGTGCTAGCACGCCATCCGCCGCCACAAGGGCATTCAGGGTCAGCAACCCCAGACTGGGGGGGCAGTCTATAATAATATAATCCGCCTCTGCCTGAAGCGGGGCCAGAGCGCTACGCAGCCGGGTTTCGCGGTCGGGCGCATCGACCAGTTCAATTTCTGCCCCCACCAGTTCCGTATCCGAGGCAATAACGGACAGGTTTGCAACCTCGGTCGGCTGCAAGAGATCATGCGCGGTTTTTTCGAGCATAAGCAGCCCGTATGTACCCCCCATGCGGGCATCGTACGCAACGCTTACACCGGTTGACGCATTACCCTGTGGGTCAAGATCGACCAGAACCACCCGCGCACCACCAGCGGCCAGAGCCGCTGCCAGATTGATGGATGTAGTTGTCTTGCCTACGCCGCCTTTCTGGTTGGCGACGGCAAGAATACGACAGGTCTGTGTTTTTTTATCTGACACGATTGAAATTACTCACTTCCAGAATCACGCCATCGGACGCGGTTTGGCTCGGATAGGTTCGGATATCCATCCGCCAGTCCTGCTCCGCCTCCCTGATTTCCTGTTCGGCCTGCTGCCCTTTCAGGAACAGGCAGCGTCCTCCGGCCTCCAGCAAGGGAAAGGCCCATTCAAGCAACCGACCTAGCGGGGCCAGCGCACGGGCTGTCACCACGGGGGCAGCGGGCACCTGTGCCTGCTCCAGCCGTGACGCCACAACGTCTAGCTGTGCGCCGCCAACCCTTGCTGCCTCCCGCAGAAATGCCGCCTTTCGCTGATCAGACTCGATCAGCACACCGGGAATACCAGCCGCAATACCCAGCACCACGCCGGGAAACCCACCGCCTGACCCCATGTCGGTAAACCGCTCGTGTCCTTTTAACAAAGGAAGCAGTTGCAGACTATCCAGAATATGCCGCTCCCACAGCTTCTCCATATCTCTAGGCGAGACAAGGTTGATCCGTGGGTTCCATTTTTGCAAAAGCTCCGCGTACCGGGCGAGCCGCTCGCCTGTTTCACGTGAAACAGGCAGGTTCTCATACGGTGCGGGCATGAACTTTTCCCTTACGCAGATACGCCAGAACCGCCATGAGTGCTGAGGGCGTTACCCCTTTGATACGCTGCGCGGCTGAAAAACTTTCCGGCCGGGCGGCTTCCAGTCGTTCACGCATTTCCGCACTCAGGCCACCTACAGCCGCAAAGTCCATATCGGTGGGAAAACGGATTTCCGTTTCCACCTCAAGCTGACGGATTTCACGCTGCTGCCGCACCAGATAACCGCTATAACGCGCCTGCGTTACAATATACTGGCGCGCACGGGCGGGCACCTCCAGAAACCACGGGGCAATGCTACTGATCACGGCTTCATCCGTGCCGTAGCCCAAAATTTCCAGCAGGCTGCGCCGCCGTCCATCCTGCGCGATTTTCATGCCCATACGGGCCAACTCCTGTGGTTGCCAGCCCTGCTCTTCCGCCTGACGGGTTGCACTTTCTATGGCCGCCACATCACGCGCAAACACCGCTTGCCGGGCCGCACCAACACACCCCCACTCCGTGCCAAGCTGGGTCAGGCGCATATCAGCATTATCGGCCCGCAGGGTCAGCCTGTATTCCGCGCGTGAGGTAAACATGCGGTATGGTTCGCTCACGCCCTGCGTGGTCAGATCATCAATCATCACCCCGATATAGGCTTTGCCCCGATCAAGGCTGACAGCCTCCTGACCACCTGCACGGCGGGCGGCATTTACGCCAGCAACAAGCCCCTGCGCCCCGGCCTCCTCATACCCTGTGGTGCCGTTGATCTGCCCTGCCAGAAACAGATTGGGCACCGCACGTAGCTCAAGCGAGGCCGTGAGTTCACGCGGGTCAACATAATCATATTCAACCGCATAGCCATACTGGGCAATAACCGCACGCTCCAGACCGGGTATGGAACGGATCATCATCTCCTGCACGGTCGCGGGCAGACTGGTTGAAATACCGTTGGGATAAACCAGATCACCGCCTTCGTGCTCGGGCAGGGCTTCGGGTTCGAGAAAAATCTGGTGGCTGTTTTTTTCCGCAAACCGCACAACCTTATCTTCGATCGAAGGGCAATACCGTGGCCCACGACCGGAAATGCCACCGCCATACACAGCCGACAGGTGCAGGTGCTCACGGATGATTTTATGCGTTTCTTCCGTAGTCGCTGTAATGCCGCAGACAAGCTGGGGGGTCGTAATGGCCTGTGTCATCCGGCTGAACGGTTCAGGCACGGCATCACCCGGATCGCGCGCCAGACTGTCCCAGTCGATGCTGTCCCGCTTGATGCGCGCGGGTGTGCCGGTTT
Organism: Acetobacter suratthaniensis; assembly: GCF_017377745.1. GTDB lineage: Bacteria > Pseudomonadota > Alphaproteobacteria > Acetobacterales > Acetobacteraceae > Acetobacter > Acetobacter suratthaniensis. Next base: position 108,958 of record NZ_JAFVMG010000009.1, on the reverse strand, counting down.
TCAAGCGCCCCATACGCAGGCCCAGCCCTTTTAACCGCTGGGAAAGCTGCACGGAGGGTGCCTCGCCAATACGGCCTGCCGGACGGCTTTCATGACCGATATGAATGACACCATCGAGAAAGGTACCGGTTGTCAGTACAACAGCAGCCGCCTGCAAATGCCTGCCGTCTTCCGTAACCACGCCACAGACATGGCCCTGCGCATCGCACACAAGATCCGCAGCGGCCCCTTCCACTATGTCTAACCCATCCTGCTCGGCCAGCAGGTCCTGAATAGCCGTGCGATAAAGAAACCGGTCAGCCTGCGCACGCGGCCCCTGCACCGCTGGCCCCTTGGAGCGATTGAGCAGTTTAAAGTGAATGCCAGCCCGGTCAGCCGCCTTACCCATCAGCCCATCCAGCGCATCAATCTCGCGCACCAGATGCCCCTTACCAATCCCCCCTATGGCCGGGTTGCAGGACATGGCCCCGAGTGTCGCCCGGCGATGGGTCAGCAATGCGGTGCGCGCGCCACACCGCGCGGCGGCCGCCGCGGCTTCGCACCCCGCATGGCCACCCCCCACCACAATGACATCGTAACCCGGCTGCATGATCCTGACCTTTTCCCCACTTCTGGCGCTGTATCTGCCAGCCCCTCTATTTTCCTATGCAGAACTGCCCGAATATCGCATCGAGCAGGTCTTCCACCCCGACTTCACCCGTCAGCCGCCCTAAAGCCCGCATGGCCAGCCGCAATTCCTCGGCGCGCATTTCAGGCCAGTCCTGCTGCATGGCGGCTTGCAGGTGTTCGCACGCCTCCCTGACACCAGCCGCATGCCGTGCACGTGTCAGCAATGGCATGCCGGAGGAAGACGCCGTAAGCGTTTCAGCCCGGCTTTCCAGCTCGGCTCGCAAAGCTTGCAGGCCATCGCCGGTTCTGAGGCTCACGGCCACAACCGGCACATCATCCACCGATTCCGGCACGGGGCCACAATCAGTTTTGTTTCCTACCAGAACAGCGCCAGGAAACACAGTGCGCGGTGGCGTATCCGCCGCGAACATCTGAATAACACAATCCGCCTGTTTCACGTGAAACAATGCCCGCCGAACCCCTTCGGCCTCAATCGCATCTTCAGTCTCACGCAGGCCAGCCGTATCAATAAACGTCACTCGTATGCCCGCAAGCGTTGTCACGATTTCAAGCGCATCGCGCGTAGTCCCTGCAACGGGCGAGACAATAGCAGCATCCCTGCCTGCTAACCAATTGAGTAAGCTGGATTTTCCTGCGTTGGGTGGGCCAGCGATAGCAAAAACCATCCCGCTTCTGATCCGCTCCCCCTGCTGGCCTTCGGCAATATGCTGCTCCATATCCGCCAGCAGCGCCGCCATACCGGACAGCAAAGCCTGCTCCACTTCGGGGGGTAGTTCTTCATCCGGGAAATCTATCAGCGCTTCCTGCCAGGCAAGGCTCTGCTTGAGCTGGTCTGCCCAGCCTGTGTACATACGGCTCAACGCACCATCGGTCTGGGCCAGTGCCTGCCTGCGCTGGCCTTCGGTTTCGGCTGCTACCAGATCGGCCACACCTTCGGCTTCCAGCAGATCCATCCGCCCGTTAACCACCGCACGGCGGGTAAACTCTCCGGGTTCCGCCGGGCGGGCACCCTGCTCCACCAGCACATCGGATACCGCCCTTATAATAGCTGGCCCTGCATGCAGGTGCAGTTCAAACCCATCTTCGCCCGTATAGCTGGCCGGGCCGGGAAACCACAGAACAACAGCATGATCCAGCACGCTCTCACGCGTGCGGGCATTATGCCAGAGCCGGCGCAGGCCCGCATGGCGCGGAGGTGGCAAAGTGCCACACAGGTGCTCCAGCAGGGCAGCACTCCCTTTGCCACTGACGCGCATGACGGCAATAGCGGCGCGTTCCACACCGCTGGCCAGAGCAAAAATCGTCTCTTCTCCCTGGTAGCCCAACGCCGCCTCTCCCTTTGCTGCTTCCTGTCATGATGGCAACACCGGTTCTAATGCAGTTTCTGCTCCAGACGTAGATTCAAATAATGATAAGATGCCGATAAACTCATGAATGCGACATAGTTTTACAACCGCATTCCGGCCCGGCTTTCTGGCGGGCCTGTCTTGTTATTCCCCGGAAGGTTTTTTCCTGACCATGCCCCAGCTTTCCCTGCACTCTCCCCTCGGCCCCCTGACCCTTTCGGAAGAAGATGGTGCCATTCTTTCTCTGGACTGGGGCTGGGGCCGCGATCAGACCGAAACACCCCTGCTCAGTCAGGCCTGCGCATGGCTCGATACATGGTTTGATGACCCCGCAGCCCAAGGAGCTTTTCCTTTCCCGCTCGCACCGTTCGGCACCACGTATCAGAAAAAAGTCTGGTCTGCCTTATGCGCCATTCCTGTCGGCCAAACCCTGACTTACGGCGCTCTGGCCGCACAGGTTGGAGGGAGCGCTCAGTCAATCGGGCAGGCTCTGGGGCGCAACCCTATTCCCATTCTCATTCCCTGCCACCGTGTTGTTTCCCGGCAGGGACTTGGCGGTTATTCGGGTGATGGTGGGGTAGAGGACAAAGCCTGGCTACTGACCCTTGAAGGCGCGGATTTTCCGGGCAAGGAAAAAGCCTGACCGATACCCGGCCCCCAAAAAAGGGGCCGGACAGCACCACCACAACCTTCCATAACCAAACGGTTACGGGCTTTCGCAGCTCTGGGTCATAACGTTAAAGAACCGCCCACCTGCACAATGCACCGCTGTCGGATCAGCCTGTGTCGTGCCGGGGTTAACAGTCGGCGTCGCAGTATAAACCGGTGAGGGAAACGGCGCCTGCCCGTTCACCTGTGTCATGCTCTGCGCACCACCCGGAACGGCATAAGTCGGATAAGACGCTACACCCCCGGACTGCACGGGCTGCGATGTCACATACTGTCCCTGCTCGTTGTAATACGCACCGCTAACAGCACCGGGAGAAGCCGCCACGCTCCCGGACTGGCCGTTGCCCCTGACCACAACGATATTGCCGACCGATGTGCCCATGGCCGCCCCAAACATGAATGGCGCTGACCAGCCCCAACCCCAACCAGCCCAGCCAGGGCTGATCCACGGATCGTTCCAGCTATCATAGCCCCAGCCATATGCCGGGTAATTCCAGCCACCATAATAATCAGGCGCCCACCAGCCCATGGAAGGGTATCCCCCCCAGCCGCCACCGCCCCAGCCACCGCCGTTAAAGTGATGGTGCCAGTCACCCCCACCACCCCAACCGCCACCGGGGCCGCCACCACCCGGGCCGGGGCCACCGCCCCAGCCTCCCGGGCCGCCATGGCCGCCAAAACCACCACCCGGCCCGCCGCCGCCAAAGCCGCCTCCGGGGCCGCCAGGCCCACCGGGTCCACCACCAGGGCCACCCGGCCCACCCGGATGGGCAAAGCTGACTCCGGGCACCGCCGTACACAAACCCATGCCAAGCAGGACAACCATCGCGCGTTTAGCCAGTTCAGCCCGTTTCATGAGCGCACTACCTTTTTCCTGATCTTTTTCCGGGCTGCGCCGGGCCAATCAGAGCCGGAGCCGCCTTTTCCTGTGTGTCTCACTACACATAGGTGTTGATACGTGAAGTTTCCATGAAACCGCGGTTTTCGTATGGCGAATCCAGTGTTCTCAGGCTGATTTATCTTGCAAATAAAGCATACCTGATATACATAAATAAGAACGGAAAAGCGGCAAACAATAAAAAATACCGCTGCTTTTGCCCCCTAACACCGCATAATTAGGAGGCCGGACCCATGGTAATGAAAAAAGCAACCTTCATCTCCTTATGGCTGGTGGCCCTGAGCCTCGCCATATGCTCGACATTTGTCTTCATCGCATGCGGGCTGAAGTTCTCGGTTTTCCATTCGGGTCTGAACGTCCGGCATCAGGATTTTTCAGACAGCACGCGGCTCTCGCTGTATCTGTGGCAGTCCCTGCCTGAATCCGGTGTATGGAGCGATTATGTGCTGTCCATTCCGGGCATGGTGGCGCTGGTTGCCTTCCTGTCCAGCATTGGCCTCGGCTCCTTTGCCGCCCTGCGTCTGGAAGATATCGACCACGGTATCTGCACTGATCGCAAGGCCGATATTCACCGCTGGGAAGCCATGCTGGTGGGCCAGTCCGCCACCGCTACCGAGCAGGCCTGACCGTTCAGCCCTACCCGCCTACAAAAGTAGGCGCATAACAGACCCGAACCCGGCCAGTCTCTTCTGGCCGGGTTTTTCATGTTTTTTTCGTAACAAAATAGCCCCGCAGAGATTGACGCACCGCCCTGCTCGCCAAACACTCTCCAAGGGCCAGACCGGCCCTGATACGGCAGGGACAGGAAGGGCCGCCCATGACCTTGAAGCTTTACGTTTTCTACCTTGGCGGCAGCGCCCCCGGCGCCAATCTGGAACTGCATGACGTGCAGTTTGCCCTTGGCACCAAACCGGAAGACACATACCCAACCCTTGCCCGCCACTGGTTTGGCGCACGCGAGACCCTGCATATCGACGCCTATGGCCTGATCGAATGGGCAGATGGCCACACGGTCACGCTTTGTCGCGAAGCGCCCCAGACAGATCAGCGCCTGTATTTTGTCAATATGGGCGGATACAGACCCGGCATACTGGCCGAAGAACATGAGTTTGGGTTTTTCGTTGCCGCATCCGCCGCCGAAGCCAAAAACAAGGCACGCAAACATCTGCTGACACAGCATGAAAACCAGCACCCCGACGCCGTGCGCGAGGTGGATCAATGTCTTTTACTGGAAGAACTAGATGGCTATTACATCCACCTGACCCCAAACCCGGAGGGGGTGCCACCCCACGCGCTATGGCAAGGGGCGGAATGGATCTAAATCGTGCGACAGGCCCATAACGGGCAGCACAACTCAAAAGCGGGAAAGACCTGGTCGGAGTGAGAGGATTCGAACCTCCGGCCCCTGCGTCCCGAACACAGTGCTCTACCAGGCTGAGCTACACTCCGATGCGGTGTGCTGGCTATACAGCGCTCAGGCCCGTCAGGCAAGAGCAGATTTACAGTGTATCAACCGATACGGGGATACCCTGCTCCCGCCAGACAGAACACGCCAGCGCTGTTTCAACATCTGGCACAACCTGCAAAAGCGCGCAGGCCTGCTCCGAGGCAAAGCCCTGCCGCACAGCTGTTTTAAGCATGGCCATTACAGCCTCGCCCCAGCCATCGGTGTTGACCAGAATGATGGGCTTGTCATGACGGTCAAGCTGCCGCCATGTCAGGATTTCCATCATCTCATCAAACGTGCCGAAACCACCGGGCAAAATCCAGAATGCCTCCGCACGGGTAAACATGATCTGCTTACGCTCGTGCATGGAAGTCGTAACAATCAGTTCCGACACGCATTCATGCATTTTTTCGCGTTCGCTAAGGAATTCAGGGATAACCCCCGTAACATCTCCCCCCGCCCGGATCACGGAATCCGCTACAACGCCCATCAGCCCGTTGGCGCCACCGCCATAAACCAGCCGGATACCTTCACGGGCCAGAACCTTGCCCGCATGCTCGGCGACCTGCTGATAAACCGGATCATTCCCCAAGCGCGAGCCACAGAAAACAGCAATAGTGCGTGCAATAGCGGACATTCTCGAAGTTTCCCCCCAATACGGCGATACGGGCAGCATAAACCGGCTTCACCAGCCGGGGCAAAGTCTGCCCGTTCTGTCAGAACGGCCGCACCACTACCATGATAACAATGATGATCATGAGCAGTGTCGGCACTTCATTGGCAAAACGATAAAATTTCTCGGTGCGTGTATTGGTGTCATTGGCAAAATCACGCCGCCAGCGACCGCACAGGCCATGAAAGCCTGCCATCAGTACCACGCAAAGAAGCTTCAGGTGCCACCACCCGCCGTGCCAGTCCACCGCACCGGGTGTCAGAACCAGCAATCCGCCAAACAGAAAGCTCGATATCATGGCTGGCGTGGTAATGGCCCGCAGCAGGCGGCGCTCCATCAGCTTAAAACGCGCACTCTCCTCCGTATCCGGCTGCACCTGACAATGGTAGACAAACAGCCGGGGTAGATAAAACAACCCGGCCATCCACGCCATCACCGACATGATGTGAAAAGCCAGAAGCCAGCGTGTCCAGGGCAGAAGCGCGTCAAAAACCATCAGGCGTTATCCTTGCCTGTGTTCAGCCGCTCAAGCACAGCAGGGAATTCAGACAGATGGGTAATCCGCAGCACGCCGGGTAATTCTGGCGGTGCTTTTCCCGCCTCTACCAGCATCACACAGGTCATACCTGCGGCCAGTGCCGCCTGCGCGCCGGGCAGACTGTCTTCAAGCACCACGCAGGCCTGAGGGGAAACGCCCTGCTGGCGGGCAGCAGTCAGGTAAATATCCGGCCGGGGTTTGGGCGCGCCCACATCCACGGCGGAATGAACGCCAGCACCAAAATACGGGCCAAGGTTGGTGGCCGCGAATTTGACCGCCATTTCCTCCATGGAGGAGTTGGTCCCCACCCGCATGGGCAGCCCCATAGCCCGAACCGCATCCAGCATGGCGTAAACGCCGGGTATGGGGCGGGCACCTTTTTCCATAGCCGCTACAAACCGGGCCTGCATCATGGCTGTCCAGTCGGAAGGCAGGGTTGTACCGGTTTTCTGCTCGATCATGGTACGGATCAACGGCAGGGCCATGCCCGAAAATGTCTCGATACTGTCTTCATCGGACACAACCATGCCGGCCTCACGCGCAGCCTGCGCGCACAGGCCGCAGGTTGCGGCCTCGCTATCGACCAGAACACCATCGCAATCGAAAATGACCAGCTCGACCAAGCCTGTTCCGGTCTTGTGCGACATTATGGCGTTTCCCTCACGGTGCGTACAAGGTCTTCCACATGTTCAACCGGTGTTTCCGGCAGAACGCCGTGGCCAAGGTTGAACACATGCGCCCGGCCCCGCCCGGCTTCGCGGATAGCCAGCGCCTCGCGGCGCATGGCCTCGCCACCAGCCAGAACGGCTACGGGGTCAAGATTACCCTGCACACCCAATGTTTCAGGCAGCAGGGTGCTGACCGTACGCATATCCGCCCCGGTATCGAGTGCAACAACATCCACCCCGGTTTCACGCGCGTATTCGGCAATCATCACCCCGGCCAGACGCGGAAAGCCGACAATACGCACATGCGGGTGCCGTGCCTTGACGGCCTGCACGATCTGGCGCGTGGGGGCGATAACATGGCGGCGGAACTCGGAGGGCGGCAGCAACCCCGACCAGGAATCAAACAGCATGACCGCTTCAGCCCCGGCCTCAACCTGTGCGCACAGATACGCCGCCGTGGTTTCTGTCAGCAGGGCAATCAGCCTGTCAAACAGCGCGGGTTCCTTGAACGCCATCTCACGGGTAATGGCGAACTCGCGTGAGCCTTTGCCTTCCACCATGTAGCAGGCCACCGTAAAGGGTGATCCAGTAAAGCCCAGCAGCGTTGTCCCGCCCGGCTTGGCCACGCCAACCGCATCCGGCCCATCGAGAATGCCCCGCAGGCGTGTCAGGGTTTCCAGAACCGGTGCTGTCACCTCGGCAATCCGCGCCGGGTCGAGTGCGAGCAGATCCTGCTCCGAACGGATCGCCCCTAGAACCGGCCCGGTTCCGGCAACAAACCGCAAGGACTGCCCCATAGCCCAGGGCAGGATAAGAATATCGGAAAACAGAATGGCGCCATCCATGCCAAAACGACGAATAGGCTGGAGTGTCAGTTCGGTTGCGATATCCGGTGTCATGCACCGGGTGAGAAAGTCGGCTTTTTCCCGCATGGCCCGGAATTCGGGTAAAAACCGGCCAGCCTGGCGCATCAGCCACATCGGCGGCGGCCAGAGTGCCTCACCATTGAGGGTTCTGAGCAGACGTTTGGCGGAGGGGATGGAAGCTTGCGTTGTCATGGTCTGAAGTCCTGCACGTCTTTATCCGCCCTGTCCACGCCCCATTTCCTATAAAAAAGAAAGAAAAGATATTGAGATGGTTTAAGGGTACTGTGGATGACGGGGTACCCGGTATTCCAAAAACGTACCCCGTTTTTCCCACAGTGTGTACAGTTTGCAGGCCCTTGCAAAATAAGGGGTTTTGAAGGTTATCCCGAATTATCCAAACCGAGCCTGTGTACAACTCACCCGTTCATGGTATTGCACAGTTGTGCACGGTACTCGGTACGCCCCTGTTCTGTTTTCCGTACAGTCCACATGTACCCCGGTACTCAGGAAAGTACTCACAGCCCTCTGACACGCCAGTACCTGAAAGAGACTCGATTCCATGACTGCTTTAGTACTAAAGCCGAATCCATTACAGGACAGTACCCGGACACTTCTGCTGGCGAGTGGTTCTGCAGCCCGGAAAAGGCTTCTGGAAAATGCAGGTCTGGCGTTTGGCATTGTCCGGCCAGAGGTGGATGAACAGGCCATTCGGGACTGTGCCCGCGCACAGGATCGCACAACGGATGAGACGGCTCTGGAACTGGCGGCGGCCAAAGCGCTGGCGGCAGAAGCAGAACCAACGGCGCTGGTGATTGGTTCGGATCAGATGCTGTCCTGCGAAGGGCGCTGGTATGACAAGCCGCCCACGCTGGAGCAGGCGGCCCAGCAGTTACGCGCACTGCGCGGGCGTACTCATACATTACATACGGCGGTGGTACTGTGCCGGGGCGGGCAGATTATCTGGCGCTATGTGGAGCAGGCGCATCTGACGATGCGGGCATTTTCTGATTCGTTCCTTGAGCAGTATCTGGCGGTGGAAGGGCGTGCCTGCCTGTCCTGCGTGGGGGCTTACAGGCTGGAAGGGCCGGGGCTTCATCTGTTTGAATCCGTGCGCGGAGACAGTTTTTCCATACAGGGATTGCCGCTTCTGGCCCTGATTGCCGCCCTGCGGGATATGAAAGTGCTGATGACGTAAAAATAATGGCTTGTCAGCCTGTTCGGAAGACGGTAATAGCTCCACCACGCACGGTGGTTTCCCCCAAAGAGGCCATTTAGCCGGGCGTCATAAAGTGTGGGGCCATAGCTCAGTTGGGAGAGCGCCTGAATGGCATTCAGGAGGTCGTCGGTTCGATTCCGATTGGCTCCACCAATATTGAAACCCCTGCCGGTTCTGGTCAGGGGTTTTTTTATGCCCTTTTTTTCCGCACAAATAGCTGGCTTTTGTCGCTTTAGGGAACAGTTTCCTTCCCTGTCTTCAGGAGAGGCGGAGAGTGCCTTTTTTTCTGAAAAACTGTTTTTATAAAAAGAAATAACCGATTTTATCGGAATATTTTTCATACAGGAAAATGAAAAAAAGAAACGGTTATTCTATAAAAACCGTTTCTTAATAAAGGAAAAGACGAACATTTATGAAGATTCATTCTTACAAAAAAATGTGATTTTTCTTATAAAAACAGAGAAAAATCACGTTTCTTTCAAAAAGAATGAGAAAACAGATTTTTTCAGCCTTTTAACGGCATACACGCTGCGTGCCATCCGCGGCGATATAGGTGCCGGTTTGGGTATTGTAGCAGGCGTTCTGTGTGCAGCTGTTCCCTGATGTCAGGGGTTGAGGGTAGTTCTGCACAGCCATGGCCATAGCCTCTCGCGCGGCTGTGCCGCACAGGGGCGTATCATGAGGGGCGGAGGGGTCGTTCTGTTTGGACGCTTTTGATGTTTCGGCTGAACTGACCGGAGCCATAGTCTGTACTGCCGGTGTGGGGCCAAATGTCTGCGGTACAATCTGGCTGGCCTGCTGGGGCTGCGTACAGCCACCCAGCAGCAGGGCCAGCGCGCTGAGCAGTGTGCCCGGCAGCACCCATGACCGGATACGTACCTGCTGGGAGGTGCGGTCTGATGAAAAAAGGGACATGGTTCAGCTTCCGGTTTGAGGTGTCAGTACCCTGCTACAGCCAGCATAGCCTTGTGTATGGGCCGGATTCAATCCGTGTATCCGCGTGCTGTCCGAGCGGTTTAGAAATCCAGTACACCTTGCGTGGCGGCAGTCCGGCCAATGGTGGCGTCCTGCGAGCCATCGGCAAAGGTCAGGGTTACATGCTGGCCTGTTTTCAGTGCAGAAGCGCCCGTAACAGGACGGCCATCATGGCTTACCAGCGCATAACCCCGTGCCAGAACCGCAAGGGGGGAGACAGCCTCAAGCCGTCCGGCTACGCCAGACAGGGCCAACCGCCTTTCGCGCAGCAGGGCAGCAAGCGGGGCGGTGGACAGCCGTCTTCCTGCCAGATGGGCTACACGGCGCTGGAGCGTTTTGCTCAACGCCGCTTGTAATGCAGCCTGCACGGCCATGAGCCGTGCCGTACGCGCCGCCAGTAGTGTTTCAAGCGCAGGCATGCGGCGTTCTACGCGCACCAGTTCGGCACGCCTGCGCTGGGTCAGGGCAGGCAGGGCGGTTTCCAGCCGGTGTGTGCGTTCATCCAGTCTCCAGCGCGCGGTCTGGAGCAGGCTTGGCAGATCAGGCAGGGCAGCGGCCGCGCGGTCAAGCCGGAGCCGGGCTGTCTGGAGCAGGCGGGCCAGAGCGCCTAAAGCGCGTGCATTCCGGTGGCCTAGATCCGCCAGCAGTTCTGTGCGTACGGGCACGGCCATTTCGGCGGCTGCGGTGGGGGTTGGTGCGCGGCGGTCGGAGGCAAAGTCTATCAGCGTGGTATCGGTTTCATGCCCTACGGCGGAAATCAGCGGAATGCGGCAGGCTGCTGCCGCCCGCACCACGGCTTCCTCGTTGAATGCCATCAGGTCTTCCAGCGAGCCGCCTCCGCGCGCGACAATCAGTACATCGGGCCGGGGAATGGCCCCACCGGGTTCAAGCTGGTCAAAACCGTCTATGGCTGCGGCTATCCGGCTGGCGGCCCCTTCGCCCTGTACAGGCACCGGCCAGACCAGAATAGGGCGGGCAAAACGTCGCAATACGGTCGTGCGGATGTCATGCAGTACCGCCCCCTGCGCGGATGTAACAACCCCGATCACGCGTGGCAGTAGCGGCAGGGCTTTTTTACGCGCAGGGTCGAACAGACCTTCCTGCCCGAGTTTCAGGCGCAGGCGCTCGATCCGGGCCAGCAGCGCGCCTTCGCCCGCATACTCCATACGTTCCACCACAAGCTGGTAGCTTGAGCGCTCGCCGTAAGCGGAAATCTTGCCGGTGGCGATAATCTCCAGCCCGTTTTCAGGCTCCAGCCCCAACCGGGAGACAGAGCCGCGCCAGACCACGCCCGAAATCTTGCCCTGCTCATCCTTGAGCGAAAAATACAGATGGCCCGAAGGATAGCGTTTGAACTCGGTTATTTCCCCGCGCACACGCACGCGCCCGAAGGTACCTTCGAGAGTGCGGCGGATAGCACCCGATATTTCCGATACCGTGTATTCAGGCAGGTTCCCGCCAGCCCCGCTATTGCCCTGCCCGTTACTGTGGGCCGCATTGGCAGAGAAAGAGCGGGACGGTTCAAAATTTTCGTGCATGGCTTAACCTATGCTACAGACGCACGCCCTGAAAGAGCAATGATACAGCGGGAGAGAAAGAATGCGCGTATTACTGGTTGGCTCCGGTGGCCGGGAACATGCCCTGGCTCAGACCCTGGCGCGTTCACCACATCTGTCCACGTTGTTTATCGCTCCGGGCAATCCCGGTACCGAGGCACTGGGCGTTAATGTGGCGATCGGCGCGCAGGATGTCTCTGCACTGGTATCCTTCGCGCTGGAACAGCAGATTGATCTGGTGGTGCCGGGGCCGGAAGCGCCGCTGGTCGCAGGGCTGGCCGATGCCTGCGCCAGTGTGGGTCTGCCCTGTGCTGGCCCGACACAGGCTGCCGCCCAGTTAGAGGGCAGCAAAGAGTTTACCAAGGAAATCTGCGATGCGGCGGGTATTCCCACCGCGCGCTGGCAGTCTTTCGACCGGGCTGAAAATGCCATCGCTTATGTGCGTGAACGGGGTGCGCCGATTGTGGTCAAGGCCGATGGTCTGGCTGCGGGCAAGGGTGTTGTGGTCGCCGCCAGCGTGGAAGAAGCCGAAGCCGCCATTACCGATATGATGACGGGTGGCTCACTGGGCGATGCAGGCGCGCGCGTGGTGATTGAAGACTGTCTGGTGGGTGAGGAAGTGTCCCTGTTCGCCTTCTGCGCGGGCGAGACGGCCTATCTGATCGGCGCGGCACAGGACCACAAGCGTGTGGGCGATGGAGATACCGGGCCGAATACCGGCGGGATGGGGGCTGTGTCGCCCCCCAAGGGGTTTGGCCCTCTTGAGCAGGAAGCCGCACTCGATCTGGTGGTGCGCCCCATGCTGTGTGAAATGGTGCGCCGGGGGACACCGTTCAGAGGCGTGATTTTTGCCGGGCTGATGCTGACGGATAACGGCCCGAGCCTGATCGAATATAATGTCCGCTTTGGCGACCCGGAGGCCGAAGCTCTTCTGCCGCGCCTCCAGTCAGACCTGCTGCCGGCTCTTTCCGCCCTTGCGGATGACAAGCTAGATGGCGTGTCGGTGTCGTTTTCCGATCAGGCTTCGGTCTGTGTGGTCATGGCGGCGCGGGGTTACCCTGCCTCCCCCGAAAAAGGCGCTGTCATTCATGGGGTGGACAATGCCGCAGCCCTTGAGGGCGTGCAGGTCTATCAGGCTGGCACCACACGCAACCTCGCGGGGGAACTGGTGGTCTCTGGCGGACGGGTTCTGGCGGTTACCGCTCTGGCCGATACGGTGGAACAGGCACGCACACGGGCTTATGCCGGGGTAAAGGCCATTTCATGGGATGGTGCGCACTGGCGGAACGATATTGGTGCGCGCGCCCTCTAAGACCGGCGGTTTAACGCTGTGTGCCTGTTGGCCAGAGCGTGTTTTAAAAGCGGGTCTTCAGCAAGGCTTTGCAAACGCATAAAAGTTTTTGGTGAAGCTTTTCCCTATAAAGCAACGCCAAAAACTTTTATCTTTTCTTATCCAGAAGGTTGTTTTGGAACAGCCTCTCAGGTGTGCCGGGTGTCGGGCAGAATGCTTGCCAGTACCAGCGCATCGCTGCCATCGGCATAATAGCGGCGGCGTATGCCCTGCCGGGTAAAGCCTGCCTGTTCATACAGGCGGCTGGCGGCCTCGTTATGTGTGGATACTTCCAAAAACAGACGTTCGGCCCCGGCTTGCGCGGCCTGCTGCTGGGCCTGTTCCACCAGATAGCGGGCAAGTCCGTGGCGGCGGCTGGCGGGCAGGACGCAGAGTGTCAGCACCTCGGCTTCATCCGCAATACAGCGAAACAGGATAAATCCGGCGGGTGCCTCGTTCTGGCAGGCCAGCAGGGCTATGGCGCCGGGTGAGGCCAGAAGGCTGGCCATGGCGGCTTCGTCCCACTGTTCTGGCGGGGTAAAGCAGGCGGCGTGCAGGCAGGCCAGTACGGCGGCATGGGCCACGCCCACAGGCTGGAGCGTTGTTGCCATGATCAGACGGGGGCAGCCCGCAATCCGTCCGCAGGTAATTTGGCTTCGGGCGGGTCCACATAGAGTGGCAGGGCCGGAAGGGGCGGCAGATCGCCTGCAAGACGGCGCAGGGCCGCCCGGGCAATCTGTGCGGCATCGGGCGTGCTGGATGCGCTGCGCACGGGGTGATCGAATGTCAGGGCTTCGGCGGCATCACCCGCTACCAGCCAGCGGCCTGCGGGGGGCTGCCAATCGGCTACGCTGACCGCCTGCAACCCACCCTGATGATCTTGTATAAACACCCGGCCACGGCGGGCCGATGTTACAAGCAGCCAGCCAGCCAGCCCGTCATGGCGGGCCAGTTCGGTATCCAGTGCCGGAGCCAGCGCTTCGGCCCGGCTGACCCCCACCAGTTCCGCCCCAACGCCCAGCGCATAGCCCGCCGCCACCGCGCATGAAGCGCGCAGTCCGGTAAAAGAACCGGGCCCGACCACAACCGCCACGCAGTCGGGTTTGGGGGCCGGGGTATCGGTATGGGGCTGGGTGGCCCAGCCTGCCTGTTCCAGTGCGCGGGCGGCCAGCAGGTTGATGCCCTCCGCTGCCTGCTTGCCCGCTTCCTCACACTGGCTGACGAGGGAGAGCGCGGGGCCGTGCCGATCAAGGCAGGCGGCCAGCCCTCTGGCGGCCTCTCCGGCCGGGCTGGCATCAAGAACGAGAAAACGTGCGGGCATGCTCAGTCCACCACGCGGCAGGCCTGCGCGAAATCCAGACGCGGTGCGCGGGGGGGCAGGCCAGTCAGATCACCATGGCCGAGGCAGAGCAGAAAATTGGCCCGCCAGCCGGTTTCCGCCAAAAAGGCGTCTTCCACCATCGACTGGTCAAAGCCTGAAACAGGCAGCACATCCAGCCCCAGTGCCCGTGCCGCCATGATTGTGTAAGCCCCTTGCAACGTGCCGTTGCGAAAGGCGGTTTCTTCCGACAGGCCTACATCCGCCGCAAACCATGAGCGCAGGTCTTCACCGGGGCAAAGAACGGGCAACTGTTCGAAAAACAGCGGGTCATGCGCCACAATGGCAATGACCGGCGCCCCCATGACACGATTGACATTGCCAGCTGAAAGAGCCGGGCGCAGGCGCTCGCGGGCATCCGTTCCTTTCAGGAAAACCAGCCGCGCGGGAGAGCAGTTGCCCGAGGTCGGGCCAAGGCTTGCCAGTGTGTAGAGCTGGCGCAGCACGTCATCGGCAACCGGGCGGGTGCTCCAGCGGCGTGGTGTACGCGCCGTGCCAAAAAGCTGGTCGAGTGCTGTCTGGGCCAACGCGCCCTCCGGCAGGGGGGTGGGCTGGCTGTCGTCCTGCGCGGGGGGCAGAGTGCTGCCCGTGCCGGTGTTTTCCGGCACGGTGGTTTCTGCCACGGTGCTGTCAGCCCCGCTGCCCGCCGTTAGGGCGTCATGGGCCGGGGTAGCGCCCTGCCCGCCTGTCTGCTCGTGGCGTTCGTCGGCCATGGCTGTTCAGTCCACCTGTTCGACGGAAACCACTTCCGGCACGTAATGGCGCAGCATGTTTTCCACCCCGTGCTTGAGGGTCGCGCGTGAGGACGGGCAGCCCGAACACGCCCCCTGCATGGTCAGGCGCACCACACCGTTGCGATAGCCACGGAAGACAATATCCCCCCCATCGCCCGCCACGGCCGGGCGCACGCGCGTATCCAGCAGTTCCTTGATCTGGGTGACGATTTCCACATCTTCAGGGGCGATGGCGTCTTCGGTAATTCCCGCACCATCAGCCACGATGGGCAGGCCCGCCACGAAATGATCCATCAGGGTGGAGAGAACCTGTGCGCGCAGGTCTTCCCATTCCGTGCCGTCTGCCTTGGTGACGGACACAAAGTCATTGCCAAGGAAAACCCGTGCCACACCGGGGATGGCAAACAGGGCATCCGCCAGAGGAGACCGACCGGCTACGGTGTCGGCATCAATGAAATCAACCGTTCCCGCGTCTCCCATGACAGTGCGGCCAAGCAGGAACTTGAGCGTGGCGGGGTTGGGGGTGCCTTCGGTTTCGATAAACATGCTTGCCGGTTCCGATCAGTGGGGCGTGTGCCGTGTTGTTGCCTTACATGCCTATTCAGTTGGCACTGGAATAAGGACAACACAAGTCCTGTACGGGAATTGCCGCCCCTACCGCGCCAGATGGCGGTAAGGGCGGGGTCTGCTCAGCGCAGGATGCCAGTATGGCCAATGCTGTAGCGGCCGGGCTGGGGCCAGACGGTCAGGCCATGCGGTTCCGCCCCGACAGGGATTTTGATAACCGCCCCGGTCTGGGTATCGAAGCGGTACACCACATCATCAAACCGGCCTGACAGCCATAGGCTTTTGCCATCCGCACTGACATTGCCCATATCCGGGCTGCCACCGCCGGGAATGGGCCAGTTGGCTACAACCGTGTTGGTGGCGAAATCAATGATCGACACCCCGCCCGCCTTGCTGTGGGGGCGGCCGTGGATCAGGTGTGAGCCACGGTTGGCCACGTACATCTGCTTGCCATCCCGCGTGGGGTACAGCCCATGCGTACCCACACCGGTATGGATGAAGCCGGTCTGGCGGAAGCTGTCGCCATCGACCATGAACACGCCATCGGCCATCATGTCAGCCACGTAGAACGTGCGGCCATCGGGCGAGACCAGAATATCCTGCGGCATGCCGCCCGATGTCAGCTTGAGATAGCCGAGCACCTTACGGTTGACGGTATCAATCTTGACCACATAGCCGCCGAACTCGCAGGTAAAGATTGCATAGCGTCCATCAATGGCAAAAGCGGCGTGGTTAATGCCCGCACAGTGCGGCGCTTCCACCGAGCCCTGCAACACCATGCTGTGCGGGTCACGGAAGTCCAGCCTGCGGCGGGCTTCGGCCACCACAATGGCGGAACGGCCATCGGGCGTGAAATACATGTTGTAGGGGTCATCCACTGTAACAGCGGTGCCGGGTTTGCCGGTGCGCGGGTCAATGGGGGTCAGGCTGCCATTGGTGCTGCCTTCGGCATTGTTGGTCACCCACAGGGTGCGCAGATCCCATGAGGGAACGACATGCTGCGGCCCACGACCAACCTTGAAGCGGTCAACCACGGTATTGGTGGCCGGGTCGATAACGGACACATCGTTCGAGCGCAGATTAGGCACATAGATACGCGCCAGATCCTGCGCCACTTCCGGGGCGATATGGCCGGATGCGGTCTCGCTATACAGGTTGAGCGGATTGATGACGGGCGGCATGCCTGCAATGGTCTGCGCCGCATTACTGTGGGTTATGGCCTGCTCGGGCAGGGGCGTGAGCGGAACATCGTCCGCTTTTGCCACCGGTGTGCCGGGTGCGGTCGCAGCCGTTGTAGCCGGGGGTATGACAGCCGGGGGGATAACGGGTGTGGTGGCGGCGTTCCCTGCCTGCGGCACCGTGGTGGGTACGGCTTGCGTTGCGGCGGGGGCTGTTGGCGCGGGGGTGGCCTGCGGTGCCGCAGGTGCGTTGCTGACGGGGCGTGAAAGATCGCTCTGCCAGCTCCAGTCCTGTGCATGGGCAAGCTGCCCGCCCAGTGTGGCGTTTGCGGCCAGAAGCCCAGTCAGGGCCGCCGCCGATGCCAGATACCGTTTTACACCCATGACATTATGCCTTTGTATACACGCTTTGCGCGGCTGTCCCTTACGGGGCCATTGCCCCGAAAAACCGGCGCTGTATCTAGCATGGCGTCGTGGGGAGCGTCCATTCAGCGGACTTTAAATTCCCTTTACGGTTTATGGCTGGTGGGCGCGGGCTGACTCTATGGCCTGTGTTGCGGCACGCACCTGCATATCCAGCCCCGGCTGGCCCAGTGCGGCAGTTGCTCCGCGCGGGTCGCCGCCGTAAATGCCCTGCGCGGCACTGGGGGGCGGCCCTGCATGCAGGGCTTGCTGGCGCACCATAGCGGGATCAACCGCCAGCATCAGCGCGGTATCCGAGAGTTCGGCATGCAGCCCGACTTCGCCTGCATGGCCGTTTTTCTTCAGCCAGTCAGCATACTGGTGGGGCAGGACATCATAATAATCGCGCACATACAGGGCTTTGGCTCCCGTGCCGCGCCATGCGGTGTTGAGGGTGTCCGCCGCCTGACGGAGCTGTGTCTGATAGCCTCCGTGGTCGCCCAGCAGCACGACAAGGCTGAAACCCTGCACGCGCAGGCTTTCAGCCGCTGAAAGGACGAGTTTTTCAAACACGTCAGGCGGAATGCTCAGTGTTCCGGCAAAGCGCATGTGGCTGGTGCGGGGCTTTGTGCCACCTTCGGGTACATAGGCCATGACGGGGGCCACCAGCGTGTCGCCCACGGTGCGGGCAATGCGTTGGGCCTGCGCCATAACCCGCACATTATGCTTGCCCACGGCAATATAAGGCCCGCTCTGCTCTGTCCCCCCCACGGGAATAATGACGGTGCGGACACCACAGGCCAGGCCCTCCTGTATTTCAGTCCATGTGCGTTGCTCGAACAGAACAGAGGCAGGGAGGCGCGTACAATCAGGCGCGGCAGCACTGGCGGGGGCGCAGGCCGCCAGATTAACCGCCAGACAGGCCGCTAGCCCGGCCACAAGCCCGGACAGGACACGCCCTGATGGCCCTTTTGCCGGTTCTGGCCTGTTTGCCACCGGTTGGCCCGCCCTGCGGGTGAGCACCCTGCCGGAGGGAGGGTGCCCGGCGGCACCGTGCGGGGGCGGAGGAACAGGGGCCAAGGCGGGCAGGCCCTGTGCCAGCAGGTGGGGCCGGGGCAGCATGGGGTTAGCGGCTCTTTGTCTGCGAGGGTGTCTGGGCGGCGGGATCGAGCAGGGGGGCGAGAAAGCGGCCCGTATGGCTCTGCGCACAGGCGGCAATGGTTTCGGGTGTGCCTTCCACCAGAATGCGACCGCCGCCGCTGCCCCCCTCCGGCCCGACATCAATAATCCAGTCTGCGGTTTTGATGACTTCGAGATTATGTTCGATCACCACCACCGTATTACCCTGATCCACCAGCGCGTGCAGCACTTCCAGCAGTTTACGTACGTCCTCGGTGTGCAGGCCGGTTGTGGGTTCATCCAGAATATAGAGCGTACGCCCTGTGGCCCGGCGCGCCAGTTCCTTGGAAAGCTTGACGCGCTGCGCCTCCCCGCCCGACAGGGTGGTGGCCTGCTGGCCCAGTGTCAGATATCCAAGCCCCACTTTCTGCAAAATGGCCAGCCGGTCGCGGATGCGCGTCTGGGCGGAAAAGAAGGGGTAGGCCTCATCCACGCTCATGGCCAGCACATCGGCAATGCTCTTGCCCCGGAAACGGATTTCAAGTGTTTCGCGGTTGTAGCGTGCGCCCTTGCAGGTATCGCAGGTCACATACACATCGGGCAGGAAGTGCATTTCAATCTTGAGCAGCCCATCGCCCTGACAGGCCTCGCACCGTCCGCCCTTGACGTTGAAGGAGAAGCGCCCCGCCTTGTAGCCGCGCGCCTTGCTTTCAGGCAGTTCGGCAAACCAGTCGCGGATGGGGGTGAACAGGTCGGTATAGGTCGCGGGGTTGGAGCGCGGTGTACGCCCGATGGGGGACTGGTCGATGTCGATAATCTTGTCGAGCAGCTCCACCCCCCGGATACGCTGGTAAGGCTCGGGTGTTGTGGCCGTACCCATGAGCTGGCGCGACAGGGCGCGGTACAGCGTATCCAGCACCAGCGTGGATTTGCCCGAGCCTGAAACCCCGGTCACGCAGGTAAAGGTACCAAGGGGAAAGCTGGCTGTAACGTTACGCAGGTTGTGGCCGGTGGCCCCTTCAAGAATGATCTGGCGCTTTTTGTCCACCTTGCGCCGGGTGGCTGGCACTTCAATACGCCTGCGGCCCGAAAGGTAAGCCCCTGTCAGGCTTTCAGGCACACGGGCGACCTGTTCGGGCGTGCCTGCGGCAATAACCTGCCCGCCGTTTAACCCGGCTCCCGGCCCCATATCCACCAGCCAGTCAGCACTGCGGATGGCGTCCTCATCATGTTCAACCACGATCAGCGTGTTGCCCAGCGTCTTGAGCCGCTGCAACGTACCCAGCAGGCGCTCGTTATCGCGCTGGTGCAGCCCGATCGAGGGTTCATCCAGCACGTAGAGCACGCCTGTCAGCCCCGAGCCGATCTGGCTGGCCAGCCGGATACGCTGGCTTTCCCCACCAGAGAGTGTGGCCGACCCGCGCGAGAGGGTCAGGTAATCCAGCCCCACATCATCGAGAAATTTCAGCCGTTCGGTAATTTCGCGCAGGATGCGCTGGGCAATATCCGCACGCTGGGGGGTAAGGGTGGGCAGCACTGTGCCGAACCATTCCAGCGCCTCGCCAATCGGCAGGTCGGCCGCTTGCGCAATGGTGGCGTTGGCCACGCGCACCGACAGTGCTTCGGGCTTGAGCCGTGCGCCGTGGCAGGCATGGCAGGGTTTTTCGGACTGATAGCGCGAAAGCTCCTCGCGCACCCACATGCTGTCGGTGGCGCGGAGGCGTTTTTCAAGGCTTTTCAGCACGCCTTCAAACGGTTTGGTAACGGCGTACGCCTTGCGGCCCTCGCGGTAGGTGAACACCACACTGTCATCCACCCCTTCCAGAATACCGGTGCGTGCGGTTTCGGGTAGGTCTTGCCAGGGGGTGTCCATGTCAATGTCGAAATGGGCGGCAAGGCTTTCGAGTGTCTGTTCCAGCAGGGGGGATTTGGCATCTTTCCACGGCGCTATGGCCCCCTTGCGCAACGAAAGCCGTGTGTCGGGCACCACCAGCGCAGGGTTGAAAAAAGTTTCAGAACCCAGACCATCGCAGGCAGGGCAGGCTCCCTGCGGCGCGTTGAAGGAGAACAGGCGCGGCTCGATCTCCTCCAGCGTAAAACCGCTGACAGGGCAGGAAAAGCGCGAGGAAAACACGAGTTTTTCGGCCTCTTCCTCGTTGCCGTCACGGCGCACTTCCTCGGCATAGACAATGCCGTCGGACAGGCCCAGTGCGGTTTCAAGGCTGTCTGCCAGACGGGTCTGGATGCCTTCCTTCACCACCAGTCTGTCCACCACCACTTCTACCGTGTGGCGCAGCTTGCGGTTAAGGCTCGGGACTTCGGCAATATCGTACAGCGTGCCATCCACCCGCACGCGGGTAAAACCCTTGCGCTGGAGTTCGGCCAGTTCCTTGCGGTATTCACCCTTGCGGTCGCGGATAACGGGGGCCAGCAGCATCAGGCGCAGGCCATCGGGCAGGGCCAGAACCCGATCCACCATCTGGCTGATGGTCTGTGCTTCGATGGGCAGACCCGTGGCGGGGGAATACGGCACCCCGGCCCGCGCCCAGAGCAGGCGCATGTAGTCATAGATTTCGGTTACGGTGCCCACTGTGGAGCGCGGGTTTTTGGAGGTGGTTTTCTGCTCGATGGAAATGGCGGGAGAAAGCCCCTCGATGGACTCGACATCGGGCTTGCCCATCAGTTCCAGAAACTGGCGCGCATAGGCGGACAGGCTTTCCACGTAGCGGCGCTGCCCTTCGGCGTAGATGGTGTCAAACGCCAAAGAGGATTTGCCCGAGCCGGAAAGCCCGGTCATGACTGTCAGCCGGTCACGCGGGATGTCGATGTCAATATTCTTGAGGTTATGTACACGCGCACCGCGCACACGGATGGCCTGCGGCCCCCAGCTTTGCGGCGTTGCGTGTATGGCCCCCTTTTGCGGCAGGGCGGCCTGCTGCTGGGTTGCGGGCGGCTGGGCCGGGCTGTCCTGCCGCTCGGGCGTTGGGGTGTCTTGCTCCGGGGTAGTCCGGGTTTTGCGCCGCTTTGCTGACTGTGCCATTGAACGCCCTGCCGCTGTTCCTGTTTTGTCCTAGTATGGGGCCAGAATGGGGTTACGTGCAATCCTCCCCCGCCAGATCCCTTCGGACGTGATTTTCTGAGGTCTTGCCCTGTGGGGCAAGATTGCCCATCTAGGACAGCAAGAACAGACACGCCACGGCGCGCCGTGGCCAGAGCAGGGAACAGAACCGATGGAACAGCTCATCGGCCAGCCGGATACGGCAGGCGCACAGGCGGATCTGATTAAGGACGGCACGCAAGACACCTTTATGGAGGACGTGATCGAGGCCAGCCGCGCCGTTCCGGTTCTGGTGGATTTCTGGGCGGACTGGTGCGGGCCGTGTAAGCAGCTTGCCCCCGTGCTGGAAAAGGTCGTACGCGCGGCCAAGGGTAAGGTGCGGCTGGTTAAGGTCGATATCGAGGCCAACCGTGCGCTGGCGGCCCAGCTTGCACAGGTGGGGCTGCCGCTCCAGTCCATTCCGCTGGTGGCGGCGTTCTGGAAAGGCCAGATCCTTGATGTGTTTCAGGGGGCGCAACCTGAAAGCGGCGTGAAGAAATTTGTTGAAACCGTGCTCAAGGCCAGTGGCGGCGGCACGCTACCCGCCACCGAACGCCTGCACGAAGCCGATACCGCGCTGGAAACCGGCCGCCCGGATGTTGCGGCCGAGCTGTATTCCTCTGTTATTGGTGAGGAAGAGGAAAACCCCCGGGCTTGGGGCGGTCTGGTGCGCGCCATGCTGGCACTGGATGATGAAGAATCCGCCGCCGCTGCTCTGGCGGACGTGCCGGAAAAAATCACCAATGCTCCCGAAGTGGCAGGTGCGCGCGCAGCGCTCGAACTCAAGCGCGAAGGCCGTCAGGCGGCTGAAGCCATGGAGGGCATTCAGGCCCGCCTTGCTGCCAATCCCGAGGATTTCGAAGCCCGCTGCGAACTGGCCACAGCGCTGAATGCGGCAGGCCGGAGGGCGGATGCCGCAGCCGAGCTGCTGCATGTCATCCGGGCTGACCGGGGCTGGAAAGACGGTGCCGCCCGTCAGCAGCTCCTGCGGTTTTTCGAGGCATGGGGGCATGATGACCCCGATACCCTCGCGGCCCGCCGCCGCCTGTCATCGCTGCTGTTCTCGTAACACATGGGTACGCGCGTCTCTCCTTTCGCGGAAGATGACATCCCCCGTCGCATTCCGCGCGTACAGGACATGACGCTGGCGGACATGCCGCCGGAAGTGGGGCTGTTTCCGCTTTCGGGGGTGCTGCTGTTCCCGCGTGGGCGGCTACCGCTCAATGTGTTCGAGCCGCGCTACGTGGCGCTGGTGGAGGACGCGCTGGCCACCAACCGTCTGCTGGGGCTGATCCAGCCCCGCTGGCGCGAGGAGGATGACGAGGACAATGCCGCCCCGCCTCTGTATGGCGTGGGCACACTGGGGCGGATTGCCTCCTTTACCGAGCGGGCCGATGGCACATACGCCATTACCCTGTCCGGGGTGACGCGCTTTAGGCTCCTGCGCGAGACCACGCCGCGCCGTGGCTACCGTGTGGGGCGGATTGATGCCTCCACCTTCGCGGGTGATCTGAACGAAATCCCGTCCGAGCCATTTGACCGCGCCCATCTGCTTGAGTCCATGCGCCGGTATTTCCACAGCAAAGGGCTGGATGCCCGCTGGTCGCTCATCGAACAGATGGATGACAGCATGCTGCTGGTTACCCTGCCCATGATCTGTCCTTTCCCTCCGGCGGAAAAACAGGCATTGCTTGATGCGGCAAGCCTGACCGAGCGCGTGCGGGTGCTGCAGACACTGCTGGACATGGCCGGGCCGGAACACGAAGGCCCGCCGTCCTGAAGGTGGCGGCACGCCACGGGCAACAGGCCTGTGCTGGCAAGAAATATGTGGGGAAAGCTGTCCATGTCCGATACCGCAACCGCAACCGCGCCGATTGATGCGCGCCTGCTGTCCGTGCTGGTGTGCCCTGTCACCAAGGGGCCGCTGACCTATAACGCCGCCACGGGCGAGCTGATCAGCGAAAAGGCCGGGCTGGCCTTCCCTATCCGTGATGGCATTCCCGTGATGCTGCCTGATGAGGCCCGCCGGATCGAAGGCTGAGCTTCCGGTTTTCTGGTTTTCTTCTTTCGGCGCGGGCGACACGCATGGTTCTGGACAGACAGTGCCGCAGAGTGGGCGGTGGCAGGCTTGTGCGTACGGCCGTGGGTGGCTTTCTGGTTCTCGGGCCTTTGCTCACCGGCTGCCATGAGCCGATTGAAGGCGATAACATAGACCTGCCTTACGAGCGGCCGGGCCGCTTCCTGCCCGAAGCCGCCGAGGCCGAGGCCCGCGCCGCCCAGCGCGATGTGGAACGGCAGGAAAAGCTCGAACAGGAGCGTGACCGTCAGGCTGCGGCCGCAGGTCATCCACGGGTCAAACCCCCGCC
Organism: Acetobacter suratthaniensis; assembly: GCF_017377745.1. Lineage (GTDB taxonomy): Bacteria > Pseudomonadota > Alphaproteobacteria > Acetobacterales > Acetobacteraceae > Acetobacter > Acetobacter suratthaniensis. The sequence continues at coordinate 85,305 of NZ_JAFVMG010000009.1, read as the reverse complement.
ACCAAAACCCGAGGAACGGTACGAGGTTGTCTCGCCGGAGTCCGGTGGTACTGCTGGGCCGATGCGCCTGCAGGATGGCCATACCATTACTCCGCAGACACAGGCGGTCTACGGCAAGCCACCAGCTATGCTGAATACGACCGATTCCGGCCTGTCTTCGGGCAGGAAGGCAGGGCGCAGGTCATCTTCCTCCCCCTTGGGTGCGGATTCAGAAAACTAAAGGCGTGCGGCGGGGGTCAGGCTTCCTGTTCGTTCGCATCCGTTGCCTGACGGCGCAGCAGGTTACTGCCCGCCATGCAAACCGCGCCGGTTGCCATACCGATGGCAGTTGGCAGCGCACCATGTTGGGGCATGAGTCCCACCAGCACACTACTGCCCGCCCCCAGTGTGAATTGCAGCGTACCCAGCATGGCCGAAGCACTCCCCGCATGCTGCCCGTGGCGTGAAAAGGACAACACCGTGCCATTGGGGCCGATAAAGCCCAATGCCGCAGTGATGCTGGTAATCAGCATGCAGGTCAGTATGGGGTGGTTTGGCCCGGCAATGCCCATGACCGACAGCACCACAAACACCCCGCCCAGCACACAGGCCCACAGAATGGCGGCTTCTAAAATGGCAGGCAGGGAAAAATGGTGAACCAGCCTGCCGTTGATCTGGGTACCCAGAATGAAGAACGAGGCGTTAATGCCGAAAAACAGCCCGAAGCCGGAGGGAGAAAAGCCCAGAACCTGCTCGAACAGAACCGGCGCCCCCCCCAGATAGGCAAACATGACAAAGCTGGAAAAACTGGTGATCAGCGCATTGGACAAAAAGACCGGCTCGGCCAGAATGCCCCGGTAGCGGCTGAGCACATCCGATGCTGTCAGCCGGATACGGCGCTCAGGGGCTAATGTGTCAGGCAGCATGAGCTGGGTTGCGATAATGCCAAGTGCGGCATAAACCGCCGCCACCCAGAAGATATTCCGCCACGAGCCAAACCTCAGCACCAGACTGCCAAGGGTTGGGGCGAGTATGGGCATGACCCCAAAGACAAGGGTGAGCTGCGCCATAATATGTGCGCCCTTGTGGCCTGTGGCCACGTCCCGCACCGAGGCGCGTGGAATCACGGCGCTGGCCGAGCCGCCTAGTGCGCTCAGGAAGCGCAAAAAACAGAACATCCTGTAATCATGCGCCACAGCGCATCCCGCACTGGCTATGCCAAAAATGGCCAGCCCTACAATCAGCGGCCCTTTGCGCCCGAAGCGGTCTGACAGCGGGCCTTGAGAAAACTGGCCCAACGCCAGCCCCAGAAACCACGCCGCCAGTGTCATCTGCGCCGAGCCGGGTCCGTGGCCCAGTTCAACATCAAGCTGCGGAAAGGCGGGCAGATACATGTCTGTCGCCAGTGGGCCAATGGCCGTAACCAGACCGAGCAGAACGATCAGCGGGAAAGTAAGGGTAACAGGGGGAGAAACGTTTGCGCGCATCAATAACAACAATGTCTGGGGCGGAAAGCGGCACATCTTTCTCTGTGGTGTGTGCTTTGTCCACTGTTCTATGTGGGAGGCGGCTGCGACAAAACTGTTCGGCATGGGGGCAGCCAATAGAAAAGGGCGACCATGGAACATGGTCGCCCTGCCGTTAAAGTCGCGGCATAATGGGGGTTATTCGGGTTTGGGCGCATCCTTGCCGGGCGGCGGCGGAGGGGGCGGGGGCGGCATATCCGGGCGGGCCGCCAGTTCCTTGAGCTGTTCGGGGGTCAGCAGATCGTGAATCTGCACATCAATCTGAAGGTGCTTGAGCACGCGCTGGTTTTCCAGCGAGGCAAGCTGCTGTTCGAGTTCCTGCAGATGGGCTTTGTCCACCGGGCCGGGCGTGGTCAGCAGGGTGCGGATCTGCTTGTGCAGGCCGTGCATCTGCTCCATGGCGGCTTTGGGGTCGGCCGGGCGGTTGGCTTCCATAATGGCATGGAGCTTCTTTTTCTGGTCAGCACTCAGCGTAATGCCATCAAGGTGCATGAACGGGCTGCCGGGGCCACAGTGCATGGGGCCGTGGGGGCCGTCATGGGGGCCGTGCATGCCGGGCGTTCCTGGGGCGTTACCCTGTGTGGTGGCCGCTGGCGCGCTGTCCTGAGCGTGGGCCAGCGCGGGAACCCCGGCCGCGACCAGCCCCGTCATCAGGGGAAGCGCCAGAAACATTTTTGACATGGTCATGAATATCGCCTTCGCGTCATATCTGTCGTTCGCGGGGGGCCCAGACCCCTCGTGCGGTTGCCACCATTGCGTGTTGTTATGTCGGAAAAAAGGCGAATACCCGGCCCCTGCCCGGAGCGCTCTTTTCCGCAGGCGGTTTTACTGGTAGGACAGAAACCGCTTAACCCTGCGAGAGTGACGGAACGGTAGACGTAGTCGACTCAAAATCGACCGCCGAAAGGCATAGGGGTTCGAATCCCCTCTCTCGTACCAGATTTTCTTTCCCGTTTGAAATTCGGCCAGGCTTATGAACGCGCTTTCTCCCTCCGTGCTGTCCCGTCCATCTGTCCGGCCGCTCAATCCGTGTTTTTCGTCCGGGCCATGCGCCAAGCGCCCCGGCTGGAGTGTGGCGGCGCTCTCCGGCGCGCTGGTGGGGCGTTCGCACCGCTCGCCCGAAGGCCGCGCCCGACTGAACGATGTTATCGTGCGCTCGCGCCGGGTGCTGGGCGTGCCGCAGGACTGGCGTGTGGGTATTGTGCCCGCGTCCGATACGGGCGCGATGGAAATGGCGCTGTGGTCGCTGCTGGGCGAACGCCCGGTTGATGTGCTGGCGTTTGAAAGTTTTTCGGCTCTGTGGGCGCAGGACATTACGGCGCAGCTCGCGCTGGAAAATACGCGCGTGCTGTCAGCCGAGTATGGCAATCTGCCCGATCTGGCTCAGGTGGACTGGACGCATGATGTCGTGCTGGCATGGAACGGCACCACATCGGGTGTGCGCCTGCCGAATGGCGAGGCCATTCCCGCCCGGCATGACGGACTTGTGATCTGCGATGCCACGTCCGCTGCCTTTGCCATGGACCTGCCGTGGGACCGGCTGGATGTTGTCACATGGTCATGGCAGAAAGCGCTGGGTGGCGAGGCCGCACACGGCATGATTGCACTTTCCCCGCGTGCTGTGGCCCGGCTGGAAAGCTACAAAGCGCCGCGCGCACTGCCCAAGATTTTCCGCATGACCTCAAAAGGCGCGCTGATCGAAGGCATTTTCCGGGGGGATACCATTAACACCCCTTCCATGCTGTGCGTGGAAGATGCGCTGGATGGGCTGATCTGGGCGGAGTCTATCGGTGGGCTTGAAGCCCTGAAAGCCCGCAGCGCTGCCAGTCTGGCTGTGGTGACGGAATGGGTGGAAAAAACCGACTGGGTGGAGTTTCTCGCCACCGACCCGGCCCAGCGTTCCTCTACCGCCATCTGCCTGCGGATTGTCGCCCCGTGGTTTCTGGGGCTTGATGCGGCGGCTCAGGGCAAGGCGCTCAAGGCCATGCTGGCCCTGCTGGAAACCGAAGGCGTTGGCTTTGACCTTGCCAGCTACCGCGATGCGCCTACGGGCCTGCGGATCTGGGGTGGGGCTACGGTAGAAGCAGCGGATGTCAGCGCCCTGCTGCCGTGGCTGGACTGGGCCTTTGCGCAGGTTGCGCCGCAGGGCTGAAGCCCTGCCCCTCCTGCCCGGCTGGCCTGTCCTTTTAACGGCTTGCGTCCCCCCAATTCCATTCCTGCTGCGAATGGTCTAGAATCTCGCCCGCAAGAGGCTGGCGCAGGGGTCGGTCGTTACAGACGTTAAAAGGTGAATCATGGGTTATCGGGTCGCTGTTGTAGGCGCAACGGGTGCCGTGGGGCGGGAAATTCTCAAGACGCTGGCAGAGCGCGAATTTCCGGTCGATGATATTGTAGCACTGGCCTCGCCGCGTTCTGCCGGGCGCGAGGTTTCGTTCGGTAACCGCACGCTTAAGGTGCAGAACCTCGAAACCTTTGACTTTACCGGATGGGATATCGGGCTGTTCTCGCCCGGTGGTTCGGTTTCTGCCAAATACGCGCCTATTGCCGCCAAGGCTGGCTGCGTGGTGATCGACAACACATCGCATTTCCGTATGGAGCCTGATGTGCCGCTGGTGGTGCCGGAAGTGAACCCCAACGCGCTCAAGTCCCTCAAGCGCAACATCATTGCCAATCCCAACTGCTCTACCATCCAGATGGTGGTGGCACTCAAGCCGCTGCATGATCTGTTCACGCTCAAGCGCGTTGTGGTGTCCACCTATCAGGCGGTGTCCGGCGCGGGCAAGGATGGCATGGACGAGCTGTTTGCCCAGACACGTGGCACGTTCGTGAACGATCCGCCCAAGGTGGAACAGTTCCAAAAGCAGATCGCGTTCAACTGCATTCCCCAGATCGACCGTTTTATGGATGACGGCGCGACCAAGGAAGAATGGAAGATGCGAGTCGAGACCAAGAAAATTCTCGACCCCGATGTGGAGGTGATCGCCACCTGCGTGCGCGTGCCGGTGTTTATCGGCCATTCCGAGTCCATTGTAGCCGAGTTTGCCGAGCCGGTAGACCTCGCCCGCGCTTACGAAGCCCTGCGTGAATCTGAAGGCATTGTGGTGCTCGACCAGCGTGAAGATGGTGGGTACGTCACCCCCATCGAATGCGTAGGCGAGGATGCAAGCTATGTCTCACGCCTGCGTATTGACCCCACCGTGCCCAACGGTCTGGCGTTCTGGTGTGTGTCTGACAACCTGCGCAAGGGTGCGGCCCTGAACGCGGTGCAGATTGCCGAAACCATGATCGCACTTGATCTGCTGCCCGTGCATGCCTGAGGCAGTCGTGTTGCGGAGTCCGCGTGGCCTTTTGCCGCGCGGGCGGGCAGCACGCAGGCCGTAACAGGGGCATAACCGGCTCGAAAGGCGGTGCGGATCACACGGCTGAGTGAGAATCCCGCGCCTCTCGGTCTCGTGTTGAGCGGTTGAATTGACCGCTCCAAGGTGCGGGGCGTAGGACAAAACGATGCAAGCCCGCTGGGCTCCGATCCAGCGGCGGGATAGAGACGGGGTACAGGCACCAATGCAGGATATCCGCAAGGCCCTCTATGTAGGAAGCCGAAGCGACGGCACGCTGATTGAGCGACCCATGTCGCCGCATCTGCAAGTCTATCGTTACCGGCTTTCCATGGTTCTTTCCATATCGAACCGGATTACCGGCGTGATCGCCACGGGCGGGGCCGCTCTTGGTGTGTTCTGGCTCGGGGCCGCGGCCAAAGGGCCGAAGGCGTTCGAGACGGCGCGCAAGGTTACGGGCAACCCGCTGGGACAGCTTGTGCTGCTCGGCTGGCTGGGTTCGGTCGTTTACCATACGGTTGGCGGGATCCGCCATCTGATCTGGGATGCGGGCCACCGCTACGACAAGGAAGAACTGAACAAGGACGGCCCTGTTGCCGTCAAGGTGACGGCAGGCGTGAGCGCAGTGCTCGGTATCGCTCTGCTGTGTGTCGCTGGCCGCCGCAGGCACGCCCGCGCCAAAGCCGCGAAGGTGTCCTGACATGAACACATCCACTCCTCATATTGAGGTCATGCGCTCGCAGCTTGGCCGCGCACGTGGCCTTGGGGCCGGTCAGTCCGGCACGGCGCACTGGTGGGCGGAACGCGCTTCCGCTGCATCGCTCCTGCCACTTTCAACGTGGTTTGTGGTGCAGATGTTCCGCCTTGGCGGGGCCGATCACGCCGAAGTGGCCCGCTGGGGCGCCAAGCCCTGCAACGCCACCATGCTGGCGGCGGTGATTATCACCACCTTCTATCATGCGCAGGTGGGCCTGCAGGTGATCGTGGATGACTACGTGCATGGCAAGGCACATCTGCCTGCCCGCCTCGCGGTCAAGATCGTCACATCCCTGCTGGGGCTGCTGGGCGTGTTCGCGGTCATCAAGCTGGTGGCTGGCGGCAGTTCCAGCAAATAGCTGGCCCCGCACTGCACTGAAATTCTGCGCCGCCCGGCTGTCAAGGCTTGGTGCGGCATGAACCTGAACGGACTGACAGGCCTAACGCACATGGGAGCGCCGTCACGATGAATGCCAATTCCTCTCCTTCAAGGGGAGCTTACCGGATTGTTGATCACGCTTATGATGTCGTGGTCGTTGGGGCGGGTGGTTCCGGCCTGCGTGCGACACTGGGCATGGGGGCCGCTGGCCTGAAAACCGCCTGTGTTACCAAGGTTTTTCCCACACGCAGCCATACCGTGGCCGCACAGGGGGGCATTGGTGCCTCTCTGGGCAATATGGCCGAGGATAACTGGCGCTGGCACATGTACGATACCGTAAAAGGGTCGGACTGGCTGGGCGATCAGGACGCCATCGAGTTCATGTGCCGCGAGGCCGTGCCTGCCGTGCAGGAACTTGAACATTTCGGTGTGCCGTTCTCCCGCACGGAAGATGGCCGCATCTACCAGCGTCCGTTCGGTGGGCATATGAGCGAATACGGTAAGGCTCCGGTGCCGCGCGCCTGCGCCGCCGCCGACCGTACGGGCCATGCCATCCTGCATACGCTCTATCAGCAGTGCCTAAAGCATAACGTGGAGTTCTTTGTCGAATATTTCGGCATTGACCTGATCATGGATGACGAAGGGGCGTGTCGCGGTGTCATGGCCTGGTGTCAGGATGACGGCACCATTCACCGCTTCAATGCGAAAATGGTTGTGCTGGCCACGGGTGGTTACGGCCGCGCCTATCAGTCCTGCACCTCCGCGCATACCTGCACGGGCGACGGGAACGGCATGGTCATGCGTGCTGGCCTGCCTACGCAGGACATGGAGTTCGTGCAGTTCCACCCCACGGGCATTTACCCGGCGGGCTGCCTGCTGACCGAAGGCTGCCGTGGTGAGGGTGGTTATCTGACCAACTCCGAGGGTGAGCGTTTCATGGAACGCTACGCCCCTACCGCCAAGGATCTGGCCTCGCGCGATGTCGTGTCCCGCGCGATGACGATTGAAATCAAGGAAGGCCGTGGCTGTGGTCCTAAAAAGGATCATATCATGATGCATCTGGAGCACCTTGGCTCCGACCTGCTGCATGAACGCCTGCCGGGTATTCTGGAAACGTCGCGCATTTTCGCCGGTGTGGACGTTACCAAGGAACCCGTTCCGGTTCTGCCGACCGTGCATTACAATATGGGCGGTATCCCCACCAATATTCATGGCGAGGTCATTCGCCCCACAGCCGAAAACCCCGATGCCGTGGTGCCGGGCCTGATGGCCGTGGGCGAGGCCGCCTGTGTGTCCGTGCATGGCGCGAACCGCCTTGGCACCAACTCGCTACTGGATCTGATCGTGTTCGGTCGTGCGGCGGCCCGCCGTGCTGCCGAAGTGGTCAAGCCGACCGACTTTACGCGCCCGCTGCCCGCAGGGGCTGGAGAGTTCGCGCTCGATCGTCTGGACAAGCTGCGTTACGCCAAGGGCGGCACGCGCGTTTCGGCCATGCGTGAGCGCCTCCAGCGCGACATGCAGACACATGCCGCCGTGTTCCGCACGCAGGAAAGCCTTCAGGAAGGCGTGGACAAGATTCACGAAATCTGGGGCGGAATTGGCGATATTTCGGTTTCCGACTCTTCTCTGATCTGGAACTCGGATCTGATGGAAGCGCTGGAATTCGAAAACCTGCTGGCCAATGCCACCGCCACGCTGGAAAGCGGTCTGGCGCGGCACGAAAGCCGTGGTGCGCATGCCCGTGACGATTTCCCTGATCGTGACGACAAGGAATGGCTCAAGCATTCCGTGTCCTGGCTGGACGAAAAAGGCGGCGTGAAACTCTCATACCGTCCGGTACACCTGAAGACCCTGACCGATGAGGTCGAGGTTTTCCCGCCCAAAAAGCGCGTTTACTGATCCGCAGGGCAAAGGGAGGCGAACATGGTCGAACTCAGACTGCCGCGCAACAGCACCGTGGGGACAGGCAAGACCTTTCCCGCTCCGGCGGGCGCGAAAAACGTCAAGTCATTCAAGATTTACCGCTGGTCGCCGGATGACGGCAAAAACCCGGTCATTGATACCTATGAACTTGATCTGGATACGTTCGGGCCGATGGTGCTTGACGCCATCATCCATATCAAGAACGAGGTGGACCCCACACTCACCTTCCGGCGCTCCTGCCGAGAGGGGATCTGCGGCTCGTGCGCCATGAATATTGATGGCGAAAACACGCTGGCCTGCCTCAAGCCGATCAAGGACATCAAGGGCGATGTGCGGATTTATCCGCTGCCGCACATGCCTATCGTCAAGGATCTGGTGTCCAATCTGGATGGCGCTTATGCGCAGCTCCGCTCCATCCAGCCCTGGATGCAGGCTGACAGCGCCCCGCCGCCCGATGGTGAGCGCCGCCAGAGCATTGAAGAACGCAGCAAGCTCGATGGTATGTGGGAGTGCATCCTGTGCTTCTGCTGCACCACGTCCTGTCCGTCCTACTGGTGGAATGGTGATAAGTATCTCGGCCCGGCCGTGCTGCTGGCTGCCTATCGCTGGATTGCCGACAGCCGCGACGAAAACACGGGCCACCGGCTGGATGCGCTGGACGATACTTTCAAGCTCTATGCCTGCCGCACCATCATGAACTGCACCCAGACCTGCCCCAAGGGTCTGAACCCGGCCAAGGCTATCGGGCGGATCAAGGAACTGCAGCTCGAACGCAAGCTGTAAGCCAGAGACCCGCCACCTGCCCTGCGTAGGTGATGAGACAAAAAACCCCGGCGCGAAGTCTTTTCGCGCCGGGGTTTTTTATGCTGGACGCCAGAACAGAGAGTTGGCTCTTGTTGTGGCTATGGAAACAGGCCGCCTAACTCTATGTTTTTCGTGACAGGTTCGCATAGATGCAGGATAGCGGGCCAGAAACCCCGCCGATAGTTTTTGGCGTGGCGGGCGGGAATGATTGACGCGGAGAGCCGGAAATGAAACACCTTGGGGCTGCGAATGCAGGCCGCAGGGCCGTAAGCGGGGGCAGGGTTTTTCGTGTTTGATGGTAACCTTTCGTCATGGCGTGGTCGGGCGCGGGCATGGAGCGACAGTCTTTTTGTCGATCATGCCGTGTTTCGTCTGGCATGGACCAATTTTCATGAAGTGGTGCCGGGCAAGGTTTATCGCTGTAACCACCCTACGCCTGCGCGCCTGCGTCGGGCGGCCCGGCTATTGGGCCTGCGTACGCTGGTAAACCTGCGGGGGCATCGTCGTTGCGGATCGGATGCGCTGTCGCGTGAGGCCGCGCACAGGCTGGGGCTGGCCCATGTGGATATGGCGTTTGAAAGCCGTGGCGCACCGCACCGTGACCGTATTTTGCGCTTTGCGGGACTGTACCAGTCTTTAACCTTTCCCATGCTCATGCACTGCAAATCCGGTGCTGACAGGGCGGGGCTGGCTTCTGGTCTGGTTGTGCTGTTTGAGGGCGGTACGGCGCAGCAAGCATTGGCGCAGCTTTCATGGCGGTATGGGCATTTCAGGCGTTCGCGTACCGGCATACTGGATGCGTTTTTTCTGCGTTACCAGGCCGAAGCGGAAGGCCGCCTGCCGTTTCTGACATGGGTGGAAACGGAATATGACGAAGCCCGTTTGAAGCAGGACTTTACGGCCAGTGCCCTGTCTTCGTTCCTGAATGATCAGGTTCTGGGGCGCGAATAGGGGCTTTTTTTACGATATTCGGTGGGGGCCAGCAGGGCCGAAAAGGGTGTGGGTATGGCGCATGATCATCGCACTGGTGCTGTCCGTTCAGGCAGCCATGACCCCCTGCCGCTCTTTGCCCTGTGTGTAACCCTGCTTTCGTGGTCGTGCGGTTATCCGGTTATTCGGATGGCGCTGGAGTATTTTTCTCCAGCCGGGCTGTCGGCATTGCGTTACGCTCTGGCGGCAACGCTGATCATGACATGGGCGGCCTATACGCGCCCTGCCTTACCCCGTCTGGTTGATCTGCCGCGTTTTGCATTGTGTGGCGGCGTGGGCATTGCGCTTTATACAATCCTGTTCAACATGGGAGAGCAGAGCGTTACGGCCGGGGCGGCCAGTCTGCTCATCAATATTTCTCCGTTGCTGACCGCCATGATGGCGGTGGTTTTCATACGCGAAAAACTGCCGCTTGCGGGCTGGGTTGGCTCGGGTATCAGTTTTCTGGGGGTTGCTATTATCGGGGGCGGGCAACCGGGTGGCTTTTCCTTTGGTTCGGGGGCTTCCTGTATTCTGGCTGCGGCTTTGTGTACGGCTTTGTATTACGTACTGCAAAAACCCCTTATCAGCCGTTATGGCCCGCTGCCCACAACGGCATGGATTTTACTGTGCGGGGCGGTGGCGCTGCTTCCGTGGTTGCCGGGTGCGATTACGCAGGCACAGGGGCATGGAATGGCTCCGTGGATTCTGATGCTGGTGCTGGCGATTTTCCCCTCCGTTGTTGGCTATGCTGCCTGGGCGCATGTCGTGGGGCGTATGGGGGTCGCGCGTTCGGCAGGCTTTTTGTATCTCGATGCGCCTACGGTGCTGGTCATGGCGTATTTCATGCTGGGGGAAGTGCCAAGCCTGCGTACGCTGTTTGGTGGGGCTGTTGTTATGGGGGGGGTGCTGGTGGCGCAGTTGTTTAGCCGTATGCCTGCGCGGCGGAAAAAGCACTCTATGCAGAGGGATGTCGCGGTTATGAAAGACCAGTGAGCGCTGTGGTTCAGCCTGTGTCGGTTGAGCGGCCCAGCGTTGCGGAGCGGCTCCTGCGTGGGGTGTTGCACTGGCGGTTTTTGCCATTTGCGCTGCGCAGAAAGCTGCTGGGCTGGCTGGTGCCACGGGGCTTGAAGGGGGAGCGCCGCGTAAATCTGTTCGGATTGGACTATTGCTGCGCTCCGTCCAATCTTATTGATACATTTGTTTATTATACCGGCATGTATGAGCAGAGCACGCTATCCTGCATGCAGTATTGTGTGAAAATTATTCCCGGTCTTTCGGAGCAGGCTTTTCTGGATATTGGAGCCAATAGCGGGCTGTTTTCCATTCTGGGTAGCAGGCTGTTTTCATCCGTTCTGGCGTTTGAACCATTTCCGGCTGTTTTTTCAAGATTAAAAAGCAATGTAGAAAGAAACGGTTTTTCCAATATCAGGCTTTTCCCCTTTGGTCTGGGGGATAAGGCGGGGGCGCTTTTATTTGTCCCGCCTGAAAAAGACAATATGGGAACAGGATATTTTATAACAGCTTCCAAAGCCGGTTCTGGGGTGCCGCTGCCTGTGCGTGTGGGTGATACGGTTCTTGCGGATATACCGGTCGCCATTGGGCTGGTGAAGATTGATGTGGAGGGGTTTGAGCCGCATGTGCTGCGCGGCCTGCGCAGGACGCTGGAGCGTGATCAGCCGGTTATTATTATGGAGCTGAACCGGGATACGAAAAAAAGCTTTGTGAATGAGGAAACATTCATGAACACCCTGCCGCGTGGCTATCGTGTTCTGGCTATTCGTACCAAGGTGGAGGATTTTGTGCCCGTTGCGTTTGACTGGGCTGGCAAGCAGGAGAACATCCTGGCGGTGCCACCGCATCTGGCGGGTATCTTTTTTTAAGGGTAGCGGGCCACCGCCCCTTTGTCCGGTTATGGCCAGACAAAGGGGGAGGCTGTGCCTGCCGGGGTTCAGACCGGCAGCGTTTTTTCCAGTGTGGTGCTGATAGCCGTAAGGCCCGGCAGGATCTTGCCTTCCAGCCACTCAAGGAACGCGCCCCCGGCGGTCGAGACATAGGTCATGTCGTCCAGCACACCTGCATGGCGCAGGGCGGCCACGGTATCCCCACCACCTGCCACGGTCTTGAGCGTGCCGGCTTTTGTCAGCCGTGCGGCTTCCTGTGCGACAGCGTTTGTGCCCTCGTCGAAGGGAGGCAGTTCAAACACGCCCAGCGGGCCATTCCAGACCAGCGTTTTCAGCCCTGCCAGTTTGGCGTTGAGCATCTGCACGCTCTGAGGGCCGACATCGAGCGCCATCCAGCCATCGGGAATTTCCGATACCGGCACGACCCGCGTGGGGGCGCCAGCCATGAATTCCTCGGTTACGACCACATCCACCGGCAGAACCAGATCGCAGCCGCGCGTTTTGGCTTCGGCCATGATCTTGCGCGCGGTGTCGAGCATTTCCTCTTCCTTGAGGGATTTGCCGACATTCACGCCCTGAGCCGCAAGGAACGTATTGGCCATAGCCCCGCCAATGGCGAGCATGTTCACCTTGGCCAGCATGTTTTCAAGCAGTTCCAGCTTGGTGGAAATCTTGGCCCCACCCACGATGGCGCCCACGGGGCGTTCGGGGTTTTCAAGGGCGGCATACAGGGCGGCCAGTTCGGCTTCCATCAGGCGGCCACCAAAGGCGGGCAGGTGTTCTGCCACGCCAGCGGTGGAGGCATGGGCGCGGTGTGCCGCGGAAAAGGCGTCGTTCACGTACACATCGCCCAGACGGGCAATGGCCGTGGCCAGATCGGGGTCGTTCTTTTCCTCGCCGGGCTGGAAGCGGGTATTTTCCAGCAGCAGCACCTCGCCATCGCGCAGGGTGCGCACGGCGGCTTCGGCTTCATCGCCAATGCAGTCATGCGCGAAGCTGACAGGCCGACCCAGTGCGGTGGCCAGTGCCGTAGCAATGGGCTTGAGCGACATGTCGGGCACGACCTTGCCCTTGGGGCGGTCGAAATGGCTGAGCAGGATAACCCGCCCACCTTTGTCCGCCAGTTCGCGGATTGTGGGGACAATCCGTTCGATCCGGGTCTGATCGCCAACCTGACCGTCCTTCATCGGTACGTTCAGGTCCACGCGCACGAGAATGCGCTTGCCCTTGGGGTCAAGCGTATCCAGCGTTGCGAAGGGAAGGGCTTCGGCCATTAGAGCGAACCGAACAGGGCTGCCGTGTCGGACATGCGGTTGGAGAAGCCCCATTCATTGTCGTACCAGGAGCATACGCGCACCAGCTTGCCGCCATCGACCAGAGCGGTCTGGGTGGCATCGAAGGTGGAGGATGCAATGGCGTGGTTGAAGTCGGAGCTGACCAGCGGCGCATCACAGTAAGCCAGAGCGTTCTTCATGCTGCCGGAATCCACCACGGCCTTGATGGCGGCATTTACGGCTTCGACACTGGCGGGTGCGGTCTTGGGCACGAAGTCCAGCGACACCACGGACACATTGGCCGTAGGCACGCGAATGGCGGTGCCATCCAGCTTGCCCTTGAGCTGCGGCAGAACCAGACCCACGGCGCGGGCTGCCCCGGTGGAGGTGGGGATCATGTTCAGGCCAGCAGCGCGGGCGCGGCGGAGGTCTTTGTGCAGGGTGTCCACCGTGCGCTGATCGCCGGTGTAGGAATGGATCGTGACCATGTAGCCGCGTTCGATCCCGAAGGCGTCTTCCAGCACCTTGGCTACCGGAGCCAGACAGTTGGTGGTGCACGAAGCGTTGGAGATAACCTCCATGTCGGCGGTCAGAACGGACTCGTTCACGCCGTAAACGATGGTGGCATCCACATCGGTTGCGGGGGCGGATACGATTACCTTGCGCGCGCCAGCGGCCAGAAGCTGAGCGGCTTTTTCACGCGTGGTGAACAGGCCCGTGCATTCCATCGCCACGTCAATGCCCGCGAAAGGCACCTTGGAGGGGTCGCGCTCGGCGGAAACGGTGATGGGGTCCCATGTGCGGCCATTGGCGGAAATGACCAGTTTGCCGTCTACAACTTTTACATCGGCGGCCAGACGGCCGTGCACGCTGTCATAGCTGAGCAGGTGGGCGTTGTCTTCAACACTGCCGAGATCGTTGATGGCGACCGGCACGACATCGGTGCGGCCACTTTCAATAATGCCGCGCAGGACAAGACGGCCGATCCGGCCAAAGCCATTAATTGCGATTTTGACTGCCATGGGGTGGTTCTCCGTAGTTTTTTTTATGATCTTCTTCTAGGACAGATCCGCCTCTTGGGCTGACCCTTGCTCCGTGGCGACTACGCCAAGGCGTTCCATAACCCTGCCGCAGACTGCTTTGGCTGTTATACCGAAGCGTTCATACACCGCGTTGGCCGGGGCGGATATGCCAAAATCATCCATTCCGATGAAAATTCCATCAGCCCCAAGCCACCGTTCCCAGCCAAAACTGCTGGCGGCTTCTATGCCAACCCGCAGGGGCGATGGCGTGTCGTTCTGGGTGCTCCCCAGCACGGTGGCGCGGTAGGCTTCGGTCTGGCGGGCAAAGACTTCCCAACAGCAGATGGATACCACCGCAGCCCGTATGCCCTGCACGGCCAGAAGCCGGGCGGCCGCCGTGGCAACGGCTACTTCCGGCCCGGAGGCAATCAGGGTCACCAGCCTATTGCGCGTGCCGGACAGCACATAGCCGCCATGGGTGGCGGAACCAAAGCCCGAGGCTCCTGTGCCGGAGGGGGGGCTGTTGCCGTCCGGGGCGGTGGGGTCGGGCATATCATGCGGGCAGAGCACCAGCAGGGCCGGGCCTTCGGGCCAGAGAAGTGCTGCCTGCCAGCAGGCAAAGGTTTCCTGCGCACTGGCGGGGCGGAACACGGCAAGGTGCGGCATGGCGCGCAGGCTGGCCAGTTGTTCCACGGGTTGCCAGCCCCCTCCGCCATCGCTCAGGGCCAGCCCGTCATTGGTGAGCAGATATAGTACCTTACGGCGCATGAGGGCGGTCATGCGCAGGGCTGGGCGCATGCGGTCGATGGTAATCATGCCCGCAACCCCGCAGGCCAGTACGCCGCCATGCAGGGCCATGCCCCCCAGCATGCCCGCCATGCCGTGTTCTTGCAGGCCGCAGGGCCAGTGCGGGTCGGGAATATCGTGGGCCGAGCCGGATGTGCTGGAGGCCGCCGCCAGCACGGCCAGTTCGGGCCGTAATATCTGGAGCGTGCGAAGCCCTGCCAGTGCGACATGCTGCGAGGAATTGCCCCGCAGGTCATGCCGCCACAGGCGTGGCCAGTCCTCGGAGAGCAGCGGGGGGGCAAGGCCCGCCTGCTCGCGCTCGAACTGGGTGCGCGCCCTGTGGCGGGTCAGCCGCCGCAGCCATGAGCGCCGGGCCGATGCGCCGCGCCGCGCGGTGGGGCTCCATGGGCCGGTCTGTTCTTCCTCGGCGGGCATGGGGGGGTGCGGGTTCGGGCCATCGGGCAGGCAGGCCAGCAGGGTGGGCTTGCGCGCCCGCAAGGTAGCGTTCAGGGCTGCGGTGATGGCGGGCAGGCTGTGGGCGTTGACCCTGCGCACGCTCCAGCCCGATGCACCAAACCGCGCCAGCGAGTCTGAAAAATCGGTCGGGTCGGTGCGGGGGGCCGGGCAGACCAGCACCGCCAGCCGGTTCAGGCCAAATCGCCCGGCAAGCTGGGCGGCTTCAAGGGCTATGCCGGTCAGCAGGTCGCTGTCACGCGCCAGAACCCATGTCCGGTGGTTGACGAGCGAGCGGCCATGCCGAGCCGCCAGAATTTCTTCGGCCAGCGCCATACCCACGGCCGAGGCAATGCCTTGCCCGGCGGGGCCGGGGGCTATTTCCACCGCCGGGTGCAGGCCAAAGTCCAGCGGTAGGGTGGTGTCTGGTTCGGGGGTGCTCAGGAGCAGCATGGCCCGCAGCAGCGGCAGCATGGCTTGGGAGGGCACGATAAAACGGTCGCGGTCGGGCCAGTCGGGTGTGGCGGGGTCATACCGCAGGACGCGGCACCATAAGGCGGTTACGACAAGGCAGAGCTGATGCAGTTCGGTGGCGTTGTGGCTCTGGGCGGCGTCTTGTGCCGCTGGGTCGTCCAGTAGGGCGCGGGCGGCCGTGGCCAGCCGGATGACCAGCGCATCCTGAGCCGAAAGGGCAGCCTGCGGGCCGTCTTGCACGGCGGAGGGGGCAAGGATGGTGTGTGTGGCCATCGGGTTCCAGACGAGGGCGAGCGCATGGCGCGCCTGCGGGCGCTCCAGCTTTGGCGGCTATTTTAAGCGGGGCGTGCAGCGTTTGGCCAGAGCGTAAAAGACGCTGGGGGCTTGCGCGGGCTGCTGGCAGGCGCGAAAGAAAGGAGGAAGAGAAGCGAGTCGTCGTGCCGTACAGGCCCGGCAGGGCGGGCCGGAGCGGGGCCTGCGCGTAACCAGCAGGGAGCATTCTTCGACCATGCAGCCGGTTTCCATTCAGGATTTTTTTCGGACGGGTCGTCAGTGGGCATTAACCGCCCTGCCCCTGTCCTTTGTGCTGCTGAGCCTGACAGGCTGTAAGCTGGTTGACCAGAAAACCTTCAATCCGCATGCCGGTGTACCGCCCCGGCCTTATGTGCCGCCTGCGCGCCCCGGCCGCCCGCCCGCTCCGCCGCTGATAGAGTTGGTGGCAGGCACCCCCGAGGCAGACTGGAAAGCGCAGGTGCAGGACATTGCGCGCCGCGCACTGGCCCGTAAGCCTGAGGCGCTGTTTGTTGTGCGCTGTCTCGTGCCCCCCGGCCCGGCCGTACCGCCCCCGACATATAAAGAGGGGAGCAACGCGGAAAGGTTCGTCTCCACTGCCCTGATTGCCCTGGCATCGGGGGATGGACGGGCCGTTATGCAGGCGCTGATGGATGCAGGCGTGCCGCAGGCACAGGTCGAGATGACGGCCATGCCGGATTCGACCGTGACGAAGCCTACCGTGCGGGTGTATGTGCGATAAACCGACACGGAGCGGTCGGCGCCAGCACGGGCAAATGGCAAGGGGGCGAGCACCCGGCCCCAGCCATTTCTGACAGGGAGCGAGGAGAGACCTAGCGTGGGAGCGATCAAGAACGCCCGGCACCCCTTTTATAACCATTGCGACGAGGCGCTTGACCGGATCCGGCACGCAGGCCGGTACCGGACGTTTACGCCGCTTTCGCGTCAGGCGGAGCATTTCCCCGTCTATGAGGAAGAGCGTCAGGATGTTTCCGGCGCGCGCGATGTGGTTGTGTGGTCAACCAACGACTATCTGGGCATGGGTGTGGTGCCCGAAGTGCAGGAAGCCGCCATCGAGGCCGTGCGCGCGCATGGCGCGGGGGCTGGCGGCACGCGCAATATCGCGGGTACCAGCCCGCTGCATAACCAGCTTGAGGCCGAACTGGCAGCCCTGCACGGCAAGGAAGCCGGGCTTCTGTTTATTTCGGGCTATGTGTCCAATCAGGCCAGTCTTCAGACAATCCTGACCTCGATGCCCGGCTGGATCTGCTTTTCCGACCAGCTCAACCATGCCTCCATGATTGCGGGCATCAAGGGCGCGCGCGGGTCTCAGACCGTTATTTTCGCGCATAACGATCTGGCGGATCTGGAGGCCAAGCTGGCCGCCGCTCCGGCGGATGCGCCCAAGCTGATTGCGTTCGAGAGCGTGTATTCGATGGATGGCGATATTTCGGATATTGCCGGAATCTGTGCGCTGGCTCGCCGCTACGGGGCGCTGACCTATCTGGACGAAGTGCATGCCGTAGGGCTGTACGGCGCGGAAGGCGGCGGTGTTTCCCAGCGCGATGGCGTGGCCGATCAGGTGGATATTATCGAAGGCACGCTGGCCAAAGGCTTTGGCGTGCATGGCGGTTACATTACCGCTTCTGCCACGATTGTGGATTTCCTGCGCTCTACGGCGTCGGGCTTTATTTTCACAACCGCCCTGCCGCCCTGCGTGGTGGGAGCCGCACTGGCCAGTGTACGCAAGGTGCGTGCGGAAAGCTGGCGGCGCGAAACCCTGTTCGAGCGGGTGGACATGTTCCGCCACAAGCTGCGTGCAGCCGGGGTGCCGTTTACCATGACCCCGAGCCATATCGTGCCTATTCCTGTAGGCGATGCGGAGCGCTGCAAGCGTATCAGCCGCCGCCTGCTTAACGAGTTCGGGCATTATGCAACGCCCATCAATTATCCGACCGTGCCAGAGGGAACCGAGCGCCTGCGCCTGACCCCCGGCCCGTTCCATACGGATGAGATGATGGACGACATGGTGCGCGCTCTCGGTCTTCTGCTGCGCGAGGAAGGGGTTATCCCTGCCCGCGAGACCGCCGGACAGGCCGCCTGAACACATCAGCACCGCTCTTTGCCGCTGCCTTGCGGGGCATGAGCAAAGAGCAGCGTGGCTGATGGTTTCCACCGCCCCGATACACCACGCAAGCGGGTGTATCGGGGCGGTGTCGTTTGGGGGCGTTTTTCCTCGCCCCCCCGGAGTTGTTTTACGGGTGCGTGGCCATTTTCAGGCGCGACAGGGCGGCCTGAAGTTCTTCCAGAGAGACCGCACCGGGAATGATTTCGTGCGTGCCGATAATAAAGGTGGGTGTGCCGTCCAGCCCGATCGAGCGGGCCAGCGCCACATTGCGTGCAAGGGCGGTGGCGGTTTCGCTGCTGGTCATATCATGTTCCAGCTTTGCGGTATCCAGCCCGGTGCTGGCCGCAACCCGGCGGATACGTTCCATGCCCGGTGCGCCGGTATCGGTCATGAGCGCTTTCTGGAAAGCCAGATAGGCATTCTGCCGCCCCGCCGCCATGATGGCCTGCGCGTCCAGCGTGCTGTTGGGGCCAAGAATGGGAATAACTTTTTCCACCAGCCTCAGTTCGGGTTCCGAGGCGCTCAGGGTGGTCAGATCTTCGAGCACCTTGCGGCAGTAGGGGCAGCGCGGGTCGTAGAATTCTACCACTTCAAGCGTGCCATGCGGGTTGCCGATCACGACATCCGTGCTGCTTTTGCCGAATAGGCTCGGGTTGTGGCGCACGACATCCAGGGCCGAGGCTGATTTCTGTTCCGCTGCATGGGCCTGTAGCGAGGCCACGGCATCGGACAGAATGCTTGGGTCGGATTTCAGCGCCTCGCGTACGATGGAAATGATTTCCGCCCGCTGGGTCGGGGTAAAGCTGCCTGCCGCGGGAGTGCTGGATGCCGTAGCGGCCAGCGCCCCGGAGGGCAGGGCCGCAGGGGCGGCGGACAGGGCCGCCAGCACGGCCAGACCCGCGCGAAAAGGGGCCGGGCCAGTAAGGGCCGGGCGGAAAAACGAGGCGAGTGCGCGCATGGGGTTGGGTACTCCGTAAAACAGGATCGTATGGCACGAGCGAGGGCTCTCGCAAGGGGGGCAGTTGCTTGCGCGTGCGCATGTCTGTTGCTGCCTGCAAGAAAGCAGGTTAATCGAACAGAAGATGGAAAAGAGACGTCCGCCCGCCGGGTGGGCCTATCAACGGAGATATCAAGGCGTGGCTGCCCGATTCAAGACTAACCGTTTCGTCCAGATCCGTTCCCGCCTGCCGGGCCGTCTGCGCGGGGCGGCGCTGGCGCTGGCCATGACAGGCTCCCTGACGGCCTGCAGCGCTGACCCTTATCAGACACAGGCGAAAGTGACGGGCTTTAGCGGCTCTGTCGCGGCGGATGATCCGCGCGCGGTGCTGGTGGCGCGCGATGTGCTGGCGCAGGGTGGCAACGCGGCAGATGCGGCGGCGGCACTGGGTATGGCGCTGGCGGTCACGCTGCCTTCGCGCGCCGCACTGGGTGGCGGTGGCGCCTGTCTGGCGTGGAAACCGGGCGAGGCACAGGGGCAGGCTTTTGTGTTCCTGCCCAAAGCCGGTGCCGTGACAGCTGCGGCGGCTCCCCTGCCCGCCTCTGTAAAAGGCCGCCGGGCAATGGCTGGTGGCGCAACGGGCCTGACGGATCGTCCTGCTTCCGTGCCGATGCTCGCACGCGGGCTGTTCCTGATGCAGATGCGCTATGGCAGCGTGGATTTTTCTGACCTGATCGCCCCTGCCCGGGATATGGCGGCGCGGGGTGTGGCGGTTAGCGGTGTGCTGGCGGCTGATCTCAAGGTGGTGCGCTCCGCCCTGCTGGCCGATGAAAAGGCCCGCGCCATTTTCGGTAATGACTCCGGCGATGTGCTGGGCATGAACGACATTCTGGTGCAGACCCGCCTCGCGGGTGCGCTGGAACGCCTGCGCAATGCCGGTGTGGGCGACCTGTATAACGGCGCTCTGGGCCAGACCTTTCTTGAAGGCGCACAGGAAGCCGGAGCCGGGCTGACAGCGGCTGATCTGCGTGCGGGCCTTGCCAGCGCACTCAAGCCGCTGACCTTCCGGGCCGATGGCGTGGATATTATTACCCTGCCGCCGCCTGCCGATGGCGGGCTGGGCCTTGCTGCCGCCTATCTGGCGGGTGGGCAGGGTACGCGGGCGGATCAGGTCGTAGCGGGCTGGCGTGCTCGCGCGGGTGGTGCCGGCTCTGCCGTCAGCATTGCGGATGCTCAGGCGCTGCTCAATGCCGGTGCGCTGCCTTCGGGCGGCTCGCTGCCGCCGCTGCCAGCCTCTACCAGCTTTGTCGTGACAGACCGTCAGGGGCTGTCCGTAGGCTGCGCCCTGACCATGGATAACCTGTTCGGCACCGGTCGTGTGGCGGGGTCAACGGGTATTGTGCTGGGGGCTTCCCCCGCACGCAGGCCGCTACCGCTGCTGCCGGTGGGCATTGCCCATGCGGGTGGGCAGTTCCGCGCTATTGCCGCGGCTTCTGGGCAGAATGTCGCGGCGGATACGGCGGCCATTGCCCTGCGCTCTGCTGTGGCGGGCGTTGTGCCGCAGGTGGTGGATGGCGTGGGCCGTGCCAATTTTGTGTCCTGCCCGGCGGGTCTGCCGGGTGCGGGGGCGTGCTTTGGCTGGACAGACCCGCGTGGCTCGGGTCTTGCCGTGCCGTCACGCTCTGCTCACTGACATGACGGTTTGACAATGCGCCAGCCCCGGTTTGCAAGCTCTGTGCTTACGGATCGGGCGGCGCGGGCTGCCTGTGCGGCCGGGTTGGCTTTCTTTCTTGCAAATATTTCCTTTTGTTCTAAAAGAACAAAAGGAGACCAAATTCTTAATGTGGACCACAGGCGGTCGCGCACGCGTTGCGGCGGTTTGGCGTGATCACGGCGGAGGATGACAGGTATGGACAAGGCAAAGGCTCTTGAAGGCGCTCTAGGGCAGATCGAACGGGCGTTCGGCAAGGGGTCCGTCATGCGGCTGGGTCAGCGGCCGAAAGAACAGGCCGATGTGATCTCGACCGGGTCTCTGGGGCTGGATATTGCACTGGGTATTGGCGGTCTGCCGCGTGGCCGTGTGGTGGAAATCTACGGGCCGGAAAGCTCGGGCAAAACCACGCTGGCCCTGCACGCCATTGCCGAAGCCCAGAAAAAAGGCGGCACCTGCGCCTTTATCGACGCCGAGCACGCGCTTGACCCCGGCTATGCCCGCAAGCTGGGTGTGGATATCGACAACCTGCTGATCAGCCAGCCCGATGCAGGCGAACAGGCGCTGGAAATTGCCGACACGCTGGTGCGCTCGGGCGCTATCGACGTGCTGGTGGTGGATAGTGTGGCCGCTCTCGTACCCCGCGCCGAACTTGAAGGCGATATGGGCGATAGCCATGTGGGCCTGCACGCCCGTCTGATGAGCCAGGCGCTGCGCAAGCTCACCGGCACGGTGGCGCGCTCCAATACGCTCATGATCTTCCTCAACCAGATCCGCCTCAAGATCGGGGTCATGTTCGGCAACCCCGAAACGACCACAGGCGGTAACGCGCTGAAGTTCTATTCCTCCGTGCGCATGGATATCCGCCGTATCGGTTCGATCAAGGACAAGGATGAGGTTACGGGCAACCAGACGCGCGTGAAGGTGGTCAAGAACAAGATGGCCCCGCCTTTCCGGCAGGTTGAATTTGACATCATGTATGGCGAAGGCATCAGCAAGGTGGGCGAGCTGATCGACCTTGGCGTAAAGGCCGGCGTGGTGGAGAAATCGGGGGCGTGGTTCTCCTATGACAGCCAGCGCATCGGGCAGGGGCGTGAAAACGCCAAGCAGTTCCTGCGCGATCACCCCGAAATGGCTGCCGATATTGAAAAGAAAGTGCGCGAGCACGCAGGGGTTGTGGCCGAGGCCATGATGGTCGCCCCTGATGCGGATGCATCCGAAGACGACGCCTGAGCCAGATGGCAGATCCGGCCCTGTCATGGGGCCGGGCCTGTTGCCTTAAGCCTCGCCGGTGGGTGAGATGGGGCATGACAGCAGTCGTGCCTGTGCGTCGTAGGAGGCGAGTACCGCCTGTTCCTCCGCAGTTGGTTGTTCTTCAATAAAACCCTGTGCCAGCCAGAAGGCGCGGGCCGGGCCGGTTGAGGTCAGTGTCAGCCAGCGCAGCCCATGTTTGCGCGCAAGGCCGCGCATGTGCTCGATAGCCGTGCGTGCATGGCCACCCCCGCGCACGGCAGGGGCCAGAGCGATGTCATGCAGATACCAGCGGTCGGCGGGCTGGGGCAGGGTATGCAGCAACGCGTTCAGGGGCGGGCAGACCAGCCCACGCCACGGGTGGCTGATCAGATAGCCGCCGGGCGTTCCCTCATGGTCCAGCACAAGGCAGCCTTCGGGGGCCAGATGCAGGCGTTCAGCAAAAATAGCTTTATCTTCAGGGTAGTCGGCATGGATCGTATCGGCCAGTGTCGTTACGGCTTCAAGATCGTCTGGCGTCATGCCGCGCCAGATGGTATTTGCACAAAAAGCGGTCATACAGGGGTTCCGTTACGGTTGCGGGTGGCGCGGGACGTGCCCTGACCGACAGGCGGCAGTAAGAAGCGGACGGCATGACACGACTGAGGCTGACATTACGAGTGGATGTGGACGATGCGCCAGCCCTCGGACATGGCAAGATACGTCTTCTGGAACAGATTGAGCAGACCGGCTCCATTTCAGCGGCGGGGCGTGCCTTGGGCATGTCTTACCGGCGGACATGGCTGCTGGTCGATAGCGTCAACCGGCTTTTTGCCGAGCCTGTGGTGGCGGCCCGCCCCGGCGGCGGCGGCGGCGCGCGGCTGACGGAAAGCGGCCGGGCTGTTCTGGCCCTTTACAGGCAGGCCGAGCAGCAGGCCAAACAGGGCGCTGCTGACAGCCTCAGGCGGCTGGAAGATTACCTGGCGCCTGTCGCTCCCTGAGAGTTCTTAGAAACTGCCAAGAAAAAACCCTATAAGGCTGCCATAGTGTAGGGCATGATGAATAACCCTGCCGGAAACGGGCGGGCTCAGTGCAGGAGAAAAACGTGTCTTCAGAGGTTCAGCGGCGTGATCTTATACGAGGGGGGGCCGGTCTCGCTCTGGCTTCGGCTGTCGGGGGGAGTATCGGGCGCGCCCGCGCGGAAGATCTGGGTGGCGCGACAGGCACGTTCGATGACAATACGGTGGTGCAGATCGCGCGCAGGTTGGCCGCTTCGGCGTATCGCGCCCCGGATCAGGCTCTGCCTAAAGTGCTGGAAAACCTGAATTTCGACCAATTTCGCGGCATAGCCTATCGCTCTGATCGTGCCCTGTGGGGCAATGACGGGCTGGCGTTTGACGTTGAGTTTTTTCCGCGAGGCTTTCTCTACCGTCCCCGGATCGAGATTTACGAGGTCAAGGATGGGCAGTCCGCGCCCGTGCCCTATTCTCCCGATCTGTTCACCTATGCTGATCCCGCCCTGCGCGTGGGGGATTCCCTCGGTTTTGCCGGGCTGCGGCTGCGTAATGCCCTCAATACCCCCGGTGTGATGGAAGAGTTCTGCGTTTTTCTGGGGGCGTCGTATTTCCGCGCCGTGGCCAAGGGGCAGACTTACGGCCTGTCCGCCCGTGGCTTTGCCGATGGCACGGGCGATCCCAAGGGCGAGGAATTCGCGCTGTTTCGCGCATTCTGGCTGGAAAAGCCACAGCCCGGCGTGCAGTCCGTGGTCATTCATGCGCTGCTGGACAGCCCCTCGCTGGCCGGAGCGTTCCGCTTTACCATCCGGCCGGGCGATGCCACGGTCTTTGATGTGCAGAGCACGCTGTTCCCCCGCACGACCATTGCTCAGGGCGGGATCGCTCCGCAGACGGGCATGTTCTATTTCGACGCCAACGACCGCAACCACGTGGATGACTGGCGCCCCGCCGCCCATGACAGCGAAGCCTTGCAGATGTGGACAGGCGCAGACCAGCAACTGTTCCGCCCGCTGCGTAACCCGCTCGACCTTCAGGTTTCCACCTTCTCGGATGTGGCCCCCCGCGGTTTCGGGCTGATGCAGCGCCGCCGCGCGTTCCATGATTTCGAAGATCTGGCCCTGCATTACGAAAAGCGGCCTTCGCTGTGGGTAGAACCCATTGGCGACTGGGGTGCGGGCTGGGTTGATCTGGTGGAAATCCCGACCCCTAACGAGGTGAACGATAATATCGTGTCGTTCTGGCGGCCCAAGGAGCCGCTGCGCGCGGGCAAGGAATACAGCTACACCTACCGCATGTACTGGGGGTGGGATGTACCTTTCCCCACGCCCATGGCGCGTGTGGGGGCAACCCGCGTGGGCGGCGTGACAGACGACCCGGATGCACGTTTTTTCGCGCTGGATTTTGCCGGTGCACCATTCGACCATCTGCCCAAGGACACGCATTTCCATGCCGTACCCAAGGCTTCGGCCGGAACCGTGCGCAACGTGGTGGTGGAACCCAACCCCGCGATCAATGGTGTGCGCGTGACGTTTGCCTTTGCGCCGGGCGATACCAAGGTGGCTGACCTCTCCTGCGTGCTGGAAACCGATTCCGGCCCGATTTCCGAGCAGTGGCTTTACCGATGGACGCCATGAGCGGGTCTTTCGGGCAGGAAGCGCCGTTTCACGCCCTGCCGCCTGAAGCGCCTCTGGCCATGCCGGTGCAGGATCTGCATGCCCTGCCCAACCGGGAGGGACGCGGCCGCAGGCCCGCTACCTCGCCGCGCAGTATTGCGCTGCGGCGGCTGGCGGTGGTTGGTTCCGCCCTGCTCATGACAGCTTACGGTGCGTGGCGCACCCATAAGGTCATGGATGATGCAAGCGGGATTTCCACGCTGGGTATCATCATGCTGGTGCTGTTCGTGGCGCTGTTCATGTGGATCGCTCTGGCGTTCACATCGTCTGTCGCGGGGTTCTGTTCGCTGGTTCTGCGTGGAGGGCTTGGGCTGGGTATCAGCCGTTCTGGCCCCCTGCCCCGGCTTGAGCGGCGCACCGCCCTGCTGCTGCCTACCTATAACGAGCCGCCCGAGCGCGTTATGGCCGGGCTTAAGGCAATTTACACCAGTCTTGAGCAGACAGGCCAGCTAGACGCCTTTGACCTGTTCATTCTCTCCGATACCACCAACCCGGATGTATGGGTGCAGGAAGAGGCCGCTTTTCTGGCCCTGCGCGCCAGCACGGGGGGGGAGCAGCGTATTTTCTACCGCCGCCGCCATGCCAATACCGAACGCAAGGCGGGCAATGTGGGCGACTGGGTGCGCCGTTTTGGTGGCGCCTATGACCACATGGTGACACTGGATGCGGACTCCATCATGTCGGGCGAGACACTGGTGCGTATGGCCGCCGCAATGGAACGCCACCCCGGTGTGGGGCTGATCCAGACCCTGCCCGTGATTGTGGGGGGCACCACGCTTTTTGCCCGCATGCAGCAGTTTGCAGGGCGGGTTTACGGGCCGGTTATCGCGTATGGCATTGCGTGGTGGCACGGAGCCGAGGGCAATTACTGGGGCCATAATGCGATTATCCGCACATGTGCCTTCGCCAGTCAGGCAGGGTTGCCGCATGTGCCGGGCAAGCCGCCCTTTGGCGGGCATATTCTCAGCCATGACTTTGTTGAGGCGGCTCTGATGCGCCGGGGGGGCTGGGCCATTCACATGGTGCCTGCCCTCGATGGCTCGTACGAGGAAAGCCCCCCAACCCTGACCGATGTCGCCATTCGTGACCGGCGGTGGTGTCAGGGCAACCTGCAGCACGTCAAGGTTCTGCCCACCCGTGGGCTGCATTGGGTCAGCCGCATGCATATGGTGGTGGGGATCGGGGCTTATGTGACCTCGCCTTTATGGCTGGTGTTCCTGCTCACTGGCATTCTTATTTCGCTTCAGGCGCATTTTGAGCGGCCTGAATATTTTGGCGATACCAAAACCCTGTATCCGCACTGGCCGCATGTTGATCCGGTGCAGGCCAAATACGTGTTTATTGGCACCATGCTGGTGCTGCTCGCGCCCAAGATGCTGGCTTATATCGCACTGGTGCTCGACCCCGCCGCGCGCCGGGGCTGTGGTGGTGCCGTGCGGGCGGCTCTTTCGGTGCTGACAGAAACGCTCATTGGCGGGCTGATTGCCCCTATCGCCATGCTGATTCAGACCAGTGGCGTATTGTCTATCCTGAGTGGTCATGATTCAGGCTGGAACACCCAGCGCCGTGATGATGGCGGTATTCCGCTGATGGATATCGTGCGGCAGTACGGGCGCTTTACCCTGTTCGGGCTTGCTCTGGGGGCCGGGGCTTGGGTGGTTTCGCCTTCGCTATTTTTCTGGATGATGCCTGTGCTGCTGGGGCTGGTGTTTTCCATCCCGCTTGTCGCCTTGACCAGCAGCCGTGGCGTGGGGCTGGATTTCCGCCGTGCGGGCCTGTTGCTTGTGCCAGAGGAAACAGCGCCCCCGCCGGTGCTGAACCTGCTGGATGCGGCTGAAACCAGCATGGATGAGCAGGCAAAAGCCGCCCCCGCCCTGCCGGATGACGGCCTGAAAGCCCTGCGGGCCGATGCTGCTCTGGCGCGCGCACATCTGGCCATGCTGCCACCGCCCCGTAAGGCGGGCGACACCATCAACCCCGACCAGCTCGTCGGGCTGGTAAAACTGGGTGAGGCCGGGACACTCTCCAACGCCCTGCGGGTGCTTAGCCCCAAGGAAAAAGCTGCCGTGCTGGGCACGGCTCAGGGCGTCGAAACCATTTTGCATCTGCCGGACTAAACCGCCTTCGGGCGGTTTTTTCCTTTCTATTGACAGCGGGCTCTGTGGCGGCGCAGATATTATCGAATTATCGATAATTCAAGAATACAGGCTCATGTCAGACACTCCTTCCCTCCATGTCCGGGCCGAGCCGGTTGCCGATCTGCTGAAAACCCTTTCTCACCCCGCGCGTCTGGTCATTGCCTGCGCGCTGGCGGAGCAGCCGCGTTCGGTCGGGGAACTGGAGCAGGCGCTGGGCATTCACCAGCCTGCGCTGTCGCGCCATCTGACAACATTGCGGGCCGCGCGGATCGTATCGTGCCACAGGGAGGGGCAGAGCATGATCTATCATCTGTCTGATGACAAAGCCGGGCAGCTTATCATGGCCCTGCACGCCATTTACTGCGCCCCGGAACGGGCCGGTTCCCCCAAGGGGCAGCCGGTGCCGGAGTTCGTGGCATGATGGCGCAATACGGCCCCAGCCTTGCGGGGGGTGTGCTGATCGGTCTGGCCTGTAGTGCCTATCTGCTGTTTGACGGGCGTATTGCGGGCATCAGCGGCATTATGGGGCGTGTGCTCGCGGGACGGCAGATCTGGCCGGGGGCGGCCCTGCTGGCCGGGCTGATGGTGGGGCCGGGTGTGTGGCGTCTGCTTACGGGGCTATGGCCTGCCGTGCATGTGCAGGCTTCATGGCCAGTGTTGGTGGTGTCGGGGTTTGTGGTGGGGTTTGGCACCCGCATGGGGAGTGGCTGCACCAGCGGGCATGGGGTGATGGGGCTTGCACGGCTTTCGCCGCGTTCCTTGGTGGCGGTGGGGTGTTTTCTGGGCACGGGGGTGCTGGTTGCAACCGTGTTCCATCTGGCGGGATGGAGATAGCGGCATGGCGGTTTTACGGTCTGTTGCGGCGTTTGCCTGCGGTCTGGTGTTCAGCCTTGGCCTGATCCTTGGGGGCATGCTCGACCCTGCGCGGGTTCTGGCTTTTCTGGATGTGGCGGGGGTGTGGAATCCGGCATTGATGTTTGTGCTGGGGGGGGCTGTATGTGTGGCGTTTGCCGGTGTCAGGCTGGCGCGGCACTTGAAACGGCCTATGCTGGATGAGGCTTTTGCCCTGCCCACCGCCACCCGGATTGATGCGCCATTGGTGCTGGGGAGTTGCCTGTTCGGTTTAGGTTGGGGCATGGCGGGGTTTTGCCCCGGCCCGGCGGTGGCTTCTGTCGGGGCGGGGGTATGGCAGGGCTGTGTGTTTACGGCGGCCATGCTGGCGGGGATGCTGGTTTTCGAGCGGGTCAAACCAGCAGGCTAGCGGATAGCGGCGAGTCTTAATTGCAAAGTATTCTCATTTGTATATAAATCAGGCATGCCTCCGCTCCCTGCCCACCCGCAAAGACAGAAACATGCCGATGTCTTTGAGCGGAGCTATGGCCACCTGCTGTCCTACGCCAGAAAGCTGACCGGTGACCGCGCCGATGCGGAAGATCTGGTGCAGGAAGCCTGGTGCCTGACCGATGGCAGCCCGCCCGAGAGCGTGGCCTCGCCCTTTCTTTATCTGCGGGCGGTTATCCGCAACCTGTTTGTCAGTAACCTACGGCGGCGCAGGCGGCAGGCCGAGTCCGCGCTCGATACGGACAGTCTTGAGCAGATTTTGCCAGCCGATCAGCCCTCGCCTGAAGAGGTGGTGATGGCCCGACTTGAAATGGAGCGCCTTACAGGGCTGATCAGCGCCATGCCGCCCCGTCAGGCGACAGCGGTGCGGATGTATCATTTTGAAAACAGGAAGCTGAAGGATATTGCCGCACATCTGGATATTTCGGTTTCCTTTGCTCAGGCACTCATTGCCAGCGGACTGGCTGACTGCGCAGAGGAGCTTGACCGTGCCTGCCCGCGCTGAAATTCTGCGCGGCATGTCTGTGCATGATGTCGGTGGGTTTCCGGCTTTTTTCACTCCGTGTTGTTCTGTGGCCCGGCTGTTTGTCGTGCGGTGCCTGCTGGCGGTGGGGCGGGTATGACGGCGGGGCAGTCTCCCCGGCAGGCGGCGTCTGTCTGGTTTATTCAACTGCGTGAAAACCCGCAGGATGAAAGCCTGAAAGCTCAATTTGAGGTCTGGCGGGCGCAGGCTCCCGCACATGAGCAGGCATGGGCCAGTGTAACCCGTGCGGCTGGGGCCATGAGCCGGATGGCAGAGACTGCCGGGCATGCCAGTGCGGCAGGGCTGCAAACGCCCCAAACCGTTAGGGCCTCCCTTTCCTCCCGGCCTGTCAGGCCGCGCCGGGTCTACGGGCGTAAGGCTGCTGCCGCGCTGGCTGTTGGCATGGCTGCCTGTGTGGCGGGCCTTGTTTACGGATTTAATCTGCCCCTGCGCTGGCAGGCTGATCAGTATGCCCCCGTAGCCCAGACCCGTACCGTGCAACTGGCGGATGGTTCATCCATCCTGCTCGCTCCGCTGAGTGCGATCAGGGTCGAGTCCGCAGGGGGCGGGCGCACGATTACCCTGTTGCAGGGCGAAGCGCTGTTTACCGTGCGGCATGATCCGGCCCGGCCTTTCCGTGTCAAAGCGGGTGCGGTGACAGCCACCGATATTGGCACGGTGTTTGATGTGGCCCGTACAGCGCAGGGGGCCAGCGTTGCCGTGCGCGAGGGGGCCAGCCGGGTTGAAACCACAGACGGGCCGCAGACGGCGCTGGAGCTTGGCCCCGGTGCATGGGTGCGCGTGGCCGGGCAGTCTGTCCAGCGTGGGGAGGGGCTGCCCGGTCGGGTCGGTTTGTGGAGCGAGGGCCTGCTGATGGTTGAAAACACCAGCATAAGCGCACTGGTTGAGGCCATGCGCCCTTGGCAGCCGGGCTATATTGTGGTGCTGGACAAGGCGCTGGGCCAGCAGACTGTCAGCGGGGTGTATGACCTGCACCACCCGGCAGAGGCGCTGCAACTCGCGGTCAGGCAGCATGGCGGGCAGGTGCGCCGCCTGTCGCGCTGGCTGACGGTTATCAGCCGTTCCTGACACGGCGGTTTTTTATTTTAAAAAAAATCATCACCGGACAGGAAAAGTCCGCACGGGAAGCGTCTGGGTGTCATGCAACTGCGATCCATTCGCACACATGACCCGGAACAGGATGATTTTCTCGCAATGCGTGTGACAGCTTTCCCCAGAAATCGGCGTGCCTGCGCGTTGCAGGCACTCGGCCTTGCCTCTGCCCTGACTGCCCTGAGCCTGTCAGGCGCAGGTCAGGCCGCCGCGCAGCAGGCCATGCCTGATGTAGAGACTTTCCGTATTCCGCCGGGCGCTCTGGCCGATACGCTGTTTGCCTTCAGCCGTCAGGCGCATGTACAGATTGCCTCGGGTGGGGCCGCTCTTGAGCACAGGCTCTCCCCCGGTGTGAAGGGTACAATGACCCGCCAGCAGGCTCTTGCCCAGCTTTTGTCTGGCAGCGGGCTGACTTTTCAGCCTGCCGGGCCTGCGGCCTATCAACTGGTGGCGGCCTCAGCGGTGGCTTCCCCGGCACGCGGGGCGCAGGCCATGGCCCCCACGCGGGATATGGGCATTGAATCGCGTGAACAGGAACATATTCTTGTGCAGGGCGATGTTATTGGTAATGCCAGCCGTTATGGGCAGCGGCACTATGCGGGTAGCCGCACGGTTATCAGCAGTGCTGATCTGCATGAACATGCCGTACGCTCGATTGATGACGCCTTGCAGCGTATTCCCGGCATCAAGATTTTTGACGAAACCGGAACCGGCGCCCTTCCCCAGATCCAGATGCGT
Source organism: Acetobacter suratthaniensis (assembly GCF_017377745.1). Taxonomy (GTDB): domain Bacteria; phylum Pseudomonadota; class Alphaproteobacteria; order Acetobacterales; family Acetobacteraceae; genus Acetobacter; species Acetobacter suratthaniensis. The sequence goes on along the minus strand of NZ_JAFVMG010000009.1, from coordinate 54,882 downwards.
GGCCTTTACGAAAGCCGAAGCGGGCGTGTGCAGATTCTTGAAGATGGTATTCCTTTAGCGCTCGCCCCATACGGGCAGACCAGCGTATCCATGTTCCCCATGACCATGGACATGGTGGACCATATTGACGTGGTGCGGGGTGGGGCCGCCCTGCAATATGGCCCCAACAACATGGGGGGCGTGATTAATATTGTCAGTCGGCCCATTCCTGAAAAATGGACGACCAGCATTGGAGAGCGGCTGCAGATCGCGGGTAACAATGGTCATGTTCTCGCCAATACCGACTTTAGCACCGGCGGTAAGCTGACCCGGCGTTTTGGCGTGCAGCTTGATGCCAATTTTCAAAATGGCAACCAGTTCCGTGATAGCCATAGCGCGGCCAATGTGCGTAACCTGCGGCTGCGTACCGAATATGCCATTACGGATAATGACCGTATCCGAACAGACTTTGCCGATTACGAGGCGGATATAGACATGCCCGGCGCATTGTCTCCCGCTGATTACAAGAAAAATCCTTTCCAGAGCACACGTAATTACGACTCCATGTCAGGCTCTACCTATCGTGGCAGTCTTGTTGCCCAGCATGACATGCACCGCTGGAAAGGGATAACCGGCGGTCAGGCGACCCTGACCTTTTTTGCCGATGAAGCCAGCCGTAGCTTTACAAACGGCATGCGCCTGTCTTCCTCTGAAACATGGCGTTCAGACTTACCAGCCCAGCGTTTGCAGAACTCCCCACGTGATTTCACGGTTTATGGTGTGCAGCCACAAATGACCCTGCGTACCAAGGCATGGGGGGTATCGCATGAATTCGCTTTTGGGGCGCGTTATGTCAGTGAGGATATTCACTACATGGTTAACCGGCAGGCCCTTCCATCCGGGCCGTGGACATCCTTCAGGGACTGGCGGTTCAATACGGCGGCATGGTCAACATTCATTAGCGATAAAATGGGTTTCCTGAATGACCGGCTGACGTTCACGCCCGGTTTCAGGTTCGAGCATGTTGACCAGAGTTACGTCAACACCGCTACGGGGCAGAAAGAAGGCAATGGCACGCGCGACATTCTGCCCGGCGTAACCCTTGGCTACTCCATTGGCAAAACGGGCTATGTCTTCTTCGATGCACAGAAATCCATGCGTCCGGCGCAATCAACGGAAATCATTTACGGCAACAAGCTTGATACTGAAAAAGCATGGAATTACGAATTTGGTGGCCGCTGGTTCCCCAATCGCTATACCACTCTGGCGCTGACTTTCTACCGGATCGATTTTGGTAACCAGATTGAATATGACAGCACGATCATCAGCCCCACGCTGGGTACGCCGGGCGGGTATATCAATCTGGGGGGCACGCGGTATCAGGGTATTGAATTCTCGGGTGACTGGGCGCTGAAAAGCCTGCCTGCGCTGTCCTTCAATGCCGCATATTCCTTTCTTGATGCCCGGCAGCTTAATGGTGCCTATAAGGGCAATGTCGTGCCGTATACGTCCAAACATCAGGCTTCCGCTGGCGCGACCTATAAATGGGGGCAGACACGCTTTAACCTGAACGGGTTCTGGTTTTCGCGCTCTTATACCGATGCGGCCAACACCAAGAATGAAAACGCAACCGGCTCGGTCGGGCGTGTGCCGGGTTATGTCGTTTTCAATGCGCAGGTTACGCACACCATTCCCTTGCGTTCTGATGGCACAAAGCTCGATCTTTCACTGGCGATCATGAACTTTGCTGATGAACGCTATTATTTCCGTGGCATGGACACCAGCCCGTGGGGGCGTGAGGTGGCACCGGGCAGAACGTTCCAGCTTGGCAGCAGGATTACGTTCTGAAAGCCTGCTTTCACAAGGCTGTAAAGTTATAAAAGCTTCAAAGCCCATCGCCTTTTTTGAAAAAAGTCAGCACCAAAAAACTTTTATCATGTCTTATCAGGCGGTTGTTTTAGGCTAACCGTCTAGACAATGCGGCACCCACCAACCCAGACCTGCTCGACCTGCAAATCAGCAGACAGCACGACCAGATCAGCCCGCAGGCCGGTCTGGAGTGCACCCCGGTCTGTCAGGCCAAGATAGCGTGCGGGGTTGGCGGTGAGCAGGGCCGTGGCTTCCACCAGTCCGGTGCCTGCCTGCACGGCGTTACGCAGGGCGGCATCCAGTGTCAGCACGCTGCCTGCCAGTGCGCCATCGGGCAGGCGGGCGGTGCCATCGCGCACCATGACAGCCTGCCCGCCAAGCTGGCTTGGCCCATCGGGCAGGCCTGCGGCCTGCATGGCGTCTGTTACGAAAACAAGCCGGTCAGGCATGACTTTTTGTGCCAGACGGTACGTGCCGGGATGGACGTGATGGGTGTCAAAAATCATTTCCGCATAGGCATCGCTGCACATCAGGGCGGCAACCGGGCCGGGGCGGCGGCTTTCTATGCCCGGCATGGCGTTGAACAGATGTGTCCCCCCCGCCGTGCCGCCTGCGGCACAGATCAGGCACACGGCGTTGCTGGCCTGCTCGTAACTGGCGGTGGTGTGGCCAAGGCTTACACACACGCCCGCACGGGCAAAGCTGGCCATGGCCTCTGCCGCATGGGGCAGTTCGGGGGCCAGTGTCACCACACGCACGCAGCCGGGGGCCAGTGCTTCGGCCACTCGCGCGGCTGTGGGTTCCAGCGTGTGGGGGGGCTGTGCGCCCAGTCGGTGCGGGCTGACAAACGGCCCTTCCAGATGTGCGCCAGCAATAAACGGGCCATTGTCGATGGTCTGGCCTGTGACTTCGGCAATGGCATGCAGGGCCGACAGGACTTCGGGCCACGGACGGGTAATGGTGGTGGGCAGCAGGGTGGTGGTGCCGTGGCGGGCATGAAAACGTGCCAGCGTGCCAATGGCGGCCACACCGTCCATAGTATCCGCGCCATCGCCACCATGAATATGCCCGTCAATGAAGCCGGGCAGAATGTAGCGGTCGGGGGCCTGCGTACAGGGGGTTATATCCGCCAGCCGGTCGGTAAATGTCAGCCGTCCGGGCAGAATACGATCAGGTAGGACAAGGTGGCCGGAAAGGTCTGTCATGAGGGAGCCTGTTCCATGAGGGCGCTGGGGGCAGGGCGCGAAAAATACCAGCCATACAGCGCGATCAGCAGATAGGATGGCAGGCTGACCAGCGCTAGTGCTGGATGAAAGCCGATACGTGCGGCAAGATGAATGAACACCTGCGGCATGATCCCTCCCCCGCTATAGGCCATGACCAGCAGGGCCGATATGCGTGCGCTCTCCGCTGCATGGCCCCGCAGGGGGATAGGAAAAAGAGACGGAAAAATCATGGCGTTTGCAAAGCCGAACAGGCCAAGACAGATAACCGAGGCATAGCCTTGTGTTGCGCAGGCCAGTAGCGCCAGCCCTGCCCCTGCGGCGCAGCACAGCAAAAGATAGCGTTCCTGTGAGATGCGGCGGGGAATGAGAGCCAGCCCGCACAGATACCCCGCCAGCATGCAGCCAAGGGTCAGCGCGGTAAAAAAACCTGACTGGTTCAGGGGTAATCCGCTTGCCCGTGCATAGGTGCCGATGGCATCGCCTGCCAGAACCTCAACCCCGACATACAGAAACATCGCTCCAGCTCCCAGAAAGGCGCGGGGTGGCAGGGCGGAAAGCGGCTGTCTTGTCGTGTGGGGGCGGGCCTGCGGGGGGCTGGGTCTGAGGTCGGGCAGGTGGGCGCGGGCCATGCCCAATGCGGCGGTGGCCAGCACGCCCGCCATGCCCAGATAGGGCCATGCCAGCGTATCAAGTGCCTGCGCGCGCAGGGCTGTGCGGGTGGCGGCATCGGGGGCGTTTGTCAGGCTTGCGGCCAGCCCGTCCATGGTGTGCATGGCCAGTCCGGCCAGCACCAGCGGGGCGACAATCCCGCCCAGCTTATTGCACACGCCCATAATGGCCATGCGCTGGGCCGCGCGTGCATGCGGGCCAAGCAGGGTAACATACGGATTGACCGCCACCTGTAGCAAAGCCAGCCCGCCGCCCAGTGTCAGCAGTCCGGTCAGGGCCAGCGGGTATAACCCGGCATGCAGCCCGCCCCCGGTTATGGCCATACCCAGCGCCATGCTGCCAAGGGCCAAGGGCAGGGTGCGGTGTGGGCCTTGCCGCGTGGCCAGATGGCCCGCAGGCAGGGCAAAAACGACATAAGCGATATAGAACACCAGCGGAACAAGAAAAGCGCTGACATCATCAAGAGAAAAAGCAACCTGCACAAACGGGATAAGCGGGCCGTTGAGCCATGTTGCAAACCCGATAACAAAAAACAGCCCGGCCATGCACACCAGCGGCCCCCATCCGAACGAACCGGCCGGGCAGGCGGAGCGCGCAGGCGTGAGAGCCGCCGGACTGGTCATGCGGGGGTGTTCATGGGTGGGGTCAGTCGTTCTCGGGCAGGCTGTCTATGGCTTCGCAGGCGTGAACCAGTGCGGGGCTTGGGTTGGGGGCCATGCACAGGGCGCGCGCATCGGATGCGCAGCGCTCGGAAGCATTTTCAACATCGGAATCCAGCACGTCTTCAGCAACGCTCAGGTCGCGGGTGCGGTTGTCGTCCTGTTCTTTTTTCAGCACATCCTGCGTGGTGTGCAGGTCTTTGAGCGCATCAATACAGGCACTGCTGGAGGCTTCGGGCTTGAAGTGCAGTACCGCCAGCTCTTTGTGCAGCAGGATATTGGCTTCCGTATCCCGTGGGGCCACGCCGTCCTCATCGGCCCGGGCGGCCGAGGGCAGGCAGAACAGGGCGGCCAGCGCCAGTGCCAGAACGGAGGCCAGACAGGTGGTGTGGCGGGCCGGCCCTGCGGGCGGGCAGGCGGCAGGCTGAGCGACAGGCGCGGTATGCGAACCAGACACGGGCAACATTCTCCAGAACCTGTATGGTATGGTGTTGCGTTTTTTAGCCCGTGATCACGCCATGCGTAAAGAAACAAGCACGCCCGGCAGGCACGCCCTTGGCATGGCGGGTGCTTTGGTGCTAGACCGGGCCTTGGAAAGTCGGCGGTGGACGGATACCTTGCCAACCCGGTCAGGTCCGGAAGGAAGCAGCCATGACGAGTTTCATCCGGGTTACTGTCCGGCTTTCCACCCTGTTTCCCGCCATTTGTGGCGTGGCGGCCAGCCTGACTGGCAGGTGTCATACTCTTTCTTCGGGCAGGCCATGAGCGAAGATACAGACGCCCCACACGCGGGTGATGAAGGGCTTCCAAGCCCCGAACCGGAAGGCCCCGGTCTGTTCGGTGATGCCCCCTCCCCTCCGTCAGCCCCTGTGGCCGAGCCGTTAGCACCTGCCGCATCTGGTACGCCCGCTCCCTACCGGGTTCTGGCCCGCAAATATCGCCCCACCACCTTTGATGACCTGATCGGTCAGGAAGCCATGGTGCGCACCCTGCGCAATGCTTTTGCGCTCGGGCGGGTTGCGCATGCTTTCATGCTGACAGGCGTGCGCGGGGTGGGCAAAACCACCACGGCGCGTATTATCGCCCGTGCGCTCAATTGCACCGGGCCGGATGGCAAGGGTGGCCCCACGGCTGATCCGTGCGGTGTCTGCCCCAACTGCGTGGCCATTCTGGCCGACCGCCACCCCGATGTGCTGGAAATGGACGCCGCCTCCCGCACGGGGGTGGACGATGTGCGCGAGATTATCGAAGCCACACGTTTCCGGCCCATGCAGGGGCGGATGAAGGTCTTCATCATCGACGAAGTGCATATGCTCTCCCGCAATGCCTTCAACGCGCTGCTCAAGACGCTGGAAGAACCTCCAGCACAGGTTACATTTATTTTCGCCACCACCGAACTGCGCAAGGTGCCGGTTACGGTGCTGTCGCGCTGCCAGCGTTTTGACCTGCGGCGCGTGCCCCAGTCGGCTCTGGCCGGGCTGTTCGAGCAGATTGCCCGCAAGGAGCAGGTGCGTCTTTCGGATGATGCGCTCTCCCTTATCGCCCGGGCGGCTGATGGCTCGGTGCGGGATGGTCTGTCCCTGCTTGATCAGGCTATCGCACAAGGGGGTGGTGCGGGCACGGAGGCCGAAATCGGGGCCGAGGTCGTGGCCGACATGCTGGGGCTGGCGGATCGACAGGTGGTGTTTGACCTGCTGGATTCGGCTTTGCGTGGCCAGCCCGATGTGGCGCTGTCGCTGATGGATGCCGCCCACGCTCGCGGGGCGGATGCCGGGCTGGTGCTGGGCGATATGCTGGAGCTTGTGCATACGCTTTCACGCCTGCGGGCGGTGCCATCGCTCGAACACGCAGCCGACATGCCCGAGGCCGAACGTGTGCGCGGGCAGGAGATGGCAGGCACGTTCAGCGTGCCGGTGCTCATGCGGGCGTGGCAGATGCTGCTCAAGGGCATGCAGGAACTCGACACCGCGCCAGACCGGCGGGTGGCAGCGGATATGGTGCTGATCCGCCTGTGTTACGTGGCGGATATGCCCTCGCCCGAGGAACTGGTGCGCCACCTGTCCAATGCCGCGCGTGATGGGGCTGGCCCTGCTGTGAGTGGCCCTGTGGGGAGTGGTGCTGGCCCGGCGGGTGGTCTGCCACCTGCGGGGGCGCTCACGCCCGGTGCGTTTGTCGGTGGTAATGCCGCAGGCCATGTGGGTGGCGGGGCAACGGCCAGCGGCATGAGTGCTGTGGCTGATACACAGCCGCTGTCTGTCGGGGGCGATGACCGGCCCCGGCTACGGATGGTCGGCGGCACCGCCGTAGCGGTCGAAACCCACCCGGCGGCGCTGGATAGTGCCCCCCCGCAGCCAGCCCCCGTGGTGGAAGAACCGCCTGCTATCCCGCGCACATGGCGCGAAAGTGTCGCCCTTGTGCGCGATACGCGTGAGGCGGTTCTACACGGGCACCTGCGGCATGCGGCGCATCTGGTGTCGTTTGCGCAGGGGCGTATTGTCCTGCGGCTTGATCCCGGAGCCCCCCCGGATGTGCCTCGCCGCCTGCGGCTGGTGCTGGAGCGCGTGACCGGTATCGAATGGCAGGTTGAACTGTCGGAGGCGCCGGGCGAGCCTACTCTGGGCGAGCAGGGTGCCGAGGTGATCCAGTTCCGCCGGAAAGAGGCGGCCTCTCACCCGCTGGTGCAGGCGATCCTTGAGGCTTTCCCTGATGCGGAGCTGGGCGAGGTTTCCGAGCACGGGCTGGACGATTACGGCCTGCCCCCAGAAGAGGTACAGGCCGTTCTGATGGCTGATGACCCTTCTCTCATGTTTGCGCCGCTGGATGCGGAACTGCTTGATGAGGATGAACGGCCCTATGATCCGGGCCTTTCTCCAGACTGACGCGCATGGCCCGGCCACCGGGCCTGCCGGTTTTCAAAACCAGAGGAACTGACCAATGAAAAACCTTGCCTCGCTGATGAAACAGGCCACGCAGATGCAGGCCAAAATGGAAGCCATGCAATCCACGCTGGAAGGAATCAGCATCGAAGGGGCCGCGGGCGCTGGTATGGTCACGGTTGTGCTGAGCGGTAAGGGCGACATGCGCTCGATCAAGATCGACCCTTCGCTGGCTGATCCGGCGGAAATGGAAATGCTTCAGGACCTGATCGTGGCCGCCTGTACGGATGCCCGCCGTAAGCTTGATGAGCGTGCCGCTGAGGAAATGCAGAAGGTTACCGGTGGGCTGAACCTGCCCGCAGGTCTGAAGCTGCCGTTCTAAGTCCGACCCCACGAGAGAGCGCGCGCATGGGTGGGCAGGAAATAGAGCAGCTTATCCGGCTTCTGGGTCGCCTGCCGGGGTTTGGCCCCCGCTCTGCGCGGCGGGTGGCGCTGTACCTGCTGCGCGAGCCACAGTCCCGCCTTGCCCCGCTTGCCCGCGCCATGGAGCGTGCGGGAGAGGCCATTCGCACCTGCTCATCATGCGGCAATCTGGACACGGTGGACCCGTGCCATATCTGTGCCGATCCGCTGCGTGATCATGCTTTGGTGTGTGTTGTGGAAACGGTGGGCGACCTTTGGGCGCTGGAGCGCGCAGGGGTGCATCGGGGCGTGTATCAGGTGCTGGGCGGCACGCTTTCGCCGCTGGCTGGCACCGGGCCGGAAGACCTCAATACCGCTCCGCTCTTTGCCCGTCTTGAGGCAGGGCAGGTGCGCGAGGTTATTCTCGCACTCGGGGCCACGGTGGATGGTGCTACAACCCTGCACTGGCTGATGGATCGTCTGGCCCCCTATACCGCCCCGCAGGGTGCGGTAACGATCAGCCGCGTGGCGCAGGGTGTGCCGATGGGTGGTGCGCTGGATGTGCTGGATGATGGCACGCTGGCTGCCGCCCTTGGTGCGCGCCGCCCGGCCTGACCCCAAAAGCAATGGAGAACACCCCATGACGATGGATCTGTTTGCGGTATCCGACGCCATGCCGCGTCGCGCCCTTGTAACGGGCGGGGCCGCGCGTCTGGGCCGTGCGCTGGTGCTGATGCTGGCCCAAACCGGGTTTGATGTCGCCATTCATTACCGTGGCAACGCCGTGCGTGCGCGTGAGACACTGGCCGAGGTGGAAGCCCTTGGGCGCCGCGCCGTGCTGCTGCATGCCGACCTTGCGCGTGAGGAGGAAACCACTCCCCTGATCGAACAGGCCATGCAGGCGCTGGGCGGCCCGCTGGGGGTGCTGGTCAATAACGCCTCCACCTTTGAGCGGGATGAGTGGGATGACTCCACGCTTGAAAGCTGGATGCAGCATATGAAGCCCAACCTGCGAGCACCTTTTGTGCTGATGCAGGCTTTTGCCAAGGCGCTGCCTGCGGGGGCGGAGGGCATGGTGCTGAACATGCTCGACGAGCGCGTATGGTCGCTTACCCCCCATTTTATCAGCTACACGGTTTCCAAAAGTGCGCTCTGGACACTGACCCGCACCATGGCGCTGGCTCTGGCCCCGCGCCGCATCCGTGTTAACGCCATTGGCCCCGGCCCTGCCCTGCCCAGTACGCGCCAGACGGTGGAACAGTTTGCCCGCCAGTGTGCCTCTGTGCCACTGGGGCATGGTACCTCCGCGCGGGAGGTGGCGGGTGCCGCCCGTGCGCTGCTGGCGCTCCCCTCCGTTACGGGGCAGATGCTTGCACTCGATGGGGGACAGCACCTGCAATGGTCTCCGGCGATGGCCGCCGGTGACGCTCTGGAAGAATAGAACAATTATGTCCGTTTTCGCTCCCTGGGTGGAAAAGCCGCCCCTGCGCTGCCTGTTCATTAACAACATGCTGATAGAGGCCAATATCGGTGTGTTCCCGCACGAGCAGGGGGTGACACAGCGTATCCGCATTTCAGTCTGGTTCGGGGTGGATGACCGAACCGACCTTGAAATTGGAGCGGATGACCTCAGCCGCACGGTTTCTTACGAACAGGTGGTGGTGCTGATCCGCCGGATCGTGGCGGAAGGGCATGTGCGTCTGGTGGAAACTCTGGCCGAACGGATCGCCGCAGGTGTGCTGGCCGATACGCGCGTGCGCGTGGTACGGGTGCGGATCGAAAAACTGGATGTGTTCGAAGAAATCGAAGGCGTGGGCGTGGAAATTGAACGGCGGCCGGGTAACCCGTAACCGCCCAGCCCGGCCTTGATCCAAGAAAGAAAGGGCCTCCTGAATCACGTCCCGCTTTGGCTGGTCAGCGGCTCAGGGTTGCTTTGAGGGCAGGAGTTTCTAAATGCGTATTCTCGCAGAGTAGCTCAGAGAGTGTTTCAAAAACCAGTCTGAATGGGGCCCAGAAAACGCATAAAAGTTTTTGGTGAATATTTTTCAAAAAATCTTTAAGAGCCAACGTCTTTTTTAAAAAATACCACATCGGAAAACGTTCACCATTTTAGCGCCGCCGCAGGAGAGTCTCAAAACCCTCTTTTAGTGCGTATGCCGATGATGCAGGTCGGGGTAATGGGCATGGCGGTGCGTGAGTGCGCCATGCCGGTGCTGATGGGTGTGGGGTTCGCCTACGGGGTCGTTGGGGCCGTGGCTGTGCTGGTGGTGGGCATCATGCGTATGCTTGTGTTCATGCTCCATGCTGTCATGCGTGTGGTCATGGTCGTGCCGCTCGGTCAGGTGTAACCACAGGCCCAGCCCCATAAGTGCTCCCGCCAGCGCCAGACGGAGGGTGGGGGCTTCATGCAGCAGCGGAATGGCCAGACACGCACCCGCAAAAGGCGCCAGCGAAAAATAGGCCCCCGACCGTGCGGCCCCGAGTGCGCGCAGGCTGAGAATGAACAGCACCAGACTGGCCCCGTATCCTGCAAATCCGGTCAGGGCGGCCCCCAGTATCAGGGAGGGCGATGGCAGACTGGCCCCCGTAGCCAGAGCGAGAGACAGGTTGACCGTGCCTGCTACCAGTCCTTTGATAAGCGTGATCTGGGTTGGGTCAGCGCCAGAAAGACGGGCCGTGGCGTTGTTGTCCACTCCCCAGCATAAACAGGCCCCCGCAATCAGGAGTGCACCGGTGCTGGCGGTTATGCCCGTGCCTGACCATGACAGCACACAGGCTCCCGCCAGAATGGCGAATGCCCCCAGCACGACCCGTCTGTCGGTGTTTTCATGAAAAACACCCCAGGCAATGACCATGGTGGCCAGCCCTTCCAGATTGAGCAGCAGCGAGGCCGAGGCTGCATCCGTGCGTGCCAGCCCGAGCATCAGCAGCGCAGGCCCGGCCATGCCTCCGGTTATGACAGCCAGAGCCAGCCAGCCAAGATCAGCCCGGCGCAGGGGCGCTTCCTGTGTGTGTAGCGGACGTAGCCATGTTACGTGGCGCGCTGCGGTACGCAGGGCCAGAAGCCCAAGACCGGAACCCAGATAAAGCAGCCCTGCCAGCATGAGCGGGCTGGTTGCCCCCAGCAACAGTTTGGCGAGTGGGGTGCTGGCGCCAAACAGCAGAGCAGAAAACAGGGCAAGAGCAATGCCGGGCGGCGGAGGGGAAGCAGGGTCAGACATGCGGGCAGGCTCTCACAGAGCCGGAGCGATGGAAACCTGAAAATGTGTTCAGGCGGAGAGCGGGCAGGGCGCGGGCGCGATTGCTGTCTGGCATGGAGTGTCCCCAAAAACAGACACAAAAAAAGCCTGACCATTGTGCATGGTCAGGCTGGATAACGCCGTTTTGTTCACACCCGTTTTACGGTTGGTTCAGAGCGAACACAGCGTCAGGGCCGGGTGTGGGTCAGGCGGTGTATGTCAGGATTCGTGGTCTTCGGAATCGGAGCTGACATCGATATCGGAGCTGATGTCGTCGTCGTCATCGTCCAGATCGGTCGAATCTTCCATCACGTCATCATCTTCGTCGTCGGTATCGGTGTCGAGATCGATATCCTCGTCATCCTTCTTCTTGACGGGGGCCACGCTTGCCGTGCTGGCCGACAGGCTGTCCACGCTGCGGCGCAGGCGGGGCACCAGAGCGGGCTGTTCAGTTCCGCATTTGGGGCAAACTGCGGGAACGCGGCTCAGATCGTAAAAGCGGGCACCGCAGGAGACGCAGACGCGTTTGGTGCCGAGATCGGGCTGGGTCATCTTGCTACCTGTCGATCCTGATCAGAAGGATGTCTGATCAAACAAGGAAGGGGGCACATACCCCCGGAAAATACGGTCAAGTCCGCCGGGCCGCCACAAGGGCGTGCAGTCGGTGAGAATCGACCGGACGCTAGAGCGAGGCCAAATGCCATTGTGTGCGCGCTCATGTCAAACCCGAAGGTGGGAGGATGTGCATTTTTCCATGCCTGCCATGTTGCTGCCGCTGCGTGCAAGGCGGGTTTTTTATGGCGTAACCCTCCTGTGGCGGATTGACTTGCGTGCGCGTGCGCCGGAATGAACAGGGTATGACACATGCACCTGCTTCCGCCTCCCGTCCGCTTAGTGTGGCGCGTCCTGCTGCCCCGCTGTGTGGGGTCATCCGTGTGCCGGGTGACAAATCCATCAGCCATCGTGCGCTCATGTTTGCCGCTCTCGCGCGCGGGCAGACCACGATCCATCACCTGCTCGAAGGTGAGGACGTGCTGCGTACTGCCGCCGCCATGCGCGCACTCGGCGCGCAGGTAGAGCAGCAGGGTGCCGTCTGGATCGTGTCCGGGCCGGGAGTCGGGCATCTGAGCGAGCCGGAGGATGTGCTCGACATGGGCAATTCCGGCACGGCGGCCCGCCTGCTGTCGGGCATTCTGGCCAGCCACGGCATGGCTTCGGTCATGACGGGCGATGCCAGTCTGCGCCGCAGGCCCATGCGGCGCGTAACAGACCCGCTGGCCGCCACGGGGGCAACTTTCATTACCCGCGAGGGCGGGCGGCTACCGCTGGCTATCCGGGGGCAGGCTAACCCGCCAGCACTGGACTACCGCCTGCCGGTGGCCTCGGCGCAGGTCAAATCCGCCGTGCTGCTGGCCGGGCTGAACGCCACCGGCACCACCCGGGTGGAAGAACCCGTGCCCACGCGTGATCATACCGAAAACATGCTGCGTTATTTCGGCGCAACGGTAGAGGTTGAAACCACCCCGGAAGGGGGGCGTATCATCCGGCTTGAAGGCCGCCCCGATCTGGTGGCGCCGCAGGGCGGGCTGTTTGTCCCGGCTGATCCGTCCTCCGCAGCCTTTCCGCTGGTGGCGGCCCTGCTGGTGCCGGGGTCGGACATTACCCTGACGGATGTGGGGCTTAACCCGCTCCGCACAGGGCTGTTCACCACGCTTATGGAAATGGGCGCACAGGTTGATGTGGTGGAAAAGGCGTCCTCCGGCGGGGAGCCGGTAGGCGACCTGCGTGTGCGCGCCTCTGCCCTGCATGGCGTGGTGGTGCCTGCTGCCCGCGCCCCCTCCATGATTGATGAATACCCGGTGCTGGCCGTGGCCGCCGCTCATGCCACAGGCATTTCGCGCTTTTGCGGGCTGGAAGAACTGCGGGTGAAGGAAAGTGATCGCCTTTCCGCGACTGTCGCCCTGCTACGCGAAAACGGCGTGCGTGCCGAGGTGGAGGGGGATGACCTTGTGGTGCATGGCACCGCAGGCGCCATACCCGGCGGCGGGCTGGTTACAACCCATATGGACCACCGGTTGGCCATGAGTGCGTCCGTTATGGGGTTGGTGGCTGAAAAGCCCGTGCGGATTGATGATACCGCGTTCATCGACACCAGCTTCCCCGGCTATCTTACGCTCATGAACCAGCTTGGCGCGGGGTTTGCACAATGAGCAGCACACACGATAACGGCATGGTGCGTGGTGGCCCCGTTATTGCGGTGGATGGCCCGGCCGCGGCGGGCAAGGGCACGCTGGCCCGGCGTCTGGCCGAAGCATTGGGCCTGCCTTACCTTGATACCGGGCTGCTGTACCGCGCGGTGGGGCGTCTGGCCCTTGATGCAGGGCGTGATCCGGCAGACCCCGCGCAGGATATTGCCCAGACACTCAGCCCCGAAGCCCTGCGCCGCCCAGACCTGCGTGCCCCCGAAGTGGCCGTTGCGGCCAGCAAGGTGGCGGCACAACCGCTGGTGCGCGCAGCGTTGGTGGAAACCCAGCGCCGTTTTGCGCGTGAGCGCGGCGCGGTGCTGGACGGGCGTGACATCGGCACGGTGATTTTCCCCGATGCGGATTTCAAGCTGTTCATTACCGCCTCCCCCGCTACGCGGGCGCTGCGCCGCTTTCTGCAAATGGGGGGGGATGCCACCGCCCCGGATGCCCGGCAGAAGCTGGCAGACATGGAAGAAACCCTGCGCGCGCGCGATGCGGCGGATGCCGGGCGCGAAACGGCTCCGCTGTGCATTGCGGACGATGCCTGCGTAATTGAAACCGATACGCTGGATGCAGCCGCCGTGCTGGCTGAAGCGCTGCGTCTGGCCCGGGCGCGACTCGCCGGACAGCCAGCAGGCTGACGCGCTGGCCATAGCCTGCGGCATGGCTGGCGGCAGGCCGGGGCACCGGCCTGAACGCTCGGGCGGTTCTGGGTATTTCCCCCGCGCAGGACACGGGCTTTCAGCCTGTAGGCAGAAGCGGGGGCGAAGGAATGCCTCGCCCCCGCTTGTTTGAGTTGACAAACCCTGCCCGCGTGGTCTCTGTGCAATCATGGTTTGCCCGAATTGATACGGGCAGTCAGGGTCGGCCGCCTATGTGGCCGGCATGGACAAGGCCTGCAAGACAGCGGTGGGGGAAGGCTCCCGCCTGCTGGTCAGGCAAGACGTGCCGCGTGAAGCGGGGCGCAGGAACAGCCCGCCCGGCCCAGTATGGGTGCCGGTTCGGTGCAGGATTAACGGTTACACATGGCTTCAGCCACCCTTGATGCCACGGATCATTTCCGCGGCGAAGATTTTGCATCCCTTCTTGATGAAACCCTGGGCCGCGACACCGGCTTCGACGGGTCCGTTGTCCGTGGCCGTATCGTCCGTCTGACGGATGATTACGCGATCGTTGATGTCGGCCTGAAGAGCGAAGGCCGCGTGGCCCTGCGCGAATTCGCCCCCCCGGGCGTCAAGCCTGAAATCCAGCCCGGCGACGTGGTGGAACTGTATGTCGAACGGTACGAAGACCGTGACGGCAGCATCGTTCTGTCCCGCGAAAAGGCCCGCCGCGAGGAAGCCTGGACCAGCCTGGAAAAGGCGTTCGAGGCCAACCAGCGCGTGAACGGCACCATCTATGGTCGCGTCAAGGGCGGCTTTACGGTTGATCTGGGTGGCGCCATGGCGTTCCTGCCCGGCAGCCAGGTGGATATCCGCCCCGTGCGCGATGTCGGCCCGCTGATGGGTGTTCCCCAGCCTTTCCAGATCCTGAAAATGGATCGTGCGCGTGGCAACATCGTTGTGTCGCGTCGCGCCGTTCTGGAAGAAACCCGCGCCGAACAGCGCAGCGAGCTGATCCAGGGCCTGACCGAAGGCATGATCCTCGATGGCGTGGTCAAGAACATCACCGACTACGGCGCGTTCGTGGATCTGGGTGGCGTCGATGGCCTGCTGCATGTGACCGATATCGCATGGAAGCGCATCAACCACCCGTCCGAAGCCCTGCAGATCGGCCAGCCCGTGCGCGTGCAGGTGATCCGCTTCAACTCCGACACGCAGCGTATCTCGCTGGGTATGAAGCAGCTTGAAGCTGATCCGTGGGAGAACGTGGCGCTGAAGTACCCGCCGGGTGCGCGCTTCACGGGCCGCGTGACGAACATCACCGACTACGGCGCGTTCGTTGAGCTGGAGCCGGGCGTCGAAGGTCTGGTGCACGTCTCCGAAATGTCCTGGACGAAGAAGAACGTCCACCCCGGCAAGATCGTTGCGACCTCTCAGGAAGTGGACGTGATGGTTCTGGATGTGGACAGCGCCAAGCGCCGCATCTCTCTGGGCCTCAAGCAGGTTCAGCGCAACCCGTGGGAGCAGTTCGCCGAAGAGTACAAGGTCGGTTCGACCGTGGAAGGCGAAATCCGCAACATCACGGAATTCGGCCTGTTCATCGGCCTGTCCGCGGATATCGACGGCATGGTTCACATGTCCGACCTGTCTTGGGACGAAGCTGGCGAAGACGCCATGAAGCACTACGAAAAGGGCCAGGTCGTGAAGGCCAAGGTTCTGGACGTGGATGTCGAGAAAGAGCGCATCTCTCTCGGTATCAAGCAGCTTCAGGAAGACCCCGCAGCCGATGCCCTCGCGACCATCCAGAAGGGCGCCATCGTCACCTGCATCGTGACGGCTGTGCAGACCAACGGGATCGAAGTGAAGGTGGACGAAGTTCTGAGCGGCTTTATCCGCCGTGCGGAACTGGCTCGCGACAAGGCCGAGCAGCGCCCCGAGCGCTTCGCGGTTGGTGAGCGCGTGGATGCCAAGGTGGTGTCCGTTGACCGCGCCGCCCGCAAAGTGGCCCTGACCATCAAGGGCCGCGAGATGGAAGAAGACAAGCAGGCTATCAACGACTACGGCTCCGCTGACAGCGGCGCGTCCCTCGGTGATATTCTGGGTGCGGCGATCCGTCGTCGTAACACCGAAGGCGAAGGCTGATCCTGATCGGCTGGTGCCGGGGGCAACCCCGGCGCTGGCTGGTGCAGGCCAGTCTGGCTTGAGTGCAAAAAAGGCGTCGCGGTTTCCGCGACGCCTTTTTTCATGGCCCGGTGCACGGGCTACCCCCCGTGCAGAGGCAGCCCTGCGGCCCGCAAGGGGTTAGGGTTACAGGGCCGGGCCGTCATGGCCGGTCATTTCCCGGCGGATAAAACGCATGGGCACCAGCCCACGGCTGAGCAGGCCATCATGGAAGGCCCGTAGCGAAAAGTCCTTTCCGGCGGTTTTCTGCATATCCGCGCGCAGGTGCAGGATCATCAGCTTGCCTAGCAGATAGGCGTAATAGCCGGGGTCCATCGTACCCCGGCGGGCTTCCTTGTAGGCGGCATCGGGGCTTTGGTAGCATTCGTGCTGCATCAGGGCGGTGGCGTCCTGCACACTCATGTTCTGGGTATGCAGGCCAAAGGCCACCAGAAAGCGGCAGTCACGCAGCAGGGCGTCCTGTAGCTGGGCCAGATGCAGGCGTGGCGTAGCACCATGAAAGCCCTGCTCCACCATCATCTGCTCCACATAATGCGCCCAGCCTTCGGTTGTGGCGTAAGACTGAGCGCTTTTGCGGGTGAGCGACCATTGCGGGTTGGCCCGCAGATATAGCCCCTGCACAAAATGCCCCGGCATGGCCTCGTGTACGGTGGTGTTGAGCATGGTGGGGGTGTTGGCATCCCCCATTGCCGCCTCAATACTCTCGGGGTTTGCGCCCAGTGTTATGGGGGTGATGTAGTAATAGGATGTTGTCGCCACGCGCTCGAACGGGCCGGGCCAGTCGGTGGCGGCGGTAATGAGCGAACGCTCGAAGGAGGGCGTGCTGGTGACGATCGGCAGCGTCATGGCCGGGAGTGTCACCAGCTTGTGCGCCACGACAAAACGCTGGGCATCGACCAACTGGTTCTGAACCAGAGGGATCAGCCCATCAGGAAAGGTGTGGTCGCGGCGCAGGTTGTCCAGCGCGCGTTCGGGGTGCAGCGGATTGACGGCGCGTGCGGCATCATCAAGGGCGGCCTGATCGTGGCGGAGCTGGTCGCGGCCTGCGGCTACCACCTGATCAAGCGGGCTCTGCACGCCTTCGGTGGCCAGCATGGCGCTGAGCGTGTCAGCCCCCAGAGCGAAGGTGCCATCGGGTTTGAGCGTGCCAAGATAACGCTGATAGGCGTTCAGGGCGGCCAGCGCGCTTTTCGTGCTGGCCCGCAGTTCGGCCCGCGCCTTGCGGTCGGGAATGGTGTCAAAAACGGCGGGAATAACCTGTTCCACGAAGCTGAGTGCTCCGGTCAGATCTTCCTGTGCGATTTCAATAAAAATGTCGGGCACATGCGTCAGCTGTGCCTCGCCGGTTGCCAGCAGGCCCGGAATCTGGCGCTCACGTGCAATGACGGCGCGCAGACGGTCGGCGGCGGGGGCGAAGTTTCTGTCCACCAGACTGTAAAGTCCGTCCGTGGCCAGAGAGATATAAAAATCCGGGTTATGGAGAAAGGGCTGAACCTGTTCGTTTTCGATCAGGCTGAGGTCAATTTCCCCCAGCAGGATGTCGCGGTCATCCTGCCTGTCGGGTGGCAGGGCAGAGACATCGAGCGCTGCCAGTGCCGTGCGTTCGGCATGCAGGCGGTCGGTGCGGGCGTTAATGGCCGCCAGGCTGGTATTGTCCAGCAGGCTGTCGGTGGTGTGGATGCCAAGCTGGGTCGCACTGACCGGGCTATCGGCCCATTCAGCCTGAAAATGGGCTTTTTCCAGCGAATCCAGTGTGGCGGGGCTATCGGCATGCGCCATGCCGGTTGCCAGCAGCACCAGTGCGCTGCCAGTCATCAGTCCGGCACGTATGTTGTGCAGAAGGCTGGCTCGCCCAGTGGGGGGCAGGATGGCAGGCCGGGGCGTGCGGGAAGGAACGGGGCGGTCTGCCCGGTTCGGTATCGTAATGTCTGAAAGCATGCAAAACCCGGCACGGGCAGGTGGCGGCGGCCACGCGCCGCCAGCGTCACCCGGCGGAAAGCCGGGTGAGGAGATGGGCCAGAGGCAAGCCTAGTCGGCGGCCAGCGGCATGTTCAGTGCGCTCATGGCACGGGTAACGTGGTCTTCCATGGCGTTGGTGATTTTGTCTACCTGCTTGGCGAAGATGTGATCCGCCTCGGGGAAAACGCGGTAATCCACCTCAACACCTTTTTGGGTGTTCAGCTTGTCCACCAGCTTGTGGATGGCAGGCTCGGGGGCGAGTTCGTCTTTGCCGCCAGCAATCATCAGCCCGCCACACGGACAGGGTGCGAGAAAGCCGAAATCGTAATGGGCGGCAGGTGGCGCAATGCTGATCCAGCCGGTGATTTCGGGCCTGCGCATCAGAAGCTGCATACCCACGAACGCCCCGAAGGAATATCCCGCAATCCACAGACCGCTAGCGTTGGGGTTGACCATCTGCATCCAGTCCAGAGCGGCGGCGGCGTCTGAAATTTCGCCGATACCGCCGTCAAACCGGCCTTGAGAACGCCCGACTCCGCGCGAATTGTACCGCATGACCGAGAAACCCATTTTCTCGAACGACCGGTAAAGCGCGTAGGTAATGCGGTTGTTCATGGTGCCGCCGTGCAGCGGGTGTGGGTGCAGCACGAGGGCAAGCGGGGCGTTGGGCTCGTTGGAGTGGTGGTAGCGCCCTTCAAGACGCCCGTCCGGGCCGGCAAACATAACCTCTGGCATGTAGGTTCCGCTTGATCATGGGAACACGCCCGGGGGCATGGCGTGTCCAGGTTTGATAACTGTCCGTGCGGGGAGCGATGCCACGCTCCGTGCCCGGACATGCGGGCCGTGGCCCGCGGGCAGGTCTGTTCAGCGCGGGTCTTTTACAGTCAGGACGTATGTTCTACGTTTCCTGGCATTGACCTTGCGCGCGGGGCAGGCATAATCCATCCGTGCCATGATCTGTATGGCATGGTGCCTGATTAGGTTCCTGATCTGTCGGACAGGCAATGCCCCGTGGTGCTGACCATGTGGCTTCTATAGCGGCTGTGTGGTTCGTATTTCCACATAAATCGTGATAATAGCTGTCTTGCGTCCCCAGCAGAATAGTGCGGAAAGCTTTCCATGCCCCCTTCACCCGATGATGGTGCGGCCCATGCCGTCTATCTAGACGCCAACGCCACCGAGCCTTTGCGCCCATCCGCCGCTGCCGCCATGCTGGAGGCGGCGGGCCTGACGGGCAACCCGTCTTCTGTTCATGCACAGGGCCGCAGGGCGCGCGCCCTGCTGGAGGAGGCACGTGCGGTGGTGGCCCGCAGGCTCGATGCCGATCTGCTTAACTGCGTTTTTACATCAGGCGGGACAGAAGCCAACGTATTGGCCCTGCACGGTTTTGCGCCGGGGCGGCGTGTGCTGGTGGGGCGCACGGAGCATGATGCCGTGCGCATGGGCGTGCCTGAAGGGGCGGCGCTGGAATGGCTGGAGGTGGATGCTTTCGGGCAGGTTCGGCTTGATCTGCTGGAAGAAACGCTGGCTCGCCCCCACGCCCTACCTGCGCTGGTGTGCCTGATGCTGGCCAATAACGAAACCGGCGTGCTGCACCCCATGGCCGAGGTGGCGCGGCTCTGTGCGCGGTATGGCGCGCACCTGCATGGCGATGCGGTGCAGGCTGTCGGGCGTATGGATGTGGCGCTGCATGCAGGCGGTTTTGGCAGTCTTGCGTGTTCGGGGCACAAGCTGGGTGGCCCCAAGGGAGCGGGGGCGCTGCTGCTGGCCGGGCCTGCGCCGCGTGCGCTGTCGCCACTTTTCGTGGGCGGTGGGCAGGAGCAGGGGCGGCGTGGCGGCACGCAGGCCCTCCCCGCGATTGCAGGCATGGCCCGCGCATTGGAAGAGGCGCTGGATACCCAGCCCCACCACGCCCCCCTGCGCGATGCGCTGGAGCGGGCCGCATGTGCCGCGGGGGCCGTTGTCTGTGGTGCCGGAGCGCCCCGGCTGGCCAATACAAGCTGTCTGGCGCTGCCGGGCCTGCGTGCGCAGGGGCAGCTCATGCGGCTTGATCTGGAAGGATTCTGCGTGTCGGCCGGGTCTGCCTGTTCATCGGGCAAGGTTGCGTCTTCGCATGTGCTGGAGGCCATGGGGCTGGAGGAACTGGCGGGGCAGGCCATCCGTGTTTCTCTGCCATGGTCTGTCAGGGCGGAAGATGTTGAACGGTTTACCGCCACCTATGTGCGGCTGGCCGCAGGTCGGACAGGGGGCGGAGCCATATCCGTGGCCGGAGGTCTGGTGTGAGCACGCTGTATTTCGATCATGCCGCCACCACCCCATGCGACCCGCGTGTGCGGGCCGTGCTGGCCCATGCGCTGGAGGCGGAAAATGCCAACCCGCATAGCAATGCCCATGCCAGTGGCCGGGCCGCGGCGGCTATGGTGGAGCAGGCGCGGGCCGATGTAGCAGCCCTGATTGGCGCGGAGCCGCGCGAGATCGTGTTCACATCCGGGGCGACCGAGGCCAATAATCTGGCCATCAAGGGGGCCGCGCGGCATCTGGCTGCACGCGGTTCGGAGCGGCGGCGGGTGATGACCGTGGCCACCGAACATAAATGCGTGCTGCAAAGTGTGCTGGATCTGGCGCGAGAGGGGTTTGAGCCGGTGATCCTGCCCGTGGATGGACAGGGCCAGCTTGACCCTGCGGTGCTGGCGCGTGCCCTTGAGGTGCCTACGGCGCTGGTTTCCATCGCGGCTGCCAATAACGAAACCGGCGTATTGCAGGATCTGGCCACGCTCGGGCCGCTGGTGGAGGCGGCGGGGGCGCTGCTCCATTCCGATCTGGCGCAGGCGGCAGGCAAGATCGCACTGGATGTGCGGCAGTTGCCTCTGGCTCTGGCTTCTATTTCCGCTCACAAAATGTATGGCCCCAAGGGTGTGGGCGCACTGTTCATGCGCCACCGGCCACGCGTGCGGGTGGAGCCGCTGTTTTCAGGGGGCGGGCAGGAGCGGGGTGCGCGCTCGGGTACATTGCCGGGCTTTCTGCTGGCCGGGTTTGGCGAGGCCTGCCGGATCGCGGTGGTGGAACAGGCGCGCGATGCGCGGCATCTGGCCGAACTTCAGCAGGTGTTCATGACGCGGCTGGATACGGTTCTGCCCGGCTGTGTCCTGAACGCCGCACAGGCCGAGCGTCTGCCGGGCATTTTCAGTGTGCGTCTGCCCGCAGGCCTGCGGGCAATGGACGTGCTGGCCGCCATGCCAGACCCCGCCTGCCCAACCCCGGCGGCAAAAGCCGAGGAAAAACAGCAGGGTAATGAGGCGGACTGTCTGGAAGCCTCGCTTGGTTCGGCCTGTTCCTCGGCGGAGCTGGCGCCGTCCTATGTGCTGGAGGCCATGGGTCTGAGCCGCGATGAGGCCGCAAGGAGCTTGCGTCTGTCCCCCGGACGTTTTACCTCAGCCGCCGAAGCGTTGCGCGCGGCGGACAGTCTCGCGCGTGTGGCTGTCCGGGTTCGGGACGGCGGCGCGACCATGAAAGCCGGGGCCAGCGTAGCCTGAGCGCTTTTTTGGTCTGTAAAATTCTTACTGGCAGGACGGATACCAATGCCCCAGATGACGTTTGTTGAACAGGACGGGACGGAACACACGGTCGATGCGCCGGTGGGCCTGTCAGTGCTGGAAATCGCCCACAAGCACGATATTGATATTGAAGGCGCGTGCGAGGGCTCCCTGGCCTGTGCCACCTGTCATGTCGTGGTTGATCCTGCCTGGGCTGAAAAACTGTCCACCCCGACGGATGATGAGGAAGATATGCTCGACCTCGCCTTCGGTCTGGAAAAAACATCCCGCCTTGGCTGCCAGATCGTCATGACCGACGCGCTGGATGGTCTGGTGGTGCGTCTGCCCCGCAAGGGCTGAACAAGAAATAAGGGGGTAGAAAGCGTCCATGCGCGTTCTTGTAGCCATGTCCGGGGGGGTGGACAGTTCCGTGGTGGCCGCCCGCCTTTTGGAGGAGGGCCATGAGGTCGTGGGCGCGACCCTGCAACTGTACGACTCGCGCGCCCCGGCCAAAAAAGGGGCGTGCTGTGCGGGGCAGGACATCCGCGATGCGCGGGCCGTGGCCGACAGGCTGGGCTTCCCCCATTATGTTATCGATGCCGAGCAGCGCTTTACCAGCAGCGTGATCGAGCGTTTTGCCGATGCGTACGCGCAGGGTGAAACGCCAGTCCCCTGTGTGGCCTGCAATCAGGGCGTGAAGTTTACCGATCTTTTGGGTCTCGCGCGTGAAATTGGTGCGCAGGCCATGGCGACGGGCCATTACGTGCGCCGGATCGAAGGCCCGCAGGGTGCCGAGCTACACCGCCCGGTCGATGCCGAGCGCGACCAGAGCTGGTTCCTGTTTGCCACCACGCGCGAGCAGCTTGAGTTCCTGCGCTTTCCGCTGGGCGATATGCCCGACAAGGCAGCCGTTCGCCGCGAGGCGGAGCGTTTCGGTCTGGTGGTGGCGGGCAAGCCCGATAGTCAGGACCTGTGCTTTGTAACCGATGGCTCTTATGTCGATCTGGTCGAGCGCATGCACCCTGAAATGGCCGGGCCGGGCGAAATTGTTGACCGTCAGGGCCGCGTGGTGGGCCAGCATGAAGGCGTGATGCGCTTTACCGTGGGCCAGAGCAAGCGGCTGGGTAACGCCGCGCGACTGGAAGGCGAGCGCCAGATGGTGGTGGGCGTGGAACCGGCGCGCAGGCGGGTGATTATCGGCCCCCGCGCACAGGCCAGCGTGCAGGAACTGCTGGTGCGGGATGTAAACTGGCTGGTGGACGCCCCGCCTGAAGGGCTGGCCTGCCGGGTGCAGATGCGTGCGCGCGAAATCCCCCGCCCCGCCCATGTGGTGCCAACACCCGATGGGGCGCGCGTGCTGCTGGAAGAACCGGCCATGCCCGCTCCCGGTCAGGCCTGTGTGTTCTATCAGGGCAGCCGTATTCTGGGGGGTGGTTTTATCCGCCGGGCGGAGCCGCAGGGCGATCAGGCTCCGGCACGGGCGGAGGGAGAAAAAACACATGGCTGACGGACGTCTGGTAATCGGCACGCGGCGGTATTCCTCATGGTCGCTGCGTGGATGGCTTCCCGTGCGGTTGGCCGGTCTGGATGTAGAGATACAGGCCCTGCGGCTGGCCGGTGGCGGCAAGACAGTGGCCCTTAAAACGCTTTCGCCCAATGGGTGTGCGCCTTACCTTGAGCATAAGGGCATTGCGGTGTGGGACTCGCTCGCCATTGCCGAATACTGCGCTGAACTGGCCCCCGCTTTGTGGCCGCAGGCCCGCGCGGCCCGTGCTCATGCGCGCTCCATTACGGCGGAAATGCATGCGGGTTTCCGGGCTGTGCGTTCGGCCCTGCCCATGAATCTGGGCCGGGTCAACCGGCCGCTGGCCGCCGGTCTTGAGGAAGACACCCTGCGCGATATTGCACGGATTGACGCTATCTGGACGGATACGCGCAACCGCTTCGGGGCGGAGGGGCCGTATCTGTTCGGGGCGACCTTCTGCAATGCCGATGCGGCGTTCGCGCCCGTGGTCAGCCGCTTTGCCTCTTATGCGGTGCCGTGCCTGTCGGATGTATCGCACGCCTATATGCGCGCGGTGCAGGAGCATGCGCTCATGCGCGAATGGGCGGCGGATGCCGCGCGCGAGCCGCAGGACTGGCAGCTTGAGATGTACGAATCCCTGAGCTGACCGGCGCAGGCACCGGCAGGGCAACAGCATGTCTGAAACACACGGGCCGGTCATGGCCGCAACGGGCCTGCGGGTCATGACGGTTCTCTCCCCGCGTGAGCGGTTTGCACCGGGTGAGTGCGGGGCTATCGGGCTACTGGTGCGGCGTCTGGCCGGGCCGGGCGAGGTGGTTGTGGGCACAGCCCCGCAGCATGCCTCTTTTGCCGGTGTGGCGTTCAGGCCCGTGCCGCCGGTGTTTTCATGGCGGGGTGGTCGGGTGCGCTACCGTAAAGGAGTGGCGCGGCTTATCCGCGAAAACCGCCCCGATCTGGTGGAGGTGCATAACCGGCCGGATCTCGCACTTGCTCTGCGCCGTTGCTTCCCCTCCCTGCCGGTCGTGCTGGTGCTGCATAACGATCCGTGCTCCATGCGCCGTGCGCGGCGGCCTGCCGAGCGTGAATATCTGGCCCGTGCCGTGGCGGTTGTGGCGGTATCGGAGTGGGTCAGGCAGCGTTTTGTCAGTCAGGGTGTGGGGGGCTGCGTGTCCATCCTGCCCAACAGCCTTGACCTTGAAGCCCTGCCCGCGCCCCTACCGCCCGAACAGCGCGAAAACCTGCTGCTGTTTGCCGGGCGCGTGGTGGCCGATAAAGGGGTGGATGCCTTTGTTGCCGCCTGCGCCGAGCTTCTGCCCCGGTACCCCGGCTGGCAGGCGCAGATTTTCGGCGCGGATGATTTTGGCGAGCAAACGCGTGAGACCCCGTTCCTGCGCGCCCTGCGCCCGCAGGCCCATGCCGCCGGTGTGGAGCTTGTGGGCTACCGCCCCCACGAGGCCGTGCTGGACGCCATGAGCCGTGCCGCCATTGTGGCGGCTCCCAGCCGGTGGGGTGAGCCATTTGGCATGGCAGCGCTTGAAGCGCTGGGCTGTGGTGCCGCCGTGCTGGTTTCGCCCAATGGCAATCTGCCCGAACTGGCCGGACAGGCCGCTGTCTATGCCGATCCTGATTCGCTGCCTGAACTGGTGGCCGGGCTTGAAAGCCTGATGACCGATGCCAGCCTGCGCGCCCGGCTTGGGCAGGCGGGCCAGAGCCGCGCCGCCCGTTTTGATTGCCGCACCATGCGCGCCATCCGCGCTGAACTGCATGCCGAGGTTGTGCGCGCATGGCCGGGCAAAGGTCTGTTCAGCGCCTGAGCCCTGTCGGGGGCAGCGGGGCTGTCTGGCCCTGTCCGGCTCGGGGGTGGAAAAGCCGCATGTCTGTGGTTGAACCGGATGTGCTAATCCGGCTTCATGGCGTTGTCTGCTTCGCCTGATTTCTCGCGTTACGGGATCCATTCATGCTGTTTGTGCCTCTGCTCCGTCTTTGCCGTGCCTCTGTGGTTTTGCCGGTTCTGCTGTCCATTCTGGTGGCAGGCATGCTGTCTGGTGCTGTCAGGGCGGCGGAAAGCTCTGCGGTTATTACCCCCCACACTGTTGCAACGCTGATAACAGGCACCGATACGGCGCAGGCTGGCAGCACCCTGCCCGTGGCGCTGCGCCTGCGGCTGCAACCGGGCTGGCACACCTACTGGCGCAATCCGGGCGATGCGGGTGAGCCGGTGGCCGTGCAGGTGCAGGCACAGGGCGCGCTGGTCGGGCAGGCGGATACAATTATCTGGCCTACGCCGCTGCGTATCCGTGCGGCGTCACTCATGTCCTATGCCTATATGGGTGATGTTGTTCTGCCGCTGTCTCTGCCGTTGGCGCCGCCACCGGGTCATGATGCGGGTGAGACGGTTGTAGTGCATGCCCATGCAAGCTGGCTTGTCTGCGCGGTGGTGTGCGTGCCTGAGGAGGCGGAGCTGTCGCTGTCGCTACCGCGTGCGGCGCCTGCTACGGGTGGGCAGGCGGCTTCAGCGCAGGCGGGGCTGTTTGCCAGTGCCGCGCGGGCTACGCCGGGGGTATCGCCTTATCAGGCTGCTCTGGGTACGGATGGCGTTATGCGACTGAGCGGGCCGGGACTGTCCGCGCAGACAGTGCGGGCGGCGTGGTTCATGGCCGATGAGCCGGGGCTGATAGACCCTGCGGCCCCGCAGAACGAGCGCGTGCAGGAGGGTGCGGTGCTGCTGCACCTCAAGCCGTTGCCCGATTTTACGCCCGGTCATGCCTTGTCCGGGGTGATGGTGCTGCAAAGCCCCACAGGGGTCGAACAGGCTGTGGCCCAGACAGTCAGCCGCACCGCAGGCCCGATTGAAGCGGCCGCAGGGGCCGCAGCCGGGGTGGAGCCTGTGCAGGGTGCTTTAACCGCCGCTATCGGGCAGGCGGGGGGGCATGGTTTTGCCCAGATCATGCGGCTGGCGGTGTTTGGTCTGTTAGGTGGGCTGGTGCTGAACCTCATGCCCTGCGTGTTTCCGGTGCTGGCCATGAAGGCGCTTTCGGTTGCGCGGCTGGGCCGGGCCGGGCGGCAGGCCCAGCTCTGGGGTGGGGCGGGTTATGCGCTGGGGGTGTTGGCAACGTTTATGGCGCTGGGTGGGGGCATGATGGCCCTGCGCGCAGGAGGCCGGGCCGCCGGGTGGGGGTTTCAGTTTCAGTCTCCGCTGTTTGTCACTTTTGTTACCTGGCTGCTGTTTGTCATGGCGCTGAACCTGCTTGGGGTGTTTTCTTTCCTGCCGTTTGCCATGCGTGCGCCCCGTCAGGCGCAGGGTGAAACAGCGGAGGCACGGCTGCGCTGGCATGATGTGCTGACCGGCGTGCTGGCCGTTCTGGTGGCGACACCCTGCACGGCACCGTTCATGGGGGTTGCGGTTGCGGGCGCACTGGCTGGCCCGCCAGTGGCCGGGCTTGTGGTGTTTGCCTTCATGGGGGTGGGGCTTGCAGCACCGCTGG
This sequence comes from Acetobacter suratthaniensis, assembly GCF_017377745.1. GTDB lineage: Bacteria > Pseudomonadota > Alphaproteobacteria > Acetobacterales > Acetobacteraceae > Acetobacter > Acetobacter suratthaniensis. Next base: position 28,432 of record NZ_JAFVMG010000009.1, on the reverse strand, counting down.
TGCTGCTGATGCTCGCCCCCGGTATCGCGGGCTGGCTGCCACGCCCCGGCGGGTGGATGATTGCTCTGCGGCAGTCACTGGCTTTCCCGCTGCTGGGTACCTGTGTGTGGTTTGTCTGGGTGATTGTTATGGAAGGCGGTGGCCAGACCGTGCTGCCGGTCGGGGCGGGGCTGGTGTTTCTGGGCTTTGCCTGCTGGCTGTATGGCGTGGCGCAGGCCGAGCAGGCCCGCACCGGCCATTCGCGCGCACAGGCGGCATTACACGGGCTGGCGCTACTGGGCTTTCTGGCGGCTATGGCGCTGCTGCCCACCCTGCGTGCCCAGTCTGCCACGCAGGGTGCTGGTATGGCGCTGCCAGAAGGGGTGGAGGCGTTCACACCGGCCCGTTTTGCCGCCCTGCGTGCACAGGGCGAGCCTGTTTTTGTGGATATGACAGCCGCATGGTGCATGACCTGTCTTGTCAATGAACGGCTGGTGCTGGACACGCAGGCCACGCGCACATTATTTGCCCGGCGCGGTGTGCATGTGCTGCGCGGCGACTGGACCCGGCATGACCCGGCTATTACCGCTTTTCTGAGCGCGCATGGGCGCGATGGGGTGCCGCTTTACGTTTATGCCCCGGCGCACGGGGCCGAAACGGTGCTGCCGCAGGTGCTGACCCCCGGCATTCTTGCCCGCGCTCTTGATGGCGCGCCCTGACAGGGGGCGTACCGGGTGGGGGTATCCCCGCCCGGTCGTGTGTGTGTGTCTGCGGGTTGTTTTACTCTTTACTCTTGGTCGGGCTTCCAGCCGCAGGCCCGTAGGGCGCCCTGCATGGAGGCAGGTGGTGGTGCGGTAACCGTTACGACAGGCTCCAGCGGCAGGGACAGACCCTGCGCCAGCAGGTGCAGGCCCTGCGCGTCAGCCGTGCCATACAGGGTATCGCCCACAATCGGCCAGCCCATGGCGGCGCAATGCACGCGGGCCTGATGGGTACGCCCGCTCAGCAGGGTCAGTTCCAGCCAGCATAGTCCTTTGCCCCGGCCCAGAACCCGCCACAGGGTGGTGGCGGCGGTTTTGCCCGCATCAGCCGGTTTGGGCTTTGGCTCGGGGCGCATGTGCCAGCCGGTAGGGGTATTTTCGCGCACCAGAGGCAGGTCTATCCGCCCGGTTTCTTCCTTTGGGCCATTGCGCACGATAGCCCAGTAGGTCTTTTGCGCCGTGTGGTTGGCAAAGGCCTGCTGCATGGCCACAAGCGGCTGCTTGCGCAGGGCAATGGCCAGACAGCCTGCGGTATCGGCATCCAGACGGTGAACCAGCCAAGGCCCATCCGCTCGGCGTGAGAGCATGGGAAACCAGTCTTCCACACACAGACCACCCCGTGGGCCGGGATGCACCGGTAGCCCGGCCGGTTTGTTCACGATCACTACATGGCGATCCTGATACAGCACGGGCAGCGGTTCGGTTGGCACGGGCCGGGGCGGCGGGGCCGCAAGCATATCCTGTGTGGCCTGCCCGAGGGGAGTGCGGGCGGCTTTGTCGTGGCGGGGGTTGCCCGCATTGCGCGGGCCACGCGGCTTGGCCTGCGGTGTGCGGTTGCCCGGCCCGTTATGCCGTGTATCGGGGCGTGCTGCGGTACGGGTGCCGGAGCGGGTATTGGGTCGGCTGTCAGAGCGGGTGCCAGAGCGTGCATCGGGGCGTGTCTTGGCCCGTGCGCCGGAGGGGGCGCTGGTGCGGGCGTTGGGCCGCCCGCCTGCGCCCCGCCTTGTTTCGCCCCGTCTTGTCTCGCCCTGCTCGGACGCACCGCGTTCAGTCGGGGTGTAGTCTGCGGGGTTGTACTGCGTGCGTTCAGCCGTTGCGGCGCGTTGGGGGGTGTCCCGGCGCTGGCCGTGGGGCCGGGCGGTGCGGTGCGCGCCGTCCCTGTTGCCGCCATGACCGCCGCCGCGTGGCGTATCGTGCCCTTTATCCTGCGTCTGTTTTTGCGTTCTGGCATGCGCAGGTTTGGCGTGCGGTCTGGCGGTTGGTCTGGCCGATGGTTTGGCCGGTCTGCGTCCTGTAGGGGGCATGTTCAGTCCTCGCGGTTGGGGCCAACCAGCACCTTGCGGCGGCCCACGTGGTCGGCGCGGCTGATCACGCCTTCTTTTTCCATTTGTTCGATTAGCTTGGCAGCGCGGTTATAGCCAATGGAGAGATGGCGCTGAATGAAGGAGGTAGAGGCCTTGCCTTCCTGCGTGACGATGGATACGGCCTCCGTATACAGGTCGGCCTCGCCGTTTTCGCTGTTGTTGCCACGACCGCTGCCACCGCTTGCCGGGGCTTCATCCGCCGGTTCGGACAGCACGTCCTCGTCATAGACGGGTTCGCCCTGTTCTTTCAGGAAGCCGACAACCTGCTCCACCTCATGGTCGGCCACAAAAGGCCCATGCACGCGGGTAATGCGCCCGCCACCCTGCATGAACAGCATGTCACCCTGCCCCAGAAGCTGTTCAGCCCCCTGTTCACCCAGAATGGTGCGGCTGTCGAACTTGCTGATGACCTGAAACGAGATACGGGTGGGAAAATTGGCCTTGATGGTGCCGGTAATCACATCCACCGAGGGGCGCTGGGTGGCCATGATGACGTGAATGCCCGCCGCGCGTGCTTTTTGCGCCAGACGCTGCACGCAGGCGTCGATTTCCTTGCCTGCCGTCATCATCAGGTCGGCCATTTCGTCGATAATGACCACGATATACGGCATGGGGTTGAGCGAGACCGACTGTTCCTCGAACACCGGCGTGCCGGTTTCGGGGTCGAAGCCGGTCTGTACGCGGCGCACCACCACCTCGCCATCGGCCAGCGCCTCGGCCGCGCGGGCGTTGTAGCCCGCGATGTTACGCACCTGTAGATGCGCCATCGTGCGGTAGCGGCGATCCATTTCGCGCACGACCCATTTGAGGGCTTTCACCGCGTCAGGCGGGTCTGTCACCACCGGGGTCAGCAGATGGGGGATCCCGTCATAGATCGAGAGTTCGAGCACCTTGGGGTCGATCATGATCAGGCGGCACTCCTCGGGCGAGAAGCGGAACAGCAGCGACAGGATCATGGCGTTCACGCCCACGGACTTACCCGAACCCGTGGTGCCTGCCACCAGCAGGTGGGGCATGCGGGCAAGGTCGCTCAGCACGGCCTCGCCCGCGATATCCTTGCCCAGTGCCAACGGCAGTTGCCCGGCTTCCTGCTGCCATGAGGGCTGGTCGAGCAGTTCGGACAGATACACGGTCTCGCGCGTCTGGTTGGGGACTTCGATCCCCATCACATTGCGGCCCGGCACGGTGGCGATTCGGACACTCAGCACCGACAGCGAGCGCGCCACATCATCCGCCAGTCCGATAATGCGGGCCGAGCGGATGCCCGGAGCAGGTTCGAACTCATACAGCGTGACAACCGGGCCAGCGCTCATGCCCGTAATTTTTCCCTGCACGCCATAATCGGCCAGCGTCTGCTCCAGCAGCAGGGCGGTGGCGTTCAGCGCATCGGGCGAGGGGCCGAGGCGCGCATGGGCCGGAGCCGGGCGCAGGAGCGAGATGGGGGGGAGTTCCCAGCCGGTGCGGCGGCGTTCCGCGCCGGTGCGTCCGGCCTGACCGCCTGTGGTGGCGTTATCCGCTGTCTCGCGTTTGCCCGTGGCGAACAGCCGCCCCAGCAGGCCGTTGCGTGCGGGTTCAGCCTGTGTGGGGGCGGCCTGCGCCGCCGGGAGAGGCGCAGTGCCCGAGGGGCCACGCGCGAGAATGGGGGCGGGCGCTGTTTCCGCCTCGTCCTGCTCCGCATCGTTCATGGGCCTGTAGGGCGCAAGGTCGGTGGGGGATTGTACCGCCGGGGCCGAAGGGGGCTGCGCACTGTGGTGCAGAACAAGGGCTGTGCCACTTTCAGCAGGGGCGCTGTAGGCGGGGCGCTGGGCGCGCGGAATGGCGTAGGGGTCGTCCGGGTCGTCCAGTTCTTCGGCGGGGGCGCGGGTGGCGGCGAAGGCCGCCCCAGTGGGTGTTGTGCGCGTGGGCTGGGTGTAGGCGGGCTGCGCGTAGGGGTCTGGCCGGGTGGTGGGGGCCTGTGGTGCGGGCGGGTTATGGCGCGCTGCGGCATTGGAGGCCGCGCGGGTTGCAAGGCGTGCCAGCCGTAGGGGCAGGCGGCCCAGCAGGCTGGTTGCCCGCCACAAGGTCAGCCATTCCTCGCGCCGTAGGCCCGTACCCAGAGCCAGCAGCATGCAGGCCAGCAGCCCCCCCATGAGCCATACCACCATGCCCCCCGCCGGGCCGATAGCCGCCATACCGGCAGAGACCGCCGCCAGCGCTATGGAATGGCCAATGCCACCCCCAAGCCCGGCCTCGGATGGCCAGTGCGGAGTGGGCAGGGCGGTAAACAGTAGAGGAATGGCCGCCACCAGCGCGGCCGCCACCGGCAGCAGCCCCAGCACTGCCGCAGCCCGCAGGCCGAGCAGCGGCCAGGGTTCCAGCCCGCGCACGTGGTGCGCCATAAGCCGCCAGCCCCAGATCAGCAGTAGGCCAGCGGGCAGCAGCGCCCCCAGTCCAAGCCCCTGTAACAGCCCATCCGCCACGAAAGAGCCGGTCATGCCCAAAAGGTTGGTGGGCGGCTGGCCGGTAGCGGTATCAAACGACGGATCAGCCGGATTATAGCTGGCCAGCGCCACCAGCAGCACACAGGCCAGCCCGCACAGCAGCAGCCCGGCCGCTTCTTCCATGCGGCGGTGCAACGTGTTTTTGCGGGGCGGCGAAAATGAACGGTCCTGTGCGGGTGGGCTTGTGCGCGCCAATGATACGGGTTCCTGCGTCTGGAGGTGGGCAAACATACCCGTGTGAAAACTTTGACAGTGTCCTGAACTTCTTAGCAGTCCTGCCCGTTCAATGTGAACCGCCATCCGTGCCGGTGAAGATAGTGTGACAGATAAACGTAACCTCTGGGCTAACAGCAGCGGCGGAAGATGGTATGCAGGGTAAAACTGGGGTCTACGGTTTGTGGAGGCATGCGTTTTTGCAGCACCCGCGTAAGGCTTTCTTGTGGCAAGGTGGCCGGAATGTCCATGAACGGAAACGGGAGAGCCAAGCGCTGAATTTGCCAGTCAGATCAGGTCAGGACATTGCTGCGCCGGATAGCACGGGGGCCGATGCCTCGATTGCTGGTGGTGTGGAGAGCGCCTGTTACGCGCCAGCGTCCTTTCCGTCCTTTCATGCCCTGCTCCTGCGGGAACTGGAAGCCCTGTTTGCCGGTGCGGTTGTATCGCCCGCTATTGCCGCCCGTTACCTGATTGCTGCCGCCCGTGCTGCGGCCTGCACCACGCCGCCGGGTCTGGCGGTTGCGGACAGGGCGGTTGTGCCGCCTACCGGCCCGCTGGCCTGTCTGGCCGAGACGTCCGCCCCGCCGGCTGGTGCGCTGGATGCCTGTCTGGTGGCGCTTGCACCCGTGCTGGCGCTGGTACCCGCAAGCCGGGGCGTGAATGCGCTGGACGGAGCCGAAACCCTGCACTCATGGGCCTGTGCTGTATGGGATATGCTGCCCTCCACCGCCCGTATTCTGGCGTCCGGGGGGGATGAGCGGCTTGATGGTCAGGCTGGCAACGGGCTGAACCGTTATGGTGTGGGCAGCCTGCCCCGGCCAGAGGTGCTGGCTTTTGCCTCCTCCACCGCGTCCGACCCCTCTGCACGCGGCTTTGCCGCCGCTCGTGCGGCGCGGCTGGCGCTGGTGCGTGCTCTTGCGCGGGAGTGGCCGGATTGTGCGGCCATGAATGCGGCCAAGGCAGCCGCCATACAGGAAACCAAGGCGTTTCTGGCGACATTTTTCGGGGTGGATAGCCCTGATCACATTATTCTGGCTGCTTCCGGCACGGATTGTGCGATGGCCGCTACGGCGGTGTGTGGCCTGCGTGGTAGCCCCGTAACCATTGTGTTGCCCGGTGCGGAGGAAACTGGCTCGGGTGTGCCGCAGGCCGCGCGGGGCCGTCATTTTGCCAGCCGCACGGCGCATGGTGTCGCGGTGGAAAAAGATACGGTGGTGGACGGGTTTTCCGCTCGCACGGTCTGTGTGCCGGTGGCCGTGCGTGAGGCGGATGGCGCGCCCCGCCCGGCGCGCGATGTGCTGGCGGACTGCACGGCCCATATCGAGCAGGCCATCCGTCTGGGGCGGCGTGTTCTGCTTTATGTGCTCGATGTTTCCAAAACCGGTCTGGTCATGCCCGATGTCGCGGGGGTGGAGGCGTTGTGCCAGCGCTTTCCCGGTCAGGTGGATGTGCTGGTTGATGGGTGTCAGGCCCGTTTTCTGCCTGAACAGGCCGGGGCGTTCCTGCGTCGTGGCTGGGCGGTTATGGTAACGGGGTCGAAGTTCTACGCCGGGTCAACTTTCTGTGGCGCACTTTTGCTGCCCCGGCGCTGGCGGGCACGGCTGGCGGGCGAAGGCGATGCGGCCCATGCCACAGGCCTGTCAGGCGGGTTATCGGAAGGCCTGCCCGCAGGGCTGGCCGATTACGCATGGCGTGTGGAATGGCCCGCAGCCCCGGTAACGGCCTGCCTGCCCGAAGGGTTCAACGCCGGGCTGTTCCTGCGCTGGCGCGGCGCCTGTGCCGAAATGGCGGCCTTTGCCGCAACGCCGTTGCGCGAACGCCAGCACAGGCTCAACCTGTTTTTGTCCGGTGTGACCGATGCGCTGATCGCCTGCCCTATGGTGCGGCTTCTGGCCTCCGGGTGTCGTGGCGATGCCGGGCACTGGACATGGGAAGAGAGCATCCTCAGCTTTCTGGTGCTGGCCCCCACCGCGCGGGAGGCCGATCATGTGCGGCCCGCCGTGCTGGATATGGAGCGTAGCCGCAAGCTGCATCGGTGGTTGCAGGCTGATCTGTCGCCTTACGTGCCTGATGGCCCGGATGCGGCAACCCTGCGCCCCCTTGTGGCCCTGCCCTGCCATGTGGGCCAGCCGGTGGCCCTACCCTGTGCGCAGGCGCTCGGCGGGGTGGCAGGCGCGTTGCGTATTGCCGCCAGTGCGCGCCATGTCACGGCGGGCGAGGCGGATGCCGTGACCGAAACCACGGCCCTTGTGCGGGCGGTTGGGCAGGTGTTGCGTAAGCTCGTTTTCGTGCTCGACCATTGGGAAAGCATCGCCGCGCGTGACCCGGCACCCTGTGCCGCCCGCGCATTTCCGCTCTTGCGCTTGAGCGGCGGGGGTCGCACAACAGGGGCATGAGCGACCCTATTCCCGGCAGCGTCACTCTTGCAGATGTGCAGGACACGCAGGAGCATTTTCTCGATGGCCCCCGGCTTGAGACCGGCATTACGCGGTTCTGGCTGATCCGCCATGCACTGGTGGAGGAAAATGCCCGCCTGTGCATGTATGGCAGCATGGATGTGCCGCTCTGCCCCGAAAGCCTGATTGCACAAAAACCTATGTACCGCGCACTGGCGGCCCGCCTGCCCGAGCGCGCACACTGGCTGATCAGCCCGTTATCGCGTACGCGGCGCACCGCAGAGGCGATTTTTGATGCGGGCTATACGCTGGCGGATGGCACCCTGCCCGCCTTGCAGGTTGAGCCGGAACTGATCGAGCAGAATCTGGGCCGCTGGCAGGGTCTGACCTATGACCGCCTGCCCGGCCACCTGCATCTGCCGCCGCATCCGTTCTGGCCGGTGGGGGCGACTGACCGCCCGCCGGAGGGCGAAAGTGTGGCCGATGTCTGTGCGCGGGTGGGCCATCTGCTGGACAAGCTGGCCGCGCAGTACGCCCGGCAGGATGTGGTGGCCATAGCCCATGGCGGGGTTATCCGCTGCGCACTGGCCCATGCCCTGCGGGTGCATGCGGAAACGGCGCTGCATTTTTCGGTGCAGAATCTGTCTGTCACTATTCTGGAGCGGCTGGATGCGGGCTGGCGGGTCGTGACCGTAAACGAGCTGCCCGGCATCTGAGGCGCATATTGCACACTGTTTTTCTGCCCCTGTCAGGGAAGGTTTTTTGGTCATGACGACATCATTCACTCAGTCAGGGGGGCTGTCTGGCTCACCGGGGGCGCTGGCGGTTACGGATACGCTGTTCTTTGCCCGCCCCGAGGCCACGCTGAGCCGGGATGAGGCCGAAACCCTGACCCGCAAGGCGCTTGCGGGCATGGATGACGGGGAACTGTTTCTCGAATACCGCGAGAGCGAATCCATAGCGCTGGATGACGGGGTGATCCGCTCGGCCTCGTTCAACACCAGTTCGGGCTTTGGCCTGCGGGCCGTGCTGGGTGAGGAAACGGGCTTTGCCCATGCCGATGAACTCAGCCGCGAGGCCGTGCTGCGTGCGGCCAATGCGGTAGAGGCTGTCCGGGCCGGGCGTTCTGGCACGCTGGCGCAGCCGCCGCGCCCCACCAACCAGCGGCTTTACACAGATGCCAACCCGCTGGGCGATACGGATTTTACCACCCGCTCGGGTCTTTTGAGCGAGATTGACGCCTATGCCCGTGGGCGGGATAGCCGCGTGGTGCAGGTTATGGCTTCGCTGTCGGGTGAATGGCAGGCGGTGCAGATTATCCGGGCTGATGGCGCACGGGTGGCCGATCTGCGCCCGCTGGTGCGGCTGAATGTGTCTGTGGTGGTGGAGCAGGACGGTCGGCGCGAAAGCGGTGGGCACGGTCTGGGCGGGCGCTATGCCATCAACCGCCTGCTGGAAGTCGAGACATGGCAGGGCGCTGTGGATGAGGCGCTGCGCCAAGCACTGGTCGCTCTTGAGGCCCGCCCCGCCCCCGCCGGGCAGATGGAGGTGGTGCTGGGGGCTGGCTGGCCCGGTATCCTGCTGCACGAGGCGGTAGGCCACGGGCTTGAGGGGGATTTCAACCGCAAGGGTACATCAGTGTTTTCCGGGCGTATGGGCACGCGCGTGGCCTCCCCCGGTGTGACGGTGATCGATGATGGCACCCTGCCCGACCGGCGCGGTAGCCTGACGGTGGATGACGAAGGCACGCCCACCAGCCGCACGGTGCTGATAGAAGACGGGATTCTGCGCGGTTACTTGCAGGACAGGCTGAACGCGCGGCTGATGGGCATGGCCCCCACCGGCAATGGTCGCCGCGAGTCCTATGCACACATGCCCCTGCCCCGCATGACCAACACCATCATGCAGTCGGGCTCGGCCACCACGGAGGAGATGATCCGTTCCGTCAAACGCGGGCTGTATGCGGTGCATTTTGGCGGCGGGCAGGTGGATATTACCTCGGGCAAGTTCGTGTTCGCGGCATCGGAAGCCTATCTGATCGAGGATGGAAAGATAGGCGCTCCGGTCAAGGGTGCTACCCTGATCGGCAGCGGGGCCGAGGCCATGAACCAGATTTCCATGATCGGTGGCAATCTGGAGCTTGATCCGGGGATTGGCACCTGCGGCAAGGCGGGTCAGGGGGTGCCGGTGGGTGTGGGTCAGCCCACGCTGAAAATGACCGGGCTGACGGTAGGCGGCACGGCGTAAGCACGCCACCGGCCCCCTGTTCCGCTTGTCTGGCCACCATGCTAGAGCGTGAACCGGACGGGGCCAGCCCTGCCCGGGTCTTGCTTTGGGCGGAAAAGAGGAAAACAGGATAATGGACGCAAACGGATTTCGCAGCGCTTTCATGCAGGAGGCAGCGGCGCGCGGCTTCATTTTTCAGTGCACGGATGCGCAGGCACTCGATGCGTTGATGGAGCAGCAGTCCGTTACGGCCTATATCGGCTTTGACCCCACGGCGGACAGCCTGCATGTGGGCGGGCTGATCCAGATTATGATGCTGCGCCTGCTCCAGCGCCACGGCCATAAGCCCATTGCGCTGATTGGTGGTGGCACGGCGCGGATTGGCGATCCCTCCTTCCGTGAGGAGGCCCGCCGCCTGATGACGGAAGACGTGATCCGCGCAAACATGGCGGGTATTGAAAACTGCCTGCGCCAGTTTCTGACTTTTGGAGAAAACGGCGCATCGGGGGCGCATGATGCCCGCTTAGTCAATAATGCTGATTGGCTGGACAAGCTGTCCTATATCGACCTGCTGCGCGATGTGGGCGTGCATTTTTCCATCAGCCGCATGCTCTCCTTTGATTCCGTCAGGAGCAGGCTTGAGCGTGAACAGGGGCTGACCTTTCTGGAGTTCAATTACTCCATTTTGCAGTCTTACGATTTCCGTGAACTCAACCGCCTGTACGATGCCCGCCTCCAGCTTGGTGGTTCGGATCAGTGGGGCAATATTGTCTCGGGCGTGGAATTGGTGCGCCGCACGGAACAGAAAACCGTCATGGGCCTGACGACCCCGCTGCTGGCAACGGCATCGGGTGCGAAAATGGGCAAGACAGCGGCGGGTGCCGTATGGCTGTCCGCTGCTAGGCTTTCGGTGTTTGATTACTGGCAGTTCTGGCGCAATACGGAAGATGCCGATGTGGGGCGCTTCCTGCGCCTGTTTACTGAACTGCCGCTGGAAGAGTGCGACAGGCTGGCAGCCCTTGGTGGGGCCGAGATTAACGAAGCCAAGAAAGTGCTGGCCACCGAGGCCACCGCCCTGTGCCATGGGCGTGAGGCCGCGCTGGCGGCTGCTGAGGCCGCCCGCCAGACCTTTGAGGAAGGCCGCACGGTTGCGGCGGACCTGCCGGTGCACACCGTGCCTGCGGCGGCTCTAGCGGAGGGTGTGCCTGCATTCCGGCTGCTGACAGAAGCCGGGCTGGTCAAAAGCAACGGCGAGGCCCGGCGTCTGGTACGCGGTGGCGGCGCACGGCTGAATACGGTGGTGATTGCGGATGAAAACCGCCTGATCGGTGTTGAGGATCTGGTGGATGGCGCAATCAGGCTCTCCGCCGGGCGCAAGCATCATGTGCTGGTCAAACCTGAAGGCTGATACACAGCCGCTTTTGCGGCGATTATGCTCTTTGAACAAAACCCGGCTTTGCAGGCCGGGTTTTTTTGTGCCTGCACCCTCTGCCCGTATGGTTGCAGGCAAGCGGATGCCTGATTGCGCGGCGGGCAGGCCCGAGGGCACTTTCGCGGCAAAACATACGAATTATCATGAATGAAGGAAGGCTGGTGCTGCTGGACAGGATTGAACTGTCGACCTCTCCCTTACCAAGGGAGTGCTCTACCACTGAGCTACAGCAGCGTTGCCTGCGGGGGTTTCTAGCGGCTCGCGCCGCGCACCGCAAGACTGAGGCGACCAAAAAACGAAAAAATTATCCTGCTACCGGCAAGGTTGGCGCGCAGCCGTGCCGGTAGCGGGAGAAAGTCAGTCGTCGCGGTGGGTTTTTTCCATCCGCTCGTGCTGTTCCTGCGCCTCAATGGACAGGGTTGCGATGGGGCGGGCCTCAAGCCGTTTCAGGCCGATAGGCTCGCCGGTTTCTTCGCAATAGCCGTAGCTGCCGTTTTCGATGCGCTGCAGGGCCAGATTGATTTTGCCAATCAGCTTACGGGCGCGGTCGCGGGTACGCAGTTCCAGCGCGCGGTCGGTTTCGACGCTGGCGCGGTCGGTGATATCCGCTTCATGAATACCGCCTTCTGACAGGCTGGCCAGGGTATCCCCGGCCTCTTTCAGCAGATCGGCACGCCATTTAAGCAGTTTCTGCCGGAAGTATTCCGTCTGGAGAGGGTTCATGAACTCCTCACCTTCGGACGGACGATAATCAGGCGGTAGAGTAATCATGTCAGTTATCAGCCTTTGCAATGACAGGAGGCCTGCCCTGAAAAGAATGACGCGGCTTATAACGGCAACAGGTTCATCAGCCAAGAAATTTATGTGATCACGTAAAGCGGAATTTTTTAAATATGAATATTACGTATAAAAATTGATCATATTTAATGTAACCGGACTGAAATACTTGCCTGCTTCCTGCCGGCTGCTATGGCCTTATTGCCACAGTCTGTGCGTACAGGCCACAGAACCACAAGCCCGGCCTGTGTCTATGCTTGTCGCGTGAGCCTGCCTCTGCCCTGTTTTGTTTTAGGCCAGAAGCAGGCTGGTACGGACCGTTTTTTGGCCTGCCGGTCTTAGAACGGAATTTCGTCGTCCAGATCGCTGCTGCCCGAGGCATCCCACCCGCCGGGGGCGTTGCCGCCACGCTGGGGCGAGGGCAGGCGTGAAGGCGCGGCCGAGCCGGAGCCACCGCCGCCATACTCGTTATTGCCCGAACCGCCATTGTTATAGCCGCCATAGCTGCTGGAGCCGCCGTTGCCACCGCCGTAACCGCCGCCGCTGCCGCCACCATAGCCACCACCGCCTTCGCCATCCTGACGGCTGTCGAGCAGGGTCAGCTCCCCACGGAAAGCCGCAAGCACAACCTCGGTGGTATAGCGTTCCTGCCCCCCCTGATCCGTCCATTTACGGGTCTGGAGCGAGCCTTCCAGATAGACCTTGCGGCCCTTGCGCAAAAAGCGTTCGGCGACATCGGCCAGACGGTCGTTGAAGATAACGACCCGGTGCCATTCCGTGCGCTCGCGCCGCTCACCCGAGGCGCGGTCGTTCCAGGACTCGCTGGTGGCCAGCGTAAAGGAGACAATCTTCGCGCCGTTCTGGCTGTTGCGTACTTCCGGGTCTTTGCCCAGATTACCTACAAGTATAACCTTGTTCACGCTGCCTGCCATGACGGACTCCTGTTTTCTGATATGCGGCTGAGGGGTTTCTGTTTTGTGCTCTTTAGCGCAGCCGGGCGACACCCACCAGCGAAAGGGATGAATTTTCGCCCGTGATCCGCTTACAGGCGCCAGACTGAAAGCCGTGCGGCGCCGTGCTGCCGTTCGGCCAGCGCTTCCAGCACCGGCCCCTGAAAGGCCCCGCCTGCCAGTGGTGTGGCGGGCGGCTGGGCGGGGTCGCTGTCCGGGGTTTCGGTGGGTGGGGCGAAGGGCAGGGCTTCATCGCGCGCGGTTTCAGCCACCACAATGGCGTCTGGCGCCAGCCAGCCCCGGTTGCGCAGGGCCAGCAGCGCCTTGCCCGGCAGGCCCATGCGGTAAGGTGGATCGAGAAAAACCAGCCGTGCAGGCCCCAGCGCCGGATTGGCGGCGCGTGGCGCGGTCACATCGCGCGGGAGCACTGTTGTGCGCGATTCCCAGCCGCAGGCATGGATATTGGCGCGCAGGGCGGCCAGTGCCGGGCGGTCGGTTTCGAAAAACGTGACATGCTCCGCCCCGCGCGAGAGGGCTTCCAGCCCCAGTGCTCCTGTGCCGGCGAAGGCATCCAGCACATGCGCACCTTCGAGCAGCGACAGGCCACCCCATGGTGCATGGAGCAGCATGTCAAACAGAGCCTGCCGCACGCGGTCGGCCGTAGGGCGCGTGGTGGAGCCTGTCGGGGCGTGCAGCATGCGGCCCCGGCGGCTTCCGGCGATAATCCGCATGCTCAGTCGCCTGCGGGGGTGCGGCCACCCGAGTGGGCGCGGGGCTTGGCCGGAGTGTCTTCGGCTTTGGGCAGCTGGTCGCGCAGGACGCGCGGGGCGACTTCCTCCAGCGCGCCACGGGGCAGCACCCCAAGCTGGAAGGGGCCATAGCTGGTGCGGATCAGACGGCTGACATGCAGGTTAAGCCCGGACATGACCTTACGGATTTCGCGGTTCTTGCCCTCACGCAGCGAGACAGTCAGCCACGCATTGTCGCCCTTGCGCGAATCCAGTGCCGCCGTAATGGGGCCGTAGCGCACGCCGTCGAACACGCTGCCATTGGCCAGTGCGGCCAGCTGCGCCTCGTCCACCACGCCAAACACGCGCACGCGGTAGCGGCGCAGCCAGCCGTTGGAGGGCAGTTCCAGCCTGCGGGCCAGTGCGCCATCATTGGTCAGCAGCAGCAGGCCTTCGCTGTTGAGATCGAGACGGCCAACGCTGATTACGCGGGGCATCTCTGCGGGCAGGGCGGAAAACACCGTGCGCCGTCCTTCGGGGTCGCGGTGGGTTGTTACCAGCCCGTCCGGCTTGTGGTAGCGCCACAGGCGGGTGCGCTGGGGCGGGGCCACCGGTTCGCCATTGACCTGTACGATATCGTTGTCACTCACGAAGGTGGCCGGGTGTGTTACCGGCTGTCCATTCAGGCGGATACGGCCTTCCCCGATCATGCGCTCGGCGTCACGTCGGCTGGCCACGCCAGACCGGGCCAGCCACTTTGCAATGCGCTCCGCGCGCGGTTCCTGCGTCACCCCTGCTCTCCTGCTGCTTTGATAAAGGCCCTGAACAGCGCCTTGTCCACGGGGTCTATGCCAAATTCCGGGTGCCATTGCACCCCAATGAAAAATTCCTGTGCCGGATCTTCCACCCCTTCGATCACGCCATCCTCGGCCACGGCGTTTACGCGGCCGCGTCCGACATCGCGCACGGCCTGATGGTGGGCGGAGTTGACAGCGGCCCGCGCGCGGTCTTGCGCTATGCTGGCAAGCTGCGTGCCGGGCAGGATGTCCACGGCGTGGCTGGCCTCGTCGCGCGGGTTGGGCTGTTCATGGGGCAGGGCATCGGGAAGGGTGTCGGGCAGGTGCTGGATAAGCGTGCCACCAAGGGCCACAGCCATAAGCTGCATGCCCCCGCATATGCCCAGCACCGGCAGGCCGCGCGTCATGGCTTCGGCCAGAAAGGCGCTTTCGGCGCGGGTGCGGCGGGGGCGCAGGGTTACGCTAGGGTGGCGGGTCTGCTCACCATACAGGGCGGGGTCTATGTCAAACGCGCCGCCGGTAATCAGCAGCCCGTCCAGCCTGTCCATGTAATCGTGTGCAAGCTGCGGAAAAAGCGGGAGCGCTACCGGCAGGCCACCTGCCGTGCTGACAGCCGAAAGATAGTTTTCCCGCATGGCGCACCATGCAAAGCGCGAGTACTGATCAGCGCCGCCGTCTTCAAGATCAAGCGTGATACCGATAACCGGACGGTCTGCCATCATGGCTATGCCTGCTGTGCCCTGCCTGTTTATGCTTATGAGACGCGCTGCACGCCCCACAGCCATTCAGGTGCCACAGCCTGGTGGCTTTGCCTATGCGCTATCGCAACTAGGGGTGTATTCAGCGACCCAGTGCGGAAGGCAGGCTGACCGGCATCATATGGACGGCAGGCTGTGCGGTATTGATGGGCGCTTCAGACACCCGATCCGCTATGGCCACCCCGATTCCCAGAGCCGCCGCCGCAAGAATGAGAGAAAGGCTGTTCATGATCCTGTTCTCCATCATCATGGCTACCAGTTTCCCCCTGTCAGACTGTGTTATGTTACAGAACGTGACAGGGCTTGTTCTTGAGAACGATGACAGAA
This sequence comes from Acetobacter suratthaniensis, assembly GCF_017377745.1. Lineage (GTDB taxonomy): Bacteria > Pseudomonadota > Alphaproteobacteria > Acetobacterales > Acetobacteraceae > Acetobacter > Acetobacter suratthaniensis. Next base: position 13,241 of record NZ_JAFVMG010000009.1, on the reverse strand, counting down.
CGGTGAGCCGAATTGCAAGGGAAATCTTGCTTTTTGGTCGATTCGGGATGATTTTTTCATCGGTGGTGGCGCAAGATGGGCTGTGCGCGCTGTAATATTTCGTGAGTATTCTGCATGCGGGTAGGGCATGGGGTTGAAGCGGCGGAGCAAAAAGGGGCCGGACAGTCATGAAGGAGAAAGGCGGCATACCGGGGGTGACCGGGCAGGAAATGGCTCTGGCACTGGACGAGGCCCGGCAGGCCGCAGACCGGGGCGAGGTGCCGGTCGGGGCTGTGCTGCTTGATGCTACGGGTGCTGTTCTGGCGCGTGCGGGCAACCGTGTGGAAGAATGGCATGACCCGTCCGCCCATGCAGAAATGCTGGTCATGCGCGAGGCTGTGCGCCTGCGGGGCGGGCAGCGGCTGGCGGATTGTACGCTGGTTGTGTCGCTTGAACCCTGCCCCATGTGCGCGGCAGCCCTTGCGCATTTTCGGGTCGGGCGTGTGGTGTTTGGTGCGTATGATCCCAAGGGGGGTGGGCTGGAGCACGGGCCTCGGCTGCCCTACCGCGCGGGCGCACTGCATCGCCCTGAAGTGGTGGGTGGTGTGCGTGAGCGCGAGGCGGCGGCCCTGTTGCGGGCGTTTTTTGCGCCCTTACGGTCAGCCGGGGCATTGGAAAACAGCCCCCCGGAGCGTGAAACCACGTCTGACCCCTGCCCGGATGTTTGTCCTGAGTAACCGTACCGTGAGCCTTGCCATGAAAAAGGCGGAAAGTCCGGCACACTGTCATGCAGGCAGCTTGGAGTGTGGCTGACAGGGAGTGCGGTCTGCACCCTGACAGGTTTGTCCGGTGGGGTTTTTTTCCTTTGCGGGGCAACCATATAACCGTTTCAGGCGTAAGGTGGCGCGTTATCCCCGAGTGCGGGCATACTGCGCGCTGCCATGGAAACAGGGGCCAGCGCGGTGCGGTGGGCCGGTATGGAACAAGGAACAGTCAAGGTCGTGATGTCTGGAAAATCTGTGATGAATGACAAACAGCGTGGCCGCGTGCGGAACCGGGTTCCGGCGTTGCTGGCCGGGTGTGCTTTTTTTGTGGGTGGCGTGGTCTCTCCGCTTGGGGTGCACAGCGCACGGGCGGATACCGCTCCCGCTCCTGCAGCCTCCGTGGGAGGCATGATCAAGCCCACCAGCCCCGAACAGCGCATTCCTGATTTTGTTGGTCTGGTCAAACAGGTCAAACCGGCGGTGGTGTCCATTACCGCCATGATCAAGGCCTCTGTCGCGGAAAGCGAGAATGGTGGCGGCATGGGCGGTGGTTCGCCCTTTCCGTTCCCGTTTCCGTTCCAGATGATGCCCCAGCAGTCGCGCCAGCCGGTTGAGGCTCGTGGCTCGGGCTTCGTGATTTCGGCGGATGGCTACGTGGTGACCAACAACCATGTGGTTAAAGGGGCCACCAAGGTTACGGTTACGCTGGATGATGGCACCACCCTGCCCGCCCGCGTGGTGGGCCGTGACAGCAAGACCGATCTGGCTTTGCTCAAGGTGACATCCAGCCAGAAGCTGCCCTTTATCGAGCTGGGCCGCTCCGATGATGTGCAGCCGGGTGAATGGGTGATTGCCGTGGGCAACCCCTATGGGCTGGGTGGTACGGTTACGGCAGGTATTGTCTCCGCCCGTGGGCGTGACATTAACGAAGGCCCGTACGACAACTTCATTCAGGTAGATGCGCCTATCAACCGTGGCAACTCCGGTGGGCCGTTGTTCACGCAGGATGGCAAGGTGGTGGGGGTCAATACCGCCATTCTGTCGCCTTCGGGCGGTGGCTCCATCGGGATCGGCTTTGCCATTCCGTCCGATACGGTGCGCTCGGTTGTGGATCAGCTTCGCAAATCCGGCCATGTGGTGCGTGGCTATCTGGGTGTAAATGCCCAGACCATTTCGCCCGCTATGGCCAGCGCGCTTAACCTGCCTGCTCCTACCCAGCCGGGTGCGCCGCCTGCCGGTGCGCTGGTGGCCAGTGTGGCGCCGGGTAGTCCGGCCGAAAAAGCAGGGCTGAAAACGGAAGATGTCGTGACCGAGCTGAACGGCCAGAAGGTCGGTAGCCCGCATGACCTTGCCGTGCGGGTGGCCGATATTGCGCCGGGTACGCAGATTACGCTCAGCTATATCCGTGCCGGTAAGCCTGATACCGCCAAGGTGACGGTTGGCAATCTGTCAGGTGCGGCGGGGGCTTCGGCGGCATCGGGGTCTCCCACATCTGCCGGGCAGCATCTGGGTGTCTCGCTTGTGCCGCTGACACAGCAGACCCGCCAGCAGCTTGGCCTTGGGGCTGATGTGCATGGCGTGGTGGTGAGCGATGTCGAGCCCGGCTCGGCGGCGGATCAGGCTGGTGTGCGTCCGGGGGATGTCATTCAGGCTGTTGGCGGCGCCAGCGTGGATACGCCCAAGGCGGTGGTTGGGGCGGTGCATGCGGCGCTGGGTGCTAAAAAGCCCGTTCTGCTGCGTATCCTGCGTGAAGGGCAGTCGCTGTTCGTTGCTGTCTCTCCTGATCAGGGTGCCGCAGCTCCCGCATCGGGCGATGGTGACGCCGATGGGGATGACGACGCGAACTGACGCATAACCGTTTTTGTGGTGGGGTCGGGTGTTACAGCCCGGCCCACGACAGAGCGTGCTACGGTCAAATAAAAAACCGGCCCTGCCTGAAAAGGAGGGGCCGGTTTTTTATTGCGGGGCTGCGTGTGGCCTGTGGCTCAGCCCGCACCCTGTCCGGTGGCGATCTGGCGCAGCGCATCGGGTGAGAGAAGGCGGATGCCGTGGTTTTCCGTGCTGGCAATCAGTTTTTCGCGGCGTAACGCGCTGATGGTGCGGCTGACGGTTTCAATCGTCAGGCCCAGATAATCGGCTATGTCCACCCGTGTCATGGGTACGGAGGCTACGGGCATGGGGTCTGGCGGGGTATCGCCCCGCATGGTCTGCTCCGCCTGCGCACGGCCCAGAAGGAAAGAGGCCACTTTTTCACGCGCGGTTTTGCGGCCCAGCAGCAGCATCTGTTCCTGCGCTTCGGCCAGCTTGTCCGTTACGGCGGCCAGCAGGTTGCGTTTGAGATCGGGCTGGTCGTTCAGCAGGGCTTCAAACTGGGGGCGCTGGAAGCGGCAGGCATGCACGGTATCGACCGTTTCCGCCCCGAAAGCATACAGGCCCGAGCGGCTCAGGCCCAGAAACTGGCCGGGATCGGCAAAGCCGGTAATCTGCCGCCGTCCGTCAGGCAGGGATTTGAACAGTTTGACCGTGCCGCGCGTAATATTAAAAAAGGCCTCGGCTGTCTGCCCCTCCTCCACCATGGTAGAGCCGGGGGGCAGCACCAGCCTGCGCGAGGAATGGGCCAGTGCTTCGAGTCCATCGCGGTCTACCCCGTTGCACAGCCCGCCCCGGCTCCGGTCACACAGGAGACAGTGTTGCAGGTCTCCCTCTGCCCTTTCGAGGCGCGTGTGGCGGCCTGCCGTGGGCTGGGACGGAGGGAGGGGGGGCTGGGGCATTATTTGAAATCCAGAAAAACCAGCTGGGTGACCCGTAACCAGTGTGGCGGGGGCCATGGAATACCCTTGCTGCCCCGGACAGGGCGCTGAAACTGTCATAACTATGCGGAGTGTTTTGACATAAATCAATAACACCACATGGGCGCGCTGGGTGCGGGGCTGGGTTGCGTTCGTGCGGGGGTGGGATTGCCAGAATAGGCCCGGTGTCTGAACGCCGGGTTAAAGTCGTCAGGTTCTGCTGTAATCCGCCCATAATCCGCCCGTAACCGGCCTCTATCGGGCCTGTGTGGGGCTTGTGGTCAAAAAGTCACAGCCTGTGCGCATTGCTGGTGGAGCCCCCGGAAAGTTGATCTAGATCAAGGCCGCATCGGACGCGGCATGGTCTTTGCGCAGGAGAGTTTTCAAGTTGCAGTGAAGAGACAACAGGTATGGTCAAGTTCCGCTCCTTCCTTACGGTCATGGTTGCTGGTGTCGCCACCATGACGGGCGCTGCCCGCGCCCAGACAGCCACCTCCAACGCAGCCTATGTGAATGCGCCGGTCGTTGCCCGCGTGCCTGACGCACCGGTCGCCAAAGGCCATTGCGGCATTTTCGAAACCTGCGCCTCCACCAAGATCGGTCTGGGCAAGGGCGACATCATGCTGCGTCTGTCCGGCACCGGCGTTCTGCCGCAGGACCGTCAGAGCACGGTATGGCTGAACAACGGCGGGCTGCCAGGCACGCACCTGTCCACCACCAATCAGGCGATGCCGGAACTGGCGGTTGAATACTTCATCACCGACAACCTCTCGGTTGACCTGATTGCTACCAGCACCCGTCATGAAGTGCGCGCTACAGGTAAGGAAGTGTCCGGCCTGCCGAGCGGTGGTCTTGATGTCGGCAGCGCATGGGTTCTGCCCCCCACGCTGACCTTTGCCTGGCACTTCCGTCCCCACAAGCGCTTCAACCCCTATGTGGGCGTTGGTGCGACTCTGATGTGGTTCTACAACATGCAGGGTGCGAACGGCAGCTCGCTTAACTCCTCCTTCACGGCTGGCCCGACCATCAATGCCGGCTTCGATTATCAGCTCGTTGGCAACTGGTTCCTCAATGCCGACGTCAAGCAGATGTTCGTGAGCATGCATGCCTACGAAAAGGGTGGTCAGATTGACCAGTACCTTGGTCAGGGCTCCAAGATCCGCGCTCAGGATTCGCTGGACCCCACCGTGGTGTCCGCTGGTATCGCTTACCGCTTCTGATACCGGTATGAGCGTGGTTGAACAGCCTCAGGCTGATCTGGTTGCCCGATACAGTGGCAACCTGCCACGCTATACAAGCTATCCGACCGCTGCCAGTTTTACGGCGGCGGTCGGCTCCCCACAGGTGGAGCAATGGCTTGCGGCCCTGCCAGCGAGCGAACCTGTTTCCCTTTATTTCCATGTGCCGTTCTGCGACGAGCTGTGCCGCTTCTGCGGGTGCAATACCTCTGTCATGCGCCATGAGAGCGGGCGTGTGGCCTATGCCGACCTGCTGCGTGAGGAACTGCATCGCTATGTGCAGGCTCTGGGCGTGCAGCGCCGGGTTGGCCATGTGCAGTTCGGTGGCGGCACACCCACCACCCTGCCTGCCGAGGCCCTGCGTGCCCTCATGCGGGTGGTGCGTCTGTGGTTCAGTCTTGAGCCGCAGGCCGAACTGTCGATGGAGCTTGACCCGCGCCACGTGCCGCCGGGGCGGTTGAACCTGCTGGCGGAGCTGGGGTTCAACCGTGTCAGCCTTGGGGTGCAGGATATTGATCCCCGCGTGCAGGAAGCCTGCGGGCGTATCCAGTCCTTTGAGCAGACGCGCGATTGCGTGCAGCAGGCGCGTGCGGCGGGTATTGCTGGCGTCAATATCGATCTGATTTATGGCCTGCCGTATCAGACCGTGCAGAGCATTGCTGAAACCGCGCGCCAGATTGCCGCCCTGCGGCCCGACAGGCTGGCTGTGTTCGGTTATGCCCATATTCCGTGGAAGCAGAAGCGTCAGGGGTTGATCCCCACCGAGTCCCTGCCGGATTCAACCGAGCGTCTGGCCCAGCGTGCGCGCATGGATGCGGTGCTGGTGGAGGCAGGGTACGTGCCGGTCGGGCTGGATCATTACGCCCTGCCGCATGACCCGCTGGCCCGTGCCGCGCAGGATGGCACCATGCACCGTAATTTTCAGGGCTATACAACAGATTCCTGCTCGGTGCTGTTGGGTATTGGCGCATCCGCCATTTCCATGCTGCCCGAAGGCTTTGCCCAGAACGAGGTCAGCACCGCTGCTTATGCGCGGGCCATGGCGGCGTCATCCGCCCTGCCGGTGGTGCGTGGGGTTGCGCGCTCGGCGCAGGATCGTACGCGCGGGGCCATTATCGAGCGGATCATGTGCGATATGGGTGTGCGCCTTGATGGCGGCCCGGTTGCAGCTCTGGCCCATGAAGGGGGCGAGGGTGATTTTGCAGCCGAACTGCACGCGCTGCGGCCTTTTGTGCACGATGGGCTACTCCAGATAGAGGGCGCCACACTGCGCGTAACCGAGCGTGGCCGCCCGTTCCTGCGCAATATTGCCGCCGTGTTCGATACCCATCATGCTGCGCTGGCCGCGCAGGCGGGCGAAAAGGCGCGGCCCCGGTTTTCGGGCGCACTTTAGGCGTCTGCCGCCGGTCTGGCCGGTATGATGTGTCTGGCTGGCATGGGGGCATGACAGGCGGGGGCGGGTGTTGCGGCACAGGGGAGACCCGGCGCATGCCTTGATCCTGCCGGTATTTTGGCGCATGAAATGGAAGCTTACGCCTTTAAGCCCTGTTCCCTGTTGGGGTGAGGGCAGGCTTTCTGCCGGTTTTCCGTGCGCGTTCAGCCTGCATGGGGGCTGGGCCTGTGTCCCATAATGCAAGGATAGGACGGTATGAGCCACGGTGCTTCCCTGTCTCACGGTGTGGGTTCGTCGGATGCGGGGTTTGCCCTGCCCACGATTCTTGCCCGCACGGTCGCGGCCCGCACACCGTATGCCCATTGGCTTTTGGACGATGTACTGCCTGCGAGCGCATGCGCCGCGCTGGAGGCGTGGGACCCCGGCACAGACGCCATTGCAGGCGATGTGGAAGGCCGCCGCGAAACCCGCAACGCGCATCGTGTGTTCGTCAATGCCGAAACCCGTGCGCGTGATCCGCGGCTGGACAGTCTGGCCCATGCTTTCGATAGCGAGACCATGCGGAGCGCGTTCGAGCAGTCCTGCGGCATAGCGCTCGATACGGCGGCCCTGCGGCTGGAGCTGTGTCTGGATACGGATGGATTCTGGCTGGCTCCCCATACTGATATTGGCGCTAAAAAACTCACCCTGCTGGTTTCGCTCTCACGCGGGGCGGATGCGGCAGACTGGGGCACGGACCTGATGACGCAGCACGGCGAGTCCGTGGTGCGTGCGCCGGGGGCTTTCAATTCCGCTGTGCTGTTTATTCCAGCGGATAATACATGGCATGGCTTTGTGCGCCGTCCCATCAACGGGGTGCGGCGCACGCTGATCGTCAATTTTGTCGATGATTCATGGCGTGCCGTGCATGAACTGGCCTTTGGGCCACGGACACAACACTAGCGGCAAAAGCGCGTTCCGGTCTGTTTGCGGGGGTGCCGTCAGGCACCGGGGCTGCGTCTTTTTTTGCAATTTTCTGACAAATCGGGTTTAGGGAGGCCGTTGCAAGAACAACGGGGGTAAATAGGGGATGAGTGAGCCTGTGCGTGAGTCGATGGAGTTTGACGTTGTCATTGTAGGCGGTGGCCCCGCCGGACTGGCCGCTGCCATCCGCCTGCGCCAGCTATCCCCAGACATCAGCGTGTGCCTGATTGAGAAGGGCAGCGAGATCGGGGCGCATATCGTTTCCGGCGCGGTGATAGAGCCGCGCTCCCTGACCGAACTGCTGCCTGACTGGCGTGAACGCGGTGCACCGCTTAACACACCTGTCACGGCCGAGGACATGCTGTACCTGACACGCAGCAGCAGCCTGCGCGTGCCCATGCTGGACCGTTTCATGCCCCATATGGCCAACCACGGAAACTACGTGGTGAGTCTGGGCGAAGTCTGCCGCTGGCTGGCCGCACAGGCCGAGGAACTGGGGGTGGAAATCTATCCCGGTTTTGCCGGGGCGGATGTGCTGATTGAAGAGAACCGTGTGGTGGGCGTTGTAACCGGCGATATGGGCGTGGGCCGTGATGGCCAGCCCGGCCCCAACTACCAGCCCGGTATGGAACTGCGCGCGCGCTACACCCTGTTTGGTGAAGGCTGCCGTGGTTCGCTGACCAAAAAGGTCATGGCCCATTACGACCTGCGCCAGGGTGTCGATGCCCAGACCTACGGGCTGGGCATCAAGGAAGTCTGGGAAATCCCGGCGGAAAAACATCGCCCCGGTCTTGTGCAGCACAGCTTTGGCTGGCCGCTGGACAACAATACCTATGGTGGTGCGTGGCTGTATCACTTTGGCGAAAATCTGGTGTCCTATGGCTTTGTCATCGGGCTGGATTACGCCAATCCGTGGCTTTCGCCCTTTGATGAAATGCAGCGCGTGAAGCTGCATCCGGCGTTCCGCAAGCATCTCGAAGGCGGGCGGCGCATTGCCTATGGCGCGCGCGCCCTGTCCGAAGGGGGTTTGCAGTCCCTGCCCCGCCTCACCTTCCCCGGTGGTGCGCTTATTGGCGATTCCGCCGGGTTCCTGAACGTACCCAAGATCAAGGGTACGCATACGGCCATGAAATCGGGCATGCTGGCGGCGGAAGCCGTGGCCGAAGCGCTCAAGGCCGAGCGTCCTGAGCCTGCGGCCTTTACCGACAAGGTGCGGCGTTCGTGGCTGTGGCAGGAACTGCGCGGCGCGCGCAATATCCGCCCGGCTTTTGCCCGCTTTGGCGCACGTGGCGGCGCGGTTTACGCGGCGCTGGACGCCATGGTGCTGCGTGGCCGCGCCCCGTGGACGCTGCATTTCCAGCACAAGGACAACGAAACCCTCAAGCCTGCCAGCGCGTGCGAAAAGCCCGCTTACCCCAAGCCCGATGGCACGCTGACCTTCGACCGCCTGTCCTCGGTATTCCTGTCCGCTACCAATCATGAGGAAGATCAGCCGGTGCATCTGCACCTACGCAATCCCTCATTGTGGAAAACGGTCAACTGGGATGTGTTTCACGCGCCCGAAGCGCGGTATTGCCCGGCGGGTGTGTACGAAGTGGCGGACGAAGACACCGCACCACGCCTGCAGATCAACGCGCAGAACTGCGTACACTGCAAGACATGCGACATCAAAGACCCTACGCAGAACATAGACTGGACAACCCCTGAAGGGGGCGGCGGGCCAAATTATCCGGCCGGTATGTGAATTTCGGCCAAAATACTGTAAGGGATCGTCCGAACTCTCCTGCGTCAGCAAGCGAAAGAAGTCATGAAGATACTCGTACCTGTGAAGCGGGTTGTTGATTACAACATCAAGCCGCGCGTAAAGGCCGACGGCAGCGGTGTTGAGACCGCCGGTGTCAAGATGTCCATGAATCCGTTCGATGAAATCGCGGTGGAAGAGGCCGTGCGCCTGCGCGAAAAAGGTGCCGCCTCCGAAGTGGTGGTGGTGTCTGTGGGCGTGCAGCAGGCGCAGGACACCCTGCGTACGGCCATGGCCATGGGTGCGGATCGCGCCATTCTGGTGCTGTCCGATGAAAGCCCCGAGCCGCTGGCCGTTGCCAAGGTGCTCAAAAAGCTGGTCGAAAAGGAAGAGCCGTCACTGGTGATCCTCGGCAAGCAGGCCATTGACGACGACATGAACGCTACGGGCCAGATGCTGGCCGGTTTCCTTGGCTGGGGTCAGGGAACGTTCGCCAGCAAGGTGGAACTGGTCGATGGTCGTGCGCGTGTCAGCCGCGAAGTGGATGGCGGCACGGAAGAGGTTTCCCTTTCCCTGCCCGCGATCATTACCGCTGACCTGCGCCTGAACGAGCCGCGCTATGCCTCGCTGCCCAATATCATGAAGGCCAAGAAAAAGCCGCTTGAAACCGTGCAGGCGGCTGATCTGGGTGTGGACATGACGCCGCGCCTGAGCGTTGTCAGTGTTGCGGAACCGGCCGAGCGCAAGGCGGGCATCAAGCTCGACTCCGTGGCGGAACTGGTGGAAAAACTGCGTAACGAAGCGAAGGTGATCTGAGTATGACCGCTCTTGTTCTTCTCGACCACGAAGGCGGCCAGATCAGGAAGGCGGCTCTGTCCGCCGTGGCCGCCGCAACCAAGCTGGGCGATGTGCATGTGCTGGTCACGGGTGATGCCGCCGTAGCACAGGCTGCTGCGTCCATCGCCGGTGTGGGCAAGGTGCTGCATGCAGCAGATGCCCGCTACGCGCATGATCTGGCCGAGCCCCTGGCGGCTCTCGTAGCCTCGCTGGCTGGTGGGTATGATCATATCGTGGCGGCGGCGGGTGCGTTCGGCAAGAACGTGCTGCCCCGTACGGCGGCTCTGCTGGATGTGCAGCCCATTCCCGATGTGATCAGCATCGAATCCGCTGATACGTTCGTGCGCCCTATCTATGCGGGCAATGCGCTGGCGACCGTGCGCTCTTCCGATGCGAAGAAGCTGCTTACCATCCGCTCAGCAGCGTTCGATCCCGCCCCGGCGGAAGGTGGCAGCGCCACCATCGAAACGCTGCCCGGCGTGGACAGCCCTGACGTGTCGCGCTTTGAAGGTGTGCAGCTCAGCACGTCCGACCGGCCTGAACTGGAATCCGCCCGCGTTGTGGTGTCCGGTGGCCGTGGCATGCAGAGCGAGGAAAAGTTCCACACGCTTGATCCGCTGGCCGATGTGCTGGGTGCGGCCCTTGGCGCGTCCCGTGCGGCGGTTGATTCGGGTTTTGTGCCGAACGAATGTCAGGTCGGGCAGACCGGCAAGATCGTTGCGCCCGATCTGTATATGGCGTTCGGTATTTCCGGCGCTATCCAGCATCTTGCTGGCATGAAGGACAGCCGCGTGATTGTGGCTGTCAACAAAGACCCCGATGCCCCCATTTTTCAGGTGGCGGATTACGGCGTCGTGGGCGACCTGTTCGAGGTTGTGCCCCAGCTTGTCGATGCGCTGAAAAAGTAAAACGCTGCTTCAGGCGCCCTGCCCCCTGCGGGTGGGAAAAGGCGGAACCCGCACGCGACCGGCGTGCGGGTTTTGTCGTTTTCAGGGGGGGCTGTTGTTCTGGGCGTCCGGCTGGAGCGCATAGGCGGCCAGAAAGACATCCACCGCAGACTGGATAACCTTGCGTTTGTCTTCTTCCTCGTTTTCCAGCGGCATGTTGAAGCGCTTGCGGTGGGCGATCCGGGTCTGACATAGCGAAAAGAACTGCTCCGCCGCCAGATAGGGGTCATCCGTACGCATGGTGCCGCGCTCTGTCTGCTCGGCAAGCCAGCGGGCAAGGGTTGCCAGCGCCGGGTTGGGGCCGTGCTGCCAGAACGATATGGCCAGTTGCGGAAAATGTGGCGCTTCGGAAACGATGATCCGGTAAAGCACCAGACTTTCGGGTTGGGTAATAAGCTGGATAATGCCACCTGCCATCAGTGTCAGCGTTTCGCGCGGGGTGCGGCCACGCTGGATGGAGGCAAGAATGGGCGGCAGCTTTTCGCGGCAGCGGTGCTCCACATAGGCGGTAAACAGATCCGCCTTGTTAGTGAAGTAGTTGTAGAGCGTACCCTTGGAGACACCGGCCTTGCGCGCAATAGCCGACATGCTCGCTCCCTCGTAGCCGTGTTCAGCAAAAACGAGATTGGCGCCATTCAGAATCTGTTGCCTTTTGGCCTCCGATTCTCCCACACAGGACGGCGCGTTGGCGCCGCTGCCTGACAGCTCGGGTGCCGGTGTGGCGGCACCTGTAGGCCCGGAGGCGGGATCGGAAGGGAAATCGGGGCAGGACATAGGCGGCTTGCTCTGGTGGCTGAGTGATTGACGCGCGAAGGAAAGACGATAGGGTACGCAATGACCGAACCGGTCGGTCAGAACACAAGTGTTATAGCAAAAATTAACGTCGGCGCATAATTTTCCCGGCGTACGGGTTCGAGAAGGGTCAGGCAAGTGGCAAAAACGCAGGTGGCAAAAAGGCGGACAGACACATCCATACTGGTGCTGGCCGTGCTGCTGGCAGGGTGCGCGGTAGGGCCTGACTTTCAAAAGCCCGAAAGCTGGACACCCGATCAGTGGCGGCAGGCCGCAACCGCGCCGCGCTCTCGTCTGCTCAGTGTCACCACCACGCAGGAGCCGCCCGCTGCATGGTGGGGTATTTTTCATGACCCGGAACTGACAGCGCTGGAAGAACGGCTGGCCAGCCAGAACCTTGATGTGCAGCAGGCGGCCGAACAGCTTGCGGTCAGCCGTGGGCAGTTGCTGCTGGCCGGGGCGGAACGCTTTCCCGATCTTGCGGCCTCCGGTTCCTATAAGGCCGCGCAGTATAGTTCCAAGGAAATGCAGTGGGTGCTCAAGCGCGTAGGCCGTCAGGCCGGTGTGGGCGACCAGATCGAATCCGCTGCATCCGGGGCCTCTGTGCCGCTGCTCAACCAGTGGCAGGATGGCCTACAGTCAAACTGGGAAGTGGATCTGTGGGGGCGTGTGCGTCGGCAGTATGAAGCCGCCAAAGCCTATATGACGGCGTCTCAGGAAGAGCGTCGGGGCATTCTGGTGGCAAGGCAGGCAGAGCTGGCGTCTGATTACATCACCCTGCGCCAGTTGCAGGAGCAGGCGCGCATTACCCGTGCCAGCCGCGATCTGGCGGCTGAACTCACGCGCCTGAGCGAGTCGCGTTACCATAGTGGTCTGGTGAGCGAGCTGGATGTGGACAGCGCTCAGGCCGAACTCCAGCGCACCAATGCGCTGCTGCCACAATATGATCAGCGCATTGCCCAGCAGATTAACGCCATTAACCTGCTGATGGGGTCGCCCCCCGGTGCATTGGATGCAGAGCTGGGGCCGCGCGCGGCTATTCCTCTGGTGCCTCCTGCGGCGCCGGTCGGGCTACCGTCCGAACTGGCGCGCCGTCGTCCTGATATCCGTGAGGCCGAGGCCCGTCTGCATGGTGCCACGGCGGAAGTCGGTCAGGCCGCAGCAGATTTCTATCCCAAGGTTACGATTGATGCCGGGTTTGGCTTCCAGTCCCTCTCCTTCCGCGATCTGGGGTTCTGGAACGCACGGGCATGGAATGTCGGGCCGTCCATTACTCTGCCGATCTTTCAGGGCGGGCGTTTGAGCGGCCAGCTTGAAATGAAAAAGGCCTCGCAGCGGGCCGAGGCGCTGAATTACCGCAAGACCGTGCTGAACGCATGGCGCGAGGTAGATAACGCTCTAGTCGCATGGCAGGCCGAGCAACGGCGCAATCAGGCCGTGAGTGCGCAGGTGCAGGCAGACCGGCGGACGCTGACGCTGGCACAGGATCAGTATCGCCACGGGCTACAGAGCTACCTGCAGGTGCTGGACGCCCAGAGGCGCATGCTCCAGTCGCAGACACAGGAGGCCGAAAGCACGGCAACCCTGTCGGGCAACCTGGTGCAGCTTTACAATGCGCTCGGCGGCGGATGGGAACAGGCTTTCCCCGAAGCCAAGACGACGAAATGACCCACAAAGGGCGGCCGCAGGCCGCCCTTTGTTTTTGAGGGGTCTAACCATCTGTTTTGATAGCGTATTTTTTTTGGCAAAAAATGGCTGAATTCCTTGAAATATTTCAGAAAAATGTCAGCAGCCCCAT
>NZ_JAFVMG010000008.1 GCF_017377745.1 Acetobacter suratthaniensis | reverse complement strand
CACCACCCAATCCACCTTGTGGCTGCACAACCCAAACAAGGAGGAAACTATGTATTCTATTTCTGTGCCCACGGATGACGACACGCCAAATATCAACATAACAAATGCCTCCATCAAAGAGCTTGCTCTTGGCTTTGAGGTGTCGGGGGATTTTGAGTGTCTAGAGATCGGAGTTGGTAACTCGGTATCTGGACGTCTGACATTCCGGCTAAGTAGCCTTCCAGCCATGTCGTCAGTTCTTGATCTAAAGAAAATTCTTCTGACCGCTCTCGCAGACACAATAAAGCTAGCCGAGAAAGAAAGCTGAACTCGCTCACTCCGATCTGAACAGTCTTTTCTTTTGTGGTGGCCGGACGATATTCGGCCATCACACCACCGCGTCCGATACCTGCTATTCCCAAATTGCCAATCCTGATGTTGGCATGCCCTGCAGCATCAGTTTTGGAAGAAATAAATGCTTTCTTAGACATCACACGCGCCCTCCACGCACCATCTGCCTGCGCAGACCATGTTCCATCCGGGCAAGCTCCTGCTTGCGCTCACGCACTGCCGCCAGTTCGATCATGGGTAGGAAGCGCTGCTCAATCACCGCCCAGCCGCGTGGCTGGACAAGAAACTGCACCAGCCGCCTGTCCTGTGTTGCGCCCACAAGGGCGTCAAACCGGGGCACACTGATCTGGTGGCCATCCCGCTGCACGCTGGCATAGGCGTTCAGCATGTTCACGCTGACAGGGCGCCCCAGAATGCCGCTCATGCGCTCGGCCACTTCCGGCCTGCTCAGGCGGCAATCCTCCAGTGCCACAGCAATGGCCCGTGCAAGCTGATCCTCAACCCGGTTCCCCCGGATCAGAAAGGGGTCAAAGGCCGCAACCGGCGCCGGTGGCGTCCAGTCCAGCAGCGAAAGCTGGCGTTCGTCCTTGCGGGTCATGCAGCCTCCACGATCTGGTCGCGGGAAATAACCCCAGCCTTCACAAGCTCATCAAGAAACACACGACGCGCAGGCACTTCCATTTTCAGGACGCGGGTAGCTTCCTTCTTCCCGACCTGAAGCCACAGCGCCTCGCCTGAAAGCTGAATAGGGGCTTCCTGCAATTCAGAGGGTTTCTTGCCCTTGAAAATTGCCTCTTTAACAGTGGCTACCTGCAGAACGGGTTCCTGTATGGACCCGACATAAAGCAGTTCCTGACGGTCATCGGCCAGCGTGGTGCTCTGGAGAATTTTCACCGTCTCCGGCTGCAAATTCTTATACAGAGCGATGTAGCCATGCACAGTGCGTTCACTGACCCCCATCTTTATGGAAGCGTCAGTGGCAAATTTTAGAGTTGCAACGGTTGCATCTCTAGAAAAGCGGTTCACTCCATGCTTGGTTTCCGGGTGCAGTTTAAGGTAGAGTTCCTTGCGCTCATATAAGCAGCGGGCGCGTGACAGGATATCCAGTTCCTGGCGGATGAGGTTCTCGTCAATTTCCTGTAGCCGAGCCTCATCCGCGTTCAGCTTCGTGATGGAAGCGTCAATGCTATCCCACCCCACAAGCTCTGCAGCACGCAGGCGGTGCGCGCCGGATACCAGAATATATTTCGGCCCATCCTCACCGCTGCTGCCATAACGCACCACAATGGCCGTTTCCTGACCGCGCTCCTCGAACGCTTGCGCGATAATGGCAGCGTGGCTTTCGTCCACCGGACGAATGCGCCCATCAATGCGCGGATCAATGTCAGCCAGCTTGATTTTCTTGACGTTCATGCTGCCACTCCGTTTTGACGGAGATCAGCCGGGATCACGCATGTAGGTTGCCGATCAGCAACCCGAGGAACAGGAGTTCCATCGTCATGATACCGATCTGGCCAGACTTCCCGAACGTCCCAACCCATAAGCTTGGCAAGCTTGCGTTCGCCCGGAATGGAATAAGCTGGGGACGAAAGGATATTGCTGACGGCATTATCAGACATGCCCATCGCCTTGGAAACATGAGAAAGCGGGCCAAATTTCTCCCTGATTTCCGCCTTCAGATACTCAACGTGCACTTTCCGTGGCTTTCGTGCCATAATAGCAACCTCTCGCAACAGAGTCGGCCCCACCGACTCTCTTTTTTGGTCCAGCAACACGGGGGTTCCCCCCGGATTACTACCCCGGAGATTTACCCATGAATTGCCGTATGTCAATTAGAATAGCTGTTTCGGGTCCAAGTTTTTCCAAAAAAGTCGCATAAACGAGATTTACCGTTAATATGACAGCAAATAATCAAATAGACGAAATACCGAATGGCGACTCATTGGATTTCGGGGCCGACAAATCAGAGGCGAAAATTAAAGATCGCGCTGAACGTCTACGAACAGCTGTCCGAAATGCAGGTGGAAACGCTATAATTGCATCCAAGTCCGGCATCCCCTTGGGCACCTTAAATCGCTACATCGCAGGGCGAGATATGAAGGTTAGCGCGCTTACTGCGCTTGCTGAAGCTTGCGCTGTAGACTTGGAGTGGTTGGCATATGGACGTGAGAAACAGACTGAAAACAGCCAAATTCCTTTGCCTGCAAGCACATCGAATATTATTCCGGCAGATAATCTCGACACGGGAGATAACGGACGCGATGTTGCAGAACGTACTGTCCGTCTTCAGCAGGCAGTGCAGGCTGCTGGCGGAAATACAAAAGTCGCCATTCGTGCACAAATGCCTCTCAGCACACTCAGTCGCTATCTCTCTGGCCGCGATATGAAGGCAACTGCGCTGGTGGCTCTGGCTAACGCTTGCGGCGTGAGTGTCGAATGGCTTGCTGAAGGAGAAGGCGCTCCAGAAAAAGGAACATTCGTACCCGAGTTATCAAATGTCGAAATAATCCCGGATCAAAGCACATTAAACGTCCGTTATTTTGACGTAGACGCTTCCGCTGGCTTTGGTAGGCTCGATTACGAACAAGAAAAACCTATTTATATGCCAATATTTAAGGCCGTTTTGGAGATGGCTAAATGCATTGCAAACGATACTATAGTTATGCACGCCGTTGGAGACAGCATGGCACCCACAATCAATAGTGGAGATGCTATGGTAATTGACACTAGGAGAACAGACCAGTTGTTCGGTGTCTATGTTTTCGTAATGCACGGTGCGGTATTTGTTAAACGTCTATCCGTGAGGACCGATGGTGCAATTCTGGTATCTAGCGACAACAAAAACTACCCGCCAGAGGAGGTGCCAATGGCTTCCGTGCGCTGGGGTCAGCCAGACGGCGCTGATAGCATGTGTATCGTTGGGCGAGTGGCCTTGTTAATGACTGCTGCCCTTTAAAAAGGCTTTAAAAGGGCTCTGAAGGTCTATCTGGCCAACCGCCACAAGTTCCATTTCATATGGCTGAATGAGCCCTACCGCACCTCAGAGTCCAATTTCATTTGGCTGAGGCCATTTTCAGATCAATGCGGGACGGCACCCAATTTATCGGCGGTTTCCCTAGACCAATCCCCCTATATCCCACCCCAGCCCACACAATCCCGGATAAACCTCAGAGTTCAGTTTCATTTGGTCGGTAACAGGCAGCATTTTTTATTGAATAATAATAAGCGATAGAGTCTGCCCTTAAAAAAGCTCCCCTGTCTATATGAGGGGCTACAGGCGTGTTTATTGCTCTATCCATTGGTTGGGGGCGCCTAACCGCTGTTCCGGCATCTGGGCCGATTGAATGAGTGGGAGTGCAGAAGCCTGCTTATGATCCGCTTCATTATATGGACAATGCCCCATGCCTACGAAGCAAAAATGCGAGGCTGGTTTACGGCTCTTGAGTGGGAATATTTAAAAATTGGCGGAGGGGATGGGATTCGAACCCACGGTACGGCTTGACACCGTACAACGGTTTAGCAAACCGCCGCCTTCAGCCACTCGGCCACCCCTCCGCCGAAGAGTGCAACATACACGACGTTTGCAATGCTGCTTTTAGGGGTGTGTGCGGGATTCGTCAAACCCTCTTATGCAAGTTGGCATTTATTTTTTGCATATTGGCGGGTTAGCTGGGGTTGTAGCCCTGCGCGGGCGGGGTATTCCGCCCCGCGCAGGGATGTTTTTAGCCGTTCAGGCGGGCCTGAAGGGCTTCGTTCACAAGGGCGGGATTGGCCTTGCCCTTGGTTTCCTTCATCACCTGTCCGACAAAGAAGCCGAACAGCTTGTCCTTGCCGGAGCGGTATTCGGCCAGCTTGTCAGCATTTTTGTCCAGCACCGAGGTAATGGCGGCGTCAATCGCCCCGGTGTCGGTGACCTGCCGCAGACCCTTGCGCTCGACGATGGCTTCTGGGGCTTCGCCCGTTTCCACCATGTCTTCGAACACTTCCTTGGCGATTTTACCGTTGATGGTGCCATCAGCGATCAGGTCCAGCATTTTGCCAAGGCTGGCAGCGCTGACAGGGCTGGTTTCAATCGTGTTGGAGGTACGGTTGAGGGCTGCAAACAGGTCGCCCGTTACCCAGCTTACGGCCAGCTTGCCATCGCGCCCACGGGCCACGGTTTCGTAGTAATCGGCTACGGCCTGTTCGGCCACCAGCACCCCGGCATCATAGAAGGTAATGCCGTATTCCTGCTGGAAGCGGGCACGCTTGGCATCGGGCAGTTCGGGCAGGGCAGCGCGCAGGCTGTCCACCCAGTCCTGTTCCAGCACCAGAGGCAGCAGGTCAGGGTCGGGGAAGTAGCGGTAGTCATGCGCGTCTTCTTTCGAGCGCATGGTGCGGGTTTCGCCCTTGGTGTGGTCGAACAGGCGGGTTTCCTGATCCACCGTGCCGCCGTTTTCCCAGATTTCAACCTGCCGCGCGGCTTCGGCTTCAATCGCCTGCATGACAAAGCGGATGGAGTTGACGTTCTTGATCTCGCAGCGGGTGCGGAACGGCTCCCCCGCCTTGCGGACAGACACGTTCACATCCGCGCGCATGGAGCCTTCCTCCATGTTGCCATCGCAGGTGCCCAGATAACGCAGGATCTGGCGCAGCTTGCGCAGATAGGCACCGGCTTCTTCCGGTGCGCGGATATCGGGTTCGCTGACGATTTCCATCAGGGCGACACCGGCACGGTTCAGGTCCACGAAGGATTTTGTCGGGTCCTGATCATGCAGCAGCTTGCCCGCATCCTGCTCCAGATGCAGCCGCGTAATGCCGATGGAGCGCGTTTCACCATTGGCCAGTTCAATGGAGATGGTGCCTGTACCCACAATCGGGTGTTCGAACTGGCTGATCTGGTAACCCTGCGGCAGATCGGCGTAAAAATAGTTTTTACGGTCGAAGCGGCTTGTCAGGTTGATCTGTGCGTTCAGCCCCAGACCTGTGCGGATGGCCTGTGCCACGCAGGTGTGGTTGATGACTGGCAGCATACCGGGGAAGGCGGCATCCACCAGACTGACCTGCGTGTTCGGGTCGCCACCAAAGGTGGTGGAAGCCCCCGAAAACAGCTTGGAATGGCTGATAACCTGAGCATGAACCTCAAGCCCCACCACAATTTCCCACAGGCCGGTCTGGCCTTCGATCACGTAGCTCATGCGCCTGCTCCCGCGTGCAGGGTGGGCCGGTGTGCAAAACCCGCCGCTGCTTCCAGCGCGCCGCCAACCGACAGCACGGTTTCTTCATCAAAATGGCGGCCCAGCACCTGTAGCCCAAGCGGCAGGCCCGCATTGTTCAGCCCCACCGGCACGGACAGGCCGGGAATACCGGCAAGGCTCGCGGGTACGGTAAAGATGTCGTTGAGGTACATCTGCACGGGGTCGTTCTGGTTTTCACCCTGCGCAAAGGCGGCGGAGGGTGCTGTGGGGGTCAGCAGAACATCGACGTTTTCAAACGCCTGCTCGAAATCCCGGCGGATCAGGGTGCGAACTTTCTGAGCTTTGAGGTAATAGGCATCGTAATAGCCAGCGGACAGAACATAAGTGCCCATCAGGATACGGCTGCGCACTTCCGCGCCGAAACCGGCCGCGCGCGACGCTTCATACACGGCGTCGAGCGAGGGGGCATCCACCCGTTTGCCAAAGCGGATGCCGTCATAGCGCGCGAGGTTGGAGGAGCATTCCGCCGGGGCGATAATGTAATAGCTGGTCAGGCCATAGCGGGTATGGGGCAGGGAGACATCCACCACCTCGCACCCGGCTTCGCGCAGCCAGGCAATACCCTGTTCCCACATGGCCAGCACGTCTTCAGGCAGGCCGGGCGCACGGTATTCGGTGGGGATACCCACCTTCAGCCCTTTTACACTTTTGCCCACGGCCTTGTGAAAAGCCGGTACCGGGCGGGAGGATGATGTGCTGTCCCGCTCATCAAACCCGGCCATGGCTTCAAGCATCAGCCCGGCATCGGCCACGCTGCGGGTCATGGGGCCAGCCTGATCGAGCGAGCTGGCATAGGCAATGACGCCCCAGCGGCTGCACCGCCCATAGGTGGGTTTCAGCCCGACAATGCCGCAATAGGCCGCAGGCTGGCGGATGGAGCCACCCGTATCCGTGCCGGTGGCGGCCAGCGCCAGACCGGCGGCCACCGCAGCGGAGGAACCACCGGAGGAGCCGCCGGGCACAAGGGCCACATCAGGCTCACCCGTACGGCGCCACGGGCTGGTGGTCGCCCCGAAAGCGGATGAGGTGTTGGCCGACCCCATGGCGAATTCGTCAAGATTGGTCTTGCCAAGGAAAACAGCGCCTTCCTTGAGCAGCTTTGCCGTGACCGTGCTTTCATAAGGCGGCACAAACTCGGCCAGAATAGCGCTGGCGGCAGTCGTGCGTACATCCTTGGTGCAGAACAGATCCTTGATGCCGATGGGCAGGCCGTCCATCAGCCCCGCCGTGCCTGCGGCGTAGCGGGCATCGGCGGCATCGGCCTGTGCCAGTACGGTTTCTTCGGGCAGGACGGTAATATAGGCGTTCAGCGTGGGGTTCAGGCGGGCGATGGCGTCCAGATGCGCCTTGGCCAGTTCACGCGCGCTGAAAGTGCGGGCGGCAAGGCCCGCGCGGGCTTCGGTCAGGGTCAGTCCGGTCAGCATTATTCGACAACCTTGGGTACGGTGTAAAAAGGCCCGGCCGTTTCGGGTGCACAGGCCAGCAGGGCGTCGCGGCAGTTGCCGTCGGTCACCACATCTTCACGCTGGCGTAGGGCTTCGGTTTCCGTGCCGACCATGGGGGGCACGCCATCCACGTTCACTTCGGCAAGTTGATCGATCCAGCCTAGAATGGTGTTGAGCTTGAGCGTTGTGGCTTCAAGTTCTGCGTCTTCAAGGCCGATACGGGCCAGTTTGGCTATGCGTCGGGTGGTCGCAAGGTCGAGCGACATGAAAGCGGACCCCTCATTGTTCAGACAGATGGTGCGAAACCCCTAGCATAATCGGGCGCACTGCAACATACCATGGGGCCATGACTCTGCTCAGCCTGGCCGATCTGGCCGCGATATTGCCCCCCCAGTCCCGTCTGTTAGGCATCGACCCCGGTAGCCGTCAGGTCGGGCTTGCCCTGTCTGATGTGCTGTGCATGGTGGCCAGCCCCCTCCAGACGGTCAAGCGCGGCAAGCTGGGGCAGATGGCAACGCTTGTGCGTGATCTTGCGCGCGAACACGGCATAGGGGGCATGGTGGTGGGCATGCCGCTTTCGCTCGATGGCGGGTTTGGCCCGGCCGCACAGGCCAGCCGGGACTGGACGCTGGCACTCTCTGAACAGACGGGCCTGCCCGCCTGCCTGTGGGATGAGCGCCTGTCCTCCGCCGCCGTTAATCGCATGCTGATTAATGAGGCGGACATGTCGCGTGCGCGCCGGGCAGAGATGGTGGACAGATTGGCTGCAGCCTATACGCTTCAGGCTGCGTTAGATGCCATGCCCCGGCGGCAGACCTGAAAGACGGGCCTGCAAAAGGGGCGCATATTTGCCACAAATGGGCGACATGCTCACATCAATGAAAAACAGAGCCGGAGAAAACACGCCTATGTCCAGACATATGTTTAACGCCTCTGCCCTGACCATGCTGGGGGCTGCCGTTTTTGCGCTCAGCCTGCCGCCTGCGCCTGCCCATGCCGAAAATGCGGTGGATCAGGCTTGGGAGTCCACCAAAACGGGCACTGAAAAGGCATGGGACAAGACCAAGTCCGGCACCGAGAACACGTGGGATAAAACCAAGTCCGGTTCGGAAAAGGTCTGGGACAAAACCAAGTCTGGCACTGAAAAGGCATGGGACAAGACCAAGTCCGGCACCGAGAACACATGGGATAAAACCAAGTCCGGTTCGGAAAAGGTCTGGGACAAAACCAAGTCTGGCACTGAAAAGGCATGGGACAAGACCAAGTCCGGTTCGGAAAAGGCTTGGGACAAGACCCGCGATGGCAGCACGGAGGCTTGGGATAAAACCAAGTCCGGCACCAAAAAGGCTTGGGACAAGACCGAAAACGCCACCACCGATGCCGCACAGGATGTTGGCAAGTGGGGCGACAAGACCGGCAAGAAAATCGGTAATGCCGGGGAGAGCGTTGGCAAGGATATTGGCAACGTCTTTTCCAGCAAGGACAAATAAGTCCGGGGCTATGCCCGCGGGCTGAGAGGCCCGCATACGCAAAAGCCCGCCACCCCGATATGGAGTGGCGGGCTTTTTCATGCCCGGTTGGCGGGGCGCCAGCCTGTCAGGAACAGGCTGGTAACAGGCTGTAGCCTGTCAGGCTCAAGCCTTGGCGGCGTCGAGCAGCGCCTGCTCCAGAATGTCCAGACCTTCGTCCACCAGTGCATCGGAGGCGGTCAGCGGTGTCAGGATACGAACCGTGGCCCCCTGCACGCCGCAGGCCAGAACGATCAGTCCTTTTTCACAGGCCATGGCGCACAGCTTGGCGGCAAAGCCCGCGCGGCGCTCTTCACCCGCATGGCGTTCCAGCACATCAAACGCCACCATGGCACCCAGCCCGCGCGGCTGGCTGACGGGCAGCAGGTCGGTGCGCTTGTGCCAGCCCGCGATACGGGCCTTGAGGCGTTCGCCCATGGCGTTGGCGCGGTCGATCAGCTTTTCTTCGTCAATCACGTCCAGCACGGCCAGAGCTGCCGCACAGGCCAGCGGCGCACCGGCATAGGTGCCGCCCAGCCCGCCGGGCGGCACGGCGTCCATCAGTTCCGCACGGCCGATCACACCCGAGAGCGGCATGCCGCCCGCCAGAGATTTGGCGATGCAGACGAGATCCGGCTCAATGCCGGAATGCTCGATGCCGAACAGCTTGCCGGTACGGGCAAAGCCGGACTGAACCTCATCGGCAATCAGTTTGATGCCGTGCTGGTCGCACAGGGTGCGCAGGTGGCGCAGCAGGGCAGGCGGTGCAATGCGGAAACCGCCTTCACCCTGAACCGGCTCGATGATGATGGCGGCCACATTGTCGGGGCCGATGTCGGAGGCAAAGAGGAAGCCGAGCATCTTCAGGCTGTCTTCCACCGTGATGTCGCCATCGGGGAAGGGCACATGATAGATTTCACCGGGCAGGGTGCCGAAGGGTGCCTTGTAGGGCTGTACCTTGCCGGTCATGGCCGTGGCCAGCAGCGTGCGGCCGTGGAAACCACCACAGAAGGCGATAACACCCGTGCGGCCCGTTGCGGCGCGCGCGATCTTGACCGCGTTTTCCGTGGCTTCGCCACCGGTGGTGAAAAAGATTGTCTTGGCAGGCCCGGTGAACGGCGCACGGGCGTTCAGTTTCTCGGCCAGTTCGATATAGGGCTCGTAGGCACAGACCTGAAAGGCGGTGTGGGTGAAGCGCTCAAGCTGCTTCTGCACGGCGTCCACCACCTTGGGGTGACGGTGCCCGACATTGAGCACGGCAATACCGCCCGCAAAATCAATATAGCGGCGGCCTTCGACATCCCACAGTTCGGCATTTTCGGCCCTGTCGGCAAAAACCGGGGTGGCCACGGACACACCACGCGGCACAGCCGCCTGACGGCGCGCGAGCAGGGCGGCATTGGTCGTGGGAGACGGGGTGGTGTTCAGCATGGTCATTCGCTCCGGCTAATGGCGGAACACGGGGCATGCCGCTGGGGGGCGTGCGTGTTCGTTTCGGTTTGTTTCGTTAAGCAATTTTTCAGGAGTCCGGGAGGAGATTTTTCTGTCGTTGGGTGGTGATTTTTCATCACCGTTCAGGCGGGGTGGTGCCTTCCTGCCGGGCGGCCTCTTCCAGCAGCCAGGCCCGGAAGGCGCTCAGGGCCGGTTTGTCCCATGCCTGAGCGGGTGCGCGTAGGATATAAGCGCCCAGCGTGGTGTCGATCAGCGGGGTCTGGCTGGGCTGCACGCGCACCAGTCGCCCGGAATCCAGATCATCCCCCAGCAGGAAGGCGTTGCTCAGGGCAATGCCTTCCCCCGCGCGGGCCGCAGCCAGTGTGACATGGGCCTGCCACAGCCGCCCGGCGGCATTGATGGGGCCGGGCCGCACGTTCTGGGCGGCAAACCAGAGCCGCCACTCGCTGTCATCTTCCTCCAGCAGCAGGGGGGCGTGTAGCAGGTCGGCGGTGGTGTGCGGCTGTCCGCCCATAGCGATCAGCCCGGCAGGAGAAATAACGGGAAAAACGGCAGGCCGGGCGATCAGCACGCTCCTGAGGTCACGCGGTTCCACACCGGGGCTACTATCCTGCCGGTAGCCAATCTGGGCATGGCTGTGCGGGCTGACACCGCTGACATGAAAGGTCGTGTTCGCATCGACCGCGCGCAGCATCACATCCGTTCCGGGATAAGCGCGCCGGAACGCCCCCAGCCGGGGCAGCAGCCAGTGATAGGCAAAGCCGTGTGCGCAGGTCACGGTCAGGGAGCGGGGCTGGTTGCGCAGCTCCGCTGTGGCGTTGGCCAGTTCGTCCAGCAGGGGGGCTATGCGGTCGTGATAACTTTGCCCGGCCTGTGTCAGCACGCCGGTTTCGCGGTCGCGCAGGGGGGTGCCCAGCCGTTGTTCAAGATCGCGGATATGGCGGCTGATGGCGGCATGGTCCATGCGCAGGGCGGCCGCCGCCCGCCTGATCCCTCCGGTGCGGGCGAAAGCGACAAAGGCGTTCAGGGCCGCGAGAGGAGGAATATGCGCGCGTGAATCCATGAGGGGCGGCTAGCAAATAGACTAAAGACCACTCCATTGGACGGGAAAGCCCCCAAAAGGCAAGGGGGCCGCACGGCGAAAGATCCTGCATGCCGCGGAGGGCCGTGGTGCTATCAGAACGTGACGGACGTGCGCAGGCCAAAAATGGCCTCGTTTTGTACCGTGTGCTGGCGCGACCAGTCCAGAACCCCGCCGGAAGGGTTGAAGATGTACTGGAAATCGGGCTGGACAGTACACCAGGGCAGGATCTGGGCCTGATAGGTCAGTTCAAGATAGGTTTCGGTGTTCTGCACGGGCAGGTGCGCGTTGCGGTCGTACTGCCGCAGCCCGGAGGCGGTTTGTCCAAGCCCCCAGCCAAGGCCCAGCGTGTCATTCAGGCGTGAGCGGAATGGCGCGTTGAAATTGATGCCCATATCTACGGCAAAGCTGATCTGGGTGGTGCTGGATGGGCCGCTGCCGGTCACGCGCGTAAAGGCGCCAATGGAGCGTGCGGAATCCGGGGCCGGGCGCCAGAGCATCTGGTCTATTATAGCATAAACCAGCCAGTTGCCTGCCACCATGCGGGGCGAGGACGTGGTGTCCTGTGCGCTGCCTAGTGGAGCGCCGCTGGTATTGTAGCGGTAGTCCGGGAAAGCCGCCGTGTCGTAGTAGCCACCCAGCTTGTAGATGCCCGGAAGCCCGGCCCGGCCCGGCCCCGGATTGATGGCGTATTGGAGTTCGGCAATCAGCAGTGCGCCGGTATTCATGTTGAACAACGTGCCGCTGCCGTCGAGAGTCGTCTGGCTGGTCGGGTCTGCCGCGTTGCCGCCATGCTGGACAAAAAAGGCATTGTCGCGCACGCCTGCGGGGTTGTCGTCTGCTGCGGCCACCAGAATGCTCAGGCTGTCATTGGGGCGATAGCGTACGCGGACAGCGGGCGAGGCCAGTGGCCATGATGGGCCGCCACTATACAGATTGTTGGAAGGGGCTACCGGCCAGCCCATATTGGCGTTCAGATACAGCGCGCCGTAGTTGGAAATCAGGAATTCCGTATCCAGATCCTGCTGCCCGATTTTGATATCCAGCGTGTTGTCCAGAAAAGACTGCTGGTACCAGAGTTCAAACAGGCGGGTGGAGCGGTCAGCCTCGTAGCCCGAAGCCGGGTTGAACAGCACCAGATGATCCTGCGAAATCGACCGGCCGTGGGTCTGCATGGCGCTGATATTGAACAGGCCACCGGGCAGGCCGATGATCTTTTCAAGATCAAGCCCCAGTGTCACCAGTGTTACGCCATCATAATACGGGCCTGTGCCAGAGCCATTGCGGCCATCGGCCGCCGAGGCGCTGCCGCCCGAGACATTGGCCCATAATTCGTCCACTTCCTGCACATCAAGCGTAATGCCCTGCCGGGCCATCCAGTGGCGTGCGCCCCATAGCCCCCCCAGCAAGTGATCGCCCATGTCATCGGGGGTGGTAGAGGTGGGGGTGCTGGGGGCTGGGGTGCTGGCATTGGCGCCCATGCGCCCGGCATCGGGTACAGCAATAGGGCCGATCTGCTCAATAACCGGGGCTGAGTGGGCCAACCGCCTCTGATCGAGTTCCACCTGTGTTTCAGGCTGTTCGGCCTGTGCGGCCGGGCTGGTCAGTTGCGCCAGCAGGGGGGGAGTCAGCAGAGCAAGCAGCAGCGGCCACGCCCGCGCCGGGAGGCGTGGCGGTGTCATGGTGTCTGGCTCACAGGGTGAGCAAAAAAAGATGCGTTACGGAAAACCAGGATAATGCACTCAAGGGTAGGACAGGGCTGACAGGTCTGGGGTGTCTGGGCGGCACCATAGCGGCAAGGCCCGTTATGGACAAAGCCATCCTGTCATGTTGTCCCCCTCGGTGGCGGGAATTCATTGAATTATCATAATCCGACACGGCCCATACCGGTTGCGCCCGCGGTTTTATCCCTGCGGGCCATGGTACGGCGGAATGGCTGCCATACAGGTGGGTCTCGTTCTGTCAGGAATTTATGCAGGGGGTGTGCCGGTGGCCTGCCCTTTCGGGGGCGGGGTGTTGCGCGGTGTGGGCAGGCCGTGCCGGGCTGGGGAGCGGGTGCTTGGGGCGCACCCGCGTAAAGACTGATCAGAACAGCGGCTTGATGTAGCTGCCCACGTTCTGGGGGTGTTTGTAGACATTGTATCGCACATTGAAGCGGTCGGCGTTTTCATCCGAACCGTAGAGGGAATCCAGCCCCGGCCCGCGTTCAAAGATAGGACGGCTGTCAGACAGGCTGAGCAGGTGGGTGCCATCCAGAAAGCGTTTGTACGTCTTGGGGGCAATGCCCACGCGCCGGGCCATGATGTCGATGGCGTCAGCCTGTGTGGCGGGGTCTTTAATATAGGCCACAACCCGATCCCAGATCTGTACGACCTCGCGCCATTCCTTTTCGTGGTTTTTCAGGCTGAGCGGATCGACCGAGAGCGTATCGTAAATCAGCCCCGGCGCATCATGCGAGGTAAAGAGCGGGTGCGAGCCTGAAACCTCATGCAGGGCCTGCCCCGCATTGGGCTGCCATACCCCGATGGCCGATACGCTGCCCGAGGCCAGAACCTGCGGGGTTTCATTGGTGGGTGTGTGAACGATCGTGATGTCGTTTTCCGACA
Organism: Acetobacter suratthaniensis; assembly: GCF_017377745.1. Classification (GTDB taxonomy): domain Bacteria; phylum Pseudomonadota; class Alphaproteobacteria; order Acetobacterales; family Acetobacteraceae; genus Acetobacter; species Acetobacter suratthaniensis. The sequence continues at coordinate 128,207 of NZ_JAFVMG010000008.1, read as the reverse complement.
GGCCACTGCGTTGCAGGGCTGTCAGCAGCAACAGGTGGTCAACCAGCCCGGTTTCCACCGCAACCTTGTGGCCTTTCAGGTCGGCCACGGTTTTGATGTCCTGCGTAGCGACAATCATATCATTACCGTCCGAATAATCGTTCAGCATGATGGTAATGCTTTTATGGCCGTTGGCCCCTGTGCTCAGCACATCCCCATTAGTGGCGCTGATGGCGTCCAGCTTGCCGGTTGTGTAGGCGTCCAGCATGGCGCCGTAGTCAAACCAGTCAAACACGACATCAAGGTGTTTTTCCGCGAACCAGTGCTTGTCGATGGCGATCTGCCACGCAACACTGCCCGGCCAGTCGCTGTAGCCGATGCGCAGAGGCTCGGCCTGCGCACTGCCCGCAAGGCATGCCAGACCGAAGGTGCAGGCGGCCAGAATTGTTTTCCACGAAAAACGCGTTGTCATGGCAGGGGTCTCCGCTTGGTTTGCCGCTCAGGCCGGGTTGTGGCCGGGGGTCGGCTTTTGGGCGAGGGTATGCAGCACGGCTATCAGGTCGTCCGATGTGCCGACCGTGCCAAACAGGGTTGAAGGGTCACGGATAATGCTGACCGCAGCCTCTTTCAGCGCCAGTGTTACGGCGGCGGTTGCGTCTTCCAGCAGCAGGTTGTCAAACCCGCGATCTGCCGCCTCCCGCATGGAGGTATGAACGCAGCATTCTGTCGTAACGCCGGTAAACACAAGATGACGGATGCCGTTGGCGCGCAGGATATGCTCCATTTCCGTGCCGTAAAAACAGCCACTGCCTACTTTGTCGATCATGATGTCGCCCGGCTCGGGGGCAAGTTCGGGAATGATTTCATGCCCCGGCTCGCCGCGTGTCAGCACCCGGCCAAGGGCTGTGTATTCTCCAACCCCCGCGCCGTCATAGGCAAGGCGGGTGCGGAAGCGTTTGACGGCTGTCAGGTCGGAGCCATCAGGCCGGTGGCCTTCGCGGGTGTAGATTACTTTCATGCCTGCGGCCCGGACAGCGCTCAGCACACGTTTGATTGGTTCTATGGGTGCGCGCATGAGGTCGAGTGCGGGCGTCAGGCTGGCAACCCACCCGCCCGGCGCACAGAAATCCACCTGCATGTCGATAATGACCAGAGCGGTTTCGGAGGGGCGAAAGTCGCCGGTGAAGGGAAAATCATACCCAGTGGCGGGAACCTGAAGAGACATGCCGTGTAACCTTGAAAAAATATGCCGTGTTGGTTCTGGGGGCGGTTGTGCGCCGTGGCCTCAGGGTAGGGCAGGTGCCGCCATACACGGAACGCCGAAAAAAATGATAAGGGGCATAAGTCTGTAGTATAGCCAAAGCGGGTCAGATTAACGGGGGCCACATGACAGCGCGCACGAACCAGCCTTTGTCGCCCGATGAAAGGCGCTTCATCACGCGGGCTGACTGGAACCTGTTCCGCCAGTTTTACGAGATTGCCCGTTGCGGCAGTATCAGTGCGGCTGCGCGCTCGCTGGGCATGCACCAGCCGGGGCTGAGCCTGTCGCTCAAGCGGCTGGAGGAACAGGTAGGGGTGCAGCTTTGTCGCCGTACCCCACAGGGCATTGCCCTGACACCGGCAGGCAAGGCGGTGTTCGAGCAGATTACCGAGGCAGCGGAGGCAGTGCGGATGGTGCCGCATGTGGCGCGCGAAGCCGCGCGGCGTATCGAAGGCACCCTACGGCTGAGCATGATTTCTGATATTCTGTGTCAGGATCTTGATGATGCGCTGACCTCATTTGCCGCGCGTCATCCTGATGTCACGCTCAGGGTCGAAATCCGCACATGGCGCAGCGTGCTGGATGCCGTGCAATCGGGCGAGGCGGATGTGGGGATCACGTATGAAAGCGAGTCCGTGCCGACTGTGCGGTACGAACCCATGCTGCGTGAAAGCCAGCAGCTTTATTGCGGGCGTTCGCACCCGTTGTTCGGGCATTCGATCAGAAACCCCGCAACGCTGGCCGGAGAGCGGTTCATTCTGGCCGCAGCGGATGAGCCAGCGGATGTAGGGCGTTTTCGGCTGCATTATGATCTGGGCAAAAACACGGTAGCGCAGGCGGATGATCTAAGCGAGGCCATGCGTTTGATCCGTTTGGGTATGGGTATAGGATTTTTGCCAAGCATTGTGGCCGAACCTCTGGGAGACCGGCTCTGGCCGCTGCTGCCCGGTTCGTTGAGGCCGAGCTATTTTGTTTATCTCATTACGGGCGATATGGCCCGGCTTTCGACCCCGGCGCAGCTTTTCCATGAGGAAATATTGCGCCGCCTGCGCGCCCGGCCCGGCTTTATCTAGGGCTGTACGGAGCGCTAAGTAATTTCGCGCATCCCTTTAGAACGATAACATACCGTAATATTTCCATGTCGCCAGCGGGTAAGTGCGGCCACAAGGAGATGTTCATGATTGCGCGCGTGTCGCGGCTTCCTATGAGCCGCAGGAAGAAAATGATGTGGTGTGGCGGCGTATTGTCCGCCTGTGCGGCCCTTGGCCTGTCCCTTCCCAGCCCGGCGCAGGCCGGTGTTACGGTTAATTTCGGTAAGGACAAGTCGTTTACGCTCGGTGTGGGTGTGCGCGGCCAGTACCTGACCCGCGACCCCGCAACCAAGGACAACTCCGACGCCGCCAGTGCCGCAGACTTCCGTGTTTACATGGGCGCGCAGTTTCACCGCTATGTCAAAACAACGCTTAACCTCGAACGCCTGCGCGATGGAAACTGGAACGTGCTGGATGGCATTTTGCAGGTTGAACCCACGAAGGCGTTCAATATCTGGTTTGGCCGGATGCTGACGCCGAGTGATCGTTCAAACCTTGATGGGCCGTATTTTCTCAGCACCTACGCTTATCCGCTGGTGTCGCAATACCCCGGTGCATGGTCTGGCCGTGATGATGGCGTGACCATCTGGGGTAAGGTGCTTAAGGATCGTTTCCGCTATATGGCGGGTATTTACCGTGGCCATAACTGGGTGCCCGGTGGCTCAAACTATGGCGAACACCCGCTGTTTGCCGGTCGTCTGGAATATAATTTTCTCGATCCCGAACCCTCTCCGGCCTATTACACCGCCAGCACCTATTACGGAAAAGCCGATATTCTGGCCATTGGTCTGGCCGGGCAGTATCAGGTGGATGGTGTCGGTTCAGCCCAGCAGAAAGGCGACTACAAGGCCTGGAACGTGGATGGCCTGTTTGAAAAGAAAATTGGTAAGGACGCACGGTACGGCGTTTATACCCTTGAGGGCGCCTATTATCAGTACTACACCGATGGCGTGAAAGATATTGCCGTGGGGTATGGCCAGCGCGACCCCGATTACGGGAATGTTGGTGGTATCAATAACGGCACGGCTTTTCTGCTCAGCACCGCCTATCTTATTCCCTACCGGGTGGGCTGGGGGCGTGTGCAGCCGCTGGTACGGTATCAGGAGTTTATTTACAAAAAAGATCTGTACGGGCCGGGACATCCGAAAACTACACAGTTCGATGCGGGTGCGAACTACGTAATGGATGGGCATAACCTGCGCTTTACGTTTGATTATGTCCGTTACAGCCCCGCAGGCGGTCGGGCCTCCAATGCGTTCCTGCTGGGTATGCAGTTGCAGTACTGATCCGGTCTGAGACCGTTTGTTCCAATTCCCGGCCGGGTTTCGCACGACTATCCCGGCTTTATCGGAGTGCAGACCTTGAAACGATCTTTTCTGTACGGGGCGTTTTTTCTGTCCTGTTCCCTTGGCATGGGAGCCGCCCATGCCGCGCCGTCTCTCCAGAGCATGGACTGCCGACATCTTGTGGTGGAAGATGTCCGCCTGACCGACCTTATCAGCGCACGGCAGAATAAGGACATAGCCGCGACTGAAAAAGCCTCTGCTTTCAGTGTTACGTTTGATCCCCTTCCGGGTTTTGGCATCATGAATGGCATGACCCTGACCCCCGCCGGGCATGGTGGCGTCAGTGAAGGGGATGATATGAAACTTGAAGACCTTGAAAAAAGGTTGTCCGAGGTGCGTAATCTTGAGCAGAAAAAGCTCTGCCCGAATATTACGGTACCATCAGACGCGCAGCCCCGCCTTTCAGACGATCAGTAAAACGCGGCCTTAAAGGGGGCGTCACCCTCTGGTGCGCCCCACGGGGCAGGGTTGTTATGGCCTGTCCTGCCCTTCCTGCAACAGGCGTGATGCGGTGGCCGCGGCTGCCGCGCGTGTGCTCAGGCCGGTTTTATTGTAGATCTGTTCCATATGTTTATCGACCGTGCGTGGACTGACGACCAGAATATCCGCGATGTCGCGGCTGGTTTTCCCGCGTGAAATCCACAAAAGTACTTCGGCCTCGCGCGCGCTCAGGCCCAGCCTGTCCTGTAGAACCCGCTCAGGCTGACGGGCCTGCGTGGTAATGCGCAGCAGGCGTTCATCCTCTCCCATACCGTTACCGGTCGCCCCCACAAAAATCAGGCTCAGATCATCGTCTTCGCGCTGGTATTGCAGCAGAATGCTGCCCGGTGCGGGGAGTGGCGAGGGAATGGACAGGCCCGCCAGCAGAGTGGCGGGGATGTGTTCCAGCAGACGGGCCGCATGCGGGGTTGTCCACACGATATCGCCCTTACGGTTCAGGGCCAGAAAATACCGCCCGACATCATCCAGCGCACCATGAGTGGCCCGGATACGGGCCGATACCTCAAGATGTACGTTCACACGCGCCAGAACCTCCTCCAGCCGCAGGGGTTTGGTTACGTAATCTACCGCTCCGGCCTCGAACGCCCGCAGGACATGCTCTGTTTCGGTCAGGCCAGTCATGAAAATAATCGGTGTTGTCGCGTTCTGTCGGTGTCTGCGCAGTTTTTCGCAAACCTCCCATCCTGTCATGCCCGGCATCAGGGCATCGACCAGAATCAGGTCAGGTGTCGTGTTCGAAACGACTTCCAGTGCTGCCGCGCCAGATTGGGCAAGCAGAACCGTATAGCCGTGGTCAGACAGTTTTTCATCCATGATCCCCAGCACGCCGGGGTCGTCATCAATGACAAGAATACAGCGGCGCGTGGTGGCTGACAGGGTCATGGCTGTGTGTGTTCCAGATGCTGGCGCAGGTTTTCAAGCTGATAGCTGGCAGCCAGTGCAAGAAGGGGGGCAAGGGCGTCATGCAGGTCTGGGCGGCTGGCCTGCAAAAGTGCCAGATGGTTTTTCAACTGGCGTAGATTGCCGCTGTTCAGCGCATCCAGCAGGGTGGCCCGCTCAGCAGCGGGCAGGGAGCCTACTGGCTGGCGGGCGGGGATATTGGCGGCATTGTCCACTATAATAGCTGGCAGAGAGGCTGGATCATGGTGGGAATGCGGCTCTGCCCCCACGGTCGTATCGGGCATGATCCATGACAGGGACAAAATTTGACGGATGTTGTCGAGCAGCACCGACAGGTTGACCGGTTTGCCAATGACCGGGCAGTCATCCAGAGAAGGGACATGCCGGTTTGCACTTTCTACCAGATTACCAGTCAGAAACAGGATGGGCAGGGTTGTGCCTCTTTGCGCGCGAATACGCAGTGCGAGTTCACGCCCATCCATGCCCGGCATGGACAGATCAAGCAGGAGCAGGTCGGCCTTTTCGGTTTCCAGCCAGCTCAGGCAGGCGGGGCCGCTTTCCACATCCTCCACGTCAAAACCGCAGTGTTCGAGCAGTTCGCGCATGATCTGGCGGTGTTCGGGGTTGTCATCAACAATCAGCACCCTGCGGCGTGGGCCGGTATAACCGGTAGGAAAAGCCGACAGGCGCGGGGCCGGGCGGTTTTGCCGGTCTGGTAGCATTAGCCTGACGCGAAAGCGTGTACCGACCCCCGGTGTGCTGGTAAATGTCAGTTCAGCCCCCAGTATTTCGGTGAGCAGTTTTGTAATGGTCAGGCCCAGTCCGGTGCCGGGAATGCGGGCCGTAGCGGCGGAACGTTCGAAAGGCTCGAAAATCCGGCCCTGATCTTCAAGGGAAATGCCAAGCCCCGTATCCTCGATCACAAATTCCGCGATCTGCGCCTGCCATGTTGCGGAAAAGGTAACAGAACCCTGCGGTGTAAACTTGACGGCATTGGACAACAGATTGAGCAAAATCTGGCGCAGGCGGTGCTCATCACAGGTGACGACCGCAGGCAGCGGGCCGGGCCGCCAGAGAAAGTTCAGCCCGCGCGCCTGTGCCTGCATACGGATCATCTGTGCAACGGATTCAAGGAAAACCGGCAGTTCCACCATATCGGAATGCAGTTCGATCCGCCCTGCCTCGATCCGTGAGATGTCGAGCAGACCAGACAGGATGCTGGTAATATGCTCGCCACTTTCGCGCATGATACCCAGTGCTCCCAGCCGTTCGGGTGGAATGCGCCTGTCATGTTCGAAAAGCTGGATATAACCCATGATGGCGTTCAGCGGTGAGCGGATTTCATGACTGATCCCGCTGATATAACGGGTTTTGGCAAGACTTGCGGATTCGGCCTTTTCGCGCGCCTGCTGCAAAGCCTGATCGGTACGGCGGCGCGCCCTGATTTCGTTCATGAGCAGGCGGGTCTGGTGCAGGGTTTCGCGCGTGGCGGTGCGGCGGCTTTCCTGCGCCATGATCAGCAGCCATGCCCCCACTATGCTGGCCAGAAAGGAGATGATCAGCAGCGTGCTGTCAAACGGCAGTCCTGTCTGGCGTGCCAGCAGCGCCATGATGACGACAATACCGCACAGCAGAAAAGCAAAACGCCCACCGGGTGAGGTCAGGACATGGCGCAGGCGTGGCGGCAGGCGGTGCAGGGGGGTGGCCATCTGTGCGGCCATGCGGGTGGATACGGGTTTGCAGCGGTCGCGGCAGCGGCTGTCCAGCGAGCAGCAGAGCGAGCAGATGGTGCCGCCATAGGCCGGGCAGGGGGCCATGTCCTCTGCTTCAAAGCGGTGCTGGCATATGACGCAGGTTCGGTGTGCGTGGGTGTTCCAGTCGGGTGGGGGGCGGCGGGCAAGGTAAGTGCGCCCACCTGTCGCATAGGCCAGAACCGGAGCGCTCAGGCAGGCCAGCCCCAGTGTGATGAAAGGGGCATAGGCTGCGGCAAGCGGGCCAGCCACACCGCTCAGGGCGGTAAAGCCAAGGGTGGCCGCCAGCGCCCATGCGCCCAGCCCGACAAGGTTGAGGTCGGGCAGGAAGGCGCGTTTGAACTCTATTCCTGCGGGGCTAAGCCCAAGGGGCTTGCACAGGGTGACATCCCCCAGAATGGCCCCGATCCATGCACAGGCCAGCACGGCATAGAGCGTTATGCCGGTTTCTATGGTGTTCACCAGCCCGGCCTCCATCAGCAGCAGGGCAATGGCGATGTTGAAAAGCACGTAAAAAACCCGGCCCGGATGCGTGTGCGTCAGGCGGGAGAAGAAGTTCGACCATGCGAGTGATCCGGCATAGGCGTTGGTGATGTTGATTTTGATCTGCGAGAGCGCCACCAGTGCGACCGTCAGCCCGGCGGCAAGCTGGGGGGGCACGCAGGTGCTCCATGCCAGCCAGTACATCAGCCCCGGCTGGGCCGCCTGCGCTGCTGAAAAACCGGCCTGTAGCACGGTCCATGCCAGCAGGGAGCCAGCCATGATCTTGAAGGCGTCCAGCACCACCCAGCCCGGCCCGCCCAGAACCAGCGCCACCCACCAGCCGCGACGGTTCTGGGGTGTTTGCTCGGGCAGGAAGCGCAGAAAATCAATTTGTTCCGCACTCTGGCAGACCAGCACGATAATGACCGAGGCCGCGCTGCCTATGGCAATGGCGTTAATATCCCCCAGTGCCGGGGTAAGGCCGGTAAAACGCACCCAGCCCGGCACAAGAGCGGGATTGGTGATCAAAAGGGCAGCCAGGGGGATGAGGTTGAGCGCAAGCCAGACAGGCAGGGTCGCGATCTGAAAGCGTGCGATGAAAGTTATGCCCCATGTCACCAGCGGAATGATGATGACCGAGCAGCCCAGATACGCAAGCCACAGTGGCATGCCCAGCAGGGCGTGCAGCGTACCCGCCAGAATGGCGGCCTCCAGCCCGAAAAAAATGAACGTGAAACTGGCGTAAATAACCGAGGTGATGGTGGAGCCGATATAACCGAACCCGGTGCCGCGTGTCAGCAGGTCTATATCCAGCCCCGCCCGCCCCGCAGCCACACACAGGGGCAGGGTAATGCAGAAAATGACCACCGTGGCCAGCAGGGTGGCCAGTAGCGTGTTGGCAAAGCCGAAGGCCAGCGTAAGCGTGCCGCCCATCGCTTCGAGTGCTAGAAAAGAGGTGGAGCCAAGCGCTGTCAGGGCCGCGCGCATGGGGGTGGCCGCCCGCGCCTTGCGCGCCGTAAAGCGCAGCGCGTAATCCTCGAATGTCTGGTCGGCCGCCCAGCGGCTGTAGGCGCGCCGTGTGCGGACAATACGCAGGCGGCTGGTGTCTGGCGGCGGGGCTTGCGTCAAGGTTACGCGGTCCTGCTGTTCCCGGTTGGCTGATGTACTTTATAGCGGTTTTCAGCGCTTTGCGCGCCATACGCAGGATCGCGTATGGCGCGGCTGTCTGTCATTTGGCTGATAATGAGGGTAGCAGCAACAGGAGTGCTTTGTTCATGTCGGCCAAACTGCCCCCTCTTTCCCGTCGCGCCTTCGGGCGTCTGGCTCTGGCATCGTCCGCAGCGGCACTGGGTGCTGTCTGGAAACCGGGAGATGCGCTGGCCGCCACCCCCAAGGGCGAGCCGATCAAGGTTGGCATCCTGCACTCCCTGTCCGGCACTATGGCGATCAGCGAAACCACGCTCAAGGACGTGATGTTGATGCTCATTGCCGAGCAGAATCGTAAGGGCGGGCTACTGGGTCGCCCACTTGAGGCCGTTGTGGTGGACCCGGCCTCCAACTGGCCGCTTTTTGCTGAAAAGGCACGCCAGCTCCTGTCGGTAGATAAGGTGGCGGCTGTGTTCGGCTGCTGGACAAGCGTGTCACGCAAGTCGGTTCTGCCCGTGTTCGAGGAACTCGACGGCATTCTGTTCTATCCCGTGCAGTATGAGGGACAGGAGTGCAGCCGCAATATCTTCTATACCGGTGCGGCCCCCAACCAGCAGGCCATTCCCGCGGTGGATTACCTGCTGAGCGAGGAAGGCGGTGGCGCCAAGCGCTTTGCCCTTGTGGGTACGGATTATGTCTATCCGCGCACGACCAACCAGATTCTCGTCAACTACCTGAAGGCCAAGGGCATTAAGGAAGAGGATATTATGGTCAACTACACGCCGTTCGGGCAGTCCGACTGGCAGACCATTGTATCCCAGATCAAGGCGTTTGGTTCGGCGGGTAAGAAAACGGCTGTTGTGTCCACCATCAATGGCGATGCCAATGTGCCTTTCTACAAGGAGCTGGGCAATCAGGGTATTTCCGCCACCGATATTCCGGTCATGGCGTTCAGCGTAGGCGAGGAAGAACTGGCAGGCATGGATACCAAGCCGCTGGTGGGCCAGCTTGCCGCGTGGAACTACTTCGAAAGCATTGATACACCCGCCAACGAAGCCTTTATCAAGGACTGGCACGCTTTTACGAAAAACCCCAAGCGCACCACAAACGATCCGATGGAGGCCCATTACATCGGCTTTAACATGTGGGTGCAGGCGGTCACCAAGGTTGGCAGCACGGATCATGACAAGGTTATCGACGCCATGATCGGTATCCGCCAGCCTAACCTGACGGGTGGCGTTGCCGAGATGCTGCCGGACCACCATCTGACAAAGCCAGTTTATATTGGCGAAATTCAGGATGACGGGCAGTTCTCCGTTGTATGGAAAACGCCCGCGCTGGTGCCGGGGCAGGCATGGTCCCCCTGGGTGCCGGAAACCAAGGATCTTATTGGTGACTGGAGCAAGCCGATTGTCTGCGGCAATTACAACACGGTTACAAAAACCTGCCTTAGCAAGAAACATGCGTAGTCTTTTACGGCTCTGCTTTGTAGCGGCTCTGTGCGTGGGGGCTGCTTTTGCAACCCCACGTCTTGCGCGGGCTGATGCGTTTGCCGGACTGGCCAGCGGCCAGTTCGATACGGTGGCGCAGGCCGTAACCGATCTTGCGGTTTCTGGCTCTACGCAGGCGGATACGGTTTTGCGTGCGCTGGAACATCGGCAGCTTTTCTTTGCGCCTGATGGCGGGCTGTTCATGCGTGAAAACACAGCCTATGTGGATGCCCGCACAGGCCAGCCCGTAGCGGCGCCGCCGGAAGGGCTTACCCCCGTGCGGCTGAACAACCGCGTGCGCAAGGCGCTGGCCGGGGCTCGGGCAGGGATGGATTTGTTCTCGACGGACAGGGCCGCACGACTTGGTGCAGCCACGACCCTGTACGAACGGCATGATCCGGCGGCTCTGCCGCTGCTCGAACATGCGCTGAGTGCGGAAAAAGACACCGCCATTCGCAAGGAACTGGCGCTGGCGCATGCGGCAACCATTCTGGCGCAGCCCCCGGTGGCAGACCAGCTTGCTGCGCGTATGCAGGCAGTTGCCGCCCTGCGTGCCACGGGCGGGCTGGAGGCGCGTGGTCTTCTCGCCAGTGTTGGCGCGGCTGAGGCGGAAGATCCCCAGCTTCGCAAGGCCGCACAGGAGGCGGTTTCCAGCATCGACTGGCGTCTGCGGGCATGGAGCATTGGCCAGAACGCTTTTTATGGCCTGAGCTTTGGCTCCGTTTTGCTGCTGGCCGCTACGGGGCTTGCCATTACTTTCGGTGTCATGGGCGTGATTAACATGGCGCATGGGGAACTGGTGATGATCGGGGCCTATGTCACATGGCTGGTGCAGCAGGGCGTTCGTGCGGTAGCCCCTTCGCTGGAGCCTGTGGCGCTGCTTCTGGCTATTCCGGTGGCATTTTGCGTCTGCGGTGGGCTGGGTGTGCTGATTGAACGCGGGCTGATCCGCTTTTTGTATGGTCGCCCGCTTGAAACCCTGCTGGCCACATGGGGCTTGTCCCTTATTATGCAACAGGCTGTGCGGTCGGTGTTTGGCCCGACCAATATCGCCGTAACCACGCCGGGCTGGCTTACCGGGTCGTTCGCGCTGGGGGGGATGGAGATTACCCTCAACCGTCTTGCCATTCTGATTTTTGCTTTTCTTGTGCTGGGTGCGCTCATGTGCGTGCTGCGGCGCACCCCTCTTGGGCTACAAATGCGTGCAGTCACCCAGAACCGCCGCATGGCCGCACTCATGGGGATCCGTACCCCACGTGTGGATGCTCTGGCTTTCGGTCTGGGTGCGGGCCTTGCGGGGTTGGCCGGGGTGGCTGTCAGCCAGATTGATAATGTCAGCCCCAATCTGGGACAGACCTATATTATCGACAGTTTCATGGTTGTGGTGTTCGGCGGTGTGGGCAACCTGTGGGGCACACTGGCTGCTGCCATGACACTGGGCATGGGGGGCAAGGTGCTGGAACCCGTTATTGGCGCGGTATCAGCCAAGATTGCCATTCTTGTGCTGGTTATCCTGTATATCCAGCGTAATCCGCGCGGCATGTTTCCTGTGCGTGGGCGTGGGGTGGAATCATGAACCGCCTGTTTTCACCGGCTCCCGGAGCACGGAGCTTCGCGGGTGTTGCGCGTATGGCGATTGTGGTGCTGGTGGGGGCTGTGGTGCTGGCGGGAGCCAGCCTGTTACCCGAAAGCAGCCCGCTGCATGTGTCCGCCTTTACGGTTTCGCTGGCGGGTAAATACCTCTCCTACGCCATGCTGGCTCTGGCGGTTGATCTGGTATGGGGGTTCGCGGGTATTCTGACACTGGGCCATGCCGCGTTCTTTGCGCTGGGTGGCTACGCCATGGGCATGTATCTCATGCGCGAAATTGGCGCGCGGGGTGTGTATGGCAATGCCAGCCTGCCTGATTTCATGATTTTCCTGTCATGGACAAAGCTGCCTTGGTACTGGTGGGGGAGTGAACATTTCCTGTGGGCCTGCCTGCTGGTGCTGGCCGTGCCGGGCGTTCTGGCAGGCGTGTTTGGCTGGCTGGCTTTCCGTTCACGGGTTTCGGGCGTGTATCTGTCCATCATGACGCAGGCGCTTACCTATGCCCTCATGCTTGCGTTTTTTCAGAACGGTTTCGGGTTTGGCGGCAATAACGGCCTGACCGATTTCAAGGATATTCTGGGAGCGGATCTGCATAGCCCTGTAACCCGCGCGGTGTTGCTGGTGGTTACGGGTATTGTGCTGGCGCTGGCGCTCATGCTGTCACGCTTTGTGGTGGCGGGCCGTTTTGGCAACCTGCTGGTGGCGGTACGCGATGCGGAAAGCCGCACCCGTTTTCTTGGCTACAGGCCCGAGCAGGTCAAGCTGTTGGTGTGGGTGTTTTCAGCCATGCTGGCAGGGCTTGGGGGGGCGCTGTATGTCACGCAGGTTGGCATTATCAATCCCGGTGAATTTGCGCCTGCCAACTCCATTGAATCTGTCATCTGGGTTGCTGTGGGGGGGCGGGGAACCCTGTCTGGCGCCGTGCTGGGGGCGGTGCTGGTGAACATGGGCAAAACCGTGTTTACCGCATGGTTGCCGGAGTTCTGGCTGTACGGTCTGGGGCTTTTGTTTTTGGTAACAACGCTGTTTTTGCCCAAAGGGGTTATGGGGCTGTTTGGCCCTGCCCGGCACCAGTCCGTACAGGACGTAACGCCCGAAGTGTCCAGCCCGGAAGGAGATGAGGCATGAACACGCCATATCTTCTGGAAATGCGTGATGTCAGCGTCACATTTGACGGGTTTCGCGCCATCAACAGCCTGAGCCTGACACTGGCCGCAGGTGAAATGCGTGCCATTGTCGGCCCCAACGGGGCGGGCAAGACGACGATGATGGACATCATAACCGGAAAAACCCGCCCAGATACAGGCAGTGTTCGTTTTCATGGTCACGACCTGACCCGTCTGGATGAACCCGCCATCGCCCGGATGGGTATTGGCCGCAAGTTCCAGAAACCCACGGTTTTTGAAGCTCTAAGCGTGCGTGAAAACCTGCTTTTGTCATTAAGTGGTTTGCGCGCACCGTTTGCGGTGCTGATGGCACGCCTGTCCGGGCAGGAACGTGCGCGGGTGGATCATCTGCTGGATATGACCCGACTGGGTGATTTTGCCGAACATCAGGCAGGCGGGATGAGCCACGGGCAGAAACAGTGGCTCGAAATCGGTATGCTTTTGGGGCAGGAGCCCGAACTGCTTTTAGTCGATGAACCCGTAGCGGGCATGACCGATGCCGAAACCATGGCCACAGCCGATCTGTTGCGTGAAATCAACCGCACTCGCAGCGTTGTAGTGGTGGAGCACGATATGGACTTCGTGCGCGCATTGGGTGTGGGCGTAACCGTGCTGCATGAAGGCTCGGTACTGGCGGAGGGAGCGCTGGATACTGTCAGCGCGGACCCGCGTGTGATCGAGGTCTATCTTGGCCGCTAGAAAATGCGCCGCCAGCCATTTGGGCATGCTGGGCGCAAGCAAAGGAGACAACCCGTATGCTCAGGGTTGAAGACGTACACCTGCACTACGGGGCGGCCATAGCCTTGCGCGGCGTTTCCCTGAGTGCGCAGGTAGGGCAGGTTACCTGCGTGCTGGGGCGGAATGGTGTGGGTAAAACCAGCCTCTTGCGAGGGATTACCGGCATGCACGCGCTCAGCGCCGGGCGGATTGAATGGGAAGGCGAAGATATAACCCGCCTGCCGGCTTATGAGCGTGCCAGACGCGGCATTGCTACCGTACCGCAGGGTCGTGACATTTTTCCGTTGCTGAGTGTGCGTGAAAACCTTGCAACAGGTTTTGGCCTTTTGCCACGCGGGCAACGGCGTGTGCCGGATGAGATTTTTGACCTTTTTCCCGTTCTGGCCAAAATGCTTGACCGCAAGGGGGGCGATCTTTCTGGCGGGCAGCAGCAGCAGCTTGCCATTGCGCGTGCGCTGGTTATTCGCCCACGTCTTCTGGTGCTTGATGAACCGACAGAAGGGATCCAGCCCAGTATTATCAAGGATATCGGCACCATTATCGGCATGCTGCGTGACCGGGGCGATATGGCCATTGTGCTGGTCGAGCAGTATTTCGATTTTGCTTTTGCCCTGGCCGATCAGGTTACGGTTATGGATCGGGGCAAGGTGGTGCTGTCGGGCGAGGCCCGCACCCTTGTGGCAGATGAGGTGCGCACACATATTGCGATTTGAATTTTTCAGGTGGGGTGTCTGTAAGAAAATGGACGCTCTGAAAATATATTATCTGAATATCAGGGGCAATCTTTTTCCATTTGTTCAACGCTTGGGCGGTATTCGTCCGCTTTGGCTTTTTGGATAAATAATTCCAAACAGTGTGTTCTGGTCATTCTTTTGTTCTGATCCGGTGATGGGGCCGGGGGCATGACGGCGAGTGATCCAGCCGATGCCTCTTTCTTTTTTAATTGCTGGTGTTGTTCTAGGCCATAAAGGAAAGGCCCACCCAGCAGGTGTGGGTGGGCCTGTCGTTAGGTGGCGTTATTCTGCCGCAGGCACGTAAACGCGCCCACCTGCCTGACGGAATTCCTCGTTTTTTTGTTCCATGCCCGCAAGGCGGATAGCATCTTCACGCAGGTCCTGACTGATCCGCATGGAGCAGAATTTTGGCCCGCACATGGAGCAGAAATGCGCGGTCTTGTGGGCCGTGCGCGGCATGGTTTCATCGTGATAGGCGCAGGCCGTATCCGGGTCGAGCGAGAGGTTGAACTGGTCTTCCCACCGGAAGGTGAAGCGTGCGCGGCTCAGGGCATCGTCGCGCCTGCGGGCGGCAGGGTGGCCCTTTGCCAGATCAGCCGCATGGGCTGCAATCTTGTAGGTTATCACGCCAGTTTTTACATCGTTGCGGTCAGGCAGGCCCAGATGTTCCTTGGGTGTCACATAACAGAGCATCGAGGTGCCGAACCACCCGATCATGGCTGCGCCAATAGCCGAGGTGATATGGTCATAGCCCGGTGCAATATCGGTCGTTAATGGCCCAAGCGTGTAAAACGGCGCTTCATCACATTCGCGCAGTTGCTTGTCCATGTTCTCTTTGATCTTGTGCATGGGCACATGGCCCGGCCCTTCGATCATGACCTGACAGCCCTTGGCCCACGCGATCTTGGCCAGTTCGCCCAGTGTTTCCAGTTCAGCAAACTGCGCTGCATCATTGGCATCCGCAGCACAGCCGGGGCGCAGGCCATCGCCCAGAGAGAAGGAAACATCATACGCGCGCATGATGTCGCAGATTTCTTCAAAATGCTCGTACAGGAAGCTCTCGCGGTGGCCGTTGAGGCACCAGCTTGCCATGATGGAGCCACCGCGCGAGACAATGCCCGTCACCCGTTCGGCGGTCAGTGGCACATGGTGCAGGCGCACGCCAGCGTGGATGGTAAAGTAGTCCACGCCCTGTTCAGCCTGTTCGATCAGGGTGTCACGGAAAACTGGCCAGTCGAGCTTCTGTACATCGCCACCGACTTTTTCCAGCGCCTGATACAGCGGCACGGTGCCGATGGGCGTGGGGGCGTTGCGCAGGATCCAGTCGCGGATGTTGTGGATGTTCCGCCCGGTGGACAGATCCATGACCGTATCCGCACCCCAGCGGATCGACCACACCAGCTTTTCCACTTCCTCGGCGGCGGAGGAGGTTACAGCCGAGTTGCCGATATTGGCGTTGACCTTGACCAGAAAGTTCCGCCCGATAATGACGGGTTCAAGCTCGGGGTGGTTGATGTTGGCCGGAATAATGGCCCGTCCGCGCGCAATTTCATCCCGCACGAATTCAGGGGTGACAAAATCGGGCAGGGCCGCGCCGAAGGATTCGCCATCGGCCCGACGGGCTGCGGCATCTGGGGCAGCCTGTTCGCGGCTCAGGTTCTCGCGGTGCGCGACGTAGATCATTTCCTCGGTAATGATCCCGGCCTTGGCGAACTCATACTGCGTGACCATCTGGCCGGGCTTGCCCTTCAGCACCGTGTGGGGGGCGGGGCAGGGGGCAACAAGATGTGCGCCCTCGGCATTGCCATTATCCTCGGGGCGGACGCTGCGCGGGGTGGTCTGCTCATAGCCACGCAGCGCCAGCCATGCCGAGCGGACGCGGGGCAGGCCACGGTTTACATCGATGGTGGCGGTCGGGTCGGTATAGGGGCCGGAGGTATCGTAAACCCGCAGGGGCGGTTCGTTCGCATCCGGGCTGAGCATGATGTCGCGGAAAGGCACCTGAATATCCGGGCGACCCGCCGGGCTGCTATACACCTTGGCCGAACCACGAATGGGGCCGGTGGTTACCTGGCCGGGGGCCGGGGCCGCGGTGTTGGCTGGTTTGGGGTTGCCGCCCGCATGAGTGCCAGAGGCGTTTTCATGCGTTGTATCGGGGGCTGACAGGGTAGAAGACATTGCATTTCTCCTCCGCCGAGGAGGACAGGCCGGACCAGACAGACCCAATCGGGCCTATGCGCGCATGTGGCCATGCAGGCTGTTCTTGTCAGGCACCAGTCCCTCCGCCGGTATGAGCCGGATCAGGTTCCCCATCCGGGCCTCATGCCCGGATGGCAGGGTCGCCACGGTGCCTCCTTGCGGATGACGGTAGTGGCCTCTCAGTTCCTTGCCGGAACCCCCCTTGGTAGGGGCAAGCAGATAACCAAGGTCTGAGAACTGTCAAGAAAAATTCGGAGAGAATGGAAAATCCGGACGGGCTGTACAGGAGCCTGAAACGGGCTGAGTACGCACGGATACAAAAATGACAATAGAGAAAAAATTCATAGATGTGAAATGATTTTTGTTTATGTCATGTTTTTGCCATGGTAAACGAAAGAAAATCAGCTCTCAACGCCCTGAAGAGCCTTGAAATATCGCCCAATGCAGGACGTGTATTGTGGCTTGCTGTCTTTGTGTCTGCCATATGTGGTGGGCTTTACGGCTATGATACCGGCATAATTTCCGGTTCGTTACTTATTATGGAAAAAGATTTCCATCTTTCTTCTGTTCAGGAAGAACTCATTACCTCAGCCATTCTGGTGGGTGCGGTGTTGGGGGCTGTGGGCGTGTCGTGGCTGTCGGAGCGGTTCGGGCGGCGGAGTGCTGTCATGATTGTGACCGCGGTGTTTACCTCCGGAGCACTGGCCTGCTCACAGGCGCCGGATGTGACAACGCTGATTATAGCGCGTGTTTATCTGGGGCTGGCGGTGGGGGGCTCCACACAGGTGGTGCCCACGTATATTTCCGAACTCGCGCCAGCCAGCCAGCGCGGTAATCTGGTGACGGTTTTTAATGTTGCCATTGGTGTGGGCATCTTTATGGCCAACCTTATTGGTTTTGCCATGCGTGATAGCTGGGGCTGGCGGCCGATGATTGCCGTGGCGGCTGGCCCGGCGGCCTTTGTTTTTGTGTGCATGTTCTTCATGCCGCGCAGCCCGCGCTGGGTGGCGGAAAACGAGGGGTTGGTGCCTGCGCTCGAACAGCTTGGGCGGGTGCGCTCGTCACGCAAGCTGATCCGGCGTGAAATTACCGAAATTCATGAGAGCGTTTCGGGTATGGAGGACGAGGAACGTGGTTGGCGCGGCCTCATGCTTCCGTGGGTGCGGCCAGCCCTGATTGCGGCCCTTGGCACGGCGTTCTTTACGCAGGCTGGTGGGCTGGAAATGATGATTTATTATACCCCCACCTTCCTGTCTGGTGCCGGGTTTGGCGGGTCGAGCGCCCTGCTGACTAGCCTTGGCGTGGCGGCGGTTTATCTGATCATGACCCTGCTGGGTTGCCTGTTTGTGGATAAGATCGGCCGGCGCAGGCTGATGCTGATTATGGGGCCGGGGTCGGTGCTGAGCCTGCTTGGTCTTGGCATAGTGTTTGCCCTGCACCCTGCGCAGGGGAGTGTCGGGAGCTGGCTGGTTATCGTTTTCCTGCTGCTGTTCATGGTGTTCAACTCCGGCGGCATTCAGGTTGTGGGCTGGCTTCTGGGAGCTGAAATGTTTCCCCTGCCCATGCGTGCGGCGGCATCGAGCGTGCATGCGTCCGTGTTGTGGGGAGCCGACCTGCTGGTGACGGCCACAGCCCTGTCTCTGGTGCAGCAGATTTCACTGGGGGGCGCCATGTGGCTGTATGCCGGGGTTAATCTGGCATCGGTGGTGTTTGTCTGGTTCTGCGTGCCGGAAACGGCGGGGGCGTCTCTTGAGGATATCGAGAACGCACTGCGGACTGGTGCGTTCCGCCCCACGGCAGCCAATGGGCGGCGGATCGCGGTGAGTGAAGATCAGGACGAAGACGAAGGGGCTACGGCCTCTCCTGCGGCAGAGCCATCTCACGCCCTGTCCTGACAGGTCTGGTGTACTGATAAAACAACAGGGGCGGCTCTTGTAACAAGAGCCGCCCCTGTTGCGTCTGTCTGCCGGTTATCCCCCTCAAAAGGGGGCGCGTGTTACTGCGCGCGGGCGGTAAACTGTTCCAGCCAGTGAATGGTGTATTCACCCTTCTGGAACTCGGCATCTTCAAGAATACGCCTGTGCAGCGGAATAACGGTCTTGATGCCTTCCACCACAAACTCGTCCAGTGCGCGCTGCATGCGGGCGATAGCCTGTTCACGGGTGGGGGCGTGTACGATCAGCTTGGCGATCATGCTGTCATAGAACGGCGGCACCCGGTAGCCGGTGTACAACGCGCTATCCACGCGTACGCCCAAGCCGCCCGGCGGATGATAGACCGCAACTGTGCCGGGGCAGGGGATGAAGGTGGCCGGGTCTTCAGCATTGATACGGCATTCGATTGCATGGCCGGAGAAAGTGACATCCTCCTGCGTGTAGCCAAGCTTCTCACCGGCTGCCAGACGGATCTGCTCACGCACCAGATCCACATCGCACACCATTTCCGTGACCGGATGCTCGACCTGAAGGCGGGTGTTCATTTCAATGAAGCAGAACTGCCCATCCTGATACAGGAATTCGAGTGTGCCCGCATTGCGGTAGCCCATGCGCGAGAGCGCTTCGGTGGCCGTGCGGCCAATGCTATCGCGTTCCTCGGCACTGAGTGCGGGAGAGCCTGCCTCTTCGAGCAGTTTCTGGTGGCGGCGCTGCAAGGAGCAGTCGCGTTCACCGAAATGCACCACGTTGCCGTAGTTGTCGCCCAGAATCTGCAGCTCGATATGGCGCGGGCGGTCCATGTATTTTTCCATGTAAACCGCGTCATTGCCAAAGGCGGCGCGTGCCTCTGTCCGGGCCATGTTCCACGCATCGGCCAGTTCGTCAGCCGAATGCGCGACTTTCATGCCGCGACCGCCGCCACCAGCCGCTGCCTTGATCAGTACGGGATAACCGACCTGATCAGCCACGCGCCGGGCCTCGTCCAGATCGGCCAGTTCGCCGTCCGAGCCGGGCACCAGCGGCACGCCCAGTGCGAGCATGGTGGTTTTGGCCGTGATCTTGTCGCCCATCATGCGGATATGCTCTGCCGTGGGGCCAATGAAGGCCAGCCCGTGGGCTTCCACGGTTTCGGCAAAATCCGCATTTTCGGACAGGAAGCCGTATCCGGGGTGGATGGCTTCCGCCCCGGTAATGGTCGCGGCCGAAAGAATGGCCGCCACATTCAGATACGACTCGCGCGATGCAGCCGGGCCGATACACACAGCCTCATCCGCCAGACGCACGTGCATGGCATCGGCATCGGCAGTGGAGTGGACAGCCACGGTCTTAATGCCAAGCTCCCGGCAGGCGCGCAGGATGCGAAGGGCGATTTCGCCACGATTGGCGATGAGGATCTTGGAAAACATCACTCGATAATGGCAAGCGGCTGGCCGAATTCCACCGGATCACCCGAAGCGACAAGAAGGGTCTTGAGCGTGCCGCTTTTGGGAGCTTTGATCTGGTTGAAGGTTTTCATGGCTTCGATCAGCAGCAGGGTCTGGCCTGCGCTAACACTCTGGCCTTCCGTTACAAACGGGGGCGAGGACGGGTCGGGCGTCAGATAGGCCACGCCCACCATGGGGCTGGACACCGCACCAGGGTGGCGCGAGAGATCGGCCGGTGCGGGCGCTGCCGCAGGGGCTGCCGCCGGTGCGGGTGCCTGCGCCACGGCAGGAGCGGCAGCAGCCACGGCCTGCACGGGTGCGGGCATGCGCGCCACACGGATGCGGCTTTCCTTTTCCGCTATCTCGATTTCGGTCAGGCCTGTTTCAGCCAGAATTTCAGCCAGAGCCCGGATGGCATCCGCGTCCACGAGCAGTCCGCTCATCGGTTGTCCTCATTTGCAATAAGATCGGTCATTGCCTGCAATGCCAGAGAATACCCCCCTACGCCTAGTCCGCAGATAACGCCGGTGGCGGCGCGGGAGACATAAGAGTGGTGGCGGAATGGCTCGCGGCGGTGGATATTGGAGATATGAACCTCGATTACCGGCAGATCCGAAGCCAGAAGTGCGTCAAGCAGGGCGATGGAGGTATGACTGTACCCTGCCGGGTTGATCACGATACCCCGCGCCCGCTTGCGGCATTCCTGCACCCAGGAAATCAGCTCACCTTCGGTGTTGGTCTGGCGGAAATCCACCGCCAGCCCCAGCTTTTCGGCTGTACGGAGGCAAAGCTGCTCAACATCGTCCAGCGTGGCCCGACCGTAAATTTCGGGTTCACGCTGACCGAGCATGTTCAGGTTCGGGCCGTTCAGAACAGCAATGAGAGGTCTTTCCATAATAGAGCAGGGGCCTAGCACGATGCCGTGCTCTCTCCAAGAGAAGACAGCATGGGCGTGGTGCAGCCGGGCCGCAAAGGCGAGCATGCGCTGGGTATGCACCAAAGAATGAGGGGGGTGATGAAGCCTTATTTTCGCCACGCACAGGGGGCAGACAGTCCTGTGCCGGGTTCTGTCCATGAGGGGGCAGAGGCAGAAAAAGGTTGATTCCTGTGGCCCAAGGCGGTCATGTGCAGGGGCGTTAAGCCCAGATTTACGGAAATGGAGCAGGCGGATGCCAGTCCAAAACCGGAGACGAGCGAGATGGTTGACCGTGCTTGCCGCCCTGATTGCAGGGGGGGGAAGCGTGGCAGCCCGCGCTGGCGACCTGCCCGAACGCTCTGGGACGGCACAGTCTGGCGCCATACAGGCAGGGGGTACGCCCTGGGCCGACTCCGTAAGCCGCGCGCTGCAGGCCCGTAGTCAGGAAGACACCGCCCTGCGCGATTTTGGTGGAACGCAGGCCGGAGCAGGCCAGCATGGCCGCCCTATACAGACAGGGATGGCAAGCTGGTATGGTGGGCGTTTTCACCACCGGCGCACGTCTTCTGGGTCTCCTTTTGACCGGGCCAGCCTGACTGCCGCACATCCGACTGCGCCTCTGGGCAGCAAGCTGCGCGTGACATCGGAGGAAACAGGACGCTCTGTAGTGGTGACGGTCAATGACCGTGGCCCTTACAAGAAAGGCCGGATCATAGACCTTTCGCACGCGGCCGCCGCACAGATCGGTATGCTAGGTTCGGGTGTGGCGCATGTGCGGGTTGAAACCGCTACGGCCCATGAAGTGGCCGAAGCGCCAGAGGATCTGGGGCTGGGTGCGGATGAGCTGATCCTTCCCCCGAGCCATATTGCCGCAGGTTCGCGCACCAAAATCAGGCATGGCGTTTCAGCCCATACCCATGCGGGGCGCAGGATTGTGGCGCGGCGCTGAGCCGTTGCGGGGTTATTGCCCCCTGATCAGGGTTATCTGACAGAGTGCGGTGCAGCCCGGCTCAGGATTGTGCGGGCGGCTCATCGTCATTGTCACAGTCCTGCCCTTCGGGTGTCATGCTGTGCCAGACAATCAGCCTTGGGTGGCCACGGGCATAGCTTTCCATTTCCGCATTGAGTTCGGCCCCCATGAGCACCACCCATGCCGTGACGAAAAACCACATCATGATGACAATGAACGCCCCAAGCGGCCCGTAAGTGGTGTTGTAGCTGGCCAGATGCGCCACATAATACGAAAAGAGCTGCGAAGCCGGGATAAGCACAAAGCTGGCCAGCACCGCGCCGGGCATGACCCAGCGCCAGCCTGTGCGGTGCTGCCGGTCAGGGCCGTAGCGGTAAAGCGTGGACAGGGCCAGAATTTCGAACGTGAACAGGATCAGCGGCCCGCTCAGGGTGCTCAGGAAGTCGGTTGAACCCGGCGGTGTCGGAATATGCAGCCGAACGGACAGGTTCAGCAGCAGCGGAATGGCCACCATCAGGGCGATGGTCAGCACGGCTCCCAGCACTGAAAACAGGGTCAGGGCGAAGGCGGTTGCCTGAAAAACAAAGAAATTCCGATGCTCACGCGCATTATACGCCATGTTCAGCGCCGAGATGATGGAGCGTGTCGCCGCTGAAGCGGACCACAGCGCCACCGTGAGCGAAATGATCAGGTTCAGGGTCAGGGAGGTATGGGGTTCGGCCACCAGCACCTGTACCCGGTTCTGGATCAGCATGAACACGCTGGGGGGCAGGAGCGGGCGTAGCGCGTCCATCTGCGGGGTGACGGTCTGCACGTCAAACGCCAGACCATAGATTGAAATCAGCGCACTGATGGCAGGAAACAGCGACAGCGTGCTGTAGAACGCGCACCCCGCCGCCACCAGTGTGGACGGGCCAGCCACCAGACTGCGGATGGTCTGCACGATAATATGCCGCCAGTCGGCCCAGCGCAGGGTAAGCGGCGTATCGGGCCGGGGAGGGGCGGGGGGCGTATCGGGTGCCGGGTGGCCATGAGTCGTTTCTGCGGCCGGGGCAGAGGAATCGGAAGAAAGCTGGGAAGAATCGGGCCGCGTGAACGCCTGCATTGTGGGGGTGGTGTCTTTCATTCTGCGCCTTGTCGGCCTGTGGGCACCGGGGCGGGCTTTGGGCCGCTAGAGCCATGAATTATGGCGCGGAACCAGCATTACTGCCCTGTCTTTTAACGGTCACGGTCGCGTGTTGTCATGTTTTTTCGGGCAAACTGTTTTTTTTACTTGCGCTTGTGGCGGTTTGGTCGCATATGCGCTCCCCTACGCAGCAACGCACGTGCCACTGGCCCTCTGAGGTTACGCAACGACGTCAAGCGTTCTGGCAATCGGGATCGTCCTTACTTTTCTGGGCGGTCTGCCTTTGGTCGCTGGTCCGTTAGACCGTTTCGCAACTCCTTCTCCGCTGTGCATGCCGGAGAAGTATGACATGGGGGAGTGGGAGCCATGAATCCCAAAATTACCCGTTTCATTGCCGAGAACAACCCGGCAACACCCTGCCTTGTCGTTGACGTTGACGAGGTTGAAGCCCGTTACCGCGCTCTCGGGCGCGTTCTGCCGCAGGCGCGCATTTATTATGCCGTCAAGGCCAATCCCGCCGCACCCATTCTCGATCGTCTGGTCGGGCTTGGTTCCTGCTTCGATGCCGCCTCGTGGGAGGAAGTGTCCCTGTGCCTTCAGGCCGGGGCTGATCCTGCGGCCATTTCCTTTGGCAATACGGTCAAAAAGGTTTCGGCCATCCGCGCTGCTTATGAAGCAGGCGTGCGTATGTTCGTTTTCGATTGCCGTGAGGAGCTGGAAAAGCTGGCCCGTCATGCGCCCGGTAGCCGCGTTTATTGCCGCCTGCTGGTGGACAATTACGCAGCCGAATGGCCGCTGTCGCGCAAGTTTGGCACAACGGTCGAATCCGCCCGTGATCTGATGCTGGCCGCCCGTGACATGGGGCTGGACCCGTATGGCCTGTCCTTTCATGTGGGTAGCCAGCAGCTTTCAGCCGAGGCGTATGAGGTGGCGATTGCCCGCGTGGCAAGCCTGTTCACCGACCTGAGTGCGGCCGGTCTGGATCTGCGCATGATCAATCTGGGCGGCGGTTTTCCTATCCGCTACCGTGAGGATGTGCCCGAGATCGATCATTTCGCGGATGCGATTTTCCGCGCCATGACCGAGCATTTCGGCAACGCCATGCCTGAAATGCTGGTGGAGCCGGGCCGCTTTATCGTGGGTGAGGCCGGGGTCGTACATACCGAGGTGGTTCTGGTCAGTGCGCGTGGTCGCAAGGACGGGCTGCGTTGGGTGTATCTGGATATTGGCCGGTTTGGTGGTCTGGCGGAAACGGAGAACGAATCCATCCGCTATGCCATCCGCACCGGGCGTGATGGTGCGCCGTCTGGCCCCGTGGCGCTGGCCGGGCCGACCTGCGATGGTGCCGATATCCTGTACGAAAAAACCCGCTACGACCTGCCGCTTGATCTCGAATCGGGCGAGATGATCGATCTGCTGGGTACCGGGGCGTATGTTTCCACCTACTGCTCCACCCGGTTTAACGGCTTTGCGCCGCTGGCCGAGCACTATATCTGAGCCGATAGCATTTGCCCGTAGGGGCAACGCAAGCTGACTGAAGCGCGCCGTTTTAACGAACGGCGCGCTTTTTTTATTATGCTGCCGCTTATTCGGTGGCGGCGCGCAGTCCGGCCCCGGCGGCTAAAGGGCAGAGCGGGAGGGCTGCCGCGACAAAGGCCCCCAGCAGTTCCAGATCGGGTTTCCACGGCAGGCCGGTCGCTGCCGCATCAATGGCCGCGGCCCCGAAAATCAGGGCCGGGGTAATGAGCGGCAGGGTGAGCAGGGGCAGCAGAACCCCGCCCCGGCGTGCGCCCAGTACAATAGAGGCGCCCATGCCCCCGATCAGGGAAAGAACGAGCGAGCCGAGCAGCAGCCCACCCAGCAGTACCGGCAGGGCGGTGCCGGGCAGGCCCAGCATGGTGGCCAGTGGCCCGGCCGCCAGCAGGAGTGGCAGGCCGGTTGTCAGCCAGTGTGCGGTCATTTTGGCTAGCGCCACCAGCGAAGGGGGCAGGCCTAGCAGCATGAGCTGGTCGAGCGAGCCGTCTTCCAGCTCCGCACCAAACAGCCGGTCAAGCGGTAGCAGGGAGGCCAGTAGGGCGCAGACCCAGATAATGCCCGGCGCCATGCGGCGCAGCAGTTCGGGGGAAGGCCCGAGCGAAAGCGGGAAGAGCGTAGCCGTTACAATAAAGAACAGCACCGCCCCCAGCGTATCTGCACCATGTCGCAGGGCCAGCCGCAGGTCGCGCAAGACAATGTGCCAGAACAGCGATGTCATGGGTGATGGTCCTCGTCTTCGCGCGGATACGGCCCGTGCGGGTCGGACAGGAGGCTGTCCGTGATGTGATCCGTGGCGCCGGGCAAGGCCAGCGTTGCGGGAGACTCCAGTGGTAACGGCACATGCGTGGTGGCGATAATCAGGCCCCCCCGCGCCCGATGTGCGGCCATGGCGGTTCCCAGAAGGGCAATGGCGGCGGTGTCCAGCCCCAGGCTGGGTTCATCCAGCAGCCACAGCGGTGCCTGCGCCAGCAGAACACGCGCCAGCGCGGTACGGCGTTTCTGTCCGGCGGAGAGCAGGCGTGCGGGCAGGTCGGCAAGATGCACAAGATCCATTGCGGCCAGTGCTTCGGGCAGGCCGTAGGGGCTGTGATAGGAATCGGAGCCTCCTTCCTGCGTGCGGAGCTGTGCGGCAAGCTGGCCAGCGGCGGCGAACAGGCTGAGGTTCTCACGCACGCTCAGGCCGGGCTTGAGCGCCTCCTGATGGCCGAGATAGGCCACGCGCCCGGCATGCGCGGCGCGGTCTTGCCGGGTGGGTTGCCCCTGCCACAGCAATGCGCCCGAATCCGGCTGGCGCAGCCCGGCCAGAACCCGCAGCAAGGTGGATTTGCCAGCCCCGTTCGGCCCTGTCAGCAGCAGGGCCTCGCCTGCGCTCAGGCTCAGGCTGAGTGTATCAAGCACCAGCCTGTCGCCCCGGAACACCACAAGATCCTGCGCCACAAGGGTCGGGCTATAGGCCGTGGCGGCTGGTGGACTGGTGGGGGCAATGCCCCCGGTGGGGCAACCTGCCGGGACTGTCGGGCCGGACGGGGGGAGAGACGGAGCGGCGGAGATCGGACTTCTCCTTATTGTTACCATGCAAGACCGGGAAAGCATGAAAGCTCTCGCTCTCGTGGTTGCTTACCCGCTTGTGCCTTTTACAAGTGCCGGTATGTTCTAGCCCCAACGGGATAGCAAGCCGATTGTCCGGTGGTGCCGGGTTTGACCGGACCGGACAACGCATGATGCACCATGCGGCGGTGTCCTGAACGCATCACCAGCCATCGGCTGTGATCGGGGAGAGAAACGACTATGAAATCGGTTGGGCACGATACACTCAAAACTGGCCGCACCCTTACGGTGGACGGCAAGACCTATCACTACTTCTCCATTCCTGAAGCGGCAAAGACCATTGGCGACGTAAGCCGTCTGCCGGTGTCGCTCAAGGTTCTGCTGGAGAACATCCTGCGTTTCGAGGATGGCCGTTCCTACAGCGTGGACGATGCCAAGGCCATTGCCGGCTGGCTGCCCAAGGGGAGCAGCACCAAGGAAGTGCCTTTCAAGCCCTCCCGTATTCTCATGCAGGACTTCACGGGTGTTCCGGGTGTTGTCGATCTCGCGGCCATGCGTGACGGGATTGTGAACCTCAAGGGCGACCCGCAGAAGGTGAACCCGCTGGTTCCGGTCGATCTGGTTATCGACCATTCGGTGATGGTGGATTTCGCGGGTACGAAAGACGCCCTGCAGGAAAACATCACCCTTGAATTCGAACGCAACGCCGAGCGTTATGCCTTCCTGCGCTGGGGTCAGGAAGCGTTTGAGAACTTCTCGGTCGTGCCGCCTGATACGGGTATCTGCCATCAGGTGAACCTCGAATACATCGCGCAGGTTGCCTGGACCGCCAATGTCGGCGGTAAGGACTATGTCTATCCCGACTCCCTGTACGGCACGGACAGCCACACCACCATGATCAACGGTGCGGGCGTTCTGGGTTGGGGCGTGGGTGGTATCGAAGCGGAAGCCGCCATGCTCGGCCAGCCGATTGCGATGCTGATCCCTGACGTGATCGGTTTCCGCCTGACCGGCAAGCTGCCCGAAGGCGCGACGGCTACCGATCTGGTGCTGACCGTCACCCAGATGCTGCGCAAGAAGGGTGTGGTGGGCAAGTTCGTCGAATTCTTCGGCCCCGCCCTCGACCACCTGCCCGTGGCCGACCGTGCGACCATCGCCAACATGGCCCCGGAATACGGTGCGACCTGTGGCTTCTTCCCGGTTGATACGCTGACGCTCGACTTCCTGCGCCAGACCGGCCGCGACGAACACCGCATCAAGCTGGTGGAAGAATACCTGCGTGCGCAGGACATGTTCCGCACGAGCGAAACCCCCGAGCCGGTCTTTACCGATATTCTGGAACTGGATCTGGGCAGCGTCGTGCCGTCTCTCGCAGGCCCCAAGCGCCCGCAGGACCGCGTTGAACTGCGCAGCGCCAAGACCGAGTTCGAAAAAGAACTGACCTCCTCGCTCGGCGTCCCCGCTGGCGAAGCCGACAAGAAGGTACCGGTTGCAGGCACCAACTACGATCTGGGTCAGGGCGATATTGTGATCGCCGCCATTACCTCGTGCACCAACACCTCCAACCCGGCGGTGCTGATTGCCGCCGGTCTGGTGGCGCGCAAGGCACGGGCACTGGGCCTGACGCCCAAGCCCTGGGTCAAGACCTCGCTCGCGCCCGGCTCGCTGGTGGTTACGGACTACCTGAACCGTTCGGGCCTTACGGCAGATCTGGACGCCATGGGCTTCAACACCGTTGGTTATGGCTGCACCACCTGTATCGGTAACTCCGGCCCGCTGCCCGGCCATATTGTCGATGCCATCGAGAACAACAACCTCGTGGCCGTGTCGGTGCTGTCGGGCAACCGTAACTTTGAAGGGCGTATTTCCCCCAACGTCCGTGCCAACTATCTGGCCAGCCCCCCGCTGGTGGTGGCGTATTCGCTGCTTGGCACCATGCGTAAGGATATCACCACGGAGCAGCTCGGCACGTCCAAGGACGGCAAGCCGGTTTATCTGAAGGATATCTGGCCTTCCAACAAGGAAATCGCTGATCTGATCGCGTCCGCTATCACGCGTGAAGAGTTCATCAAGCGTTATGCCAACGTGTCCAAGGGCACGAAGGAATGGCAGGGCCTGAAGGTTGCGACGGGTTCCGAAACCTATAGCTGGGACACCAAGTCCACCTATGTGCAGGACCCGCCGTACTTCAAGAACATGGCGGTGGAGCCTGTTGCTCCGGGCAATATCGAAGGGGCGCGTATTCTTGCCCTGCTGGGTGACAATATCACCACCGATCACATTTCCCCTGCCGGTTCCATCAAGAAGGACTCCCCGGCTGGCCGTTATCTGATCGAGCACGGGGTCGATCCGAAGGACTTCAACTCCTACGGCTCGCGTCGTGGCAATGACCGCGTGATGGTGCGTGGCACGTTCGCCAACATCCGTATCAAGAACGAGATGCTGCCGGGCACCGAAGGTGGGTATTCCAAGCACTTCCCCGATGGGAAGGAAGGCGCCATCTATGATGTGGCGATGGAATACAAGAACGAGGGCGTGCCCCTGGTCGTGATTGGCGGCAAGGAATACGGCATGGGCTCCTCGCGCGACTGGGCGGCCAAAGGCACGCTGCTGCTGGGCGTTAAGGCGGTTGTGGCCGAAAGCTTCGAGCGTATCCACCGCTCCAATCTGGTGGGCATGGGCGTTCTGCCGCTGGTCTTCAAGCCCGGCACGGATCGCAAGTCTCTGGGGCTGAAGGGTGATGAAACCATCAGCATCAAGGGCGTTGACAAGCTCTCACCCCGTATGGATGTGACCATGGTCATTACCCGTACGGATGGTTCCACGCAGGAAGTACCGCTTCTGTGCCGTGTCGATACTCTGGACGAGGTCGAATATTATAGGCATGGTGGCATCCTCCAGTACGTCTTGCGCGGGATGACGAAAGCTGCCTGACAGATTTTCTGCCAAGGGTGACATTCAGACCACCGGCCCGGTTAACACCGGGCCGGTGGTTTGCGTTGAAGACCCCGTTGTTCTGCACGCAGAGCAGATCCATAAAAGCTTTGGCGAAGATATTATTCTCGCCGGGGTTTCGATCGAAGTGCGAGAAGGGGAGTTGGTGTCCATCATCGGCCCTTCTGGATGTGGTAAATCCACATTCCTACGCTGTCTGAATTTTCTTGAAAGACCCGACCGTGGGCGTGTGAGTGTGCTGGGTGTCAGCATTACGCGCGATGGTGGGCCTTGGCGGCGGGCGGATGAGCACGCGGCCCATAAGCTTAGAACCCATGTGGGCATGGTGTTCCAGAGCTTTAACCTGTTTCCACACCTGACAGTTCTGGACAACGTTCTGCTGGCGCCGCGCGTGGTCAAGGGTGAGCGCACCGCCACCATGCGGGATGAGGCTATGGCCCTGCTAGAAAAAGTCGGGCTGGGTCAGGTGGCCGGGCGATACCCGGTCTCGCTGTCCGGCGGGCAGCAGCAGCGTGCCGCCATTGCGCGTGCCTTGGCCATGCGCCCCGAAATCATGTTGTATGACGAACCGACTTCCGCCCTCGATCCTATCGTGGCTGAGGAAGTGCTGGGGGTCATGCGCACGCTGGATGATGAAGGCATGACCCAGATTGTCGTGACTCATGATATGCGGTTTGCCCGCCTTGCCTCGGATACGGTCATTTACATGGATGCCGGGCATGTGGTGGAGGCAGCACCCCCAGAGGAACTGTTCGTTAATCCGCAGGATGAACGCACCCGACGTTTTCTGAGAACCGTATTATGAGGCGCTCCCTTATGCCTGTTTGTGCGCATGATGGTGTTTGTGGGCCTATCTCCGGCATGCCTGCGGGCCACGATGCCCTGCCTGCTCCAGTATGGGGCGCAGCCCTGCGGGCAGTCGCACTGGTGCTTATGGTCTGCCTTGTTGCTGTAGGGGTTCTGCCCGGTGGCCGGGCTACGGCGGCGGAAGACAAGCCCGCAGCCCAGCAGACCGTGCGCTGGGCCGCCGATTCCTCAGCCGATGTGCCCTATACGTTTCACGATCCCGCCAACCCTGAACGGCTGACCGGCTTCGAATATGACCTGATGCAGGAAATGCAGCGGCATATGGGCGTGCCGTTCCAGTTCATACAGAATGACTGGGATGGTCTGATCCCCGGCCTGCAGCGTGGCCTGTATGACATGGTCATCTGCGGCATCGAGATGACCGCCGAACATGCCGATTCGATCGACTTCAGCGACCCCTATTATGTTACGTCTGAACGGCTGACCGTCCGCCGCAAAGGGCCTCAGCTTACCACGCTGGCCTCGCTTTCAGGCCATGTCGTGGGGACGCTCAAGGACACGCAGGCTTCGCAGATTCTGGGGCGCAATCCCAATGTGGAACTGCGCACCTATGAAGAGGAAAGCGATGCGTTCATGGACCTTGTGAACGGTCGCACGGACGCGGTTCTGCTTGATGGCCCCATCGCCAAATATTATGGCGATACCAATCCTGACCTGCATGTTGTGGGCGAACCCATCGGGCGGGTGGAATACGGTATCGCGTTCCCCAAGGGGCAGAACGAGGCCCTGCGCGGGCGGGTTAATGCGGCGCTGGCCGCCATGCGGGCGGATGGCACGCTCCATCGCGTGCTGGCGCGGTGGGACCTGTGGACCCCCGAAATGGCCAAGCTGACTGGTGATGACAGTGTTCTGGATATACCGCCCACCGCGTTTTCTGCTTACGTGGCCGAAATTCAGGGCAAAACCGGCTGGCGCGTGCGGCTTGAGCGCTATGTGGGCTTTATCCCGCAGTTGCTCCGTGCTGCCTGGCTGACCCTGCTGGTCTCGCTCAGCGCCATGGTGCTGGCGGTAGCTCTGGGGCTGCTTCTGGCGCTGGTGCGGTTGTATGGCCCGGCCCCGCTGGCCTGGCTGGCCGCCTGTTATGTGGAGATCGTGCGTGGCACGCCCCTGCTTATTCAGGTGCTGCTGATTTTTTACGGTCTGCCGCAATGTGGGGTGAATCTCACGCCCTTCGTGGCCGGGGTGATCAGTCTGGGCATGAACTATGCGGCTTATGAGGCCGAGAATTATCGGGCTGGGCTGCAGTCTGTAGCGTTCGGGCAGACGGAAGCCGCAATGGCCCTGAACATGACGCATGCTCAGGCCCTGCGTTATGTGGTGGTGCCGCAGGCCTTCAGGCTGGTTATGCCGATCATGACCAATGACTTCATTTCCCTGCTTAAGGACTCGTCGCTGGTCAGTGTTATTACGCTGACCGAACTGACACAGACCTATATCCGCCTGTCTTCCACCTATTTCGATTATTTTGGAACCGGGATTATGGTCGGGCTGGCCTATCTTCTGCTGGGACTGCCTTTTGTGCGCTTGGCCCGTATGGCGGAACGCAAGCTGGCCTCGCCCCATACGCGGCGGCGCTAGGTTAAACGGTCTGGCTTATGCGTCTGGCGCATGGGCCATATGGGGCAAGGCGGGGTGCGAGCGTATTGTCTCGCATTCCCGCTTGCTGCAAAACAGGAGCGTACCGGACTTGCGGCCTCTGGTTTTTTTTTGGGGCGGGCAGGGGGGCGGATCCGTTGCTGCACCATGGAATAAAGTAGGGCAGGCGCGGCAGGGTCCGGCGGATTGGGCGGCATTGTGCTGGTCTGGCCGCGTTCTGGGGAATAGACCGGGTATCCATGGACCTACTTTCTGCGCTCCACAGCTTTGTGCGCGTTGCCGCAACAGGCTCTTTTTCCGCTGTCTCACGCGAGACGGGCGTCAGCCAGCCGACGATTTCGCGGCATATCGCCCTGCTTGAGAGCCATTACGGCACGACGCTGTTCGCCCGTACCACCCGCAGCCTGACCATGACGGAAGATGGCCGAAGCCTTCTGCCCCATGCCTATGAAGTGCTGGAAATTCTTGAAACGGCGGAAACCGTTCTGGGCCGCAGGCGCGCCTCGGTTTCCGGTCTGGTGCGGCTGGGGGTTACAACGGCGTTCGGCCTGTGCCTGAGTCGCAGGCTGGGCGAACTGTTTGACCGTCATCCTGATCTGTCGGTCGAGATCGTGATGCGCGATGCCTTTGGCGATCTGGTGGAGGAAGGGCTTGATCTGGCGGTGCGCGTAGGCGAAATCGCCGTGGGCTCACTCATCGCCCGCAAGCTGGGTATGGTGCGCAAATGTCTGGTGGCATCGCCCGAGTGCATGGCGCGCTATCATATGCCCGAACACCCGCGCGAACTGACCAATTACCCCGGTGTTGTCTATAATTATGGCAGTAGCTGGCTGGACTGGAACTTCGAGCGTGATGGCGAGGAAAGCGTGATCGCCCCAAGCGCCGTGTTTCGCGCCAATACCAGCGAGGCTGTGCTGTACGCAGTAGAATCAGGGCTCGGGATCGGGCTTCTGCCACATTTTCAGGTGCGTGATGCCCTTAGGGAAGGCCGTCTAGTCCGGCTTTTTCCAGATTGGAACATCCCGTCTTTGCCGTTCTATGCTGTGCATACCGGCCCGCGCACGCTGCCGTTGCGTACCCGCACCGTGCTGGACTTCCTGATTGATGTATCAGCCGATGTGCTGCGCGATGATCCCGCAACAGGGCAACCCTCTGCAGCAGCCTGAGGCTGCAACGGCATCAGCCCCTGAAGCCCGGATCTTCCGCGGCTGAATGGGGCGGTGTCACGGGCTTGTCTTCAAAAGCCTGAAGCAGATAGGGGGCCCACCCCTCAATCCAGTCATTGGTGCGCTGCACAAAATCAGAAACAGCGGCGGAATCCCGCATGCCGCTGCGTGACCAGTCTTCCAGTGCGCCGGGGGCACGGGCATCGCCGGGCTGGGCGGGGCTGGTGAGCAGGTGTACGCTCAGAAAATCGGCGCGGGAATCAGGCTCCTGCTTTTCAATCCGGTTCCATGCGGCATCTACCAGCACGTTAGGCAGCGTATAACCGAGAATATTCAGCCGTTCGACAG
Source organism: Acetobacter suratthaniensis (assembly GCF_017377745.1). Taxonomy (GTDB): domain Bacteria; phylum Pseudomonadota; class Alphaproteobacteria; order Acetobacterales; family Acetobacteraceae; genus Acetobacter; species Acetobacter suratthaniensis. The sequence goes on along the minus strand of NZ_JAFVMG010000008.1, from coordinate 95,446 downwards.
CAGCAGGGATAAAGAAGGGCGAACTGAGCAGCCTCTGCAGGGCCGGATCAGATGTCAGGAAAAATCCGTTCACGATGCGTATGGGCGATGTCAGCCAGCATTCTGAGTAATTGCTATTGATCGGTTGTGAGTGGGTCATGAACGCAAAAGAGCTGGTGCATTGCTGCTGAATGCCCATGGTGTCCACCATAGGCAGGGACTGGGACGTGCCCTGCATGATCAGCAGTCCGGTAACGATACCATCATTTGTGCGCACATAGAGCGAGGTCATCATCTCGCCGTGGGCAAGATCATCCTGATAGCTCAGCAGCGGGTGCCACTTGCCCGCAGGCAGCGGAATTTCCTTGCCGATAAACGAAACCCGTCCCTCCATCTGCGCATCCACAGGCGGTACGGACATCGTGCGGTGATCATCGCGCACGTGCAGTGCGTCATCATCGGTATCGTTCTGTTCGCCCATGCCCAGCGCGTTCTGGATACGCGCTGTCAGGCCGGTATAGGCAGGCACGCTATGGGTAAGCCATGCGGGGGCGGGGAGTAAAAAGCTGAGTACGGTGGTTGCGCCGGTAGCCAGTACGGTAGCGCGCCATAGCGGCGCACGACGCCACAAGCGGGTGAAAGCGGACATCCGGTAAACCTAGGAACGGGCGCGCGGGCGCGCGGGCAAAACAAACAGCGGGGTGGGGGAGGGCATCAGGGTGTCAGGCGCGGTGTCAGGGCGTCTGACCGACTGCCCCCTGCGGTCTTGGCTACCACTGTGCCGTCTTCTTCCTTCACCAGACGTACCATGCTTGCTCCCTGCTGGCGGGCGATGATCAGCGATTCGCTGATCATGTCTTCCACGCCACGCGCCAGATCGCGGGCAGAGGCGCCATCGCCCATCCGGCTCATGCGGCGCATGATGTCCATCAGCAGGGCGGCGTCGATCCCGCCTGCCTCGACCTTCAGGCCGTAGCTTTCGATCATGTTTTCGATTTCCAGTGCCGCGACACGGGCAATGTCGAGTCCCTGTAGCGGGCGGAAAACAAAAATACGATCAAGCCGGTTCAGCACTTCGGGGGCAAAACCCGCCTGACGCAGCGCTTCCACCGATTCGGCCCGCATACGGTCGGGGTCTTCTTGCAGGCGGCGGGCAATATCGGCCAGCGCTTCCGTAGCGATATTGGAGGTCAGGATGAAAATGGCCCGCACAGTGGAGACCTGCTGCCCGGTAGAGGCTTCGGTTACGTGGCCGTCGTTCCATGCGGTCAGGAATTTCTTGAACACATCCGGGTGGGCTTTTTCGATTTCATCGAGCAGCACCACGGCATCGGGTTTTTCCTGCAGGCCGCCGGTCAGCTTGCCGTAGGTATCGGAGCCGACATAGCCCTTGGGTGAGCCAAAAAGCTGGGTTGCCGCATGGGGGCTGCTCATCTGGGTCATGTCGAAATGCAGCAGCGGGCGCTCAAGCTGGCGGGCCAACTGCTTGGCCAGATAGGTTTTGCCGGTGCCGGGCGGGCCAGCCAGCAGAAAAATACCCACGGGCTTGCCGCGCACCTGCAACGCCAGACGGCGGCGCAGCTGGGTTGCCATATCTTCGCATACCTGATCCTGCCCGATCACGCGTGCGCGCAGGTTTGCCGCCAGAACCTCGGCATCGATTGTGGTTTCACGCTGCTCGCGCGCCAGCATTTCTTCGAGGGCGGCGCGGTTGGTCAGTCTGGCAAGAACATCCATGATAAAGCCCCGTCTGCGAAGAAGGCCCTTGCGGGCAATTTGTTCAGCACGCGTTTCAAACAGAAGACCGGCAATGCTCAGCGCCAGCCCGATCGCAGCTAGCACAGGCCACAGGGCAGCTCCCCATTGCAGAACGTGTATAAGGCCATGCAACGACAGATGCAGCGAAATGGCGATCTGGATGCTGGCCAGCACCAGAAAGATGACCATCATCAGCGGCATGAACCGGTTCAGCGTGGGCATAAGGTCTTTCATTGTGCGCTAACCAAGGCATGCAGATGTTGCCCGTTGGAGAGAGGCGGCAGAACCTGCGGGCCAAAAGAGGTGATAACCCCGCCGTTGATACCCGTTACTCCATGGGATGAAAGCCCTACAATATCCACGCTACCCACCTTGGCAATGGGCAGGATGACCGTTGTAGGGGTGGTGGTCAGCGGTACGGTGCGCTGCCAGGGGCCGCAGATCACGTTTACCGTGCCCCCTGTACCGGCGGCATCGTAAAGTGGCATGGCCAGCAGGCGCAGGTCGCGGCGTTTGACGGCTGCCAGAATATCCGCCTGCTCCTGCGCTGAGTAACCTGAATCCGCGAGGGCTTTTGCGGCCTGTTCGGGCGCGATCAGGGGGAGTGGTATGCTGGAGTAGCTCTGCGGTGCTTCATTCTGTGCGGTATCGGCCTGTGGGCCGGGGGCCATGGCGTGAAAGCCAGCCCAGCCTGCGGCCATAAGGCAGAATGCCACACCAAGCAGGACTGTACGTCTGTTACCATGCTGAGCGGCTGGCTGGGGTGTTGGCGTAGGGTCGGCCAGTCTGTTCATGCGTGTTCTCTGCCTCTACGCTGGGCCGTTGCAGATATGCAGCATCATCATGCCAAAATCATGGCGATATTGTAGCACCCCAAGGCAGTTTTTTCTTTCCCTTGCGGTTTGATGGCATGTGTTCTAGAGAGAGCGTCATCCTTCTTCAATTTAGTTAAAGCTTCGGGGGGTGGCCTTGACGGGCCGCCTGATTTTGCATTGGACACAGATCTTTCCGCTCATGGTGGCCTTGAAGGCCGCCTTGCCGCCATGATTTCCCCTGCTGTTGAGGCAATGGGGTATGAGATCGTGCGCGTGGCGGTGCTCGGGCGTGAGCGCCCGACCGTGCAGATCATGGCTGACCGGGCCGATGGTTCGCTTATCAGTGTTGAGGACTGCGAGCGCATCAGCCATGCAGTCGGTGCGGTTCTCGACGTGGAAGACCCGATTCCCGGTGCATGGACGCTCGAAGTGTCGTCCGCAGGGATTGACCGCCCGCTGACTCGCGCCAAGGATTGGGAGCGGTTTGCTGGCCATCAGGCCCGTGCCGAAATGCTTGTGCCGCTTGATGGTCGCAGGCGTTTTGCCGGTGTGGTGCTGGGGTCCGACGGTACGGCCGCACGGCTGCGGTTGGATGATGGTTCGGAAGTGGCGCTGCCGCTGGGCGAAATTCGCCGCGCACGTCTGGTTCTGACCGATGCGCTGATCGAGGCCAGCGCGCATATGGCCCGCCCTGCCTCAGGGGAAAATACCCCCGGGGCTGACGGGCAGGATGATACAGACATGGATGGGGCGGGGCCGCAGGCCTCTGGCCCGTCTGGTCGCAAGGTGCATTGATGGCGCTGCCTGTTTTGGAGAGCTGAGAGCATGGATACCTCTGTTTCCCGTCCTGAACTGCTGCTGGTGGCGGATGCCGTCTCCCGCGAGAAGGGCATTGAGCGTGAAGAGGTTCTGGAGGCCATGGAGCAGGCCATCCAGAAGGCCGGACGCGCCAAATACGGGCACGAAAAGGATATTCGCGCCACGATCGACCGTCGCTCCGGCGAAGTCCGCCTGTCCCGCTGGACGGAAGTGGTGGATCTGGTCGAAAATGAAGATACGCAGATCGCCCTGTCGATCGCGCAGCGTTTTCGCCCTGAAATTCAGGCTGGCGAATATCTGATCGACCCGCTGCCCCCGATTGATTTCGGGCGTATCGCGGCCCAGACCGCCAAGCAGGTGATTGTCCAGCGCGTGCGTGAATACGAGCGCAAGCGCCAGTACAACGAATTCAAGGACCGCGTGGGCGAAATCGTCAACGGCACGGTCAAGCGTACCGAATATGGCAACCTGCTGGTTGAGATCGGTTCCGCCGAAGCCCTGCTGCGCCGCGATGAGCTGATCCCCCGCGAGACGTTCCGCAACTCTGACCGCGTGCGTGCCTATATCTACGATGTGCGTGACGAGCCGCGTGGCCCGCAGGTTTTCCTGTCCCGCACGCATCCTGCCTTCCTGGCCAAGCTGTTCGCGCAGGAAGTGCCGGAAATCTATGACGGCATCATCGAAATCAAGGCTGTGGCGCGTGACCCCGGTTCGCGTGCGAAAATGGCCGTGATCTCGCGGGATGCGTCGATCGACCCGGTCGGTGCCTGCGTGGGTATGCGCGGTTCACGCGTGCAGGCGGTTGTGGCCGAGCTGCAGGGCGAAAAAATCGACATCATTCCGTGGAGCCCGCAGGCCGCTACCTTCGTGGTGAACGCGCTGGCTCCGGCTGAAGTCAGCAAGGTGGTGATGGATGAGGAAGCCGGGCGTGTCGAGGTTGTCGTGCCCGATGACCAGCTCTCCCTTGCTATCGGCCGTCGTGGTCAGAACGTGCGTCTGGCCAGCCAGCTTACCCGCTGGGATATCGACATTCTGACCGAAGCCGAGGAATCCGAGCGCCGTCAGGAAGAGTTCCGCCGCCGCACCGCGCAGTTTGTTGAAGCGCTGGATGTGGATGACGTGATCGCGGGCCTGCTCGTGACCGAAGGCTACCACAGCGTCGAGGAACTGGCATATGCCGACCCCGATGAACTGGGGGGAATCGAAGGTTTTGACGAATCGGTTGTGCAGGAGCTGATGCAGCGTGCCGAGGCCTATCTGGTCAGGCAGGAAGAAAAGCTGGATGAGCGCCGTCGTGAGCTCGGTGTGGTCGATGAGATTGCCGGTCTCGGCGTCTTTACGAATCAGATGCTTGTGACTTTGGGCGAAAAGGGTGTAAAAAGCCTCGACGACTTGGCCGATCTGGCAGGTGATGAACTGGTTGAGCTTCTCGGGGCTGATGCCGTTGATGAAGAAGCCGCCAACGAAATTGTCATGGCAGCACGAGCGCACTGGTTTGATGGTGACGCAGAAAAGTCCCCTGAGAATCAGGACGGCGAAGCCTGAAGGCTGAAGCCGGAGTGAGTGTGGACAGCCACCCCGAGGGGGATGGGCCTGAGGCCCTGACCCTTGCGGATGAAAGGAAAGCCAGTCATAGGCGTTGTGCTCTGACGCGTGAGCAGGGGTTGCCCGAACTGATGGTTCGGTTTGCGCTCTCACCCGCCGGAGTTGTGGTGCCTGATCTGGATGCACGTCTGCCGGGCCGGGGAATCTGGTTGAGCGCCCGGCGGGATGTGATAGAACAAGCCCGCGCCAAGGGAGTCTTCTCCCGAGCGGCGCGTGCACAGGTGGTTGTGCCGGAGGATCTGCTCTCTCAAGTAGAGGTGGGTCTGGCCCGGAGAATGATCGAGGTTGTCGGGCTGGCGCGAAGAGCCGGTCAGGCGGTCAGTGGCTTCGTCAAGGCGCGTGAATGGGTAACCCAGCGTAAAGCTGGTGTTGTGGTTCACGCACAGGATGGAAGCCATGAGGAGCTGGAACGCCTGCTTTCAGGGCGGCGGGATACTCCTGTAGTCGATACGTTGACTTCCGAAGATCTTGCGAAGGTTTTCGGGCGTGAGCGGGTCGTGAATGTGGCGCTGGCTGCCGGCGGGCTGGCTACGCGGTTGTGTTGTGAAAACAAGCGTTTTACGGGAGTGGCGCAAGCGCGCTCCCTGGGTTCACCGGACCTTTCCGGCGGACGGGTTTGAACAGGCGGATCAATGAGCGAAGGCAAGGATCAGGATCAGGGCAAGGGACGTCTGTCCCTTCGGCCGGCAGGACGTTCGGAGGTCGGGCGTACGGTCGATGCCGGGTCCGTGCGACAGAGTTTCAGTCATGGCCGCTCCAAGGTTGTGCAGGTTGAGGTACGCAAAAAGCGTGGCCCTAACCCTGCCAGCGCGGGCGGTCGTTCGGGCGGTGCGCGTGCAGGTGCAGGACGGACGCTGACAGCGGCCGAACTGGCCATGCGTCAGCGCGTGCTGGACGAACAGAAGAAAGAAGCGGAACTGGCTGCCCAGCGCGAGGCTGCCCAGCGCGAAGCCGAAAAGATCCGTATCCTGTCCGCAGCGGAAGAAGCCCGCCGCAAGGAAGAGGAAGACAAGCGCGCCGCCGAGGATGCGCAGGCCGAACGTGAGGCCGCAGAAGATGCGGAGCGCAAGGCCCGGATTGATGCGATTCGGCCGCTTGAAATGAAGGCGCCCGTTGTCTCGGCCGTGCCTATCCCGGGTGAAGTCACGCTGGCACCGCCAGTTGGTCGCCTGCGCCCGCTGGCCGAGCGCGCTATCATGCCTGCCAAGCCGCTGCGTCCGACACCGGCACCTGCTGCCCGTCCGGCAGCCGATGCCGCCGGTGCAACTGACAAGGACGGTGCCGCCCAGACCCTGCGCCTGCGTAGTGGTCGTGGCATGGAAACCGAGGACGAGCCACGCCGTAGCCCTGCACGCAAGGTCATGCCCAGCAACCGCAAGAACAACAGCGGTGGCCGCAAGGGTGATACTGGTGGTGGGCGTCGTGCCGGTCGTATTGACGTGCAGGCCGCGATCGAGGGGGATGACGACAAGACCCGTTCGCTCGCCTCCGTGCGCCGTCAGCGTGAACGTGAACGCCGTCAGGCCGAACTGGAACGCTTGCGCTCCGATCAGGTCAAGGTGGTGCGTGACGTTATCCTGCCCGAAACGATTACCGTGCAGGAACTGGCCAACCGTATGGCCGCCCGTCAGGGCGAGGTGATCAAGGCGCTCATGAAAATGGGTGTCATGGCAACCGTCACCCAGTCGATCGATGCCGATACGGCGGAACTCGTGGTGGAAGAATTCGGCCACCGTGTGCGCCGCGTGTCTGAAGCAGACGTGGAACTGGGTATCGAGGGTGTGGAAGATACCCCCGACGAGATGATTCTGCGTGCGCCTGTGGTTACGGTCATGGGTCATGTCGATCACGGCAAGACCTCTCTGCTCGATGCGCTGCGCACCACGGATGTGGCGGCTGGCGAAGCGGGTGGCATTACCCAGCATATCGGTGCCTATCAGGTCACGCTGGCTTCGGGTTCGAAGATCACCTTCCTCGATACGCCCGGACATGAAGCGTTTACCGCCATGCGTGCCCGTGGTGCATCCATGACGGACGTGGTGGTGCTGGTGGTGGCGGCGGATGACGGCGTGATGCCGCAGACGATCGAAGCCATCAAGCACGCCAAGGCTGCGAACGTGCCGATGATTGTTGCCATCAACAAGATCGACAAGCCCGGCGCCAAGCCTGAGCGGGTCTGCCAGGAACTGCTCCAGCACGAAATCGTGGTGGAATCTCTTGGTGGCGATGTGCAGGACATTCAGGTTTCCGCTCTCAAGCGGACGGGTCTGGATAAGCTCGAAGAAGCCATTCTGCTGCAGGCGGAAATTCTCGAACTGCGCGCCAACCCCGATCGTCCGGGTGAAGGCTCCGTGATCGAAAGCCGTCTGGATCGTGGTCGCGGTTCCGTGGCTTCGGTGCTGGTGCAGAAGGGCACCCTGCGCAAGGGTGACATTGTTGTGGCCGGTTCCGAATGGGGCCGTGTCCGTGCGCTGGTCAACGATCATGGTGCACAGGTGGATGCGGCTGGCCCGTCCATGCCGGTGGAAATTCTTGGTCTGTCCGGTGTGCCGGCAGCCGGGGCGCCGTTCGTGGTGGTCGAAAACGAAAACCGCGCACGCGAAATTTCCGAGTTCCGTCAACGTAAGCTCAAGGAACATCAGGTAGCCGGGCAGGTTGCCGCCCGTGGCACGCTCGACCAGATGCTGGCCCGTATTCAGGCTGGCGATCAGAAGGAAGTTTCCGTTCTGATCAAGGCCGATGTGCAGGGTTCGGCAGAAGCCATTCAGGTTACGGTGCTGAAACTGGCCAATGAGGAAGTGGGCGTGCGCGTTCTTAACGCCTCGGTCGGCCAGATTACGGAAAGCGACGTGCAGCTTGCCAAGGCGTCTGACGCCGTTATCGTGGCGTTCAATGTGCGCGCCACGGTGCAGGCTCGCCAGCTTGCCCAGCGTGAAGGCGTGGATATCCGCTACTACTCCATCATCTATCAGGTGGCGGATGATGTAGAGGCGCTGGTACGTGGCAAGCAGGCTCCCAAGCATCGCGAAAAGTTCCTTGGCTATGCCGAAATCCGCAAGGTTTTCGAAATCAGCAAGGTCGGCAAGGTCGCGGGTTGTTACGTTACCGAAGGCGTGGTCAAGCGCGGCTGTGGCGTGCGTCTGCTGCGTGATGGTGTCGTGATCCATGAAGGCGATCTGAGCCAGCTCAAGCGCTTCAAGGACGATGTCAAGGAAGTGGCGCGCTCGTACGAATGCGGCCTGTCTTTTGCCGGGTATAATGACCTGCGCGAAGGCGATGTCGTTGAGTGCTTTGAAAGCGAACTGGTTCCGGCATGAGCCGACGGAACGGAACTGGCGGCAAGACTGGAGGACCGGCGGGGTATCTCGCCGGTCTTTCAACATCAGGCCCCTCACAGCGTCAGCTACGCGTAGGCGAGGAAGTGCGCCGTGTGCTGGCCGAAGTGTTCGCGCGTTCGGCTTTTCGTGATCCCGAACTGTCCGGTGTTTCCATTACTGTGACGGAAGTCAGGCTTTCGCCCGATTTCCGGCATGCTACGGTTTTTGTGACCCGTCTGGGTCGTAGCGATGTTGAGGTTCTGCTGCCTGCTCTCAAGCGGGTAGCCCCTTGGCTGCGCACGCAGCTTGCCCATACCCTGCGCCTGCGTACGGTGCCGGAACTGCATTTTCAGGCTGATACGGCTCTGGATACCGCCATGCACGTTGATACGCTTCTGCGTCTGCCAGAAGTGGTGCGTGACCTCGGCTCTGACGAAGTCGACAATGCTGAAGATGATAAGGATGACGCCGCGCGCTGAACCTGCGCGTGGCTCAAGGGGGAGTGCTCTCCCCCATCCTGGCCCGGTCGGGCCTGTTCAGGTTTTTTCCATATCATAAGGCCCACTGGGCCTTGCCCGGCCAAGGCCGTAGGGAATTCACGCTCTGGCAAAGGCTAGGTGCGTGGGCCTTTGTGTGCTAGAACAAGGTCATGCAAGCCGTGGCAACCGGCCTGCGGACAGACCAGGCGTGATGCTCGCGCCGTTTGACGGAACGGATGAACCTTGACCGAGATTTCTGACCAAACCGGATCACCGGAACCCTCAGACCTGCTGCCCGTGACCATTGAGGAGGAAATGCGTTCCTCCTACCTCGCTTATGCGATGTCGGTCATTGTCAGCCGCGCGTTGCCCGATGTGCGCGACGGTCTGAAACCTGTGCACAGGCGTATTCTGTACGCCATGCACGAGAGTGGGTTTACTCATGACAAGCCTTATCGCAAGTCTGCCCGTGCGGTGGGTGATGTGATGGGTAAATACCATCCGCATGGCGATTCCTCGATTTACGAGGCCATGGTGCGTATGGCGCAGTCTTGGTCCATGCGTGTGCGCCTGATTGACGGGCAGGGTAACTTTGGCTCGGTCGATGGCGATAGCCCGGCCGCCATGCGTTACACCGAAGCGCGTCTGGCCAAGTCTTCGACCTTTTTGCTGGATGATATTGATCGCGACACGGTTGATTTCCAGCCCAACTACGATGAAAGCGAGCACGAGCCTACGGTTCTGCCAGCCGCTTTCCCTAATCTTCTGATCAATGGTGCCACCGGCATTGCCGTGGGTATGGCCACCAATATTCCCACGCATAACCCGGCCGAGGTGATAGACGCCACGCTGGCGCTGGTGGCTAATCCGGCTCTGTCGCTTGAAGAGCTGATGGAACATGTGCCCGGCCCGGATTTCCCCACCGGGGGTACTATTCTGGGGCGTTCGGGTATCCGTAGCGCTTATACCACTGGGCGTGGCTCCATTATCATTCGCGCCAAGGCCGAGATTGAGGAAATCCGTAAGGATCGCAAGGCCATTGTGGTCAGCGAAATTCCGTATCAGGTGAACAAGGCCACCTTGCAGGAGCGCATTGCCGAACTGGTGCGCGGCAAGCAGATCGAAGGCATTGCCGATATCCGCGACGAGTCCGACCGTTCGGGCATGCGCGTGGTGATCGAAATCAAGCGCGATGCAACGCCCGAGGTGGTGCTGAACCAGCTTTATCGCTTTACCCAGCTTCAGACCTCGTTTGGCGTGAACATGCTGGCCCTCGATGGTGGCCAGCCGCGCCTGATGGGCCTGAAAGACGTGCTGGAGGCGTTTATCGCCTTCCGTGAAGAAGTCATTCTGCGCCGTTCGCGCTTTGAACTGGGCAAGGCGCGTGACCGTGGGCACATTCTGGTGGGGCTGGTCATTGCGGTGGCCAATATTGATGCGGTGATCGCTCTGATCCGTGCCGCCCCCGATGCCGCCAGTGCGCGTGAAGCCCTGATGTCCGCCACGTGGGATGCGGGCGAGATTGAGCCGCTGCTGGCGCTGATCCATGATGATGGCAACGTCGTGGTGGATGGTCGTGTGCGTCTGACCGAAGCGCAGGCACGTGGTATTCTGGAACTGCGCCTGCAACGCCTGACCGGGCTTGAGCGCGACAAGATCCAGCAGGAACTGTCGGATGTTGCGACCCGTATCAACGAACTTCTGCTGATTATTGGTAGCCGCCCCCGCCGCATGGAAGTGCTGTGCGAGGAACTCCAGCGCGCCCGGGCCGAACTGGCCACGCCGCGTATGACCGATATTGCCGAATATGATGGCGATCAGGACGATGAAAGCCTGATCGAGCCGGGGCAGATGGTCGTGACCATCACGCGCGATGGCTTTATCAAGCGCACCCCGCTGGATGTGTTCCGTGCCCAGAACCGGGGTGGCCGAGGCCGTACCGGGGCCGGTACGCGCGGCGATGATATTGTGGTACGTTCCTTCAATGCCCACACCCATCAATGGGTGATGTTCTTCTCTTCTGGCGGCAAGGTCTATCGCGAGAAAGTCTGGCGTCTGCCCGAAGCCGGGCCAGCCGCCAAAGGGCGTGCGCTGGTAAACCTGCTGCCTGATCTGGGCGGGGACAATATTACCGCCGTGCTGCCCCTGCCGCAGGATGAAGGGCTGTGGGAAAGCCTGCACCTGGTCTTTGCTACGGCCAGCGGGCATGTGCGCCGCAACAGGCTGAGCGATTTCCGCAATATCCGTTCCTCGGGTATGATCGCGATGAAGCTCGATGAAGGCGATAGCCTGATCGGGGTTGCGACCTGCCGTGAAGGGCAGGATGTCTTCCTTGCTACCAAGGGCGCACGCTGCATCCGCTTCCAGATTACCGACGATACGCTGCGTGTTTTTGCCGGGCGTGGGTCTTCGGGCGTGCGGGGTATCCGCCTTGCTTCGGGTGACCGGGTGATCAGTCTGGCCGTGCTCAACCATGTCGAGGCCACGGTGGAGGAGCGCAGTGCTTATCTGCGCATGGCCAATGCCCGCCGCCGTGCAGAAAATGCCGCTGAAGCCGGAGAGGATGCCGGTGATGAGGCGGATCTGGCTGTCGTGGTGGAAGAGGGCGAGGACGAAGCCGCCTCCGAGGCCACTACTTTGTCTGCCGAGCGCTTTGCGCAGCTTGAAGCTGCGGAGGAAATCCTGCTGGTGGTGAGCGATGGCGGATTTGGTCGTCGTTCTTCCGCCTATGATTACCGTGTCAGCGGGCGTGGTGGTCAGGGTATTACCAATATGACTTTCTCGGCCTCCAAGCGGGGCACCGAGGTTGCTGCCACCCTGCCGGTGCTGGCGGGTACGGATGTCATGCTGGTGACGGATGGCGGACGCCTGATCCGTGTGCCGGTTGATCAGGTGCGGGTCATGTCCCGTCAGGCCAGCGGCGTGACCGTTCTGCGCCTGAATGACAGCGAGCGCGTGACCAGCGTTTTCCCCGTTATGGATGACGGGGATGATGAGGGTGAGGATAGCGCTCAGGAAAATGGAGCGGATTCCGGCGTATGATAGCCAGACCTGCCGTGGCGCGCCGGGTCGGTTTTTACGCCGGGACGTTTGATCCGGTTACCACCGGGCATCTGGATGTGATCGAACGCGCGGCACGGCTGGTTGACCGTCTGGTGATCGGGGTTGCTCATAATCCCGGTAAAAACCCGCTTATGCCTGTGGATGAGCGCATGCTCTGTGTTGAGGAGGCTCTGCCTTCCATACGCCAGCGCACCGGCTCGGAAATTGTGGTGGTGGCGTTTCATTCCCTGCTGGTGGAAGCCGTGCGGGCCAATGGCGCGACACTGATTTTCCGGGGGCTGCGGGTTTTGTCTGATTTCGACTATGAAATTCAGATGAGCGGCGTCAATCGCAGGCTGGATGGCGGGATTGAAACGGTTTTTCTGATGGCTTCGGAAAGAACCCAGTTCATATCGTCCCGTCTGGTCAAGGAAATCGCCAGTTACAAAGGTGATATTTCTGAATTTGTAACACCGGCCACGCAGGCGCGTCTTCTGGCGCGGCTGGCCATGCGTGCGGGTTGAAAACCGATAACGTGTCATGGGTGTTGCTGTTATCCGCAACAGGAGAAACCTGATGTCTGAAAATACCACTGAAGACCTGATCTACATGGATGTGCCCGCAGGGCGTGTTGTCATTCGCCTGCGGCCGGATATTGCGCCCAAGGCGGCGGAACGTATTCGTACTCTGGCCGAGCAGGGCTTTTACGATAACGTGCCGTTCCATCGGGTAATTTCCGGATTTATGGCGCAGGGTGGCGACCCCACGGGTACTGGCATGCACGGCAGCGACCTGCCCGATCTGCCCGCAGAATTCACCACCAAGGCCAAGTTTGAGCGTGGCACCATCGGTATGGCCCGTACGGCTGATCCGAACAGCGCCAACAGCCAGTTTTTTATCATGTTCGAGCCTTCCCCCCACCTTGATGGCCAGTACACCATTGTGGGTGAAGTGATCGAAGGCATGGAAAACGTGGACAAGATCAAGCGTGGCGCTGGTGGTTCGGGCATGGTGAATGACCCTGACCGTATCGCACGCATGCGTCCTGCTGGCGCCGAAGGCTGAGGCTTTAGCCTCTTCTTCAGTCGGCTATGCTGAAAAATGCCGGAGTCCTGTATGGGGCTTCGGCATTTTTTGTGGGCGGTGCGGGTGTTAGCCGTGCTGGCGGTAAAGGAGGGCTTGCGTCTCTTCGGCACCTGCATGCTGCGGCAGCAGAAACTGGCGTACCAGTTCGTTGAGTTTCTGACTTTCTACGGCAAGGCTGCGCGATGTCGCGTTAAACTCTTCTCCCATCGCGGCGTTTTGCTGGGTTGTGCGGTCAAGCTGCGTAACGGTCGTGTTGATGGAGGCAAGACTGGAGGATTGCTCGGCAGCGGAGTGGGCTATGGCGTCCAGATGTCCGGCGATCTGGCTGATAAAATCCGTGATCGTGCGTAGGGTCTGGCTGCTTTCGCGCACACGTTCCGAACCTTCTTTGACATCGGAAACAGTTTTCTGGATCAGGCCCCGAATGTCGCGCGCGGCCTCGCTGCTGCGCTGGGCCAGTGCTCGCACCTCGCTGGCTACCACGGCAAAGCCGCGTCCGACTTCTCCGGCCCGCGCGGCTTCCACGCTGGCGTTGAGGGCTAGCACGTTGGTCTGAAAGGCAATGCTGTCGATCACGTCCACAATGGAAGCAATTTCGGCCGAGCCGCTTTCCATGTGGTGCATGGAGGTTTCGGTATCATGGACAATTCTGGCGGATGTAGCCGCGGCCTCGCGGGCCTGTGTGCCGATCTGTCGGGCTTCTTCCGAGCGTTGGGCGGCCTGCGCTACGCTGTTGGTAATCTGGGTAATGGCCGTTGCAGTCTGTTCCAGTGAGGTGGCCTGTGTTTCCGTGCGGCGGGCGAGGTGGTCTGCTCCGGTGGCGAGTTCCTGCGTGCCGTTGCTGATGGTGTGTACGGCATCAGACATCTGGGAAAACGTGGCGGCAAGCTGTTCAAGTGACTGGTTGAAATCATGGCGCAGGGGTTCGAACTCGGTTGAAAAATGCCTGTCTATCTGAAAGGACAGATCGCCTCCTGCCATACGGCGTAGCCCGGTAGCCAGACCGCTTGTGGCAAGGTGCAGGCGCTGGGTTGCGGCGTCTTCCGCTTTGGTCTGGATGGCCAGCCGGTCAGCTTCGGCGCGTGTGCGCTGGGCTTCGGCCTCCTGTTCCAGCCGGTGCTGCTCAATGATTCCTGCGCGGAATATGTTCAGTGAGCGGGCAATGGCGCCTATCTCGTCCCGGCGGTTGGTAAAGCGTGAAGTGGTCTGGGTATCGCCACCGGCCAGCCGGGTTATCAGGATATTGATAGCCCGTAGCGGGCGCAGGATATTGTAGATGACCACCACGCCCGACAGCACCATAATGGCAAACAGGGCCGCGTAGGCATAATAAACGCGCCAGAGCGTGGTCTGGTAGGTGGTTCTGGAATCCTGAGCGTAGGCAACAGCCTGTTCGGTATTGAAGGTGGATAGGGCAGCCAGTGCGGCGGACACGCTCTCCTCCAGATCGCGCAGGCGCGTGCCTGCGGCTATGGCGTTGGTGCGTTCGGTGGTGGCGGCCCAGTTTTTGAATGTTTCGTCATGGTCGGTTTTGTATGCGCCCCATTTCTCTTTGAGTGCGCTGTACAGGGCTTGTTCACGCGTGGAATGTGCGAGGGGGGCATAGGCGTCGATTGTGTCCGTGACTTCCTGCGCCACCGCATCTGAAAGAGCGGACTGCGTTTGCAACGCATCGGGGGTGGTGGCGGCAAGCTGTTCGGTTTCTGCGGTGTAGAAGGTGCGCAGCAGCTCATCAATCGGGCCAATGGCTTTGATGCTGGTCAGGGATTTGCTGTTGATTTCTTCCATGCGGTTGTTGACGAGCGTTAGCCCGTGAACCGAATACAGGCCGGCTACGATACACGCACTGGCGACAAGGAGCTGAACCAGCCCCAGCGAGGCTTTGATGCCGAGTGGCCGCAAGGTCTTACCTCATCCAGATGGATGCGTGCCCGAATATGGCGAACCTGCACGCATGGGCCTGTCTGACGACCCGGAGCGGCGCGGGATCAAGGGGCAGGGGCCATGCAGGCACGCAAAATGTTTCTACTTCGGAATATCTTATTCAAGACGCGTATCAGGTTTTGCACGCGGCTTGCCATCTGGAATGGGACATATTCATTGTCTGGAACGGACACCCGTTGATTTGATGAGCACTTCAGTGCTCGGGCAGGCGCCTGTCCTGCTGTACCACGGGCCGTATGGCAAAGTTGCTCTGTATGCGCACAACGCCGGGCATGCGGGAGAGTTCTTCCTTGTGAATGCGCTCATAGTCCTGCATGTCGCGCGCTTCCACGCGCAACAGGTAATCGGCATCGCCTGTCATCAGGTAGCATTCGCGCACATCCGGGCATTCGCGGATACGGCTTTCAAACCGGCGCAGGCATTCTTCTGTCTGGCGTTCGAGGGTGATGTGCACAATGACCGTGGCCAGAGGCGGCGCGTTGCGGCGCGCGATAATGGCCTGATAACCCCGGATAATTCCTTCTTCTTCCAGTCTGCGGACACGCCGTAGGCAGGAGGAGGGAGAAAGCCCGATACGCTCGGCCAGTTCGGCGTTGCTCAGGCGGCCGTCATGGCGGAGATGGCGCAGAATGGCATCGGTAATAGGGTCTGGCATGATCTGTCTTTTTTGCCAAATTTGTGCATGATAATTCTAAAATAAAGCAATTACGGCACATTATGCAACAATTTGACGAGATATACCATGTGCAGTGGATTACACTTTCCGGTATGGCAATAAAAGACGGATGGAACTCGTGACAACCGCCTTCCCCCCTTCCTGTGCTGGCTGGCCCGCATCACGCGCGGGGGCCGTGCTGAGTATTGATCTTGCGGCCCTTGCCGCCAATTACCGGCGTGTAGCCGCACTGGCTGGCGGGGCCGTATGTGCTGCCGTGGTCAAGGCGGATGCTTACGGGCTTGGGGTGGCGCAGGTGGCGCCGGTGCTGGAGCAGGCCGGGGCACGGCAGTTTTTTGTCGCCCATGTGGATGAAGGGCTGGCCCTGCGCGCGCATGTCAGCGCCGGTGCGGGCATTACGGTGCTGCATGGCCCCCGGCCTGATGCGGTTACGGCCTGTCTGGCGGCGGGGCTGAGGCCCGTACTGAACAGCCTTGAGCAGATAGGCTGGGTGCGGCAGGCGGCCCGTGCCGCCGGGCGAGGCGTGGGGGTAGTGCTCCAGCTGGATACCGGCATGTCGCGTTTTGGTCTGTCCGAGGCCGATGTGATTGAACTGGCCAGCACACCAGCTCTGCTGGAGGGGCTGCATGTCGAGCTGATCATGAGCCATCTGGCCTGTGCGGATACCCCGGCAGATCCGGCCAATGCCATGCAGGCCGCGTGCCTGCGTCGGCTGGCGGCCCTGCTGCCGCCCGCACCGCTGAGCCTTGCGGCTTCATCGGGTGTTTTTTTGGGGCCGGAATACCATTTTGACCTCGTGCGGCCGGGGGCGGCGCTGTATGGCGTGGCCCCCAACCGTGAAAGCCCCAACCCGTTACAGGCTGTGGTGGGCTTGCGCGCTCATATTTTGCAAATGCGCACACTCAGCCCCGGAGACCGCGTAGGCTACGGCCTGACATGGCAGGCCAGTGCGCCCCGGCGCGTGGCTACGATTGCCGCAGGCTATGCGGATGGGCAGGCCCGCCACGGGGCCGGGCGGCAATGTGCGTGGTTCAAAGGCATATGTCTGCCCGTTCTGGGCCGGATTTCCATGGATTCCATGACCGTGGACATTACGGATGTGCCCGAAGGCCAGCTTGAGGCGGACAGCATGGTGGATCTGCTGAACCCGACTTACGGAGTGGATGCGCTGGCAGAGGCGCAGGAAACCATTGGTTATGAAATCCTGACATCGCTCGGGCGCCGTTATCACCGGGTTTATACCGGTGGCGGGCAGGCCACGGCGTGTTCGCAGGCAGGAGAAGGAGCGCGCGCATGAAGGTTCTTGTTCTGGGCAGTGGTGTGGTGGGGGTTACCTCCGCCTGGTATCTGGCGCAGGCCGGGCATGAGGTGACGGTGGTGGACCGCCAGCCGGGGGCAGGGCTTGAAACCAGCTTTGCCAATGCGGGGCAGGTCTCGCCCGGTTATTCCGCGCCATGGGCCGGGCCGGGTGTGCCGCTCAAATGCGTGCGCTGGCTGCTTATGAAGTATCGCCCCTTCGTATTCTGGCCTTTGCCCGACCCGTATCTGTGGCGCTGGTTGGCCGCAACGCTGGAAAACTGCACGTCTGCCGCCTATGACCGCAACAAGGGCCGCATGGTGCGGCTGGCGGAATACAGCCGCGATGTCATGCTCGACTTGCGTGCGCAGACAGGCATTACCTATGATGACCGCCAGCAGGGCACGCTACAGGTATTCCGCACCCAAAAACAGCTTGACGGTATCGCGGGCGATCTGGCGGTGCTCAACCAGTATAACGTGCCGTACGAGGTGCTGGATACCGCAGGGTGCGTGCGGGCCGAGCCGGGTCTGGCCCAGTCCAGCCACAAGATTGTGGGCGGTCTGCGCCTGCCGGGTGACGAGACGGGCGATGCCTTCAAGTTCAGCCAGCGTCTGGAGGAAATGGCGCAGGCTAAAGGCGTGACATTCCGCTACAATACGGACATCAGGCGGCTGCGCTCCGAGGGGGGGCGTATTACCGGGGTGGAAACAGCGCAGGGCGTGCTGACAGCCGATACCTATGTGCTGGCGCTGGGGAGTTATTCTCCTGCTCTGCTGCGGCCGCTGGGCATTACGCTGCCGGTTTATCCGGTCAAGGGGTATTCGCTCACCGCGCCCATTACGGATGAAAGCCGTGCGCCGGTTTCTACCGTCATGGATGAAACCTTCAAGATCGGGATCACCCGTCTGGGTGACCGGGTGCGGGTGGGGGGTACGGCGGAGCTTGCGGGCTTTAACCTGCGCCTGCGCGCGCCACGGCGTGCGACATTGGAACATTCGGTGTCCGACCTGTTCGCGGGGAGCTGCAACCCCTCTGAGGCGCAGTTCTGGACGGGGCTGCGCCCCATGACACCCGATGGCACGCCGGTGATTGGCCGTACGGCGCTGGATAACCTGTATCTTAACACCGGGCATGGCACGCTGGGCTGGACTATGGCCTGTGGCTCGGGGCGGGTGCTGGCGGATGTGCTTTCGGGCCGGACCCCCGATATCGCGGCGGATGATCTGGCCATCGCGCGTTATTCCGCCTGAAGGCAGGGCGGGCCTTACAGGAGTATGCAAATCCCCTGCGCTGTTTACGCAGCGCGGGGGTTACGCGATAAGGGCGGCTCCGGCTTTCGCCCCTTACCCTCCAGTTCCTGAGGCTCCATGATCCGTCTTGATTCCATCAGCAAGCATAATGGCCATCGTGTTATTTTTATCGAGGCCTCGGCGGCGCTTCAGAAAGGCGAGAAAATCGGTCTGGTGGGGCCGAACGGCGCAGGTAAGACCACGCTGTTTCGGCTGATTACTGGTCAGGAAGAACCGGATGAAGGCCATGTCCTGACGGATCGTGGGGTTACGGTCGGTTTCTTTAATCAGGATGTGGGTGAAATGGCGGGCCGCAGTGCTGTGGCCGAGGTCATGGACGGCGCAGGCCCGGTGGCTGAAGTCGGGGCTGAACTGGCGGAGCTGGAAGCCGCCATGGCTGACCCGGAGCGTTTTGACGAGCTTGACGCCATTCTGGAACGTTTTGGCGAAGTGCAGGCCCGTTTTGAAGAACTGGGTGGCTACGCGCTGGATGGGCGCGCGCGCGAAGTTCTGCACGGGCTGGGGTTCAGTCAGGAAATGATGGACGGCGATGTGGGGCGCCTGTCCGGTGGGTGGAAAATGCGCGTGGCGCTGGCCCGTATCCTGCTGATGAAGCCTGATGTGATGCTGCTGGACGAACCGAGCAACCATCTTGATCTGGAAAGCCTGATCTGGCTTGAGCAGTTTCTGGCCGGGTACGATGGCGCCTTGCTCATGACATCGCATGACCGCGCCTTTATGAACCGGATCATCAACAAGGTGATCGAAATTGATGGGGGTGTGCTGTCAAGCTATTCAGGCGATTACGAGTTTTATGAACAGCAGCGCGCCCTGAACGAAAAGCAGCAGCAGGCCCAGTTTGACCGCCAACAGGCCATGCTGGCCAAGGAAGTGGCCTTTATCGAGCGTTTCAAGGCACGGGCGTCTCATGCCGCACAGGTGCAGAGCCGCGTCAAGAAACTGGACAAGATTGACCGGGTGGAGCCGCCCAAGCGCCGGCAGGCCTTAAGCTTCAGCTTCCCGCCCGCACCGCGTTCGGGCGATGCGGTGGCCAACCTGCGTGGCGTGGACAAGGCGTATGGTAGCCGGGTGATTTATCAGGGGCTGGATCTGCTGATCCGCCGCCAGGAGCGTTGCTGCGTACTGGGTGTGAACGGGGCGGGTAAATCGACCCTGCTCAAGCTCGTGACAGGCACCACAGAGCCGGATGCAGGCACGGTCACGCTGGGTGGCAGCGTCAAGATGGGGTATTTCGCCCAGCACGCCATGGATCTGCTCGATGGTGAGCGCACCGTGCTGGAAACCCTGAACGATGCTTTCCCGCTGGCGGCACAGGGGGCCTTGCGGACACTGGCTGGCAGCTTTGGCTTTTCGGGCGATGATGTGGACAAGCTGTGCCGCGTGCTGTCAGGGGGCGAAAAGGCCCGGCTGGTGCTGGCGGTCATGCTGTATGATCCACCGAACTTTCTGGTGCTGGACGAACCGACCAACCATCTGGACATCGCCAC
Source organism: Acetobacter suratthaniensis (assembly GCF_017377745.1). Taxonomy (GTDB): domain Bacteria; phylum Pseudomonadota; class Alphaproteobacteria; order Acetobacterales; family Acetobacteraceae; genus Acetobacter; species Acetobacter suratthaniensis. The sequence continues at coordinate 75,829 of NZ_JAFVMG010000008.1, read as the reverse complement.
CAAGGAAATGTTGATTGCCGCTCTGGCTGACTATGATGGCACGATGCTGTTTGTGTCCCATGACCGGCATTTTCTGGCGGCTCTGTCCAATCGCGTGCTGGAATTAACACCGGAAGGCCTGCATCGTTATGACGGTGGTTATACCGAATATGTGGCCCGCACTGGCCGCGAAGCCCCCGGTCTGCACGAATGAAAGCCTCGCACCATAATGTTTCTTGAAAGAGATATTAATGGATGTGGGGTTTGATGTGCGGATATAACAAAAAGAAAAAAATAATGCGGATGGTAATAGTGTAAGTGAGTGCCGCCTTCGGGCGTACTTGCGGTGACGCTGCGCGCGCGGCACCGCATCATAACAGAGATACGGGCAGGGTATGAAACTGGACAGGTGTTTCCCGCGTGGGCGGGGCCGGAGTGGGGCGCGAACGTTCCTGAACATGGTTCTGACGGTATCAGGGCTGGGGGCTGCGGCCTTTGGCGCTGGCAATGCCTCGCCTGTCTGGGCGGCCACAGCGCAGGATACACCGGCGGCATCCCCCGTGGTTCCGGCTGTAGCCGCACTGCCTGCCGTCTCTGCGGCCACGACTGTTCCGGCGGCTTCCGCTGTGGGTCAGCCTGCCGAGCAGAGCGTGGCACATACCGCCACACAGGCGGCCGAACCCCACCCGCTGCCCCCCGGAGGCATGGGGCATGACCGTGAGAGCCATCGGGGTATCAGTGCCACTGATGTCACCCTGATGAAGGATCTGGAATACCGCACCTTCCGCTGGTTCTGGGATGCGGCTGACCCGGTGACCGGGCTTGTACCCGACCGCTATCCGTCCGATCAGACGCAATCCAGTGTTGCTTCGGTCGGATTCGGGCTGACTGCCTATGGTATCGGGGTAACGCGCGGCTACGTTACGCGGCCGCAGGCGGTGGAGCGCACCCTGCGTGTGCTGCGCACCATGCTGCGTCTGCCGCAGAATGCCACCCCCATGCAGGCGGGTGGGTATCATGGTTTTTTCTATCACTTTCTCGATCATCGCACGGGCCTGCGTTTCAATACTGATACCGAACTATCCAGTATCGATACGGCGCTGCTGATGCAGGGCGTGCTGTTTGCGCGTAGTTTCTATACGCAGGACACGGTATCCGAGCGCGAAATCCGTGATCTGGCGGATACCCTGTTCAACCGTGTGGACTGGCGCTGGATGCTCCGGCCGGATAACCGGCTCAGCATGGGCTGGTCGCCCGAGCATGGCTTTTTGTCCAATTACTGGGAAGGCTATAGCGAAGGCATGATGCTGTATGTGCTGGGGCTGGGTGCCAGCCACTCGGCACTGGAGCCGGTTTCATGGCAGGCATGGCTCGCCACCAACGATAAGCGCTGGGGCGAATCCTATGGGCAGACCTTCCTGAACTTCGCCCCTCTTTTCGGCCACCAGTACACACATGCGTGGATTGATTTCCGGGGTATCCGGGATGAGTGGAACCGTGAAAAGGGGCTGGATTATTTCGAAAATAGTCGGCGTGCGGTCTATGCCCAGCGCTCCTACGCGCAGCATAATCCCGGTCGCTGGCAGGATTACGGTAGCGACATCTGGGGTCTGACAGCCAGCGATGGTCCGGCGGATACCGTGCGCCATGAAGGCGGACAGGAACGGCACTTCATGGCCTATTCCGCCCGTGGTGTGGGGCGTGATTATACGCTGGACGATGGCACGCTGGCCCCTACGGCAGCGGGTGGTTCGGTGGCGTTCGCCCCTGAAATTGCTATCCGGGCGCTGCGGGCCATGAAAGACAAATACGGGATGCGAATCTACGGCCAGTATGGCTTTGTGGATGCGTTCAACCCCAGTTACCACGATGACGGGCAGAAAAACTTCTGGGCTGACAATACCTATCTGGGCATTGATCAGGGCCCGATCCTGCTGATGATCGAAAACTGGCGGAGCGGGCTGGTGTGGAACACCATGAAACGCAACCCCGTGATCCGTCAGGGGCTGCTGCGTGCCGGATTTACCGGAGGGTGGCTGGGTAATGCCGCGCATGATGGCGGAAAAACCCCCGTGACAGGCCAGCATGCCCGCCTGTCTGCCCCCACAGCAGGTAACCACGCCTGATAAACAAACCCGGCCCGGATGCCGCCGCTCTGGCGTATCCGGGCCGGGTTATGCCAATTAATCGGGCCTGTGGTCAGCCCTGATACGAGGCAATCTCGATCAGGTTTTCATCCGGGTCGTGGCAGTAAACCGAGGTAATCGGGCCAATGGCGCCAAGTCGTGCCACCGGGCCTTCCACCACCGTAACCCCACAGATTTTGAGGTGTTCGATTACATCCGCACTGGTGATGGCGGTAATGAAACACAGGTCGTTGCCACCGGGCAGGGCGTGGGTTGCCGTATCCCAGCCCTGCGCGTCATAGGGGCGCAGGTTGAGTTTCTGCCCCCCGAAACGCAGGGCCGTGCGGTTATTGCGTCCATATTCTTCCCGGTCCATGCCCAGCACGCGCTGGTACCATGAGGCGGAGATTTCAAGGTCGCGGACTGTCAGGACAACATGGTCAAGACGATCAACAGTGAAACGCATGTGGCCGCACCACTCCTTTTGCTGGGGCTGCCCGCCCGCAGGGGGTGCGGGGGGCAGGGCAGGGGTTACAACTCAGCGTAGAAGTCGTTGCCTTTGTCATCAATAACAATAAAGGCCGGGAAATCTTCCACTTCGATTTTCCACACGGCTTCCATACCCAGTTCGGGGTATTCCAGCACTTCCACCTTGCGGATGCAGTCCTTGGCCAGACGGGCCGCCGGGCCGCCCACGGAGCCAAGGTAGAAGCCGCCATATTTCTGGCAGGCATCACGCACGGCCTTGGAGCGGTTGCCCTTGGCCAGCATGACATAAGAGCCACCATTGGCCTGAAGTTCATCCACGTAGGAATCCATACGGCCTGCCGTGGTGGGGCCAAAGGAGCCGGTGGGCATGCCTTCGGGCGTTTTGGCCGGGCCTGCGTAGTAAACCGGGTGGTCTTTGAGGTACTGGGGCAGACCCTCGCCCTTTTGCAGCCGTTCACGGAATTTGGCGTGGGCGATGTCACGTGCCACCACCACGGTGCCGCTCAGCGCCAGCCGGGTTTTGACCGGGTATTGTGACAGCTCACGGCGGATTTCATCCATCGGGCGGTTGAGGTCGATCCTGATAGCCTCGCCTTCCAGATGTTCGTCCGTGGTTTCAGGCAGGAAGCGCGCGGGGTCATGTTCAAGCTGCTCAAGAAAAAAGCCTTCCGCCGTAATGCGGGCTTTCACCTGACGGTCAGCCGAGCACGATACACCCATGCCGACCGGCAGCGAGGCGCCGTGGCGTGGCAGGCGTACGATGCGTACGTCGTGACAGAAATATTTGCCGCCAAACTGTGCGCCAATGCCCAGCTTGCGGGTCAGTTCCAGCACCTTACGTTCCATGTCCACATCACGGAAAGCATGGCCGGTGGGGCTGCCGGAAGTGGGCAGGCTGTCATACCAGTGGGTTGAGGCGAGCTTGACGGTCTTGAGCGTCTGCTCGGCAGACATGCCGCCAATGACAATGGCCAGATGGTAGGGCGGGCAGGCAGAGGTACCCAGCGTGCGGATTTTGGTATCCAGCCATGAGAGCAACTGCGCTTCTGACCCCAGCAGGGCGCGGGTTTCTTGGAACAGGAAGGTTTTGTTGGCCGAGCCGCCGCCTTTGGCCACGAACATCAGCTCGAAGCTCTCGTCATGCTCACCGGCGGGAGAGGCGAAGATATCGCACTGCACGGGCAGGTTGGTGCCGGTGTTTTTTTCTTCGAACATGCTCAGCGGCGCCATCTGCGAATAGCGCAGGCTGGTGCGGGTGTAGGTTTCATACACCCCGCGCGAGAACGCGATTTCCTCGTTGCCTTCAACCCATAGTCGCTGGCCTTTTTTGCCAAAGACTATGGCCGTGCCGGTATCCTGACACATGGGCAGGATACCCCCCGCCGCGATACAGGCGTTTTGCAGCAGATCCAGTGCGACGAAGCGGTCATTATCCGAGGCTTCGGGGTCTTTGAGGATGGCGGCCAGTTTTTCAAGATGCGAGGCGCGCAGGAAATGCGCCACCTCGTGGAAGGCCTGCGCTGTCAGTTCGCTCAGGGCTTCGGGGGTGACATGCACAACCGTTTTACCACCGCATTGCGAGGTGCTGACCCCGGCAATATCAAGCTTGCGGTACTGGGTTGTGTCTTTCCCAAGCGGGAAAATGGGGGTGTACGCGAAGTCTGGCAGGGGGGGGCGGGGGGGCTGAGTGGTCATGATTGTTTTCTTGTTCTCCGTTGGCCCAGCCCTGGCCCCTGACTGTCAGGCACCAGGGTCAGGCCGGTGATGGGCCTTTCCTGCGGAATGCGTCAAGGCTGACAACCTGCGAGGTTGCATCACCCTGTGTTTCCGTCCCGGACTCTTCGGGCGTGTCCTCTTCCAGAGCTTCGGTGGGGGCCTCGTCCTCCAGATCTTCAGCCGCGAACTGCAGGCTGAAGCGGATGGACGGGTCCGCGAAGCCGGTAAAGGCCCACACGGGAATGACCAGTGTCGTGCCGACACCCCCAAAAGACAGCCCGACCGATACGATGTTGGTTTCGTGATCGACCTTGAGGTCCCAGAACTGGTGTTGCAGTACGATGGTCATTTCGTGCGGATACTGGGCGCGCAGGCGGGCGGGAATTTCCACGCCCGGAAAGTCCGTACGGAAAGTCAGATAGAAATGGTGCTCGCCCGCAAGCCCTTCGCGGCTCACATGTTCGAGCGCATTCACCAGCACGCTTCTGTAAGCGAGGTTCAGCCAGCGTTCGTAAGGCAGCAGGTTTGAGGGGGGGAAGGCGGCATTCTCGCCGGAGTTGTCGTGATCATCGGCCATGCCTGCTCTCCTTGCCGCCGGGTGATGGTGTTGTGCCAGCCATGCGCGAAAAGCCGCGCCAGTGCAACCTGTCACACCCAACTGTGTGTGTCATGGTGGCGCATCCGGGCGGTCAGCATGGTGGTTTTTGGTAGAGTCGTGTGTGAGGTGGGAGGGCTTCTGTTGCCCGGTGCCCTCCCGAACCGCGCTTATCGCTTATGCAGCGACAGCGAGCACCTCAGTGTTATCATTGGCACTTGTAAAATTAGCCCGATAACGGTGGTACAATACCGGGCAAAAAAGATGTCTTTACTGCGCGTGTCGAGCCTGTTTCGTCCCCAGTGATCCCGGCTGGTGACCCAGCCCGGATTTTTGGTGGAGACGCCGGGTACCGCCCCCGGGTCCACTACGCCTATGCCACACCCCGTTTATTGCCATAGCCGCGAGAAAACTCCCGGCACCCCCAACATAGGCGGCACGCGGCGCAGGCGCAAGGGTTGTGCTTAAGGTCTTTGCATCTGCGGGGCCTAACCTGTACAACCGCCCCGCATATCCTACATGGCAATGGTAAAAGGCCCCCGCGCATGCCCCTGACCGAAGAACAACGCGCCGAGATCGCAGCCCACGGGCAGGAAGTCTCCTCCACGCTGCGGCCGAGCGTGCCTGCGCTCGAGGCCATGCTGTACAAGCCGCTGGAAGTGCTGGATCATGGCTTCCTGCGCGTGATCGACTATATGGGCGATGATGGCGCCATCGTGCAGGCCGCCCGTGTTTCCTACGGGCGTGGTACGCGCAAGGTTACGGAAGATGCGGCTCTGATCCGCTATCTCATGCGGCATCGCCATTCCTCACCGTTCGAGATGTGCGAGATCAAGTTCCACGTCAAACTACCGATTTTCGTGGCCCGTCAGTGGATTCGCCACCGCATGGCGAGCGTGAACGAATATTCCGCCCGCTACTCCATTCTGGACAACGAGTTCTATCTGCCCGCGCCTGAAAACATGGCGGCGCAGAGTGCGGTTAACCGGCAGGGGCGGGGCGAGACGCTTGGCCCGCAGGCCGCGGCCGAGGTGCTGGACATCCTGCGCGGCGATGCCCTGCGGGCGTTTGGCGATTACGAACGTATGCTGGATGAAAAGGAAGGCTACGGGCTGGCACGCGAACTGGCGCGCATTAACCTGACGCTGAACACCTATACCCAGTGGTATTGGAAAACCGACCTGCATAACCTCATGCACTTTCTGGCCCTGCGCATAGACCCGCACGCGCAGTATGAAATCCGTGTCTATGCCGAAGAAATGCTCAAGGTGCTGCACGCATGGGTGCCGCAGGCTGCCGCGGCGTTTGAGGAATATCGCCGGGGCGCGGTGACATTTTCCACCACCATGATGTCCGTCCTGCGCCGTATGCTGGCAGGCGAAGCGGTAGAGCAGGCCGGATCGGGCCTGAGCCGCCGCGAATGGGATGAAATGCAGGCCAGCCTGAAGGGCTGAGCGTTCAGCCTGCCGGGTCTGTATCCGGCAGGTGGTGCCCGCCAACCCGGCGGGTTGTGGCCCATACCGGGCGTGTCTGCGCCCGGTTTTTGGCCTGTCTGGCGTCAGGCTTTCGGGTTTGCTGCAAGAGCCTGCGCCACGGTGTGCGCAATCTTGCGCCATGCCTTACCTCCCTCGCTTTCGGGTGCGCCCACCACAACCGGCACGCCGCTATCGCCACTGGCGCGGATATCCGCCAGCAGCGGTACCTCGCCCAGAAAAGGCACGCCCAGCGCTTCGGCTTCCTTGTGTGCCCCGCCGTGGCCGAACAGCTCGGTATTGTGCCCGCAATTGGGGCAGCAGAAATACGACATGTTCTCGATCAGGCCCAGCAGCGGCACGTTGACCTTTTCAAACAGGGTCACGGCACGGCGGGCGTCGATCAGGGCAATATCCTGTGGGGTGGAGACAATGACCGCCCCGGCCAGCGGCACTTTCTGGGTCAGGGAGAGCTGGGCGTCGCCCGTGCCGGGGGGCAGATCCACCACCATGACATCGAGTGTGCCCCAGTCCACATCCACCAGAAGCTGATTGATCGCCCCCATAACCATGGGGCCGCGCCAGATCATGGCGGCATTTTCATCTACCAGCATACCTAAAGACATGGCGCGTATTCCCCATGCCTCAACAGGCTGAATACGGCCTTCCACCACGGCGGGGCGGCCCTGTGTACCCAGCATGCGATGCAGCGAGGGGCCATGAATATCGGCATCCATCAGGCCGACTTTCAGCCCTTCCAGCGCCAGCCCGGCAGCCAGATTGACGGCGGTGGTGGATTTGCCCACGCCCCCTTTGCCCGATGCCACGGCAATAACGGTGCGCACACCGGGCAGCACCGGCGCATTGGCGGCGGGGGCCGGCCCACCCAACGGCCTGTGGCCTGCGGCGGCGCGTGGTGCCGTGGGGCTGGGGGGGGCTTCTCCCGTGGGGCGGTGGGCGGTCAGGACAATGGTGGCTGACTGTACGCCGGGGAGCGTTTCAAGACGGGCAACGGCGGCCGGGCAGAGCGAGGCCAGCGCATCGGCCTGATTGCGCGGGACTTCAAGTGTCAGGGCCAGCCGCCCCTGTTCATAGCTACAGGACTGAACCCGCCCGGCATCCGCCAAAGACAGACCCGTGCCGGGGTCCTGAGCCTGACGCAGGAGGCTGAGAATATCGTCGGGGGAGAAGGGAGCGTTCTGCGCCACGGGTCTGATCCTGATGCTGGTGGGTCACGCCTTGCGGAGCAAGGCAGAAGGCGCGGCCCTGAAGGGAGGGGAGGGGAAAGGCCGCGCGTCTGGTTTTTTTCCGTCTGCGGGCGGAAAGAAGCCATATTTTTTCTGGCACAGATTGGGCTGGATGGGTAGATGGGCGCCAGCCTCGGGTTATAAGGAACAGGAACCGGCGTTGGTTGGGGTGTAGAACGCGCCGGGAACGGGATAGAGAGGCACAGCGGGTATGCAGCAGGCGGAAAACCCGCAGAGTTCTCCTGTCATGCAGGGTGGCATGCAGGGTGGTATATGGCGGCGCCTGGGGGGCGGCTTACGTGACAGTCTGGCCACAACGGCGCAGGCGCTGTCTCATAGGGGGCGAGACCACCGCATAGATGCAATGCGCGGTGCGGCCCTGCTGATGATGTTTGTCGATCATATTCCCCAGAACCTGCTCAATCGTTTTACCATGCGTAATGTCGGCTTTGCCGATGCGGCCGAGGTGTTCGTGCTGCTGGCGGGCTATGCGTCATGGCTGGCCTATGGCCGGGCCTTTGGCAAATACGGCATGCGGGTAACGCTGGGCCGCCTGCTGCGGCGCTGCGTGCAGCTTTACATAGGGCAGACCATCATGGTTGTGGCCTATGTGTTCATTATTCGCCTGTGGCGGCATTTCACGCCGGTTTCGGTTGACTATCTGGAACCTGAGCTGGCGCATGGCATGAGCTGGGTCTGGCGGGTCATGAGCTTTGACGCCCTGCCCAGTAACCTCAACATTCTGCCGCTTTATATCGTATTGCTGGCGGGTTTTCCGCTATTTTACCTGCTGATGCGCGTACAGCATTCACTGGCACTCGTGCTGGCGGGGGCCATATGGGCGTTGGTCAACCTTGATCCGGCGGTGAATTTCCCTAACTGGCTCGACCCCGATGGCTGGTACTTCAACCCCTTTGCATGGCAGTTCCTGTTCGCACTGGGGCTGACGGCTTCCGAGCGTACGCAGCGGCGCGGGAAGGACTTTCTGCGCCTGCGGTGGCTGGTGGGTTTGTGCTGGGCCTATCTGGCTTTTTCAGCGTTGCAGGCTTTTCCGTGGGGGCTGTGGAACCTGCCTGATCTGCGGCCTTTTGGCGATGCCGTGGCCCCGGCCAAAGCGTGGCTTTCGCCTTTGCGTCTGCTTGATGTGCTGGCCATTTTTTATCTCGTGCAGTCTTCCACCGTTGCGCGGCGTTGGTCGGGCGAGACGGTGGTGGGGCAGGTGCTGGCCTGTGTGGGCCGCCATTCGCTCGAAATATTCGTGGTCGGTACCGTGCTCGACCTGCTGGCCCGCCTGGTGTTCAGCACCTTTGGAGATGTGTGGTCTTTGCAGGTGGGCGTAAATGTGGTGGGGCTGGGTGTGCTGCTGAGCCTCGCCTTCTGGCTCGATATGCGGCGCGGGGTCGGTAAACCGGTCGCCCGCCCGGCCTGAGCCGGTCTTGCTGGCGTGCGTTTGATTGGCCTACCATGCCTCCAAGTCTGTCCATGACGTGAAAGTGTGTCTGCCCATGTTTCTGTCTTCCCCCTCGTTTCGCGCTATTCTGCTGTCCGGTGTGCTGTTGGGGGGCGTCAACTGGGTGCAGGCAGGTGCTCGGGCGGAGGGTGCGCCTACACCCGCCCCGGCCCCCGTTGCCGTATCGGGGGCCGCGCGCCTCGTGCCGGAAAGCTTTGCTGATCTGGCGGCCCGTCTTCTGCCTGCTGTGGTCAATGTTTCCACCACCCAGACGGTGCGCGGCGCAGGCGATGGCGAGGATGAGGACGACGACGACCAGCCCTCGCAGATGCCGGATTTCCCCCGTGGGTCGCCGTTCGAGAAGTTCTTTCATGACTTCATGAACCGTCAGACCGACCCCAACGCCCCGCCCCGGCGCATGCAGGCTCTGGGCTCGGGGTTCATCATTGATCCGCAGGGGTATATCGTCACTAACAATCATGTGATCCGTAAGGCTGATCGCATTACCGTGACCCTTCAGGATAATACGGTGCTGACCGCCCGCATTATCGGCCATGATGACCGGACGGATCTGGCGCTGCTCAAGGTGGACAGCCATACGCCGCTGCCGTTCGTGTCCTTTGGTGATAGCGACCGCCGCCGCGTGGGCGACTGGGTGCTGGCCATTGGCAATCCGTTCGGCCTGTCCGGCACCGTGACGGCGGGCATCATCTCCTCGCGCGGGCGCAATATCGAGCAGGGGCCGTATGATGATTTCATCCAGACCGATGCGCCCATTAACAAGGGCAATTCCGGCGGCCCGCTGTTTGATATGGAAGGCAACGTCATTGGCGTGAACACGGCCATCTACTCTCCCTCGGGCGGGTCGGTCGGGATCGGTTTTTCCATTCCCGCCAACGAGGCGCGTGGCGTGCTGGAGCAGCTTCGTAAAAACGGCAAGGTCTCGCGCGGCTGGCTGGGCGTTCGGATACAGACTGTCACGCAGGACATAGCGGAGGGGCTGGGTCTGCCATCCGCCGGGGGTGCGCTGGTAGCGGGAGTGGAAAAGAACGGCCCGGCCGCTAAAGCGGGGCTGAAGACGGGCGATGTTATTCTGACACTCGATGGCAAGCCGGTGGATGGCCGCGCCCTGCCACGGCTGTCTGCCCAACTGCCGGTTGGAACACAGGCCCGGCTGGGTGTGTGGCAGCATGGCAAAACCCATGATGCCACGGTGGTTGTAGGCACCCTGCCCGAAACACCGGAGGAGCCGCCAGCCAAGCCCGCGCAGGAAACCAAGGGGCCGACAACGCTCAGCTTTGCGGATTTCGGTTTTTCGGTAGCGGCACTCGATGCGGCGGCCCGGCAGAAATATAACCTGTCCGCCAGCCAGAAAGGTGTTCTGGTCAGCAGCGTGCATGACGATGGTGTGGCTGCCGAACGTGGCCTGAAGGAAGGCGATGTCATTACCGAGGTGCAGCAGGCGGAAGTAACAACCCCCGCAGCCCTCAAGCAGCGACTGGATGCCGCCCGCAAGGAGCACCGGCGCACGGCGCTGCTGCTGGTGCATGATGCAGACGGTGTGCGGTGGATTCCCCTCCCTCTGGGAGCGGAGGCCACACCCTGAACGTTACCATTGCAAACTGGTGGCGGACGCTGCGGAACTGGCCCATGGCCATTCCGGGGCTTGCTGCTCTGGGGCGCTGGCGGGTGCAGTCGGCTTTTTGCCAGTCTATCCGCCTGCTCAGCGCGGTTGGCGTTTCGGGTGTGGCGGCATGGCTGATCAACCTGCAAGAACCCGGCTGGGCGCTGATTACCTCGGTGATCGTTACCCAGAACAGCATTACCGATACCATTTCCAAAGGGCGTGACCAGCTTGTGGGTACGCTGATTGGCGCTACGGTCAGTGTTGTTCCCATTACGCTTATGATGTTCCTGCACTGGCCGCTCTGGGGGGCGTTTGCGCTCGCTTTTGTGCCGCTGGTCGTGCTGGTGTCGTTCAAGCCTGAAGCCCGCATGGGTATTGTCACGCTCATGATTGCCATCCTGTTTCCTACGGATGACAGCCCCTATATGCGCCCGGTGGAGCGGGTCATCGCCATTATCATCGGGGTAAGTGCTTCAACACTCGTGACCTATGTGGTGCTGCATGAGCAGGCCCGGCGCGATGCTTTTCGGAATGCGGCTATGACGGTGCGCCAGATTCTGGCCATGCTGCAAAAGGCCCGCGCGGGAAATGTGGAATGGTCGGTCATTCAGGACATGAATGACGAATGTGCGGCCTCGCTGCGCCTGGTGCATGGAGCGCTGGAAGAAGCCCGGCGCGAACACTGGGTGCCGCTTGAAGAGCGTGACCCCATGCTGGCCCGTCTGCCTCAGGGTTTACGGCAGTTGCAGATGGATGCTCTGGTGGTGGCGCGCGCCATGCTCAGCCTGCCTGATAGCGGTGTGGCTCTGCCTGCGCAGTCGGCGGCATCGCTACGGGCAGGGATGTTGCGGGGGTTTCAGTGGATCATCCAGCGTTGCGAGAGCGAAGCCGTGGCCCGCACGGGGGAAGATAACCGGATTGCCGCAGAAGTGATCGCCGCCCTGCCATCAGCTACGGGTACGAGCGACCCGATTATCCGCTTTGTGGTTGGTATCCTGCTGACGGATCTGCGTCACCTTATCCAGCTTCTGGGCGATGATGATGCGGATCGGGCGGTCAAAAGCCGCTACTGGAGCGGCTGGGCAGCACTATTTTCCCGGCATGGTAAAGCCAGTTGAAAAAAGAGCATCCGCTGTTTGTGAAATCGGGCGATTCGGGCAAGGCGGGTAATTTTTCTACACTCCATGAGGGCGCGGCAGTCTCTGCCTCTGGTGGACATGCCAGCCCTGCCAAGCGCTCTGGTGCGGACAAGTGGCATGACGGGAAGGGGAGTATCGGCTAAACTCGCTTTACCCTGTTCCCCAACAGGTTGAACATGAGTTTGTAAGGATACCTCCCCATGGCAAAATGTCCGGTGAAATGCCCCAAATCCCCCTGCGTGCGCGGGCTGCTTCTGGTTGGCCTGATCGCGAGCGCTTTCTATTTCTTCCGTAAGAAGAAGTGCTGCGGCTGAGTGCTGCCGGGCCGTTCCCGTGCTGAATGTGGAGTGGCTCAGGCCCGTTCGGTTCGCCGGACGGGCTTTTTTGTATCCGTGCGCCAAAGGCATAAACGACCGGTGCTAACGGATAACGCTTTGTCGCGGCGTGTGTTATGGTCACAATAACGGATCGTATTCGGCCTGGCGGCCCATTATGTGCAACGGGGCTTTGGCCCCATGACAGGGGCGCGCCGTTTGTGGCTGATGATGGAAAGGATTGAAGACCATGCACATTCATGCTCCGCGTTTTTCTTTCAAGGCTCTGGCACTGTTTGCAACTGGCCTGTGCGCTTTTGGCGCGGCTGTTCTGCCCTCAGCCGCTCATGCTCAGGCCTCCGTTCTGCTCAAGCACCAGCAGACCAGCGCCATTGTGGAAACAGTGGACCGTGAAGCGCGTGAAGTGCTCCTGCGCGAAGATAATGGCCACCTGATCACCATTGAATATGGCGCGGGCGTGAACGATCTGCCGCACCTGCATGAAGGTGATCACCTGCGGATTTCCTTTGTGGAAACGTTGGGGGCTGAAATGGCGCCTCCCGGTAGCCCGCTGCCTGAATCCACCCTTACAACGGCGCGCGGCTTTGCCCATGGGCACCCCCGTGGCGTGATTGCCGCCTTCAACCGTGAGCGCGCCACCATTCAGGCCATCGACCTCAAGACGCATTCCGTCTCTTTCGTAACCGATGACGGGGCGCTGCATGTGGCGGTTCTGCACACCAAGGCCATGCAGGATTTTCTGGCTACGCTGAAGGTGGGAGATGTGGTGGACATGACGCGTATGGAATCCATTTCCTACGTGATCACCAATGAAACCCAGCCTGCGGCGGTTGCTGCACCGGCTCCGGTAGCGGCACCTGCGGCCACTACAGCGCCGGCACCTGTTGCGGCACAGTAATTGTCCATTGCCTGCCTGATCCGGCTTGAAGGGGGAGCATAGCCCCTGTCAGGTCGGGCGGGCAGGTTTCGAACCGGGGAGCAGGCGATGACAGAGTCTCTTGTGGTGCGCCGCCTTGGCACACAGGAAATAACAGCGGCCTATCCCATTATCGCGCAACTGCGCACGCTTGATATGGCAGCTTTCGAACAGGCCGTTCTACGGCAGATGTCTGCCGGTTATGAACTGATCGGTGCTTTTGAAGCCGGTAAGCTGGTGGGTGTTATGGGCCTGCGGCCTGTGCATACGCTCGCGCGTGGTGCTTTTTTGCATGTGGATGATCTGGTGGTGGATGCCGCCTGCCGTGGCCGCGGCATAGGACGCGCCCTGATGGCCCATGCCCATGAAGAGGCCGTGGCGCGTGGCATGGGCGATGTGTTCCTGGATTCCCGTGATACTGCTGTGCCTTTTTATGAACAGCTTGGATTTACCCTGCACCAGTCGCCTTCCATGCGGTTCCGGGTAGGGTAAGGCGTGGCGGCACCCGTGACACGCCGCCAGACGGCGGGCCGCAAGGCGGCAGCACCCAAAAACACGGATGAAGCACACGGTGTGGTGCTGGCAACCGGCTCTCTGGCCAGCCCCGCGCGGGAACTGACCTTGGAAGAATCGCTTGGTGCACAGATACGCCAGCTCCGACGCCGGGCGGAACTGACCGGCAGCGATCTGGCGACTGCTGCGGGCATTTCGCTCGGTATGCTGTCAAAAATCGAAAATGGCCAGATTTCTCCGTCACTTTCCACGTTGCAGGCTGTGTGCCGCGCCCTGAACATCCCTCTCAGCCAGCTTTTTGCAACGGCGGAGGAACAGCGCGACTGTTCTTTCGTGCGTGCCGGGCAGGGGGTTGCGATTGAGCGGCGTGGCACCAAGGCGGGGCACCATTACAGGCTGCTGGGGCACCTGCTTAACGGGCCGCTTGTGCTGGAACCGTATCTGATCACCCTGCATGATGATGCCCAGCCTTATGTCAGTTTCAGACATCACGGAATCGAAATGCTTTACATGCTCAAGGGGCGCGTGGCCTACCGGCATGGCGAGGAAGTGTACGAAATGGGGCCGGGTGATACGCTGATGTTCGATAGTCAGGCTCCGCATGGCCCTGAAAAATTTATTGAAAAACCAATCAGTTATCTTTCAATCATCGTGTATCCCCGGCAAAGCGAATAAAATCAGATATTTCCTGTAGGGAAAGTTTTATTCTTTACCGTTGACATATCGTTTCGGCTTCTGATTGTATGGTGACAGTTGTTCCATGCTCTTCGGGGGTTTGCGATGTGCGGCATCGTAGGATTGTTTCTCAAAAACCGGGCGCTTGAGCCTGAACTGGGGCGTCTTACGTCCCAGATGCTGAAAACCATGACCGAGCGCGGCCCCGATAGTGCGGGTTTTGCCGTCTATAACGGCGCGGGCAAGGGTCAGCGCAAGATGACCGTGCGTGGCCTGTCCGATGGCAATATCGGCTCCTTTGAAGCGGGTTTTCTGGAAATCATTGGCGGGAGTGGCGAAGTTCATAAACGACATGACCATGTCATCCTGATTTACGCTGCAGAGCATGAACCTGCCGTGCGTGCCTATGTCGATATGTTTGATGATGGCGTAGCGTTTGCCTCCAGCGGCGAAAGCATAGAACTTTACAAAGGGGTGGGTCTGCCCGAGCAGGTGGCTGCGCATTTTGCTTTGGAAAAAATGAGCGGTACACACGCGATTGGCCACACAAGAATGGCGACGGAATCTGCGGTGACAGTCGCTGGTGCGCATCCCTTCTCCACCGGGCCGGATCAGTGCCTTGTGCATAACGGTTCGCTGTCCAACCATAATTCTCTGCGCCGCCAGCTTGTGCGCGAAGGCCTGCGTTTCGAGACGGAAAACGATTCCGAAGTGGCGGCGGGTTATCTGTCATGGCGTCTGTCCAAGGGCGAAAAACTGGATCAGGCCCTCAAGGCATCTTTGAACGATCTTGATGGTTTCTATACTTTTGTTGTTGGAACGCGCGATGGTTTTGCTGTTCTGCGCGATCCTGTCGCCTGCAAACCCGCCGTTATGGCTGAAACGGATGATTACGTGGCCTTTGCCTCGGAATATCGCTCCTTTGCGGGCCTGCCCGGTATTGCCAGTGCCGAGGTGTTCGAGCCGGAGCCGCAGCGGGTCTATCACTGGGAACACGCAGCCTAAGGCGGGATGAAGCAATGCAGACGATAGATTTAAATACGACCACGCTGCGTGAGCTGAATAGCCGCCTGCAGACGGAAAATGCTGGTGCAAGCTGGCAGGTTGCCAACCCCAATGGCCGGCATGCACTGGCTGTGGGGCTGACACAGCCGATTGAGGTCACGATTGAAGGCCATGCTGGGTATTACGCGGCAGGCATGAACCAGCAGGCCAGTGTCGTTATTAACGGTAATGCCGGGCAAGGTGTTGCTGAAAACATGATGAGCGGTCGTGTGCATGTCAAAGGCAATGCCAGCTCCAGTGCAGGGGCCACGGCGCATGGTGGCCTGCTGGTGATTGAGGGCGATGCAGGTGCGCGCTGCGGTATTTCCATGAAAGGTGTGGATATTGTCGTGCGTGGCTCCATTGGTCACATGAGTGCCTTCATGGCGCAGAGCGGCAATCTGGTTGTGTGTGGCGATGCGGGTGAAGCCTTGGGAGACTCCCTTTACGAAACACGTATTTTCGTTCGTGGAAAGGTGCGTGGCCTTGGGGCGGATTGCGAAGAAAAAGACATGACGCCCGAAGACCGTGCCATTGTCACCTCCCTGCTTGAAAAAGCCGGTGTAACGGACTGCAAGGCTGAAGATTTCCGGCTCTATGGTTCAGCCCGCACGCTCTATCACTTCAACGTCGATAACGCATCGGCATACTGAGGCTGTCATGACTGAAAAACATCACGATTACACCAAGACAACGCCCCGGTTTTCCGCCACGTTTGATCCGTTTACCGTTTCGCAGATCCAGCGTGCGGCCGCGACCGGCATTTACGATATTCGTGGCGGTGGCACCAAGCGTAAGCTGCCGCATTTTGATGATCTTCTGTTCCTTGGCGCCTCCATGTCCCGCTATCCCTTGGAAGGCTATCGTGAGCGGTGTGGAACAGATGTTGTTCTGGGAACACGTTTTGCCAAAAAGCCTATCCATCTGAAAACCCCGGTTACGATTGCGGGTATGTCCTTTGGTGCGCTGTCTGCGCAGGCCAAGGAAGCGCTGGGCCGTGGTGCGAGTGCCGTGGGCACGTCCACCACCACGGGCGATGGTGGTATGACGCCGGAGGAGCGCGGCCATTCCTCAACGCTGATTTATCAGTACCTGCCGTCCCGTTATGGGATGAATCCTGATGACTTGCGCAAGGCCGATGCGATTGAAATCGTGGTTGGGCAGGGGGCCAAGCCCGGTGGTGGCGGTATGCTGCTGGGGCAGAAAATCTCTCCGCGCGTCGCGCAGATGCGTGACCTGCCAGAAGGGATCGACCAGCGTTCAGCCTGCCGTCACCCTGACTGGACGGGGCCGGATGACCTTGAAATCAAAATCGAGGAACTGCGCGAAATCACCAACTGGGAAAAGCCGATCTATGTAAAGGTTGGCGCCAGTCGGCCGTATTACGATGTCTCGCTTGCGGTAAAGTCGGGTGCCGATGTTGTGGTACTGGATGGCATGCAGGGCGGCACGGCGGCCACGCAGGAAGTGTTTATCGAGCATGTTGGCCTGCCCATTCTGGCAGCCATTCGCCCGGCGGTGCAGGCATTGCAGGATCTTGGCCTGCATCGCAAGGTGCAGTTGATTGTCTCAGGCGGTATCCGCACGGGGGCTGATGTGGCCAAGGCGCTGGCGCTTGGGGCCGATGCTGTGGCCATTGGCACGGCGGCTCTGGTGGCGCTGGGGGACCAGAGCCCTGATCTGGCGGAGGAATATGCAAAGCTCGGCACCGTACCCGGCGCGTATGATGATTGGCAGGACGGACGCGATCCTGCGGGCATTACCACGCAGGACCCCACGCTGTCCGCACGGCTTGATCCCATTCTGGGGGGGCGCCGTCTGGCCAACTACCTGTCGGTGCTGACCATGGAAGCCCAGACCATCGCACGGGCTTGTGGCAAGAGCCATCTGCATAATCTCGAACCCGAGGATCTGGTGGCCCTGACCATAGAGGCCGCCGCCATGACGCGGCTGCCACTGGCGGGAACCGACTGGTACCCGGGCAAGGCCGGTTTCTGAAAGGCGTTTGATCAAGACAGGACTTCCCCCGTGCCAGCAGCCGGGGGAAGCAGTGTTAAGGAATGGAAGCGCATCAATGGATAACGTCCAGCAAAAATGTTACGATTTGGAAACTGTAGCCCGTGAAAAGGGCATTCGCTATTTCCTGATCTCGTTTATTGATCTTTCCGGCGCACAGCGCGCCAAGCTCGTGCCAGCCTCTGCCATTACCGATATGCAGAAAAATGGTGCCGGTTTTGCCGGTTTTGCCGCTGCGTTCGACATGTCCCCCGCAGACCCCGACCTGCTGGCTATTCCCGATCCCACAGGGCTTGTGCAGCTTCCATGGAAGCCAGAAGTCGGCTGGTTGCCCGCAGACCTGAAGATGCACGGCGAATACGTGACACAAGGCCCGCGCAATACCCTCAAGCGTTTGATCAAGCGTGCGGCCGATCAGGGTATTACGGTCAAGACGGGTGTTGAGGCCGAGTTTTTTCTGGTGACACCTGACGGGGCTCAGGTTGGCGACGAGCATGATTCCAGCGTCAAACCCTGCTACGATGCATCAGCCCTGATGCGCCGTTATGACGTGATTGCCGAACTGTGCGATGCCATGCAGTCTCTGGGCTGGGAGCCGTATCAGAACGACCATGAGGACGCGAACGGGCAGTTTGAAATGAACTGGAAATATGCCGATGCGCTGGTGACAGCAGATCGGCATGTCTTTTTCAAGTTTATGGCACGCGCCATTGCCGAAAAACACGGCCTGCGGGCAACCTTCATGCCCAAGCCCTTTATGCACCTGACGGGCAGCGGCTGCCATGCCCATATCTCGCTGTGGCAGGGCGATACGAATGTCTGCCACGATCCTGCGGATAAAATGGAACTGTCTGCCAAAGGATATAACTTTGTTGGCGGGTTGATCCATAACGCCAAGGCGCTGTGCGCCATTCTCAACCCCACGGTTAACTCCTACAAGCGCATTAACGCGCCGCGCACGGTTTCGGGCGCTACATGGTCGCCCAATACCGTGACTTATGCGGGGGATAACCGCACCCATATGATTCGCGTGCCGGGCGGTGGCCGGTTTGAAATGCGCCTGCCCGATGGCGCGGCCAATCCCTACCTGTTGCAGGCAGCTCTTCTGGCCGCAGGTCTGGACGGGATGGAGCAGGGGCGTGATCCGGGGGAGCCGCTGGATATCAACATGTATCTTGAAGGCTACAAGGTAAAGAACGCCATGCGTCTGCCGCTGAACCTGCTGGATGCCCTGCGCGCTCTGGACGAATCAACCGTGCTGCGTGGCATGATGGGCGATGGTTTTGTAGACCCCTATCTCAAGATCAAAACCGCTGACTGGAACGCACATTGCGGTAATCTGTCTGAATGGGAACGGCAGATGACTATGGATTGTTAAGGTTTTTTCCATAATAAGGTGAATTTATACCTATCATAAGGTTTAGTTCACCTATGAGTGAAAATAACTCTGGAAAGAGAGTTCGTCGCCGTATAATGTTACGAAACTAAAATAAAAAAATGTTCCTGTCCTGGCATGTGGGCCGATAGGATATCAGGAAAAGGAGCAAGAGACCGGTCCGGTAACAGTTTCCTTGAAAACACGCCGCGTTATGGAAAGATTTTTTCATTCCGGGGCGTGTAGGCCTGTTATCCACCGGATTTGGTAGTCGCGTACATCTGACAACTGAATGAGACCAATAAAGGGGGGGATCTGTATGTTAAGATTGTGTAAAAAGCTACTACCAACGGCCGTGACGCTGGCTTCGCTGGCGGCACCCATATCGGCCATGGCCGAAGATGCAGCGGCAAAACCCGCTTATGGCCTGCCAGACACGGCGTATGTCGCAACCTGCGCGCTGTTTGTTATGCTCATGATGTTGCCGGGTCTCGCCCTGTTTTATGGCGGTATGTCACGCAGCAAAAATGTTCTGTCTATTCTGACACAGGTTTTTGCCGGTGCCTGTCTGATTATTTTCCTGTGGACAGCCGTGGGTTATACCCTCACCTTCAGCGAGGGGCCGTTCCAGTCGGTTATTGGCGGACTGGACAAGATTTTCCTGCGCGGTGTCACGCCGGATAACAATGTCGGCGTTCTGCCTGAATATCTCTATTATTTCTTCATGGCGCTGTTTGCAGCCATTACTCCGCCTATCATAATCGGCTCCTTCGCCGAGCGTATGCGCTTTGCCGCAGTGCTGGTTTTTCTGGGCGTGTGGTTCCTGATCGACTATGTGCCCATGGCGCATATGGCCTGGGGCGGCGGTTGGGTTGCTGACTGGGGTGCGCAGGACTTCGCTGGTGGTAACGTTGTGCATATGAATGCCGGTGTTGCAGCGCTTGTCGCCTCGATCATGATTGGTAAACGCCGTGGCCTTGGCACTGTTGTCATGGCGCCGCATGACATGACCATGACCTATACGGGTGGCTGCATGCTGTTCGTGGGCTGGCTGGCCTTCTGTGGTGGGTGTGATTACGCGGTAAGCGGACATGCCATTGAACTGGTTGTCAACACTATGCTGGGTGGCGTTGGTGGCGCGCTGGGCTGGATGATCATGGAATGGGTGCATCGTAAACGCCCCAGCACCTTTGGCATTATTTCCGGGGCTATTGCCGGTCTGGTCGGCATTACGCCAGCGTGCGGTTTTGTCAGCCCGGCGGGGTCCATTGCGGTGGGTGTCCTGACAAGTGCTGCCTGTATCTGGGCTGTTGATAACCTGAAGAACATCTTTGGTTACGACGATGCCTTTGACGTTTTCGGCATTCACGGTATCGGCGCGATTGTAGGTGGATTGCTGACAACCGTCTTCGCCGCACCCTTCCTTGGTGGGGTGGGTTATAGCGAAGGACGCGATATGCTCTCCCAGATGGGTGTGCAGGTCTTTATCATGGGTTTCAGCATTCTGGTTTCTGTTGTGGCCACCTTTATCGCCATGAAAGCCGCTGCTCTGACGGGTGGTCTGCGTGTGAGTGATGAGGTTGAAGAATCCGGCCTTGATCTGGCCTGCCATGGTGAAACGGCTTATCGCCTCAGCACCATGACCGGGGATGAAGAAGCCGTTTACCACTAAGGATTTTCCTGCATGGCTCTGTAAAAAACCCCCGCTGGTTTGTCCGGCGGGGGTTTTCTCTTGCGGGGTGGAGGGGGTGCCCTCCATTTTTCTGGATTTAGAGATTGAGCGTATCGCGCAGGCGGTACCATTGTTCGAAAAATGGCACAGCAGACGGTGCAAATTTCTGGAATGGATGCGAAGGAAAGCGTAGCCCGGTAAATTCTGAAAAACCTTCGCGCTTACCCATGACTTGTAGGGCAATCTTGCGGCCAAACCAGGTGGAGCGTGAAACACCCGTTCCGCAATATCCCATGGCGTAATGCAGACCATCGGGTGCCAGACCAAGATGGGGAAATTCGTCAAATGTGTAACCGATCTGACCTGACCATGCGTGGGAAAGGGACAGATCACCTGCCTGTGGGAAAACCTTGAGCAGGTCGCGGGCAAGGTGGGCATAGGCTCTTGCGCTGGTTTCTGGGGTTCCACGCCCGACGCGTCCACCCCAGATCAGGCGCGGTTCATCCGGTGCCGCTCGGAAATATGAGAAAACACGGGCAGAGTTTCCGTACATGCGTCCACCCGGCATAAGGGCCTGTAGGCGGTCAACCGGCATGGGGGCGGTTGCGATCAGGGCTGAGGTAACAGGTACGATCCGTTTGCGACAAAAACGGCTGAAAGACTGGCGATACCCATTGGTTGCAATAATAACCTGACGCGCTTTCATGCTGCCGCGTGGTGTGCTGAGTGTAAAACCATCGGTTTCGCGCTGTACGGCGAGAACAGGAGCCTGACACACAAGGCGTGCCCCGGCTTCCTGCGCCCTGTCGAGCAGTCCGGTATGGTAAAGGCCGGGGTGCAGGCTGGCATCCTGTGGCAGGATTGAGCCGCCGTGGAAGAAATCTGTTGCAATTTCTTTATGCTGTTCGGCTTTTGGCACCATAAAGGAGCGCACGCCTGCGTAGCGCTCAAGATCCTGCATATCCTGCGCCATGGCATCATAATGTTCAGGTCGGACTGCGCCACGAAAACGACCACAACGTTTGAAAAAACAGGCAATTTTTTCATCTGAGATCAGGGTTTCCATATGGTCAAGCATGGAAACGCCTTCCATCAGA
Organism: Acetobacter suratthaniensis; assembly: GCF_017377745.1. GTDB lineage: Bacteria > Pseudomonadota > Alphaproteobacteria > Acetobacterales > Acetobacteraceae > Acetobacter > Acetobacter suratthaniensis. The sequence continues at coordinate 54,346 of NZ_JAFVMG010000008.1, read as the reverse complement.
AGGGCCTGTGCTTTCTTGACACCCATCATGTCGATGAGGGTTTTGACACGAAATTTCTGGTTGCCTGAGCCAACCTGCCCGCCATTGCGGGTAGATGCGCCATATCCGGCAGTGCCAGCTTCCAGAATGGTGACAGACCGCCCCGCGCGCGCCAGAGTAAGGGCAGCAGAAAGGCCGGTAAAACCAGAGCCAACGACAGCAACATCCGCAAAGCCTGAAACCGCGCTCTCCGGTGCGGCGGTGGGTATGGCTTCCCACCAGTAAGGTTTGTGTACGAAGGGCATGGTGCGCCCCTGCGCCAGATCGGACAGGCTGATGGCAGAAAGAGGGGTGGACAAGTAGGTCTCCTGAACCGGGATAAGCCGGTTTCCTTGATGGATTCGGAATGGGTGGACAGTGTGCGAAAAAACAGAAGGAATTTCAGTATTTTTTCTCACATAGCTCCATGTTTTTCTTACATGGCGCGTTCTGTCCGATCCGGTTCAGGAGGATGATCAGCCGATATGAAAGGAGGCGATTTCGGCAGGAGGTTCAAGGCCGGGCAGGTTATGCGGATCAGGCTCAGGTGGCAGAACCTGCATGCGTACGGGGATCACCCCTGCCCATACGGGAAAAGTGCTGTCGGCCTCATCATCCTGCGGTGGGCCTGTGCGTATTTTGGCTGAGGCCTCGGTAATGGACATCCCCAGAACGGTTGTGGCCTTGAGTTCCTGTGGGGTGACTGGGCGCAGCCTGTCCCATTGGCCGGGAATGGTTTTGTTGACCATGTTGCGCAGTTGTTCGGCTTTTTCGGTGTCTGACAGTTTTTCGGGGCGGCCGAAAATCATGACGGAGCGGTGATTGATATTGTAGCTGAAAGCCGAGCGCGCCATGACCAGACCATCGTATAAAGAAACCGTGACACACACATCCTGTTCCAGAACGCTGTCGATCATGCGGCTGGCGGATGATGCATGCCAGAAAATACGATCGCCATCGCGCCATTGTAGTGTGGGGGTGACAATCGGCGTGCCGTTATGGATGTATCCGACATGGCAGAGTGGCATGGCATCCAGTATGGCGTGGACGCTTTGCGGGTCATAAGACGCAATCTGGTGAAAACGCCGCACACGGGTGCGAGCACTCGGGGGTGGAAGGGCTGGTTGTCCGGTCATGGTCTGTCTTTCAGGAATGCGGGGTCATGCAGGTGAACAGGTTTTCGTTCAGAGCATGCGCCATGGCGTTGAAACCGGGCAGAAGGGGGGCCAGCGTGGTTTCAAGGGTGGCGGCGCGTTCTGCACCCAGAGCTTTTTCCATACTGGCCTTGTATTCCGGAATGGCGCTCCATTCCGCTACGGTGGTGTCTGTCATCTCTACATGGTACTGCAGTCCCCATGCGTGGGGGCCGACACGCATGGCCTGTACGGGGCAGGCGGCATTGGCGGCCAGCACCACAGCCCCTTCAGGCAGGGTTTGTACTTCGGCACCGTGCCATTGGAAAATTTCCATTTCATGAGGTGCGTTGGCAAAGAGAGGGTCCTGCTGCCCTTCTGTCGTAACATGGATAGTGGCAAGCCCGACTTCAGGCTTTTTCATCAGACCGACATGACCACCCAGTGCCTGTGCGAGAAGCTGGTGGCCCAGACAGATGCCAAAATAAGGTTTTTCCAGATTACGAACCCAATGGTAGATTGCTGACATTTCTCGAACCAGCCAAGGGTTTTGTTCAGTTTCCCAGACATCCATCGGCCCGCCAAGTACGACCAGAAGATCAAAATCTTCCAAGGGGGGGATGATGTCATCACGGTTGAAGTGAACGGTATGGACATCGTGTCCGGCTTTTTTCCAGAAATCGCGGAAAACGCCGGGGTGTTCGACATCAAGATGCTGGAAGACAAGAATCTGCATGAAAACCTCGGCATAAAACATAGGTAATCATGACAGGATGGCATGCTGGAGGACGGTGGGGCTAGGGCCAATTCCCGCGTATGGAAGGAGCCAATTGGTCACTGGTTCTTTCGTTGCTTGTCACCGGTGGCGGCCTGTTCCACGATAGTGTTTTGCTGAACAGGAGGCGTATGTAAAAGCCGTGCCCCGTCAATATGCCGCATCCGGTTCGTTGCTGAGTTTTCGTCTGGAGCCTGACAGGGGGCAACCGGTTTATGTCACGCTCTACGCGCAACTGCGCGAAGCCATTCTGACAGGGCGGGTGGAGGCCGGTACGCGCCTGCCTGCCAGCCGGGTTCTGGCGGCGGAACTGGGGTTGTCACGCAATACGGTGGTGGCGGCTTATACCCGTCTGGCGGATGAAGGCTATGCCCATGCGCGCGGCGGGGCTGGTGTTTATGTGGCGTCCATCCTGCCTGAAGAGGCAGTGTTGCCATCGCTGTCGGCTCAGCCTGACTGGGTGCCTGATAAGGGGGAGGGGGGCGGCCCCATTCTGTCGGCGCGGGGGCGGCAGCTCGCCGCTATGGGGCTTGAGGGAGGGAGTGCGCGTCCGGTACCTTTTGTGGCGGATGTCCCTGCTTTTGATGTTTTTCCTCTTGATAGCTGGATCAGGCTGATGGCGCGTAGCTGGCGGCAGGTACAGCCGGATATGCTGGGTTATGCCCCGGCAGCAGGCCACGAGCCATTGCGTGAGGCCATAGCCCAGAACCTGCGTGCAACCCGGTTCCTGCGGGCCGCAGGTCGGGATGTGATCATGACTTCGGGTTCGCAGCAATCGCTTGATCTGCTGGCTCGCGTATTGCTGGACCCCGGAGAGGCTGTCTGGATAGAGGAGCCCGGTTATGGGGGCACCCGTAGTGCATTTATTGCCGCAGGTGCGCGGTTGGTGCCGGTGCCAGTAGATGCCGAAGGCCTGTGTGTGGAGGAAGGGCGGCGGAGAGAGCCAGCGCCCCGGCTGATTTTTGTCACGCCGTCCCATCAGTATCCTCTGGGAGTGACGATGAGCATGGCGCGCCGGGTTGAACTGCTGGCGTTTGCCCAATCCTGCGGCGCTTTGGTGGTGGAGGATGATTACGACAGTGAGTTCCGCTACGCAGGGGCCACGTTGCCTGCGCTGCAAAGCATGGACCGGGCAGGGCGGGTTTTCTATCTGGGGACGTTCAGCAAATCCCTTCTGCCAACGTTCCGGCTGGGTGTGCTTGTGCCGCCACCCGCTTATGGAGCGGCTTTTGCCAGCGCAAAAAGTGTGATTGATCGACACCCGCCATTGCTTGAGCAGGTGACACTCCTGTCCTTTATGCGTTCAGGCCAGTTTGCTGCCCATATCCGCCGCATGCGCCGGATATACCGGGAACGTCAGACCGTGCTGGTGGAGGCCGTGAACCGGCATATGGGCGACATCCTGCATATGGAGCCATCTGACGCCGGTGTGCACCTGATCGGCACCTTGCGGGATGGGCAGGATGACCGGGCTTTTTGTGCCGGGGCAAGGGCTTGCGGTATTCTGCTACGGCCCCTGTCCGATACCTATCTTGGCCCCCCGGCGCGGCAGGGGGTGCTGTTCGGCTTTGCGGCCATTCCACCCCGGCGGATAACGGCCGCCGTACGCAGGTTGGCCGATTATGCCCGACATGGTCAGGCAGGTGTTGCTAACGCCGGGCAGGCTGATCGCGCGGGATCGGCGGAGCCAGAAGCCTGAACAGCGGGCCTGTCAGCGTGGTGGACAGAACGGCAAGCACGACCAGTGCGGCAAAGGCAAACTCTGACAGCATGCCTTTTTGGTGCAGGATGGTGGCGGCTACGATTTCCATTAGCCCCTTGCATTGTAGTAGTGCGCCTATGCCAAGGGTCTGGCGGAGTTTAAGCCCCGAAGTGGGCGGGTAGAGGAAAACCGCGACAATCTTGGCAACGATAGACACCGCAACCAGTGCTAGCGAGGCCAGAACAGAAGGCCATGTCAGGGCATCGCCATCAATTTTCATGCCTGAATGGCCGAAAAACAGCGGGGCAAGCCAGATCAGCGCAAACGAGCCGACCTCTTCCACGGGCAGGCGGCGCACCCAGCTTGGCGGCATCAGCGCACCGGCGAAATAGGCGCCGATGAGTTCATGTAGGCCAAGCTGCATGCTGGCCCATGAACCAGCCGCGAGATAAACCGGCACCGTTACCCAGATAACCCATGTAGGTGGGTGCAGAAAATGGCGCGAGGCCCAGTTGCCTGCCGCCGCCATAGCGACAAGCAGCCCGATGGCCAGAAATTCCAGTTCTGTCCAGCCATGCAGGGCGGATGATCCGCGTGCGGCAAACTGGAGTGCTGCCAGCCCGATCCACAGAGCCGCATCGTCCACCACAGCCAGTTTAAGGGCAAGCTGCCCCATAGGTTTGTGTGCCGGGTCCAGTTCACGTACCACACCGATCAGCACCGGCAGGGCGCTTACGGCAATGCACAAGCCGATTGACGCAGCCGAAACCCACGGTGCGGCTTGTGGTGCGGCCCAGCCCGGTAGGTGCAGGAAGAATGTGTAGGCCAGAATGGAGCCAACCAGAAATGGCCCCCCTAAAGCGACCAGTGCGCCGGTCAGCAGCCGCCACAGGCCCGGTTGCGGCAGAGCATGGGCGGATGGGCCATCACCGGGGTGCTGCCACATTTCCAGCCCGGCAGTAAAAGCCAGCACAAGAACGGCGACCCAGCCAATATCGGTACCATAAACCGAAGGAATGCCGATCTGTTTGACCGGTACATGCCAGGCAGCCAGCAGAATACCCAACAGAATCGGTAAGACGACAATAGGCAGCACCTTGCGGGTGAGCCGCCAGAATATCCACGGAAGTAGTACAAAAAGTCCAATATCAGCCAGAAGTGCCGTTATTTCTGCCATGTTGCATCCTTATTCTGTCTGGTCCTGTGTTCAGAGAGATGGAGTGTATACGAAATATGCAAAAATTGCATGCCAATATGTTGTATCTTCATACGCTGCATGCCGGGAAGGGCTGGACAGCCGCACACTTTTCTGTGTGGAGGCGTGTTTCGTCCGTGTCGGTGCGTTCTTGTGATTGTTTGCATCGCGGTGGTCGGAAAGCCCGTTAAAGAGCCGATTTCTGCGGTATGTGGGCGGGTGTGGCAGTATGTCAGAAACCGGCTGCTTATGGGGGTATGACCAAGGCTGCCCTTTTTTCCATGCCGGGTGCGCGTGGCGCAGGAAACCGGAGGGAGCGGCTCATGACCCATGACAGGGCAAAGGCTCAGGCAGGGAGGGGGGCGCAGGTGTCGTGGGGCAAGGGGCCTGTTCTGCCCTCTGCTCTGTCGGCTGTTTTCAGGTGGGAGCCTTATAAAAGGCTCTCGGGCGTGAGGGGGGTATCCACAAGCAGGAGCACACTTTGCGTGCTGGCTATCACCGTCAGGTTTTCCTCGCCGGTTATCAGGGCGGCATCCTGTGGCTGGAGCGTGGTCCCGTCAATGCGTGCCTGCCCCTCCACCACCAGAAGGAAAAGGGCGCGTTCGGGCGTTGTCTGGTAGGCTGCGCCCTCCCCCTGAGGCAGGGCGGCGTGTAGCAGGCGGCTTCTGCTGCGTAAGGTCAGGGGGGCGCCATCGGTTATGGTTAGCGTGGCTTCGGGGTTGTCTTCGGGGTCATCCTCCGCAAAGCCAGAGGCCAGAATACGAAAACCCCCGTCTTCCAGTGCGGCAAAGGCTGGCCGCACACTTTGCTCCGGGGCGGCTTCCTGTGTTTCGGGCAGGATGTGGAACTGGATCAGGGTGCTGTCACACATGGCCTGCCATGTGGGGGATGCGCCGTTGGGTTCGGTGCCAATGGCATGCAGCCAGTTTTCTGTCAGGTCTTCAGGCGGAAAGGGAGCGGCACAGGCCCGCACGGCGCCACGGTGTATCCATGTCAGAATATCCCTGTCCAGCACGGGGGGCGGCTGGGTAAAGGTCTGGCCAGCAGGCAGGTTCACCCTTGCAACAGTCGCCAGAGCGTTGGTTGCGGGCGCCTCGCCGGGCAAGGGATAATGCTGCACGGCGAGGGCTGGGCCCTGCAAACGTTCTGCTGCCTGCAAAAGTGTAATCATGCCGGTTTATCCCCTGCCTGCCGTTGGTGTGCCAACAGGCGTGGTGTTAGTGGAGGGTGTGCGGGCGGTGCTGGCAAGAGGGGGGGTGTTTTCCCAGCCCCCACCCAGTGCGCGATAGACCTGTGTTAGCGTACTGGCAACGCGGGTTGTCGCATCCACCAGCGCATTTTGCGATGACAGCAGGGCATTTTGCAGGGTCAGCACATTCAGGAAGTCCGACGCCCCGGCAATATATTGTGCCTGCGCGGTTTTAACGGCTGTTTCGTTTTCCTGTACGGCTTCATGCAGGTGATCCCGCTCATTCTGGGCGGCGGTAAAGTCGGCCATGGCGTTGTCCACTTCCTGCCATGCCTTGAGCACTGTGCGCTGGAACGCCAGAGCAGCTTCCTGCTGCTGGGCTTTGCGCAGGTGAAGCTGGCCTGTCAGCCGTCCGCCTTCAAAAATCGGCAGGGTGGCGGTGGGGCCAAAACCGTACTGGCGCGATGCCCATGACCCAAGGCCGCTGAACTGCAAGGCCTGAATATCCAGACTGCCCGAAAGGGTTATGCGTGGAAAAAAATCCGCTACGGCAACCCCGATACTGGCCGTGGCCATGTGCAGGCGTTCAGCCGCCATACGAATATCCGGGCGGCGTTCGGCCAGTTGCGAGGGCAGGCCCACCGGCACGGCGGGTGGGGTAACGGGAATGGCCTGCGGCCTGCCCAGTTCCGCATCCAGAGCCCCCGGCTCGCGGGCGACCAGAAAGCTGAGCGCATTGAGGAGGTGTACCTGCTGGCTTTCAAGGGGGGCCAGCCGGGATTCAAAGCTGTGGAGCTGTCCTGTGGCTTCGGCCACATCAAGCCGGGTTGCGGCCCCTTGCTGAAAGCGCAGGCGTGTCAGTTCCACACTGTGGCGGGCAACGGCGATATTGCTGCGCAGGATGGCGCTATGCGCCTGCACGCCACGCAGGGCAATATAGTCCTGCGCGGTTTCCGCCATGAGGGATACCAGCACATCGCGTTGCATGTCTTCAGTGGCGTGCATGGCGGCTGTGGCGGCCTCTACCTGACGGCGCACATGCCCCCATAGATCCACTTCCCACGAGGCGTTCATGCCGTATTGCGGCAGGTCGAAAGACGGATTGCCCACACTGCCCGGCATGGCCGCGGGGCCGAAACCCTGCGTACCGCTGGCGATCTGGCCTGCCTGCTGGCGCTCCATCGTGCCAAGCAGGCCAAGGATACCGTTGGTGCTGGCGCGCTCGCGGGCATAGGACGCATTGCCCTCGATATGGGGCATTTGCGCCGCACTGGCGATCCGGCGTTCGGCGGTGCTCTGCATCAACCGCATGGAGGCGGCTTTTAAGTCCAGATTTTCGCGTGCAACGGTTTCTTCCAGCCGGGTCAGCAGCGGGTCGTGGAAAATCGTCCACCACTGTGCATCGGTTGTGGCGCTTGTGATCTGGCTGCTTTCAGGGGGGAGCGTCTGCCGCCATGTGGCTGGAGCCTTGACCTCAGGGGTGTGATAGTCCGGGCCTACGGTACAGGCCGAAAACGCCAGCACGACAGGCAGCACCGCGCGTTGCAGCCGTAGCGGGCAGGCCCGGCGTTGTGTGGGTTTACTGCCAGACATAGCGCACATCTCCGGCATGGGGGCCTTGCGGGTGAGAGGCCGTGTCGATCTTGACCTCAACCGACATGCCCACGCGTACTTTCGCCGCGTCTGGCTGGCCGGGGTCGAATGTCAGCTTGACCGGCACACGCTGCACCACCTTGGTAAAGTTGCCGGTGGCGTTGTCAGGCTGGATGGGGGCAAAGGCGACATCCGTGGCCGGAGCGATCGAATCCACATGCGCCTTGAGCGGGTGGCCCGGAAAGGTATCAACCCAGAGTGTGGCGCTCTGGCCGGTCTGCACCTGTGTAAGCTGGGTTTCCTGAAAATTGCCGAGCACGTAGGCTTCCTGCGTGGGCACAATCGCCATGACTGTCGTGCCGGGGTGAACATATGCGCCTACGCGCGCACTGCGTGCGCCCACCACGCCATCTACCGGGGCGGGAATGGTGCAGTAGGAAAGGTTGAGTGCGGCCTGTTTTTCATCGCCACGGGCGCGTAGGAGCGCACCGCGCGCCCGTTCAAGCTGCGCACGCAGGACACCTACCTGCAAGGTGGCGGCGCTGACAGCCGCAGTATCACGCGCCTTGGCGGCCAGTGCTTCTTTCTCCCGCGCCTCGGAAGACTGTTTCTGTTCCACGGTGCCGGCGCCACCGGCTGAAAGCGTGCGGTAACGGGAGAGGTTCTGCCGGGCGAACACCAGATCCGCCTCATCCGCCTGCACGGCAGCCTGTGCCTGTGCGATCAGCGCATCCTGACGACGAAGGCTGGCTTCAAGGTTGGAGACATCCCCTTGTGCTGCCAGCACGGTGCCGTGCGCAACATCCAGTGCGGCGCGGTAGTCGTCATCTTCTATATGTACCAGTTCTTCACCGGCTTTTACGCGCTCGTTGTCCTGCGCTGCCACCCGGTCGATCCGGCCTGCTATTTTAGGGGCTACGAGAGTAAAATCGGCCGTTACATAGGCATCGTTGGTGTATTGGTGAACACCATCACCAATCACCAGCCGTGAACCGAGCCATGCAAGGCAGGACAGGGTCATGGCGGCGCATCCGGCATAAAGGAGGGGTTTTCTGTAGATCATGCGAGGGGTGTTCCGAACAGTCAGGGAGCGGGGCTGGTAGCGGGTATGGGGGTGGTGGCAGGCGTGGGGCGTGCGGGTGCGCGGGGAGGATAAACCCGTTTTGGCAGCACGAGGTTGAGGCCCGCGTAGCCAAGGCACACCACCATCACCCCCAGGTAGATGTCGGCCAGAGCCAGTACCAGCGACTGCTCATGAACGTAGGTGTGAAAGACCTGTAGCGCGTTGTGCGCCACATGCGTGGTATCGGGCGAGGTTGTGGCAAGCTGCCCGGCAATGGGGCTGGCACCATCTGCCGGGGTGGCATGGGCGCTGCCGTGGCCGAGCAGCATGGTGGAGTGATACTGCTCACGGCGGCGCGTCAGGGTGGCAAACAGCGCGAACGCCACGGCATTGGCCAGCCCTTTGAGCATGTTGACCATGCCTGAAATAAAGGGGCCATCCGCTGGCCCCATGGCCAGTGTCGCCAGCATGAGTGTGGGGATGACTGTCATGGGCTGGCCCAGAATCTGGAGCATCTGGATCGGGTAGAAGTTATCACGCACCCAGTCCGGTGTTAGCCATGTGCCAAGCCATGCGGCTCCGGCCAGACAGAGCATGCCGCCAGCCAGCACGTAGCGGCAGTCTACCCGTGCGCTGTTACACAGGGCGGCGATAAGTGGCAGCATGACAAGTTGCGGGAGTGCTACCACCAGCGAGACAGGCGCGGTCTGGATCGGGCGGTAGCCCCGTACGGCCTCAAGATAGGTTGCGGGAATTTCGGCCATGAGCGAGCAGATGGCCAGAATGCCTACGAGCGAAAGCAGCGATGCCTGAATATTGCGCGACTTCCAGTACTGGATGCGAAAATACGGGCTGGGGTGAAAGGCTTCGTTGATTACAAACACCACGAATGCCGCCAGCCCCCAGAATGTCAGATGGGTGATGAGCGTAGAGCGGAACCAGTCCAGCCTGTCGCCCTGATACAGCACGGTCACGAGGGAAATGATGGCGGGCAGCCCCACCATTAGTCCGAACCAGTTGAACTTCTCGAACCGTTCCAGATGCACAGGGTCTTTGGGCAGGCCGTAGGCCATCATGCCGATGGCAAGGGCAGCCATGGGGATGATTTCCCAGTAAAGCCAGTGCCAGCCAAGGTTTTCAAACCAGAAGGCTTCCAGCGGCAGGCCCAGATTGGGGCCGAAGGTCGCACTCATGGCGTAACCGCCGATGCCGAAGACACGGATTTCAGGGGGCAGGTATTTGAGCATGACCGTCATGAGCACGGGTGGCAGGCACCCTGCTGTCATGCCCTGCATGGCCCGCAGGATACAGAGCGATGTGACATCGGGCATGAACGGGGCTGGTATGGCCAGCAGCGCCATGACTGCCGTCATGAAAATGGAAAAACGGTAGATTGAAAAGGTCATGTAAAACCAAGGCGTAAAGGCCATGGCGGCGATGTTGAATGCCTCGTACAGCGTAATCAGCCAGGTGCCTTCATCGTGGCCGATACGCATGGCTCCACGGATATCGGCCAGTCCGATTTCTGTCACATGCTCGTTAAACCCCGCGACATGCACCGCCAGCAACATGCCAAGGCAGCCAATGATGGTGCGCAGGCCAAAAGGCGGAATATAGGACGGCAGTGCTGGTGCGGCATGAATGACCGGAGCAGGCTGCTCAGTGCGGGCGGGATGTGTCATGGCGGCATGATCAGAGCAAAGCGTGCGTGACAAAACCCTCATTTCAGGCAGAAGATGATTTCACTTTCTGGAACCATTAAATCTGGTCTCTGCGTCAGATGATGTCTAAAACCGGAAGGATGAGACAGTACGACCTCGATCTGCTGCGGTATCTGCACGTTCTGGTGGAAGAAGAAAGCGTGTCGGCCGCAGCCCGGCGCATGCAGGTGAGCGAACCAGCAATGAGCCGCCACCTGGCCAAGCTGCGGCGTGTTTTTTCCGACCCTATTCTCGTGCAGTCCGGCCGCCGGATGACGGCCTCCTCCTTCGCCACGGGTATTCTTGCCCGCGTGCAGGAAGTGGTACGGCTGGCTGATGCGCTGATAGAGACACAGGCACTGGCTGATCTGGCCAATATGGCCCCGACCTTTACCATCCGCGCCAATGATCTGATTATTGCCGCTATTGGTCTGCCGCTTTTGCGCGCTCTGCGGCAGGATTGCCCGCAATGCGATATTATTTTTGCCCCGGAGGTAGATGATCCGGCCTCTGACCCGCTGCGCCATAACAGTATTGATCTGTACATAGGGGCTACGGATGCGCTCAAACCTGAAATCCGGCGGCAGACCCTGTTCCGCGACCGGATGTATGGTCTGGTGCGCGAGGGGCACCCCATTCTTAATGAACCGCTTACTCCGCAAAGCATGGTGCGGTACGAGTATATCAGTGTGTCGCGGCGGGGGCGTGCGCGTGGGCCGATCGACTGGGCCCTGCGCGACTATGGGCTGACACGGCGGATCGCTATGGTGGTGCCGAACTACCATGCCATGATTGAAACCATGGCCAAGACCGATCTGGTGCTGGCCATACCGGGGATGGTGCTCGAAAATATTTCCATGGAAGCGCTGGGGCTGGCGTCTTTCGAGTTTCCGCTACCCCTGCCGTTTATTGAGGCGTTTCAGGCGTGGCACCCCCGGCGGGATACCGACCCGGTGCATCGCTGGTTGCGCGAGACCCTCTTTCGGGTGACGCGGCAGGTCTTTGCTGATCGGACACTGGTGTCCTGACGGGGATCATGCCAAAGACAGACAGGAGCTGGAGCATAGACAGGCGTGCTCGGGCCAGTGTCTGAACAAAACAGGAAAACTGTGCTGTGAACGAAGCCGTATTGCTGTCAAATCCCAAGGTGGTTCCGGTTATTCTATCGGGGGGGTCGGGAAGCCGTCTGTGGCCTTTGTCACGGGGGAGCTACCCTAAACAGTTTTGGCGGCTTCTGGGCGAGCATACGCTGTTGCAGGACACCGTGCTGCGCAGTCGCGGTATTGGCCTGTCTGCCCCGGTGATCGTGTGCAATGCCGAGCACCGTTTCATTATTGCCGAACAACTGCGCGAGGTCGGGGTGGCTGATGCCACGATCGTACTGGAGCCGGAGGGGCGCAATTCTGCCCCGGCTGTGGCGGCTGCGGCGTTTCTGGTCGCGGAACGCGACCCCGAAGCCATTTTGTGGATCATGACAGCCGATGCTGCGATCGGTGATGTACCGGCCCTTGCCCGTGCGCTGGACAAGGCCGTGGCGGCTGCTGCCGAAGGGTATGTGGTAACCTTTGGTATGCGGCCCACCCGTGCGGAAACGGGGTATGGCTATATTGAGCAAGGAGCAGAACTGCCGGACGTGCCGGGGGTGTGGACTGTTTCGCGGTTTGTGGAAAAACCTTCGGCGGAGGTGGCGGCAACACTCGTAACTGACAGCCGCTACTTATGGAATTCGGGTATGTTCATTGCCCGTGCCAGTACCTTTTTGGAAGAAACCCGCACTCATGCGCCGCAGGTTTTCGATGCCGTGCAGCAGGCTGTATCCCGGCGGGTGGCTGATCTGGATTTCGAGCGTCTTGACCCCGCTTCGTTCTGTGCCGCCCCCAATATTTCGGTGGACTATGCCATTGCCGAACGTACGGCGCTGGCCGCCACCGTGCCCGGCGATTTCGGCTGGTCGGATATCGGGAGCTGGGACGCCCTGTGGGAACTCAGCCCCAAGGATGAAGACGGCAACGCCGTGTATGGCGATGTTTTTCTGGACGATACCAATAATTGCTATGTTCGCTCGGAAGGTATTCTTACGACCGTGTGCGGGGTCAGTGACCTTGTCGTGGTAACCACGCGCGATGCAGTCATGATTGCGCACCGTGACCGTGCGCAGGATGTCAAGAAAATGGTCGCGCGCCTTACCAAGGCAGGGCGGCAGGAGGCCGTTGCCCATCATCGTATTTATAGGCCATGGGGTTTTTACGAAGGGCTGATTCAGGGCGAGCGCTTTCAGGTCAAGCGCATTGTGGTGCAGCCGGGGCAGAAGCTGTCGCTGCAAAAGCACTTTCACCGGGCCGAACACTGGGTTGTTGTAGCAGGTACAGCGCTGGTGACCAAAGGTGAAGAGGTGGTGATGCTGCGTGAGAATGAAAGCATCTACCTGCCGCTTGGTGTTGTGCACCGGTTGGAAAATCCCGGCAAAATCCCCCTTACCCTGATCGAGGTTCAGTCTGGCCCTTATCTGGGGGATGACGATATTGTGCGGATAGAAGATGTTTACAGCCGGGCCTGAAACCGGTTTGAGCGTAAGCCTGTTGTGTTGGGTTACAGGCGGAGGGAATCATGAAAATTGTTGTTGTCTGTGATTCCTTCAAAGAAAGTCTGTCCTCCCTTGCCGTGGCGGATGAGATCGAGGCCGGTTTCAGAGCGGTGTTTCCTGCTCTTGAGTGCATCAGCCTGCCTGTGGCCGATGGGGGCGAGGGCACGGTCGATGCACTGGTACAGGCAACGGCAGGCCAGTTCCTCCACCATGATGTGACAGGCCCCATGGGTGAGAGGGTGCGCGCACGTTATGGCGTGCTGGGCGATGGCCGCACTGCTGTAATTGAAATGGCTGCTGCTGCCGGGCTGGATCTGGTGCCGCGTGCGGCGCGTGATCCGCGTATCGCCACAACCTTCGGGTTAGGGCAGCTTATTCTACATGCGCTTGATGGTGGGTGCCGCCGCTTTATTCTGGGTCTGGGCGGCAGTGCTACCAATGATGGCGGGGCCGGTATGGCGCAGGCGCTCGGTGTGCGTCTGCTTGATGAAAACGGGCAGGAACTACCGCGCGGCGGGGCTGCTTTGCAGGCTCTGGCTCGTATCGACGCCAGCGCACTCGATACCCGGCTGGCCGAGAGCGTATTCGAAATTGCCTGCGATGTTGATAACCCCCTCACTGGTGAGCACGGGGCTTCGGCTGTTTTCGGGCCGCAGAAAGGGGCTACACCAGATATGGTGGCCTTGCTGGATACAGCGCTCTTTCGGTTTGGTCAGGCCCTCGAAACGCATGGCGGTGTCAGCATCATGACAGCACCGGGGGCTGGTGCGGCGGGTGGTCTGGGTGCCGGAGCCTCTGTCTTTTTAAGAGCAACGCTCCGCCCCGGAGTGGATATCGTGCTTGATGCACTGGCGCTGGATACAGCACTGGTGGGGGCTGATCTGGTCATTACCGGAGAAGGACGGCTGGACAGCCAGACCGTCCGGGGCAAGACTCCAGTGGGTGTGGCCCGCTTTGCCCGCCAGCATGGTGTTCCGGTTATTGCGCTCGCGGGTGCGCTGGGTGCCGGGTACGAGGCAGTGTATGAGCACGGAATCAGCGCCGTGTTCAGTGTTGTTAACCGGCCATGTCTGCTGGAAGAAGCACTGGCTGAGGCGCGGCCTAATATTCGTGGCACAGCTCGCAATATAGCGGCTCTTTTGGCGCTATCGGCATCTGCCTCCGCCTCCACGGCTCGCGTATACTGATCGAAAACATGTCCGCGATTCACACCGCGGCATGTTTCATTTTTCCTGTTAAAAAATGAGTCCTGAGTTTAGCGCACCTGTATGGTGACAGAGGTTGCATGCCCCTGTGCGTCAATGACTGCGATATGGCTAAAACCCGGCCCGTCTGGCTGCCATGAAGGGGCCAGACCGGGCAGGGTTGCCAGCGGTTTGTTATTGATCATCCAGCGATAGGGCTGTGTTCCCCCTGCTGCTTCCAGCCCGATGGGAGTAACGGTGCCATCCTGCCCAAAGCTTTCAATCACGGCCCCGTTTGGTGGTGAGATGACGTGTGGTTCCCGCTGTTCGGGCAGAACCTGAAGAGAAGGAGCCAGTGGTGCAAGGGCGGGCAGGGGGATACCGATGCCTGAAGGTGTGGTGGGCAGCGTGTCCATGATCCGTACCATGACGGGAGCTGCAACATGCAGTCCGGTTATACCGGGGCTGGAAGCGCCATCTGGCCTGCCCGCCCAGACAATGACGACCCAACCAGATTGTATGCCTGCGGCCCATGCGTCTCTCTGCCCGTAAGATGTGCCGGTTTTGAAGGCAATGGAGCGTTCAGCATCGCTGTGTGCGGCATTGGGCAAAGGCGTACCGCGCAGGATGCCAAGAACCTGCCGTGCCACCGCGCTGCTGAACAGGCGTGACGGCTGGCTGCTGGGGGCGGGCCATAAAATAGTGGGAGGCGTGCTGAAGCCATCATGTGCTAGCGCGTTATAGAGCCGTGCCAGATCAAACATGCGTATGCCCGCCCCACCAAGGGCCAGAGCAAGGCTGGGGGTGGCCCCTTTAGGTAGGCGCAGGTCAACACCGTTATCATGCAGGGTGGCAATAAAGTAACGCGCCCCGATCAGGTCGAGCGCTTGCACGGCGGGTAGGTTGTAAGACTGCTGGAGCGCTGTGCGTACGGTGGCGGTGCCGTGGAAGGTGCGGTCGTAATTGCGGGGGGTATAGTTTGCAAACCGTGCGGCGCTGTCATGCAGGAGCGTATCGGGGGCCAGAACACCCTGCTGGAAGGCCAATCCGTAGATAAAGGGTTTTAATGTTGAGCCCGGTGAGCGGACCGCCATGACCATATCCATTGCACAGCCCGGACAGGTATTGCCCGCATTGCCCACCCATGCGGCAACGCTGCTATCGGGGCGTAGGACCAGCGCTGCCCAGCCCCCTGAGCGTGGCGGTGGGGTTGTTCGCAGGATACGCAGCACGGTTTCCTGTGTCGTGTGTTCAAGGCTGGTTCTGACAGGGCCGCGTGCGCCCGTGCGCCACAGATACGCTAACAGCGAGGGGGCCTGATGCGGAGGATGCGCGGTACCGATATGCCATGCCAGAGTGTTAGGGGGGGCGGCTCCCGTGCGGGCCAGCACAAGGGCTGTTGCCTGTCGTGCGGCCTGCGGGTGGCGGTCTGGCCGCAAGGCGGTGGGGCGTCTGGGTAGTGCGACCAGCAGGGCGGCTTCTGCCCTATTCAGATGGGCGGGTTCATGGCCGAACCAGAATAATGAGCCTGCGGTAATGCCTTCTATGCTCCCTCCTTCAGGAGCAAGGCCTAGGTACAGATCGAGTACGCCTGCATGGCCGTAACGCCACTCCAGTTGGAGGGCGCGCAAGGCATCCTGAATTTTGCCGCGCCATGTGTGGCGGTGGGGGGTAAGGAGCCGGGCTGTCTGCATGGCCAGCGTGGAGCCGCCTGAAACGATATGCCCGCGGAGCGCAAGCTGCCCGGCGGCCCGCAGGATGGAAAAAGGGTCCACTCCCGGATGCCACCAGAAACGCCGGTCTTCGGTTTTGAGCAGCAGGGTCAGATAGGCTGCATCCACCGCCGTGTGGTGTGTGGCCAGCCGCCAGCTGCCGTCCGTGCTGACGCGCCCGTCAAACAGGGTGTGCGTGGTATCATAGAGCACAAGAGCCTGTGCATGAGCGCGGTGCAGATCCGGTGGAAACAGGCGATCGAGTGTCAGGGCCAGAATACAGCCCAGAAGGCAGGCAATCCCCCCCATCAGGGTCAGACGGACCCATGATGGGGAGCGCTTGGGAGCGTTGTCAGGAAGGGTCATCGTGGGGCGATGGTTGTTGTTCCTGCAGCGGTACGGGCGGTCTTGGTGGGCTGGTAGAGGTCCTGCACCACGGTTTCAGGGCGCAGGAAATGGCCGGGGGTTACAGCGCGCACGCTATAGGCAAAGCGGAAGGCACCAGCAGGTAGGGCATGAGGATTTGGCCCATCCGTATCGATGCTTTCCTGCACGTTGTTTGTGTCGATATTGAAGGCGGCGATAAAACGGTCATCTCCAACAGAAATGGACCGTGCAGGTGTGGTGGATCCAAGGAAGGGCAGCGCGGTGTCATCATCGTCGCTGTTTTCAGAACGCCCTTTGAGTGGGCCTTCAATTTCCCAGCCTGCGGGCAGCATGTCGGTTATGACACATTGGTGCGGGTAGCGGTCTTTTACCGTGCCGTTGATCAGCACCACAAAACGGTCGTTCTGGCGCAGGTCGTTCGGATCAATCGGCTGGCCATCCATGTTCAGGGTGGAGACAGTCAGCGTAAACCCGTTTGAGACGGGTTTTGCAGCGTTCTTGGGGGCGCCGTTGGTCGTGATTGAGAGCCAGAGTGGGGTAGAGCCAGCATTGGTCAGGGTATATCCGTGTCGTTCGGTCGGACTGGGTGTGAAGGCCACAGGCAGGTTGAGCGGTTCGGGTAGGCGCTTACCATTGACGGCAATAGCCCGCCCGGCACTTTCATGATTGAGCGCGCTGGCGGTTTCCAGCAGGTTGACCTTGCTTTGCTCAAGCAGGTCGGCTGGGTTGGGAGCCAGTGTGGCGAAGCGGTCTACCAGATGTTGTGCCAGTGTCGTATCGCCGCTTTCGGCTGCGACTGCCGCCAGCCCTGTCAGGTCACGGACATAAATCCAGTAGGCCGGGTCAAACGGGTAGGGCTGCTTGATTTTGGGGGGAACAAGGGCTTCGCGCGCAAGGGTAAACACCTCATGGCCTGCTGTGTGCTGGTTGGTCAGCATCAGCCCGCCTGCCAGGTGGCCCAGTGCTAGGGCATCCGCTTTTGTGGCGTTGGCCGCGTCTGATCCCCAGAACAGGCTGCGCTTTTGATCACGACCACCAAAGATGTTGATAGTGTCGTACAGAGCGCGCAGGGCCGGGGCATCAGGGCGTCCAGCCCGTGCCAGCACATAAAGCGCATAGGCACGGGTATCGGGGGTTATCGTGTTGTCGTTATCAGTATCAGCCGTCGAGATATTGGCCTGCACCTGTTGCGTATCGAGCCAGTCCAGTGCGCGGTTGAGAGCAGGTTGGGGTACGGCGTAGCCTGCGGCTTTGGCGCGGCTGAGAAAATCAACCAGATAGATCTGTGTCCACGGCAGGGTATCGCCATCATACAGGCGCCAGTCGCCAATGCGGCCCCCTGCATCCTCCCGGTTGAGCAGGGTTGTTATGGCATTGCGGATAAACTGATCCGCCCCCCCTTCGACCAGTGTTGCCCCCAGATGCTCATGCCCTTTGAAGGACAGCAGGGCACGTGCTGTTGAGGCAAGGCTTTCTGATGACCCCCATGAAATATCCTGCAAGGATTGCAAAAGCCCTATGGTGTCCACCCCATTCAGGCCGGTATAGCTGAGGGTCAGGGTTGCGCCGGGTTCGAAATCCGCCAGAAGATTGGGGGGGAGTGTATAGGACTCTCCAGGTGCCTGTTGGCGGATCAATGAGCGTGTCATGGGCAGATGGCCTGCACGGACCTGTATATCCCACGAGCGGGTCAGGAGAGTATGGCCACTGCCATCATGCAGGGTTGCGGTAATATGCGCGATACCGGGTGCCTGTGCGCTTAATGTCGTGGGAAAACTCCTGCGGGCGCCTTTGGCCAAATCAGCCTTAAACGCCTGTGCACCAGTGAGTGTGACAGGGCCATCTGCTTTGATGCTGGCGGTGTATTGTCCGGGGGGGGCCTCTGTATTGACCAAGGACACAAGACTGGTTGCAGTATCGCCCGGCGCAAGAAAGCGTGGGAGCGTTATTTCAGTAAAAACAGGATCACGCACGATGGTTTCTGCATGTCCGCTCCCGACGGCATCATCCCGCCATGCGGTGGCCATCAGGTCTAGCGCACCTTCAAAATCCGGCACATCCAATGTCACGACCGCATGGCCGCTGGCGTCAGGCGTGATCTCGCCAGAAAAAAGCGAGACGACACGGGTTGATGTCACCGCCAGTGCAC
Organism: Acetobacter suratthaniensis; assembly: GCF_017377745.1. Taxonomy (GTDB): domain Bacteria; phylum Pseudomonadota; class Alphaproteobacteria; order Acetobacterales; family Acetobacteraceae; genus Acetobacter; species Acetobacter suratthaniensis. The sequence goes on along the minus strand of NZ_JAFVMG010000008.1, from coordinate 35,962 downwards.
TTTCTTCATCGCCGCCGCCATCTCCTCCTTCGTGGATGGCACCAGCAAGGCCGGAGGGGGTGAGCAGGTGTGTGTAGGTGTCCGTTACATCAATGGCCAGTGCCTGCTGGCCGTAAAGGAGGTTGAAAATATCGGGCTGTTTCCAGTTTGTTAGTCCGATAATACCTTTGTCTACGGCTGCGAGCGTCAGGTGTATCGGGCCTGTATGCCCCCCTGTGATGGTGACGGGGATGTTCAGTTTTGTGCGTGAGCGCACAACACTCGGCGGCTTGAGTGAGACGGACAGGCGGTGTGCGGACTGGTCCGTGCCGATATAAGCCAGCCCCACCGCGCGGATGGGTTCATGCGGGCGTGCGGGAGTATCGAGCGGGCGGTAGAGAGTTGCCAGCACATAAGCCCCGCCGGGCCAGTCGGCTCCTGCCTGTACAGGAATATCAATGCCCCCTTGAGGGATGTCGAGCATACGAATGCTTTCGATATGATCGGTTGCAATGACAATCTGCGCTTTTCCGGCGAAGGGGGCTTCGATATGTACGGATGTGCTGCCGTTGGGGGCGATGGTGGCCTCTTTGGGCGTAACGGTCAGGCGGTCGGGGGCATTGGTCTGGCTGTTGTCGGCCGACCACCAGCCGACATAGAATTTCCGTGAGCTGGAAATGCCTGTCGCCGGATCAGTGACGACCAGCAGATACCGTGCGGGCGTAAGAGACAAAGACAGTTTTGCGCGGCCATCAGCCTGCGTGCTGGTGGTGCCGTGCTGAACTGGCTCATCAATCACATGCTCATGAAAACTCCACAGCCCGTTATTGTAAATCCAGTCGTAAACGCTGTTTTCGCGCACGATAGTCCATGCGAGATCCTTGATGGCCACCGGCTTGTTGTCCGGCCCTATGGTGACAATATCCGCAGGAACAGACTGTGTTTCGCCGCTTGAGCCGCTGTCGTGGGTGCTGATACCGATCACTGGCCCTGTGCGGGCCAGTGGGAGAGAGAGGGTCTGTTTAACGGCGCGGCCTGTCGGCTCAAAAAGCGAGGCTTCTATGACTGCGCGTAGGGGGCGGTTCTGCCCGGAGGGAAGGTCGGGGGCAACGGAAAGGGTAGTATGGCCCTGATCGTTGGTGTCAGGCACGGTTAGTTTCTGGTTGTTGTCATCGAGTGTCTGCGTGCACAGGCCAAATGTGTAATCGTTCAGGCCGGGCAGGGGCGTGGTGTCGGCAACAATTTTGACCCATCCTTCGCCGTGTAGTCCGGTGGCGGGCGCTCCGTATAGATAGCGTCCGCTGAGTTCGACATCCAGCGCGCCGGTTGCAGGGAATGTCTTGGCATCGCTTGTCAGGCCGACTTCCAGTGTCTGCGGCACAAAGTCCTGAACCGAGAACGAAGCCCCGCCGATAGGGGGAGAGGTCGGGTCTGCATAGGCAGAAAGCCCCCATGTGCCATGTGGTGCGCTGCTGGTGAGCGCTGCCGTGGTGACAAAGCCTCCCCCGGCGTGTGCAGGCAGGGTGACGCGCTGGACCTCGACCCCATCGGGCCGGTTCAGGACAAGAACAAGCGGTTGATTTGAAAGGGCGTTGCCTTTCTGGTCACGCAGCAGGGCTGTGATGTTTACGGTTTCCCCCGGGCGGTAAATGCCACGATCCGTAACCAGAACCGCCTGCTGTGCGCCGGGGGCGGGATGCCCGGCGGAGCCGTGATCGGAAAAATCGAACCAGGACTGGTTGACCTGTAACAGCGCAAAGTCTCCTTCAGCTCCCTGCGCTATGACAGAGACAGGGGCCAGAGCCTGCTGCCCGCGCAACAGGCCGGGGGCAAACGTGGCCTGCCCGTCGGTGTTGGTGGTGAGGTGGCCCAGTTCATCGCCATTCTGGGCGATGAGGGCGACATTGAGGCCTGATAGGAGCTTTGCCGTTGCGAGAGAGCGGGCAAAAATGTGCAGCCCGTCATGTCCCTGAATGGCGGACAGGCCTATATCGGACACATTAACCCAGTGCATCGCGAGTTCGTTATTGTTTGTATCGGACTGGATCGTGGTGAGCAGAATGCTTTTTTCAGCCGGTATGGCAGCGTTTTCCGCCGTGACAAGATACAGGCCGGACTGCTTGCCCTGCACGACCCCCGCGAGAGGGAAAGCCGTTGTAACGGTTTTGTTGTGGTTGTTTTTGACATCCAGCACACCCGCCCAGACCTGGGTAAGCTGTGAATTATGTAAAGACAGGAATTCCCACGGGGACATGGTGGTGGCCGACAGATCAATCTGTGGGCCGGAATTGGGGGTGCCGCTCATACGTAGAGAGGAAGCCTTGGGCAGACGCCATACGACAATGCGGACACGATCCATGTTGACGCTCTGCACATCAACCCCTGCGGCGGTCAGGCGTGGCAGGATATAGCCATTTCCGCTGAGTGCCAGCTGCGGCATGCGGTCGCCAGTGGCAACGGACACGTTGACAGGTGCCGCCAGCTTTCCGCCTTCCCTGTCGTGCAGACCGGGGGAAAGGGCGATCTTGTAGCGGGTATTCCAGCCCAGCCCTCCAAGGCATAGATCCGTATCATTGACCCGCACATCGGGTTTGAAGCCAGGGGTCAGGGTCAGGTGATCGGCGTATTGTGGGGCGGCTGCGCTGTCCAGAGGCTGGTCGAAGCGCAGGCAGACTTCTGGCGTATCACCGCCTGTGTTGAGGGTAAGACGCTGGAAATGCAGGCGTGGCTGGTTAGGGCTATCAAGTGGTTCTGGTGTTTTTGCGGCGCAAAGGGGCGTGGCAAGGCAGGCAGTTGCCAAAGCGATGAAGGCAGTCTGCTGTAGTTTCATGTTGCACGCGCTTTCCATTGTAGCCGGTTGGCGGGTTAAAGCCACAGTCAAAATAAGCGGTGATAGTAATGGTGCGAGTGGAAATGGTAAAACAAATTGTTTGTGGCGAATGATTTTCTGTTTTTTCTATTAACCCCTTAGAGATGTAGCGAGTAGCCAAAAATTGTGTTTCCCTGTGCGTAGGGTGTGGCAATATGGTGCCTTATCAGGAAATAACCTGATACAATAAGCTTGTTCTTAACAAGGCAGAGTATTGGGCCGTATTTTTTAAGGAAGACGATCATGAAACTTAGCGCACGTAATCAGATTAAAGGCACCGTGGTTAAAATTGAAAAAGGAGCGACAACCTCGCATGTCAGTATCGAAATCAGTGGTGGGGTTGTGCTGATGGCGTCCATTACCAATGAAGCCGTAGCCGATCTTGCCCTGACAGAAGGCGCACCTGCTTACGCTGTTATCAAGGCATCGGATGTGATGGTGGGGGTTGCGTAAGGTTTATGCGGATTGCTGTTTACCAGCCTTCATCCCATTCTGGTTTCCCCCTGAAATAGTCGGCCAGAAAATCTGACAAGACCCGCACTTTGAGCGCAAGGTGGCGGGCAGGTGGGTAGAGGGCATGAATGCCCAGAGGGGGCGGTTGGGCATCCCGTAGCAGGGGAACCAGCCTGCCCTCACGCAGCTTTGGCCCAGCGATGAAGCTGGGCAGCAGGGCTATGCCAAGCCCGCGCTCTGCCGCCATCAGGCAGGCCTCGCCATTGGAAAGGGTGATCCGCCCTGTTACCGGAATGGTGACGGACTGGCCTGAGACCGGATTGCGGAATGGCCAGCTATGAGGGTTACGGAAATTGGTGTCGATAATACACTCGTGCTGGCTCAGCTCTTCAGGCGCTGCTGGCATGCCGTGTGCTTCAAGGTAGGCGGGGGAGGCCACCATAACAATTCTGGCTTCGCAGAGTCTGCGGGCGATCAGGCTGCTGTCGGATAGCTGGCCGATCCGCACGGCAAGGTCAAAACCATCCTCGACCAGATCCGCCAGATGATCGGAAAAACTGACATCGCATTTCAGGCTGGGGTAGTGTTCGGCAAAATCCAGCAGGGCGGGCATGAGCTGGACAGAGCCGAACGACATGGGGGCGGTAATGCGCAGGCGACCGGAAGGGGCGCCGCTAGTGTTGCGTATCGAGGCGTCCAGTTCATCACGCTGTTCGAGCAGCACCTTGATACGCTCGTAATAAACCTGCCCGATTTCTGTTGGAGAAAGGGCGCGGGTGGTGCGTTTGATAAGCTGGACGCCCAGATCGGTTTCAAGTCGGGACAGCATTTTTGACGCCTGACCGCTGCTGACCCCCATACGCTCGGATGCCGCGACAAAACTGCCGGTTTCGAGAACGGAGACAAACAGACGATCCAGACTGATGCGATCAACCATATAGGGCCCCTAGTGTAAAACCTCCGCTGCTGCCGGCGGCAGACAAGTGTGAATGAAGGTGGCGGCCTGTGCAACGCCATCGGCAGACAGCGCATGGCCAACACCGGGCAGGATAAGGGTTTTTACGCTCAACCCGGCCTGTTCCAGCGCCTGCGCCGCACGGGGGGCTTCCGCCACGGGCATGACGGGGTCTGCATCGCCATGAACCAGCAGCACCGGGGTCTGGAGTGCAGGCGTATAGGGGAGCGGTGAGGCCAGACGCCCGGAAAACGCCACCACACCCGCCACAGGCCAGCGGCCGGACACCACCGCATCCAGCGCCATGATCGCACCTTGCGAGAACCCGACCAGCACCACCCGTTCCGGCTGGCCGGACAGACCCGCATCGTCCAGAGCGGCATGCAGGGTCGTATCAAAAGCCGTGCGCGCCGCAGCAACCCGTTCCGCCCGATTGGCGTCTGTTACGCCCTGAATGCTGAACCACTGTCGCCCTAGGGGCGAGCGGTCAAAGGCAAAGGGGGCATCAGGGGCGGCCAAAGCAAGGTCGGGCCGTTGGGCGCTCCACTGCCGGATAACAGGGGCAAAGCCAGCGCCCTGACTACCAACGCCGTGTAGAAGAATGACAAGGCTACGGCTCATGACGGCAGGCCTTTGCCGCGTGCCGCCGGGCTGAGGTGGCGTGCCCATGCCAGATCAGGCCCAAGCGGGACGATGGTGGTGGGGTTGAGCGCCTTGATCGAGTAATATCCGGTTTTGATGTGATCAAGGTTGACCGTTTCCGCAACGCCGGGCACGGCAAGCATGCGTTCAAGATGGCGGCTCAGGGCAGGGTAATCCGTAATGCGCTGGCGGTTGCACTTGAAAAGCCCATGATAGGCTGCATCAAAACGCACCAGTGTCACGAACAGCCGTATATCTGCTTCCGTGAGGGTATCACCTATCAGCCAGCCATCGTGTTCGGCCAGTCGGGCTTCGAGCGTATCGAGCATGCCAAAGACATCAAGAAAGGCCTCGTCATAGGCTTCCTGTGTGGTAGCAAACCCGGCGCGGTACACACCGTTGTTGAGGCGCTGGTAAAGGGGGGTGTTCAGGGCGTCTATCTGCGGTTGCAGGGCTTCGGGGTAAAGGTTGTATTGGGCCGAGGCCAGAGCGCCAAAACCGCTGTTGAACATACGGACAATATCGGCGGACTCGTTATTGACGATGGTCTGTGTTGTTTTGTCCCAGAGCACCGGCACGGTTGCGCGGCCGGTAAAATGCGGGTCTGCGCGGGTGTAGAGTTCATGCACCCATGTGGCGCCATTGAGCGTGTCCTGATCGGCACCGGGATAGGTGCCAAAGCGCCAGCCCTGATCGCTCAGGAAAGGTTCCACAACACAGACCGAAACACTGTCCTGCAACCCTTTCAGCCTGCGTGCGATCAGCGTGCGTGAAGCCCAGGGGCAGATCAGCGCGACATAAAGGTGGTAGCGGCCTTTTTCTGCGGCAAACCCGCCCTCACCGGTCGGGCCGGGGCGTCCATCCGGTGTCACCCAGTTTCGGAAGGATGAGGTCTGGCGCACAAACCCACCTTTTGCATCCTTGTTTTGCACGGGCTGCCAGTTTTCAACCCATTTTCCATCCACGAGCATAAGCGTAATCCGTTCCTGCGTTGGGGGTAATACGGCTGAAACGGGCGGAGCCGCTGACTGTTTCAGGCGCATGGTGCATGCGCCCTGTGTAGGCGCTCCCTGCTGTCAGGAGTAACGGGGCGGATGGCACGGCATTTCTTCCGTGCAGGAATGAATGAACGTCAGCCGCCCCGAAGCGCTGTCTTGTGGCGCAAAGGGTATGCAGGCGACCTTATGGTCGGATAAAAGGTTTTCAGAAAATCGAGGGGTCTTCAATGAACGCCGGATGCTCACCAGTGCAGGGCCAGAATGCGTCGCTTTTCGGGCTTGTGCTCACAGGTGGGCTGAGCCAGCGTATGGGGGCGGATAAGGCAGCCCTGTCTTATGCGGGGCAGCCGCAGCTTGTCCGGGCGTTTACCCTGCTGAGTGCGCGGGTTGCTGCCTGCTTTGTTTCGCTACGGGCGGCACAGTGCGATGACCCGCTGCGGCGGCAATACCCTATTATTGTGGATACGCTGGATGAGTGCGGGCCAACGGCGGGCCTTGTGGCGGCCCATATGGCTTACCCTGAGGCCGCATGGCTGGTTCTGGCCTGCGATATGCCATTGATGGATGGGGCCAGCCTTGATGCGCTGATTGCTGCGCGTGGCCCGCATTATCATGCGGTGGCTTTTCGGAGTGGGTATGATGGCCTGCCCGAGCCCTTGTGTACGATATGGGAACCGGCGGCCCTTGCGCTGCTGTGCCAGCAGGTTGCCGCCGGAGGGGTAAGCCCACGCCGGGTTCTGGTAGGAGAGGCCACGCGGATTGTGCCAGCCTGTAGCCCCGAAGCGCTGCATAACGTCAATACCGGGCAAGAGCGTGAAAGGGTGGTGGAGATGATGCACAAGCGACAGGGTGGCCCCCATTATGGATGAAGGCTCCCGTGCGGAAGGGCTGATCCAGCCAGTGCGGCCTCTTTTTGAGACGTTGGAGGTAACGGCGCTGGATGCTCCGGATACGCTCATGCCGCTCAATGTTGCTGATGAAGTTCCGGTCAGGCTGGTTTTCAACGGTATTTTTCCGCATGGCACCATGATGCTGACACCGGCTGATCTGGCAGATTTTGCCTTTGGCTACTGCCTGACAGAGCAGATTGTGGACAGCGCCCGGCAGATCCGTGCGGTGGAGGTTGTAGAGGAAGGCGATGGCCTTGCGCTGCATATTGCCATTACGGGCGATAAACTAGCCGTGCTGCTCCGGCGCAGGCCGCGTGCGCAGACAGGCCATTCGAGTTGCGGCCTGTGCGGAAGTGATGACGTGCCCACACCCGAAGATGCCGGATGCACGCCATTTTCATGGGATAACCCGATTGCCGCTGAGGCGGTGCGCAATGCCCTGCACGGGCTTGAAGCCGCCCAGACGCTGAATGCCGCAACCCGCATGGTGCATGGCGCGGCGTGGGCCGATGCACAGGGGCGGATTCTGCTGATCCGCGAGGATATCGGGCGGCACAACGCGCTGGACAAGCTGATAGGCGCTCGGCTGCGTGATGGTGGTCTGTCTTCAGCCGGTTTTTGCGTGCTGACAAGCCGATATTCCTTTGAAATGGCGCTTAAGACCGCGCGGGCAGGTATGGAAGGGGTGGTGGCCGTTTCAGCCCCGACCCGTCGCGCCCTGCATCTGGCCGAGCGCATGAACCAGACTGTGATCGCCATTGCCCGGCCGCACAGGCAACTTGTGTTCTGTGGTGCCCGGCGTCTGGTTGGACGCGAGGGTTAGGCGGCTGGATGCTGAAAAATGGCAGTATTCAGCCTTAATTGGTAAATAGTACCAAGTTAATCACTATAATTCATCATATATAGATAAGATGACGGCATTTTTAAAATTTGAAATTATTGAACACGATGTCTTGATTGGGATCAAAGACATAGTAAACCATCCGTGTTTGAAATATTATCTAGTGCAGCGATCAGAATAACAGGACATTTCCTTATGACGAGCCTTGGGCGCAGAGCGTTTTTGGTGAACACTGGCACATGCGTGGCCGGTGCCAGTGCGATGGCCCTCGGGTTTGTCCCGCCGCGCGCGCAAGCGCAGGAAACACGGCAATACAAGCTGCTCCGGGCGCGCGAGACGCGTAACAACTGCACCTATTGTTCGGTCGGCTGCGGTATTCTGATGTATTCTCTGGGGGATGGCGCCAAGAACGCCAAACCCTCCATTTTCCATATCGAGGGTGACCCGGATCACCCCGTAAGCCGTGGCTCCCTCTGCCCCAAGGGCGCAGGGCTGGTGGATTTCATCCATAGTGAAAGCCGCCTGCAATATCCTTCCTACCGCGCACCCGGCACTCAGGAATGGAAGCAGATCAGTTGGGATGAAGCAACTGACCGTATCGCGCGGCTTTTGAAAGAAGATCGCGACAAAAACTTTATCCAGACCAACGCAAAGGGTGAGCGGGTCAATCGCTGGGTCAGCACCGGCATGCTGGCATCTTCCGCTGCCAGTAATGAAACGGGGCTGCTTGATTTCAAGTTCGCCCGTGCAATGGGCATTGTAGCCCTCGACTGTCAGGCGCGCCTGTGCCACGGGCCGACCGTTTCCGCGCTGGGGTCAAGCCTTGGCCGTGGCGCCATGACCAATAGCTGGGTGGACATCAAGAATGCCAATGTCGTTCTGATTATGGGCGGTAACCCGGCGGAAGCGCATCCGGTGGGCTTCAAATGGGTGATGGAAGCCAAAATTCGCAATGCAGCCCATGTCATGGTGGTGGACCCGCGCTTTAACCGCAGCGCTGCGGTAGCGGATTTTTACGCGCCGATCAGGGCCGGGTCGGATGCCGCCTTCCTGCTGGGTGTTGTAAACTACCTGCTCTCACACGACAAAATCCAGCACGACTATGTTGCTGCGTACACCAATGCCGCCCTGATCGTGCGCGATGATTTTCAGTTTCATGAAGGGCTGTTTACTGGTTACGACGAGAAAACGCGTAGCTACGATATGGCCTCGTGGGATTACGCGCGGGATGATCAGGGCTATGCGCAAAAAGACCCCACGCTGCAAAACCCGCGCTGCGTCATCAACCTGCTGCGTGAACACGCCAGCCGTTATACGCCCGAACTGGTCTCGCAGATTACCGGCACACCGGAGAAGGATTTCCTCCATGTGTGCGAAACGCTGGCGGCGACCAGTGCGCCAGACCGCACGGCCACCATTCTGTTCGCACTGGGGTGGACACACCATACCAATGGTTCGCAGATCATCCGCACGGCGGCCATTGTACAGATGCTTCTGGGCAATATCGGCATGCCCGGTGGCGGCATGAACGCCCTGCGGGGACATTCGAACATTCAGGGCTATACCGATCTGGGCCTGCTTTCCACCCGCCTGCCCGGGTACATGAACCTGCCCAAGGACAACCAGCAGACACTGGATGGCTACCTGCAGGACACGACCCCCAAGGCGGATGAACAGGGCGAGGTCAATTACTGGCGCAATACGCCCAAGTTTTTTGTCAGTCTGATGAAAACCCTGTGGGGCGACCACGCGACCCCCGCCAATAACTGGGGTTATGACTGGCTCCCCAAATGGGACCGCAGTTACGACATGCTGGCCTATTTTGACCTGATGGGTCAGGGCAAGGTTAACGGCTATATCGCGCAGGGCTTCAACCCTCTGGCGGCCATGCCGGACAAGAACCAGATGCGCGCAGCGCTCTCGAAGCTCAAGTTCCTGATCACCATCGACCCGCTTGATACGGAAACATCCAATTTCTGGCGGAATGAGGGTGTGTATAACGACGTAAAGCCCGAGGAAATCCAGACCGAGGTTTTCCGTCTGCCGTCCACCTGCTTTGCTGAGGAAAACGGCTCTATCGTCAACTCGGCGCGGTGGCTGCAATGGCACTTTGCCGGAGCGAAACCGCCGGGCGATGCGTGGGGTGACGGGCGTATTCTGGGCACGATCTTTACCAAGCTGCGCGCCCTCTACGCCAAGGAAGGCGGCACATGCCCCGAGCCTGTGCTGAACATGCAGTGGAACTACCGCGACCCTGAAGAACCAACGGCTGAGGAAGTGGCACGCGAAGCCAATGGTTATGCGCTGGCCGATATTCACGATGCCTCGGGCGCTGTTGTCCTGCACAAAGGCGACCTCCTGCCTGATTTCTCCGTTCTGAAAGATGATGGCACTACCAGCAGCTATTGCTGGATTTTTGCAGGTTCATGGACGCAGGCGGGCAACCAGATGGCCCGGCGTGACAACACCGACACCGGGCTGGGCAATACGCCGGGCTGGGCGTGGGCATGGCCTGCCAACCGGCGTCTGCTGTATAACCGGGCCTCCCTCGACCCGCAGGGTAAGCCTTGGGATCCGCGCCGCCAGATTATTGAGTGGAACGGAGAGCGCTGGACGGGTGCCGATGTGGCGGATTATCCACCCACCTCACCACCGGGGAGCGGTGTTGGGCCTTTCATTATGCAAAGTGAAGGTGTGGCAAGGATATTTTCCCGCAAGGGGTTGATTGATGGGCCTTTCCCCGAACATTACGAGCCGACGGAAAGCCCCATTGCCGGAGCAGCGCTGGGCAAGACCGTGCGGCACAACCCGGTTGCGCGCATGTTTCCCGATGATGTGGCGCGCATGGGTGGCCCGGCGCAGTTCCCGTATGTGGCGACAACCTATTCCGTTACCGAGCTTTTTCGCCATTGGACAAAGCATTCACGCCTGAACGCCATTATGCAGCCTGAGCAGTTTGTCGAAATTGGCGACCGCCTTGCGGGCAAGCTGGGTATTGCCGCAGGTGATATGGTGCGGGTTTCTTCCAAGCGCGGCTATATCGAGGCCAAGGCTGTGGTTACCAAGCGGCTCAAGAGGCTGAACGTGCTGGGGCAGGAGCTTGATCAGGTCGGTATCCCCTGTCACTGGGGCTTCATGGGGGCGACCCGCAAGGGCTTTCTGGCCAATACGCTCACACCGGCGATGGGGGACGTGAACTCCTTAACGCCCGAGTTCAAGGCTTTCCTTGTCAATGTCGAGAAAGTCTGAGGAGCGCTGAAAAATGGGCATGCAGTCACAGGATATTATCAGACGCTCCGCCACCAACGGGTTTACGCCGCCGCCGCAGGCGCGCAGCCATGAAACAGAGGTGGCCAAGCTGATCGACGTTTCCCTTTGCACGGGGTGCAAGGGCTGTCAGGTCGCATGTTCCGAATGGAACGACCTGCGCGACGAGGTCGGGCATAATGTGGGTATTTACGACAATCCGGTCGATTTAACCCCCGAAACATGGACAGTAATCCGGTTTGACGAGGTAGAAGACGAAAGCGACAAGCTGGAGTGGCTTCTGCGTAAGGAAGGCTGCATGCACTGCGAGGATCCGGGCTGCCTGAAGGCCTGCCCTAGCCCCGGTGCCATTTTGCAGTTTGCCAATGGTATTGTCGATTTCCAGTCCGACCAGTGTATCGGCTGTGGATACTGTGTGGCCGGGTGTCCGTTTGATATTCCGCGTATCAGCAAGACGGATAACAGGGCTTATAAATGCACACTCTGTGCGGACAGGGTGGCGGTCGGTCAGGAACCGGCCTGTGTGAAAACCTGCCCCACCGGTGCCATTTCTTTCGGTTCCAAGGCAGAAATGAAAGACCTTGCCGCCGAGCGTGTGGATGAGCTTAAGGGCCGTGGCCACCATGGTGCGGGCCTGTACGACCCACAGGGCGTAGGTGGCACACATGTGATGTATGTGCTCACCCATGCAGACAAGCCCGAGCTTTATCACCGCCTGCCTGCTGATCCGACCATCAGCCCTGTTGTGCGGGGCTGGAAGGAATGGCTCAAACCCTTGGGTGCGCTTGGCTTTGTCGCCACGGTTGCCGGGGCTTTTGCCCATTACATGGGGGTTGGCCCGAACGAGACGGATGAAACACCCCATAAGGAGCCAGAACAGGCTCCGGTGCAGGAAAAGGCCGAGAACGGGCCTTCCGATAACGCAGGAGATGCGTGATGGATACGAACAATCGTGTGCTGCGCACCAAGTTTGGTGACCGTCTGCTGCACTGGACAATGGTGAGCTGCTTCTTTCTTGTCGCCATGTCTGGGCTGTCGTGGTTTTTCCCCAGCCTGCACTGGCTGGGCAGCGTGCTTGGCCCGCCGCAGCTTGCGCGTATCCTGCACCCGTTTTTGGGTGTGGTGGTGTTCGCGCTCCTGATGTGCATGTTCGTGCGCTTTGTGCACCACAACATGCCTGTGCGTACGGATGGTATCTGGTTCCGTCATGTGCTGGATGTGCTGCTGAACCGGCATGGGCAGAAACTCCAGATCGGTAAATACAATGCCGGGCAGAAAATTCTGTTCTGGGGCATTATGGCGCTGATCAGCGCATTGTTCGTGACGGGGCTGGTGATCTGGCGGGCCTATTTTGCCATGTATTTTCCCATTCCGGTGATCAGGCTTGCTCTTCTGGCGCATTCGGCGGCAGCACTGGCTCTTATCCTGCTGGTTCTGGGGCATATCTACATGGGGCTTTGGGTGCGCGGGTCGATTACAGGCATGATCACGGGTTACGTGTCGCGGGCATGGGCGCGCCAGCACCATGACCGGTGGTATGCTGAGGAAGTGGCTCCCGAAGACACGTCATCCATCAAGCACCACCCCTGATGCGCCCTGATTCCGACATCGTTCCGCTGGATAAGCGGACACCGGGTGTGGCGACGATTGAGCCGCTGATTTTTCCTCAGCTTGAGCGCCTTTACGCCCGCCGTGCCGAAAAACTGCGAGCATTGGCTGACAAGGATCAGGAACCCCCGGTTTTACTGAATGGCGAGTATTTTCTGTTCCTCTCCCATCTGGTGGAGGGGCAGAAAGGTCTTGTGGAACAGTCACCGCTGGCTGAAGCGGATCGGGCGAGCATCCGCGCACTGGCTGCGGGCGGTTACAGGCAGGATGAACTGGAAGACACTCTTCTGGGCCTGACAGTCTGGCAGTCCGCTTATGCGCAACTGGTGGAAAGCCTGAAACCGCATTTACAGCCCGATATTGTGGCGGATCTGCTTGCTGGTCTGGAGACGCCTGCGGTGCTGAGCGCACAGGCGGCCCTGCTGTTGCGTGGGCAGTATGATCAGGTTGATCCGGGTCTGTCCGTGCTGTTGTGGGCGGCGTTGTCTGTCTGCTGGGCGCAGGCCATGAGCCAGCATGAGGATATGCCGGGTATCGGGCGGGCTACGCATTGTCCCTGCTGCGGTGCGCGGCCGGTTGCCAGTCTGGTTCTGGGGGGGGATCGCGAAGGCTTACGCTATCTGCAGTGCAGTCTTTGCGAGACGCGTTGGCACAGGGTGCGCGGCGTATGTGTAAACTGTCATTCCTCGGCGGATCTTCAGTATTATACACTGTCTGAGAAAGCTCCCGATCAGGCGGAAGCCTGTGGTGAGTGCAAAACCTATATCAAGGTGTTCCGGCTGGATTACGATCCTGAACTGGAGGCGGTGTCGCATAACCTTGCCTACCAGTTGCTGGATAGTCTGGTGGTGCAGGAAGGGTTCACCCATCTTGGGTTCAGCCCTTTTGCCTTTCCCGGCTGAACGCTGTGCCAGACAGAAAACCGGATAGAAAAAACGAGAGCCTGTATGCCCGATGATACACCCTGTATGGTTGCGTATGATACCGCACAGGCGCTCCTGACGGCCACACTCCATGATTTATTGCCTGAGCGGGTTGAGAGCCTTGCCCCCCTGCAGGCCTGCGGGCATGTGCTGGCGGAAGGTGTGCAGGCTCGCACTCCCCGGCCGGATGCCGATATTTCCGCCATGGACGGGTATGCTTTTCGTGTTGGTGAGATGGAGCAGGCCGGAGCGTTGGGCTTGCCCGTTCAGGGTTATGTAGCCGCCGGCACAAGGCCCGAACCCTTGGCACCGGGCGTGGCCTGCGAGATTCTGACAGGCGCGCGTATTCCCCAAGGGGCGGATGCGGTGGTGGCGCGCGAACGGACTGCGCGTGTGGGCGACCATATCGCGCTGGCCGAGGGTGTGGGTGCCAGAACAGGCATGAATATCCGCTGGGCGGGCGAGGAGTTTGCCGCAGGGCAGTGCCTGCTTGAACCCGGTACGGTGCTGGACTGGCGGCATGTGCCGTTACTGCTGGATCAGGGTAGAACGGCCGTGCAGGTTTACAGCCCGCTGCGTGTAAGCGTGCTGGCCAATGGGGCCGAGTTTGCCTGTCAGGCGGAAGATGGCCGGACGGAACTCAATACCCATATGCTCGAAGCCATGCTGCGCAGTGCCACGGTGCAGATTACCAGACAGACTTCGGCTTCAGACAGTGCGGATGAACTGGAACAGGCTTTGCGCCACTGTGTGGAACAGGCGGATGTTGTGGTGACAACAGGCGGGATTTCTGTCGGCCAGACAGATCATGTCCTGCCTGTTTTGCAACGTATGGGTGCCACCTGCCTGTTCAGGCGGGTGAGCATGCGTCCGGGTAAGCCCATGACGGTCATGAAGCTGGGCCGGACAGTTGTCTTCTGCCTGCCCGGTAATCCGGGGGCGGCGGCTTTATGCGCCCAGCTTTTTGTTGTGCCATTTTTGGTGGCCCTGAGTGGTCGTGCCCCAGCCATGCAGGCTAGCATCCCTGTCATGGGTATCAGCCAGTTTGCTTACAGGTCTCTGCCGGATGCCACGTGTTTCCTGCCGGTTTCTGCTGAGTGGGATGGAGAGCAGGCCCGTTTCAGCCTTGTGCCTTCGGTCGGGGCTTCTGACATTCAATGCCTGACGCGTGCGGGCGGGATTATGCGGGTTGATGCCGGGCATGCGGTGCAGGTGGGAGATCGGGTGGGTATGCTCGCGTTTAGCGGTCTGGGGCTGTAGCGGTCGTCTGATCAGGCAGGATAATGGTTGCGTTTTCTTTTATAAACGCAGAAATTTTTTCAATGTCATCCAGTCCAATGAATGTCAGGTGTTCGGAGCGGGATGGTTTTTCCGGGCTATCCGTCACCACCAGCGAGATGCTGGGTGTATCTGGAAAAAGCGGGGGTTTTTGTGTGGAAGGCCGCCAGACTTCCAGACAGGCGGGTACGGTTGCATGAAAGCCTTCCACCAGAATCAAATCCACAGGGTTCATGGCCTGTAAAAGTGTAGGCAGGGAAGGAGGGGATTCCATTTCATGCTGGAGCACCCAGCGTTGCGGGGTGGCCAGCATGACTTCATGCGCTCCATTCTGCCGGTGCAGAAAGGTATCCTTGCCTGGCTGATCCATATCCACACCGTGATGCGTGTGCTTGATGGTGGAAACCCGCATGCCCTGTTTTAGGAAAAAAGGTAAAAGTCTCGTAATAAGTGTCGTTTTTCCTGATCCGCTACGCCCGGTTATACCAAAAACAGTGTGTGCGCGTGCGGTTGGCATGATGGCAGGCAGACCTTTTGGGACAGGTTTACGTTACTGGATTTGTGCCTGATAGGCTGCCAGCTTCGTGTTGATGTCTTTTGCCAGCTTGACCAGATCCATGTTGGAGGATGCGATGATTTCCGCATCAAGCACAGCTTTCATGCGTGTGATTTCGCGTGAGAGATAGCGCAGATACTGACGGTCAAACGCTGCGCCATGCAGGGTTTGCAACCGTTTGATAAGGGTCTGGTCTTCTTTGGGGGCAGTGGTGGGCAGCGTGATGGCATGGGTGGTAAGTAGCTTTGCAAGAGCCGTTTTTTGGGCAGCCGTATCCTGAAGAATGGTCGCACCCAGTGTTGCAAGATCACTCCTGGCCGCATTGGTTTTGGCGCTTGCAGCGGTCGCGCTCTGTACAATGTTCATGGTGTTGAGCTGCTGAATGAAGGCAATATCAGCTGGTGTAAGCGTTGCGGCCATTGCTTTGAGCGGGGGCAGGGGTGGGGCCGGCGGCTGTGCATGGGTGCAGGCGCTGAGCGCGAGAAGCGATGTCATGAAAGGCAGCAGGGCGTGCAGCCTGAAGCGCGATGCTGGTGACATGAGCGGCGGTTTCTCCCTGAAGTCTGTACTCTTTAACGCTGTCAGGCAGGGCATGGGCTGCACCACCCCGGCCTGCAGGCCTTGACGATAGAGGCCATGATGATGGCTCGGGCAGCGGAAGGCAATGCTGAGGCCGAAGTTTATGCGTCAATTCGCTCTGTTGGAGCGTGTGAGCGGGTTGGCGTATCTGTTCATAGGGGCGCAAGGGTTGCATCTGGGAGAAAGGGCGCATTAAGTAGACTGGGCAGGTCTGTTATCGTGTGCGCCTGCCAACAGGTTAGAATATGGAGAGCCCCCGGTAGATGAAGTATCGTAGTGTGAGTGCGCTGTGTCTGTCTCTTTCGCTTTTTGGCCTGAGTGGATGCGGGTATTTTGATTCGCGGGCGGCTCACAAGGCGCAGATTACCATGATCGGCATGACCTCTTACGATCTTCAGGCCTGCGCGGGGCTACCGAACGCCACCAAACAGCTTAACGATACGACGCAGATTTTTGTCTATACCGGCACGCAACCCCAGCCGAGCTTTGGGGGGTCTACCCTGATTCCGGTTGGGGATGTTGTCACAACCATTGCCCAGCTTGGCGGTGGTGGTGGTACATCCTGCACGGCGGTGATCCGTCTGGATCATGATCGCGTGTCGGATGTGCATTATGCTGGCAATAATGATGAGACTATTGGAACAGACGGGATCTGTTCCATCATTACCCGAGGGTGCGCGCGCCAGCCTGAAGGGACGATGAACCCTTCCTCTGTTGGTCTGCTTGGGGTTTCGGCGTTCCGTTCTCCCAGAACGCCCAACCAGTCTACCACGGCAACCTATTCGACCCAGTCTGGCGGGGTTGTGCCTAACCCGGACAAAAATTCGTCCGAACCGGCCATTATTCCGCGGACCCAGTAAGGGCTGCTACCGTCTGGTGCTTGCTCCGAGTGGGTACGCACCCGATGGTATTGCCTGATGCGCCGGGGGCATGCTGATGGAGGCTGGCTGCACGGTGGCTTGTTGCGCTTTGATGGTAACCCAGTGCAGGGCTGTTTCAGCCGCGGGTAAATCTAGTGTGCCGGAATCTATCTCCTGCCCAATGCTGAGTGCCGCCTGATCGACCAGAACAATCAGACCGTAATTTTCCCCTATGGCCGCGGGGCCGTAATGCTGGTGGGCAAGGGCAATGCAGCGGAAGCGGTCATAAGCGCTGCCTTTCTGTAAGGGATGGGCGATAAAACAGCCTGATACGGCTTCGTGCATGGCGCCGCGTCCATGGTCATCCGCACAGCCTGCCAGCAGCATACCGATCAGGGGCAGGGCGTATGCGATGCCTCTAAGCGGTTTTTCTGCTCTGTAATGTCTTCTTTTTTTCGCAGGTTTTTTCATGCCGCAGGGGTGTTCCCTTTTGCATGGCAGAAGCAGCCCGGTTCATGATCGTTGATCAGCCCGCAGGCCTGTAGCCATGCGTGAACGATAACGGGGCCGACAAAGCTGAACCCGCGTTTTTTAAGAGCGAGCGAGAGCGCATCGCCCTGTGGGGAGCGGGGGCTGCTGGTGCCGCTCTGGTTCAGAACAGGTTTGTTGTCTGTAAAACTCCACACAAAATCAGAAAAATCTTCGCCATGATCCTGCATGCTCAGATAGGCGCGGGCATTACGGATGGTGGCGGTAATTTTCTGTCGGGAGCGTACAATGCCGTTATCGGCCATCAGTCGTTCAATGTCGTTCTCGCCATAAAGGGCTATGCGGGCCGGATCGAAACCTTCGAACGCCCGGCGGAATGCTTCGCGCTTGAGCAGGATGGTTCGCCATGAAAGACCGGCCTGAAAACAATCGAGCATGAGGTGCTCCCATAATGTCCGGCTGTCGCGCACCGGCACACCCCATTCCGTGTCGTGATAAGCCCACTGGGCGGGATCGTTCTGTGCCCAGGCGCAGCGCGGCAGAATATCGCTCATCGTACTTTCCGAAATGTCAGGTTATAGCGCAGGGCTCCTGTGAGCGGGTGTACGCCGTCTTTGAGTTCACTGATACCATGAAACATCAGGCGCGATGGCCCACCCCAGACAGCCACATCACCATGGGCCAGCCGGTAGCGTGTGGTGCGGTTCTGGCGCTGTAGCCCACCCCATAAAAAAGTGGCAGGCAGACCGAGCGAGACCGAAACAATAGGCGCCTGATGATCTTGCTCATCCCTGTCCTGATGCAGGGAAAGGCGCGTGCCTGGCGCGTAGCGGTTGATCAGGCAGGCATCAGGCGCAAACTGGCCGAAGCCCAAAGCCTGTGCTGCCCGGCTGGCAAGCTCCATGAATATGGGGGGGATGGTAGGCCATGTGCGACCGGTCTGGGGGTCTGTTGTTGTGTAGCGATAGCCTGAGGCGTCTGAAACCCAGCCCAGTGGCCCAGCATTGAGCATGGCCACAGACATGCGCCTGCCCCCCGGTGTCTGCATATGGCGAAAGGGAGCAATACTGGAGAGATACGCGATCTGTTCGAGAAGCGCTTCCGCCTGATCGCATGCAAAGCCGCCAAGGATGGCAGCCCCCGGCCCAAGTTCGACCCGGCGGCGTTCGAAGGAAAAAAGATCAGGCAGCATTATGTTATACGGGTGGTCTCATGCTGTGGGGCCAGTCTGGCTTTGCCTGACATGTGGGGGCCGATAGGCGAGAATACCAGTGCCGGGATACAGAGAGCGGCGTTGTTCAGCCTATCGGGGGTGTGGGGGGGCGGGTATGGGTTTCACGCTGCTCGATCAGCCATAAACCCTGCACCATGGCGTGCAGGTGCTGATCCATATAGGTCAGGATTTCCTGACGCGGAATACCCTGACTTGTCCGCATGGCGCGCACCATGCTGTCCGCATTGGTCATCAGCCACTGGTGTTCGCCCACCCGGCTGCCTGTCCGGGCGACCGCACGCAGGCCTCGATCCACCCATGCCGCCGTGCGCCGCAGGTGGCTGTCGGCCCGAAAAGGCAGGATGGTGCCAAAGGTAAAGCGCACAAACAGCACGGCGGCCAGAAAGGCCAGAGCCGTGTTGAGAAAGGAGGCCTCGTCCAGCCGCCCCGTATTGGAAGGGCCGATCAGGACAGGCAGGAACATGTTGAAGGCAAAGGCCTGATTGACCAGCCGGGGTGAGCGGGCGGCAAGCCCCCCTATGATCATGGGTACGAGCAGCAGCAGCACCAGACATTCAGGTGCTGTGACAGCGGGAATGACCACAAAAACGCACAGCCCTGCAATGCCCGCGCAGAGTGCCGCGCCGTGGTAGAAACCGGCTGAGGCCAGAGCCGGAACTTCACGCGTGGCCAGTAGCCCGTACACCAGAGCTACGAACGAGACAAAAGTTGGCCCGGCGGGCCATGCCGTAATAACCCAGACCAGCCATGCCGCCAGAATGCCAAAAGTGGCCCGAAGACCGTTATGCAACGCCTCGACCGCATGGCGGGGCGAACGACTGGCGAAACGGAATCGGTCTCTGCGGGGGGGAGCGGTGATGGCCCCAATATGCTGGCGGGCCGCCTCCAGATCGCGCGCGCAGGTGGTATCGGGGGCGCCGCCGCGTGCATGGGCTATGGCGGCCAGCATATTGGCCAGTGCGGCACGGGCATGGTCAGCAGCATGGCCCTGCCCCCCGCCCATTTCCAGCACATCGAATTCGACCCGGGCATTGGTGGCAACCAGATCGCTCAGCAGGTGGCTTTCCGCCTCAACATCAAAGAGAGCCGGAGAGGGGCTGACACCTTCGGCCACCCTGTCCACCAGCGCGCGCAGGCGGGCAGGCAGGCGGATACGGGCTGCGGTCCGCGCACCGGGCAGAAACAGCACGGCCAGAGCCGACTCACATAAAATACCCAGCACGATGTACGTACCGCGTGCGATGGCGATGTCAAAAACGCTATCGGGCTGTTCGATGGCACCTGCGGCAACAATGGCAGATGTAAAACTGGCCACCAGCAGCCCATAGCCCCGATAGCCATCAAAAAAAGTGGCCCCACCGCAACACAGGCCAATCCATAAGGCCAGTCCGACAAAAAACAGACCTTCCTGCTGGGGAAACGCCGCAATCAGCCCGATTCCCGCAACGCAGCCTACCCCTGTGCCAGCCAGACGCCAGCGTGCTTTTGACAGGGATTCCCCGCGCGATGCGGTTGCTACTACCCAGACGGTAAGGGGGGCCCATTGTGGGCTGTCCAGTTCCATCCACATGGCAATCAGCAACGAGAGTAGTGCTGCCAGTGTGTTGCGCAGGGCAAAGCCCAGATCCGCCATGTTCGGAGCGGTCAGCCAGCGCCAGCGGTCGGCCCATACGGGCAGGGCCTTACCTGCCTGCCCTGCGCTCCTTGTTCCTTCCGCCACCGTACCGCTCCAAAAAGCGACAAATTGGGCGCGAGGGCATTCTTCGTCCAAGTGTTTGTTTTCATCTGATCATAAGCATTGCTTATGACGATAGCGGCAGGAGGGGAGTGGCGTTAAAGGGAGAGAGCATCATCCAGCACAAGCCCGCAGGCAATCTCCCAGCTTCGTGTCATCAGGGCGGTGCGGGCAGGTTGGCGCAGGCGTACAAGCCCGACTTTTGACATGGGGCATGGCTCCAGCCGCCGTGTTTGCAGGGGGCCTGCGATGTCTCCACGCGCGGGTATGGCCGCAACCGGCAGAATACTGGCCATACGCCCGGCCAGAAGTTCGGCATGCAGCAGCTCCAGCGCATTGGTTTCAAGCAGCACGGTTGGTTCGCATCCGGCTGCGTGAAAGCCTGCATCAATAATCTGGCGGCTGCGGGTGCCGGGTTCGAGCAGGCAAAGTGGCAGCAGGGCTGCATCCTGCCAGTTGCACCGGCGGCGTCCGGGCAGGCGGATACGTGATGAGGCGATCAGGACAAGCTGTTCCGCATACAGGCAGTGGGTTTCAAACGGGCCATCGGCTGGGATCTGGTCAAGATAGGCGAGCCCGATCTGTGTACGCTGTTCAGCAAGATCGCGCAGGATCTGGGTATTGGGGCCAACAGTGAGGGAAACCTGCAAGGCGGGTACCACCGCACGCAGGTTTTCCATAAGGAGAGGAACAAGCTGTATGGCAGGGGGCACTACACTGATAGAGAGGCTGCCCCCCGCCACGTCCTGCGCGAAGCGGGCTTCCTGCCGCAGGTTATCCAGTGCGGCAACACTCTGGCGTGCCCATTCCAGTACCCGCTCACCTTCTGCCGTCAGGCCAAAAACCCGGCGGTTGCGCATGACAATGGTTACGCCCAGCTCGTGCTCAAGCTGCCGAATCGCTGCTGACAGCGCAGGTTGCGACACGCCGCAGTAATCCGCCGCACGCGAAAAATGACGAAAACGATCCAGCGCGATCAGATAGGTCAGTTGACGAAGAAACATGACAGCCTCTGGCGTGGGGCATCAAGGGGGTGCAATGGGTGCATCACTCCGCTTTTTCTGCCAGACGCTGGCGCTCATGCGGGGTGATGACATCGGCCAGAGTGTACTGGTCCAGCACGCCCAGCATAGCTCCCATGGCCTGTGACAGCACCCCCCGCAGGCGGCAACCGGGCATGAGTGCGCACAGATCTGGCCTGTTTTCTCCTCCCGGCTCCATGCAGGCCAGTAGGGAGAGGTCTTCTTCCATGTAGCGCACGACAGCGCCAATCATGATGGTTTCAGGCGCCCTGCCAAGTCGGACACCACCATTGCGGCCGCGGATTGTCTCGATAAATCCGCCCATGCCCAGCCGGTGAATGACCTTGATCATATGTCCTTCAGAGACACGGTAGGTCTGTGCGATCTGGCGGATCGAGCACAACCCTTCGGTACGGACGCCAAGGTAAATCAGGGCGCGCAGGGCATAGTCAGTCTGCAATGTTAATTTCATGAGACGGAAGATGCACGCTCTTGACAGGTTTTCCAAGATATTAAAAGGTATATGTATTGTATACCTTTTAGGACGCAAACCCCATGCCCACACCGCTTGATGAGAAAACCCGCTCCATAATCCTTGCCACCGTGCCAGCCCTGAAGGCGCATGGTCTGGCCATTACCGAGGAAATGTACAAGCGCCTTCTCGCACGCCCTGAAATTCGTGATCTGTTCAACCAGTCTCATCAGCGCGATCTGGAGCAGCCCAAGGCTCTGGCGCTGGCGGTTCTCGCCTATGCCCAGCATATCAATGACCTCGGGCGGCTGGGGGGCATGGTTGAGCGCATTGCCGAAAAACATGTCGGCCTCAACATTCTGCCCGAACACTATCCGTTTGTGGCGGATGCGCTGCTGGGCGCCATCGGGCATGTGCTTGGCAGTGCCGCAACACCGGAAATCGTAGAGGCGTGGGGCAAGGCTTACTGGTTCCTGGCCGATGTTCTGATCGGGCGCGAAAAACAGATTTACGACGAGCACGAGCAGGCACCGGGCGGCTGGAAAGGCTGGCGTGCTTTCACCGTGCGTGCCCGGCATCAGGAAACACCCGAAATTGTCTCTTTCGAACTGGTGCCTGCAGATGGTGGTCGCCTGTTCCGGCACAAGGCAGGGCAGTATCTCAGCTTTAAGCTGGATATTCCCGACCATGGTTCACAGCGCCGCAACTACAGTATTTCTTCCGCGCCCGGTGCGGATCACTACCGTATTACCGTACGGCGGCACGAGCTTGGGCTGGTCTCCCCGTGGCTGCATGAGAGTGTTCGCGTAGGCGATACCCTGCTGGCCGCTAATCCGGCGGGTGATTTCTTCCTTGATGAAACGGCGTCCAGCCCCGTTGTGTTCCTGACGGCTGGCGTGGGGCTGACCCCCATCGTGTCCATGCTGGGCGCGTTGTGTGGTGCAAAAGCCGGGCGTGCGATACGCTATGTCCACGGTGCGGATAGCCGTGAACTGGCGGCATTTGTACCAGAAATTACCGCTCTGGCAGCGGATAACGCCCTGAAGGCTGATTTCTTCTACGCGAAAGACAAAGCGTTGGATGAGGTGGTGGGAGCAGGCGTAACCCGGCATGCCGGGCGTGTCAGCACAGAGTGGCTGCGCGAAGTGGCTGACCCTGCGGCTACGTATTACATCTGTGGGCCGGAAAGCTTCATGCAGGATATGATTGGCACCCTGCACGATGCAGGCCTGCCTGCTGCACAGATTCGGTATGAAATTTTCGGTTCAGCTTCCAACCCTGATCTGGTGCTCTGAAACCATGCGCCCCCCTTTGTGGTTTCCATAATGGAATCCACAAAGGGGCATGTAAGGCTGCAGCCCAGCGTGACAGGAAAAGGACACTCTGCATGACCGTAAACCACCATGTGCCTGACATCAGAATTAAACGGGTTTATGCGGAACAGGAACCTGATGACGGCATACGCATTCTTGTGGACAGGTTATGGCCGCGAGGGCTGCACAAGTCCGATGTCAAAATGGATCTTTGGCTGAAAGACGTAGCCCCTAGCCCAGAGCTTCGGCACTGGTTTGGGCATGATCCCGCGCATTGGGATGTGTTTCAGGCCCGTTACCAGCAGGAACTCTCGCAGCCAAATGCGGAGCTGGAGCGTATGATTACGCTCATGAAAAACAACACCCTGACGCTCCTTTATGCAGCCCATGATACCGAGCATAATCACGCACGGGTTTTAATGGATTATTTGAAACACCTGCCTGCACAGGCATGACAGATAAGGTCTGTTGTTTCAGTTTTTTATGATGGACGCAATAAAGTGCGAAAACAGCATGCTCTGGCTTGATATGCCTAGTTTCGCATAAATATTCTTACGGTGTATTTTTACCGTTCCTTCCGTAATGCCAAGGTTTTTTGCGGCCGAGAGTGAACTATGGCCGCGCAGCATCAGCGCGACTACGTCCTGCTCGCGGGGGGAGAGTCTGTCGCGTTCGAAATCACGAAAAGACTTGTTCAGATTTTCGGTATTTAGTTCTACGGTATCGTGTGATTTTTTTTCGCACCGGTTGACCCAATGCTGAATCATGGCGGCGTTGATAACCGGTGCAAACAGTCCAAGGGCTGTAAAATCTTCTTCTGAAAAGACCTTTCGGCCTGTGGAGCGCATGAGAGAAAAAACCAGCGCCGTACCATCAGGGGCGCGGGTGCAAAATGCAATTTCCTCTACCAGACTGCCGCTTTCCATAGAAATACAGGGATGTACAAGGGGCGATAGAAAATAATCGCTTTCAAAAAAAGCATCTGGCGCCAGAGTGGACAGGCGGTAAAGCCCATCGGTCAGGCCTTGCATGCACGCGACATAAACTGCATCCAACAGATAGCCACCTGCCAGATAATCCTCCATGGCATTGGGCAGCGATATGTTTTTCAGCCCATCGTGCAGGATTTCAGGACGTTCAGCCGGGGGGTAGGCAAACAGTGCAGCAATATCGAAAAATGCGACGCGGCGGAGTACGGACTCAATTGCAGCAAAAACTCGGCTGTCATTGATTTGCCTGATAGCAAGGGTTGCCACCTCGGCCATGGCATCGATCTGCTCAACCACTCTGGCCTCCTTGCCTGCGGCTTTTGGGCTTGTGTGCGCACACTATCCCTTTGGGGATATAGGTCCGTCTGCTCTGGTCATTATATTATTACGATATAGCAACCGTAAAGGTTGAGGGAGAATGTCCGCCGGGAACGGAGGTGAAGATGCAAGGCAATGATCGGGTCATCCAGTCTGATGACAGAAACCTTGAGCAGTTTGGCTACAAGCCCCAATTTCATAGAGTTCTTGGTTTTTTTGCTGATTTCTCAATAGGTTACTCTTATATGAGCCCGCTTGCGGGTTTCTATGCCCTGTTTTCCTATGCACTGGCGACTGCAGGGCCATCGTTTTTTTGGACAATGCCTCTGGTTCTTCTTGGCCATACGATCAATGCCCTGATTTTTGCAGAAATATCTTCCGAATATCCAATTGCAGGCAGCGTGTACCAGTGGAGTAGACGCCTCGTGGGAGAGCGGTGGGGCTTTCTGACAGGATGGATGTATTTTCTGGCGCTGGTCGGTGTGGCTGCGGGTCTTGCTGCTGGTGTGGCACCGTATCTGGCCGCGCTGATAGGCATAGAGGCTACCAATACATTTGATACCTGTGTGGCGTTGAGCATTATTGTCCTGTCGGCTTCGCTCAATCTAATCGGTACAAAAGTGCTGGGAAAAATGACCGAACTGGGCGTGTGGGCGGGTCTTGTGGGGTTGGTTGTCTGCGGTGGCTATATGCTCTGCTTTGCACGCCATCAGCCTTTTAGTGTGTTGTTTGAAAGCTTTGGCGCGGGAGCAGGGCATCGTACCGGTGCTATGATGGCGGCCAGTCTGTTGGGGATCTGGATCTTTTTCGGACATGAAGCCTGCGGAGATCTGGCAGAGGAGGTGCATGACGCCTCGCGCGAGGTGCCGCGTGCCATGCTCACAACCATGCTGGCTGGGGGTGGCTCGGCTCTGCTGATCGCCCTTGGTATGATTTTGGCTGTGCCGGATATGGCTGGGGCCGTCTCGGGGGCGGTGTCCAACCCGGCCGATGCTGCCTTGCGCGCTGCCATTGGCCCGGTAGGGGCAACGGCTATGCTTGGCTGTCTTATGCTGGTGGCCTTTAGCGCGACCATTTCGGTTATTGCGTCTACCAGCAGGCTACTGTTTTCCATGGGGCGGGATCGGGTTATCCCGTTTTCCGTAGCCATGTCGCGCGTCAACCCCCGCACGGGTCTGCCTATGGCGGCCGTGCTGGCTGCTACCGTGCTGCCCTGTGTTGTTCTGCTGGTTGGAGGTTTTGCCCCCCATATTGCAGAAGCTGTTATAAACTTTGCCACAGCAGGTATTTATACCACCTTCACTATGGTGCTGATTGCGGGTGCATTGGCCCGTTTAGGTGGCTGGATTCCAGCCGGGCCGTTTCGTCTGGGGGGCTTTGGGTGGCCGTTGACGGTCGTAGCACTCTGTTTTGAGGTGGGCGCACTGATCAATCTTGTATGGCCGCGTCCAGCCTCGGTTGACCAGAACCTTGTTTCGGTCATGCTTATTCCCATCGTCCTGCTTTGCGTGTTCTGTATTGGTGTTGTTTTGGCGGTTCGGCGCCCGGCAACCATTGAGAAGGGAATTGAGAAATGACACAGAAATTCAAAGGTAAAACGGTTCTTGTCTCAGGTGGGGCTACGGGTGTTGGGGCGGCCAGTGTCACACGCTTTGCGGAGGAAGGGGCGCAGGTTGCCATTTTTGACCGCAATGTTGAGGCGGGTGAGGCTCTGGCTCAACAGCTTGCACAGGCAGGGCATAAAAGTGCATTTTTTAACGTGGATGTTTCAGATGCGCAGAAGGTGAGCGAAGGTGTGCGTGCCTGTATGCAGACCTTTGGTAAAATTGATGTTCTTTTCAATCATGCTGGCACCATACTGATCAAGCCTTTCCTGGAGATTGAAGAAAACGAGTGGGATGCGCTGTTTTCTATCAACGTCAAAAGCATGTTTCTGGTTACGCGAGCTGTCTTGCCGCATATGATTGCTGGCGGTGGCGGAGCGATTGTCTGCACATCTTCCATCTCTGCTGTGGCAGCAACACCGACAGAAGTGGCCTATAATGCCACCAAGGGAGCCTGTCATATGTTTGCCCGCGCGATTGCCACCGAATTTCGTGATCGCAATATCCGGTGCAATGCGGTTTGTCCGGGCTTTATTGATACCCCTCATGGGCAAAGGGAGCTGGCCGAATTACAGGCTTATGGCGTGGGAGCTTCGGAGGCGGAGTTGACGGCCCGGCAGGGGCGCGCGGCCACGCCTGCGGAGATAGCCGATGCAGTTCTTTTCCTCGCCAGTGATGATGCCAGATTTGTTAACGGAACGCATCTGTTTGTAGATAATGGTTTTACCGCGTGGTAATTTTTATAAGCCCTCGATAGAAAACCGGGGGTAGACCCTCAATCATAATAGATAGGGGGAAACGCGGTGTTGAGACCGTCATTTCCCTCGGAAGAACGCTAAACCAGCCGCATCTTACCGGGAGCCATCGCCCGAAATGAAGCTCTGCATATTTTAGAGTGTTTGCAGCGGTCGATCTGGAGATGATGGAGCAATACCCGCGTCGAAGTGGCGTCGAGACGGAAATGCACGGTACCAAGCGTCTGGGCAGTATCTGACGGCACGGGATTCCGACCGTCAGATCACCGAAGTTCATGTTCGTAGCGCCATCCTTAATTGGTTTCAGACGCTTGAGGCTCCGTTCACCAGAATACTGACCCACTCACTCAATGAATTGTGTAACGGGGTCATATAAAACAGGAAAAATAGTCGGGTTGTTTATTCGCCCTTACCAGCAGCGACGCAGGCATCACGAATGGATGTATCGCCATGGCTTACACATTCCATGGCAAGCAGGCTGGCGTCATTCATGCGGTTCATTTTGCGTAATAGATTAATACGCTTAATATAGAATGAGTTATCCTGAAAATCATCCTGCATTTTGGCCATATAGGCCAGAGCCTGATCATTTTTTCCCTGATTTTCCAAGCTCGCGGCCTCAAGCCAGGCAATCTGTCGTGTTACATCCGGTCGGCTGGCGGCGCGCTCAATCATATTGGTTGCGACTGTGGAGGGATGGTGCAGGGCACTATTCGCTATGGCGCCGTAAAAAAGCGAGATCTGACTGTTCGCGAGCGGTTCATGTAAATGACTTTGCTCGGACTGAACCGCCTTGAAATTGTTTGCTTTTATCTGATCGGTCATTTCGCTCAGGATCTCAACATCCTGAAGCATGGTACGCATATGTGCGGAATTAATGAATTTTTGAAAAGGCGCGCGGTGTTCCGGGTTCATGGTATCGCCATATGTGTGGGCGATATATTGTGCAACGCGTTCCTGTCTGGCTGAAGCAGAGGGATGGGAGCCGCCCAATGTATCCCATTTCCGCATAAGCCATGAACCAGCATTGACTTGTACCCCAAAGCCTTTTTGACCATTAGCTGACTGAGCCGGTCCAGCTTCAATAAGGTCTTTTTGGGTCTTTTCTTTTTCTGCATTGTCCCGGTCTTCAGCCTGAGCAATCAGGCCCAGCATACTGGGAGCAGCATCAAGAGAATATCCAGCCTGTGCCATCAGATCGACAGCCATGAGGTCGGCGGCTTTTTCCTGTTTCCGCGACCAAGCAGGAAAAGCTGTCTGAGCCGATATCAGGTTACTGCCGAAATCTGAAAGAAGGACGGTTTTTGCGATATCGCCCCCGCCCCCGATATTGAAACGGGAGACAAGGGAAGCCGCGATGTCTACTCCTCCCATGACTCGTTGTGTTGTATTCTGCACATCGGTTCTGTTACGGGTGTGACCGAGCAAGATGTGAGAGAGTTCATGTGCCAGTATAAAGGCAATCATGTCCTCTGTTTGTACATCTGGTGTTTTTCGCATGTAATCGAGCGTTCCAGCGTAGATAAACATTACGCCTCCGGCTGATACTTCACTCGCGAAAGACATACTTGGTACCAGCAGGATGGGGATTTCAGGCCGAGGGCCTTTCCACCCTGCAAGCAGGCGGTCTACAATATCTCTCAGGTAAGCTTCGGTTGAAGGGTCACTGAATGTGCCCACTTCCTGTAGGTTAAATGGTGAGAGTGACTGCGTTTCAGGTGGCAGGGGTGGGTATTCTGCTGGAATTGAAACATCGTCTATAAACTTGTCATGTGCCTGTGCTACGCGGCTGCTGGCGGCACCCGTTAGGAACGTAGCGGCACACACCATGAGCATAAAGCGAGAGAAAATATTATTTTTCATGGTGTTAGCACCCATCTGTCAGGCCGTTGCTGCCGCGTATCTGGCTTGTGGTCATACCGGGGGCGACGCCTTGCTTGCACGTGAGCATTGGTAGGCTGCTCGGGGGGACATCGACCTTGACTGCGGCCGGGCGTACAAAAATAACGCCCTGATCTGTCTGGATTTTAAGAAGTTTGTAAGCACCGGGCACGACACCAATAACCTCCTTACCGATCACGGCTGAGGCAGGAATTTTTTCTCCAGCCTGGCCGTTTTCCGTAAAGCTTGTGATGGTGGGCAGGTCAAATGTGCTCAGAACCGTTGCGGCTGAGCTGATGGATGGCATTATGGAAAGTGCCAGTGCAATAAAATATTTTTTCATTTTAATATCCTGTTTTGGTTTATGTCGTTACGAGGGTGCGGTTTGTCTGTGATGTTATTCCTTTTTCATATCGCTCTGGGTGGAGAGGACGTGTTTTTTCGGCAGGTATTCCAGTAGCGTGCTAACAAAACCGGGTTTTTCTTTTGTTTCGTCCAAAGCAAGCCAGAGCAGTACAAAACCGACCCAGTCTTCCATTGGCCACAATAGAAAATCTTCGTTCAGCACAAACATAACAGCAACCATCGTCACACAGAGCAAGAGTTTTCCAAAATAAAGATGCTCTCTCACTTTTAGTAAGACAATGGAAATGCACAGGAGGATAGCCAGCGCTGCATATGCAATGCACAGAGGGGCAATGCCGTAAGTGCTATGACGAAGCAGGCTTATGTCCACGCCAAGCAATCCTATGGAAAGCAGAATGATGGAAAGACCTGTAAGCAAGGGATAAGCGCTGATGGTTTCTGCTATGCGGCCCGTCATGTTCTGGGAACAGGCGTACCAGTTGAGCATGATACAAAATAGACCAAAAGCGAGCAGCAGGTCATATTGATGGAATTTATTCATGCCATATAAGCATCCGATGCCGCTCATAAGAACCAGTGCTGTTATGGAGAATATAATTTTCCATTTTCGAGGAGTGTATTGAGTGGGGGATGAAATTTTAGTGTAACTATACGTGATAAATAGCATCCATACAAAAAACTCAAGCAGTTCTGCGGAATCAATTTTTACAAATTTCCAGCTTAACCATTCACCAGGTTCTCGGAAATAGTCCTCATTGTAAGTCAGAAGATTATCCAGAGCCATGGCATGTTCCTGCACGCCGGGGACTGCGCCAATCATGGGAACATCGACTATATCATGATCACCATTAATCTGTGTGCCATAGAAGACTGCCCGATTTTTTAAGGCAGGTTCAATGTTTTTGATATTCGGCTCCAGATTACGATCCAGATAGCGGGCCGGTAATGTTAGATGATACTGACAGTTTTGACGGATATCCTCGCTAAAATAACCGAATAATGCGCGAGCAGCGATTGTGAGTGCATCGGATATGCGGGCAAAGGGTTTGTCACGAGCATCGAAAGCGCAGCCATCGGTTTTCGCATAAAGGGTTTGACTGAGGGGGGCGCGAAGTCCCCATCGTTCGACAAGTGGTTGGCCGAAGGTATGCTCTGATAGGTCCGCAGGGCATGATTTCTGCCAACCATTGGCGCAGAGTGCTCTGTACATGGCGAAAGCTGCCACAGGTATAGTCTTGGGTGCTTCTTCCTCAGCTTCTTCGCTTTTCTGCGATGTGGAGTGTTCTTCTGTCTGGGGGGCTGGTGGAGCGAGCAGAAGCGGGTAGAAGCCTGTGCGCATATCCCAGCCATTGATAACTTGCAGGTCAGTTAAGGGGGCGGGAAGGTCACTGTATTCTGGATCGAGTTTTCCGCGAGCAAACAAAAGAGGAATACCCATTGTCCGTGCTCTGGCAATGATGGGATCAAAAGCCTCATGAAGGCTTTCACCTGATCGTTCGGCATTAAACCGAACATCAATCATGATTGCTGCCGGTTTTGCATCCAGCATGCGGTCAATCAGTTCAGCATGGCGGGCATAGGTAAGAGGCCATGTTGAATCGAAATATTTAGAACTTAAATCGGTATCGGTTATTTCTACAACGGCAATGCGATCGCGTGCTGGATTTTCCTGCAT
The DNA here is from genome assembly GCF_017377745.1 of Acetobacter suratthaniensis. Classification (GTDB taxonomy): domain Bacteria; phylum Pseudomonadota; class Alphaproteobacteria; order Acetobacterales; family Acetobacteraceae; genus Acetobacter; species Acetobacter suratthaniensis. Next base: position 5,411 of record NZ_JAFVMG010000008.1, on the reverse strand, counting down.
GCCATAAAAAGCATCTGAAAGACCTGAGAGAAAGCGGGCAGATGATGCTTTGGTAGCGCTTTCCATTGCCAGGGGGTCAAAGAGTTTGAACAGAACCCAGAACAGAATCATAAGCAGACAATAAATAGGATAGCTTATGGGCTGCCGTTGCAGTTCTGCTTTGGTGGGATTTTTTTTTGTTTTTTCGGTCAAGTGTTTTACAATCTGTGTATTATAAATAGTAATTTTTTATGGAATTGCTCATTTTTTGTCAATGCTTTGAGCAGTCAGGATACCCTTTATGGATGGTGGGTGATGAATTGGCCTGTATGAATGTTGCGCTGAAGCTACACATTATATTTGTTATTTCTATATAGTTTATTTTTTCCTTCAATAAGTTCGTGTAACTGAGCCGGTGTGATCGTGCTTTTTGTGGCCTCTTGTATGTTTGCGTTTTCTTTTGAGAATGGAATTGCAAAATAAGGGGTGCTGCGTTCTGTCGTGGTGGAATAGAGGGCCTATGATCTCCAAAAAAAACAAATAATGCAGAGCGATCATGAATGGCTAAGGCTTTCATGATATCGCCGATCATTGTATCGCTCTTTTTAAGATGATCGAGATACGATGTTAGTGGTGTTCCTTTTTCTTTCCATGGACCGTGATTTTCAATGGTTACGGCGTAGAGAAAAAGCGGGTCTGGTGTTTCCGAACATAAAAAAATGATTTTTCCGGCAAGAGTTTTGTCCGACACATAAGGCATGTCTGGGGTGGCTATATGCGGGAATGTTTCTGACCCTATGGGGATATTCATCCGCATGATGGAGGGACTGGCTACCGGCAAGGCTGAGCCTCAGACGGTCATGATTGATGCGACCTATCTCAAGGCCCATCGCACGGCGTCAAGCCTGCGGTTAAAAAAGGGGCTCAGGCCGTCTGATCGGGCGGACCAAAGGCGGGATGAATACGAAGCTGCATGCCGTCACCGACCGGAACGGACGTCCGCTCGACTTCTTCATGACAGCAGGGCAGGTCAGTGATTACACCGGGGCGGCTGCCCTGGAGGAAAAAGGGATCAAACCCTGTATTCCTGGCCGAAAATCTCGTGGAAAACCGGTCAAATACGACAAACGGAAATACAAAAGACGCAACCGTATCGAAATCATGTTCGGCAGGCTCAAAGACTGGAGACGGGTCGCAACACGCTATGACAGATGCCCGACCGTCTTCTTCTCGGCAATCTGCCTCGCTGTAACCGTCTTGTTCTGGCTATGAGTCCTGATCCTAACACATAGTTTTCAGAAAAGCCCTTCTGATCGTCTGATGTCCATTTAGAAAACGTTTATCGCCTGTCTGTTTCGTCATTGAAGACGACATACAGCCTTACGAGAGAAGCAGACGACTTTGGTTCTGATGACAGATTTGCATTGGATTTATCATCGCATCAAATCGTCAGCAAAGCGCCGCAAAAGCGTTCTCAACTGATCGAGGTCTTCATCGGTCCAGTCGACGAGAATGCGGTTCGCCAGCCTCTCACGGGCCGCGTTCAGCAGGTCGATCATTTCCTGTCCCTTTTCAGTCACTGTCGCTTCGCGAACACGCCTATCCGTTATGGACGGCTTGCGCTCAATAAGCTCCAGGTCTTCCAGCTTACTCATTTGTCGGCTGATCGTCGTATGATCGCGCCCCGTCCGGTCTGCGAGTTCGACAACGCCGATAGGGCCGTAACGCCACACCCGTGCCAGAAGCGGGAAAAGGGCTCGATCCAGTGGAATCCCGGCTTCTTCGATCAGGCGATCGTCACGGCGGGGGCGGTTGATTTCATCGACAAGATCAATGATTGCGGTATGCAGTCCGCGCAGGATTTCAGGATCGTGTGCATTATTCACGTTTCTCGTTGCCTTTGGCGTCACTCTCATATACGTGAATAATACACATTGATTCGCGGAGCTGCCAGTGTCTTTCGATACAGACGTCCTGATCTCGGGTGCGGGGGCCGCAGGCCTGACACTTGCCATCGATCTCGCCCGACGCGGGGTTTCGTTCCAATTGATCGAGCAGAACGCGCAGCCGTTCAACGGATCGCGTGGCAAGGGCATCCAGCCCCGGACGATGGAGATTTTTGAGGATCTTGGCTTCGTTGATCGTATGGCCGCGGCAGGCGGGCCCTATCCACCACTGTGTCAGTATCGCCCTGATGGTACCCATACGGTGTCGCTTCTGACAGAGGCGGAAGTCTTCCCGACCGCAGCCGAGCCCTATGCCGCGCCGCTGATGCTGCCGCAGTTTGCAACCGAGGCCGTCATGCGGGAGCGGCTTGCTGAGCTTGGCCATCATCCACACTTTGGGACACGACTGACCGGATTTGAACAGGACGCCTATGGCGTTACGGCGAGGATGGAACAGGAGACTGGCGAGCAAGTGATCCGTGCCCGCTTCCTTGTCGGAACCGATGGTGGCCGCAGTTTTGTGCGTCATGCATTGGCGATCGATTTTCCGGGAGAAGCACTGGGGGTTCGTGCGATCGTTGCCGATGTGCGGCTGGAAGGTCTTGATCGGTCCGCTTGGCACCGCTTTCAGCTCGGTTCACCCGAGACACAGGTGATGATCTGCCCTCTGGCGGGAACGGACCTGTTCCAGCTTCAGGCTCCCGTAGCCATGGAGGGAGAGATCGATTTATCTCCGGCCGGGCTGACCACGCTCATTGGGGTCCGGACTGGCAGAAGGGATATTATCGTCCGCTCCGTGTCCTGGTCCTCGGCCTATGTAATGAGTGCCCGTTTGGCCGATCGCTACAGGGTTGGGCGGGTCTTTATCGCGGGGGACGCCGCGCATGTTCATCCGCCAACCGGTGGTCAGGGTCTCAATACCAGCGTGCAGGACGCCTATAATCTCGGCTGGAAGCTGGCCTCCGTGCTTGCGGGCGCACCAGAAGCGCTGCTCGACAGCTACGAGGCGGAGCGCCGACCGATCGCGTCGAACATGCTACGTCTCTCGATGCGACTGCTCGGTGAAGCAAAGCAGGGCACCATGCGGCGCGATCGCGAGGCGCGTCAGCTCGACCTCGGCTACCGCAGTTCAGCGTTGAACGTAACCGGTTCGGTGAGCGGAAAAGTGCAGGCGGGCGATCGCGCACCCGATGCGCCCTGTCGCGGACAGGCCGGGCAGCAGACACGGCTGTTCACGGTTTTTAAAGGGTCTGACTGGATATTGCTGGGCTACCAGCCGCGTGACCGACCGCCGGCCATTGCTGGCGTCCGTATCGTCACTGTCGGCGCGGGGCAGGAACTCATCGACGATAATGGCCATATCGCCGAGGCGTACGGGATCGACCCTGGTCAGTGGGTGCTCGTGCGTCCGGATGGTTACATCGCCGGGATTTTTTCCTCCGATGGGCTTGAACCGCGGCTTTCGCAATATCTCGCGCAAATGCTGCCGTTACCTCCGGACGATATGTTTGAAGGGTCATGATAGGGTGGAAAGCGGAATGACGACTTTAACATGATCTCAATGCTCTGTTTGGGCATTTAGAGCGTCGTTTGTTTTATTTCATGGACTGAGCGAAGAATTTCCGTCCTGGAGTGCAAGGCTTGATCCTTTTTGTATGTAGAGGGTTGTGAAAACAGTCGGCATCGTAAGCTCGAGAAAAAACGCGATGCTATGGGGGCCACATAACCAGCCAGTATAGCTTAGGTCGGCCGCTTAAAAAATTAGGTCATAAAATCGACCATTTCGGGAACTCTATGCACAATATATTGTTCTAGAGGTTTCGCATCTTGAGTTGGAGATGATTTTTACTGTCGTGTAAAAAGCTCTCTATAGAGAAAATAATCTTGTTTGCTTAATTATTAAAATTAACTCCAGGAAGAAAATCATGAAAATCAGGTCTCTTCTTAATATGGTATTTCCTACTGTTTTTCTTTTTCCTTCAATCGTACAGGCGTGTTCAAGCTTGGCGATCACAGATAAGAACGGTCACGTTTTCCATGGCCGTACATTGGAGCTCCCAGAAGACTTGCCGTCATGGTTGACCTTCTATCCAGCTGAGACAGCATTCCAAAAAAAATCACCTGACGGTGGTGCTGGAGCACATTATCAGGCTCTGTATCCTATTTTGGCGATTACAACGTCAGTTTATCAGGATGGAGACGATCACAACATGCTTGAGGGCATGAACGGTGCTGGTCTGTCTTTCAGCGCTAATATGGTGCCTGAAGCTACACTCACTCCGCTCACAACATCAGATTACCATGATTCTATCCCAGTTACATCGCTAGGAGAGTGGGCGCTCGCCAGTTTTGCAACGGTAGATGATGTCAAAGAAGCTGTGAATAAAGGGCATTTCTGGTCTCCAGTCCTGGCCAAATTAGGGGGCGTAAAATCACCCTTCCATTTTGCATTTTACGACAAAAAAGGAGGAAGTATTGTCGTAGAAGCACTTAATGGGAAATTTCATGTTTATGACAACCCCACAAAGGTCATGACCAACGGCCCTGATTTTCAGTGGCACCTCCAGAATTTGAATAATTACACGCAATTGACCAATAAAGACAGATCTTCAGCTGTTCTGGGTGGCATAAAAGTGGTGCAGCCGGATAGTGGGATTGCGGCTTCAGACTTGCCATCGTCAGACACGTCTGTCGGACGCTTTATTCGTGGCGTTTACTACACCAGTTACGCCCCACTGGCTCAGTCGACAGGAGATGCGATCAATATTCTTGCACACATAATGAATCGTTTTGATCGTATGAAGAATATTACCACCGATACGTTAGGGGGCGAGACACAGAAAGAATCAGGAAAAACCGTTACTGAATATACTGTCTGGACAGCATTATCAGATCTTAATAATGGAGTTATATTTTTCCGAGGGTATAAAGATATCAGTTATAAGAAATTTTCCCTCCAATATTTCCATAATACTACAAAACCCATCTTTGAAAGAATTAATAATCGGGAGATGGAATCACCTTACTGAGCCGCCAATCAGCTTTACGGATCGTAAACGCGAAATCTTGACGCTATTCTGAAGTCTCATCGGAAAATTTTTTCCTAATGTCACTTCAGAACCAGCATCTGCGTTTAGATATCGACTTGGTTGACAAAAATTTCCGATCAGACTGGTTGAAGTAGTTCCTTGGCAGAATTCTGCTGGAGACGGGGCTTCTCCCAGCGATCTTGATCGAGGTTGATGATTTCCCGATCGATTTCTTCAACAACCTGCCGAGCAAAAGGACCGAGGTGCAAATACAGCGCGCTGGTCATAACCACATACGGCAATGCTTTTGGATTATGCAGGACACAGTCTGCCAGCATCCGCCAGAATTGCCCCGCTGAGCCCGGCCCGGCCCGATGGATACGGAAGAGCAGCCGGAAGAAACTACGGAGATCTCCCTTGATCATCCGATGCGCGCGCGGGCGCTTGAGCATTCGGC
>NZ_JAFVMG010000077.1 GCF_017377745.1 Acetobacter suratthaniensis | reverse complement strand
GGCCTGATCCTGACGAATGACGAGGCTCTGGCGAAGAAGATCAACTCCGCGGTGTTCCCCGGCCTGCAGGGTGGGCCGCTGATGCACGTGATTGCGGCGAAGGCCGTGGCCTTTGGCGAAGCGCTCAAGCCCGAGTTCCGCAGCTATCAGGAAGCCGTGCGCCGCAACGCGGAAGTTCTGGCGGAAGTTCTGGTTGAGCG
>NZ_JAFVMG010000076.1 GCF_017377745.1 Acetobacter suratthaniensis | reverse complement strand
CAAATTGTTGAGCGTCTGGATCACCAGGATCTTGAACATCAGCACAGGATCAAATGGCGGTCGTCCGCCCTTGCTTCCATCGCAATACGCCAGGGCCTTGTCCAGATCAGGACGGAACGCTTCAAAATCCACAGTCCGGGAAAACGCTTCGAGCTGATCGCCAAGCCCACTCAGCCGGGCAAGACGCTCTTCAACATCAAAGAAACCAGACTGCTTCATA
>NZ_JAFVMG010000075.1 GCF_017377745.1 Acetobacter suratthaniensis | reverse complement strand
ACGCCAGCAGGACGGCATTCTGGACTACGAGGAAATGGAAAGCCTTGCGCGCACGCATCGCCCGTCCATTATCGTGGCGGGTGGTTCGGCTTATCCGCGTATTATCGACTTTGCGCGCTTCCGCCGGATTGCGGATGAAGTCGGCGCGAAGCTGATGGTGGATATGGCGCATTTTGCCGGTCTGGTTGCGGCTGGGCTGTATCCGAACCCGATCGAACATGCGCATATTGTCACCTCCACCACACACAAGACGCTGCGTGGCCCGCGTGGC
>NZ_JAFVMG010000074.1 GCF_017377745.1 Acetobacter suratthaniensis | reverse complement strand
ACCACGCGGGCCACGCAGCGTCTTGTGTGTGGTGGAGGTAACGATATGCGCATGCTCGATCGGGTTCGGATACAGCCCAGCCGCAACCAGACCGGCAAAATGCGCCATATCCACCATCAGCTTCGCGCCCACTTCATCCGCAATCCGGCGGAAGCGCGCAAAGTCGATAATACGCGGATAAGCCGAACCACCCGCCACGATAATGGACGGGCGATGCGTGCGTGCGAGGCTTTCCATTTCCTCGTAGTCCAGAATGCCGTCCTGCTGGCGC
>NZ_JAFVMG010000073.1 GCF_017377745.1 Acetobacter suratthaniensis | reverse complement strand
CAAATTGTTGAGCGTCTGGATCACCAGAATTTTGAACATCAGCACCGGATCAAATGGCGGTCGTCCGCCCTTGCTTCCGTCAGAATACGCCAGAGCCTTCTCCAGGTCAGGGCGGAAGACTTCAAAATCCACAGTTCGGGAAAATGCTTCGAGCTGATCACCAAGCCCGCTCAGCCGGGCAAGCCGCTCTTCAACGTCAAAAAATCCCGCCTGCTTCATGATCCATACTCCAATCAACGCAAGGAAAATGGAATCACAGAGCAGACCTCAATACCAGTGGGTTTTTCGAACCCTCCA
>NZ_JAFVMG010000072.1 GCF_017377745.1 Acetobacter suratthaniensis | reverse complement strand
ATCTGGAGGGTTCGAAAAACCCTCTGGTATTGAGGTCTGCTCTGTGATTCCATTTTCCTTGCGTTGATTGGAGTATGGATCATGAAGCAGGCGGGATTTTTTGATGTTGAAGAGCGGCTTGCCCGGCTGAGCGGGCTTGGTGATCAGCTCGAAGCATTTTCCCGGACTGTGGATTTTGAAGTCTTCCGCCCTGACCTGGGGAAGGCTCTGGCGTATTCTGACGGAAGCAAAGGCGGACGACCGCCATTTGATCCGGTGCTGATGTTCAAAATTCTGGTTATCCAGACGCTCAACAATTTG
>NZ_JAFVMG010000071.1 GCF_017377745.1 Acetobacter suratthaniensis | reverse complement strand
CTCAGGCTATGATGCCTTGGACACAAAGTGGGTTGTCTCTGTTCTCGGCCTGACCGATATCGCCATCATGTCTCCTCGCTCCTGCAACCTCCTCCGGTCGGTGTGAGCCGACCGATCCCGTTGTTGTCTGTCTTCCCGATTATGCGGTGATCGCTGGCACGTGGTTCGCCTGATAGGCTTCGCCCCGTGTCAGCAGCGCCCATATAATGCGGGCCATCTTGTTGGCCATTGCGACGGTCGCCACACGCATCGGTTTGCGTTCCAGCAGGGCAGCAAACGAAGGTGGAACGCGATCAGGACGA
>NZ_JAFVMG010000070.1 GCF_017377745.1 Acetobacter suratthaniensis | reverse complement strand
TTCAGGCTATGATGCCTTGGACACAAAGTGGGTTATCCTTGTTCTCGGCCTGACCGATATCGCCATCATGTCTCCTCGCTCCTGCAACCTCCTCCGGTCGGTGTGAACCGACCGATCCCGTTGTTGTCTGTCTTCCCGATTATGCGGTGATCGCTGGCACGTGGTTCGCCTGATAGGTGTCGCCACGCGTCAGCAGCGCCCATATAATGCGGGCCATCTTGTTGGCCATTGCGACGGTCGCCACACGCATCGGTTTGCGTTCCAGCAGGGCAGCAAACGAAGATGGAACGCGATCAGGACGAATTTTGAACTGCCTGACTAAAGCAGTT
>NZ_JAFVMG010000007.1 GCF_017377745.1 Acetobacter suratthaniensis | reverse complement strand
GGTGCGAGTCTGGCAATGCGTCCAGACCGCACCTCTCCTCCGTCTGATCGGGGGTGTGGCATGAACCGCGTAGTCGAATACAGAAACCTGACGTTTGAATCCTCTAGGGATGGGGCGTTGCAAATCTGGTTTGAAGCGCAGTGCGATCTGGATTTCCTGTGCGCTCCTCTGATGACCTCCAACGGAAGAGGGCTGCTTTTTGAGCGGATTACGCCGCAGATTTTGACCGGATGGGCGCTGTATAGGACCGGAAACGCCAAGGAAGATAGCAAAGGCGATATTGTCTCCCTGCGCCCGTTTTGTTCTGGAAGCGATGGAGCTTTAACGGCGGTTGAGCGTCACCTGAAGGCGTTAAAGGAGATCGAGCGGAACCTGTTTCAGGCAGAAAGCATTACCAACGCAGCCCGTGGAGGCGTTGGCAATCGCGATATTCTGCATGACGCTCTACGTTGGTTTTATGGCGTAAGGAGGGAGGGATGCTAACGCGCGAGTGGGCGACCCTGCCGGAGATGGCCGCTTTGGGTTTGCCCGGCATACCAGATGAACGGGCATTGCAAGTTCGGGCACAAAAGCACCGATGGAACCGGCCTGAATGGCGGAATCAAGTGTGGCGTAAGCGTGAAGTTGCTGGTGGTTGTGTCGAGTATTCTTTTCGGGTGCTTGATCGCGCGGCACAGCTTGTGTGGATGCACAAGTTTCTGGAAATCAGTGAGGGAGATGAGAAATCTGCCGTTTCTAACGCTGACCACCGCTATGATGCGGAATGGCAGGCATACGACAAAGCCACAGACAAAGCGAAAGCCAAGGCCCTGAAGGTTCTGGGGTATTTGGATCGCATAGTCCGTTTGGTCGAGGCTGGATTGACAAATGAAGAGGCCATTCATGAGGTGCGTTTAGACGCGGGACTTTCACGCACGACAATCCAGAACTGGCGGCGGCGCGTGAAGGATGTTCCAAGAAATCATTGGCTTCCTATGCTCGTTGACCAACACAAGGGGAATGTAAAGAAAAGAGCTTCATGTGATGAGCAGGCGCTGGAGTTCTTCAAGTCCCGCTGGTTGCAGCCTGAAAGGCCCAAGTTTGAGAAGTGCTACCGTGATCTGGTAACGGCGGCAGAGGAACAGGGCTGGGTTATTCCGAGCATCAACACCATGAAACGGCGGGTCAAGGAACTGCCGCAGATGGTGGTGACGATGGCGCGGCACGGCAAGGACGCTGCCAAGCAGATGATTCCCGCTCAGGAACGCGACCGCACCTATCTGCATGCCATGCAGGCGGTCAATGCGGACGGGCATAAGTGGGACATCTTTGTGCTTTGGCCGGATGGGGTGGTCGCGCGTCCAGTCATGGCGGCGTGGCAGGATTTATACAGCAATACGATCCTGTCATGGCGTGTGGACAGGTCCGAGAATACGGACCTGATCCAGCTTGCTTTTGGCGACATGATTGAAAAATGGGGCATCCCTGAGGAAGCCCTGATGGATAACGGCCGTGCCTTTGCCTCAAAGCGCATGACAGGCGGGGCAAAAACACGCTTCCGCTTCAAGATAAAGGAGGATGATGTCAACGGCGTCATGACCATTCTGGGGGTTAAAACCCACTGGGCGATCCCCCGGCATGGTCAGTCAAAGCCCATTGAGCGTGCCTTTGGCGATATGGAAGAAAACATCGCCAAGGATTTGCGGTTTGCCGGGGCCTATGTCGGCAATAACCCGCTGGCAAAGCCCGAGAACTATGGCAGCAAGGCCATACCTCTGGAAGAGTTTTTAAAGGTCGTTGAACAGGGCATAAAGGAACATAATAACCGCCCGAACCGTCACACACCTACCTGCGGTGGTAAAAAGAGCTTCTTTCAGGCGTTTTCTGAAAGTCTTTCCATCCGTCCGGTCCGCAAGGCTACCGAGGCCCAGCGCCACCTGTGGCTGCTGGCGGCTGAGAATGTGACGGTCAACAAGAAGAATGGCTCCATCCGGTTCATGAAGAACCGCTATTTCGCTGACTTCCTGCATGAGCATCTGGGGGAAAGCGTGGTGGTTCGCTACGACCCTCAGAACCTTCATTCTGACCTGCATGTGTATGCGAAGAACGGGTCTTTCCTTGGTAATGCGCCGGTTATCGAAAAAACTGGCTTCTTTGATACACAGGCAGCAGGTGAGACGAAGCGCAAAGAGCGGAAAATCCTTCGCAATGTGAAGGAAAATCTTGAGCTGCAGCGGAGCATGTCACCGGGCGAGATGATCGACCTGATGCCAAAGATTTCAGATGCTCAGGACGATCTGGTGGAAACCAAGGTGGTGCGCCCGCTGCGGCCCAAGCCGTTTGTGAGTAACGGCAACGCCGCTGTGGCGCAGCATGACGAAGAAGAAGAAGACTGGCTGAGCAAGTATAACGAGCAGACGCGCCCCGAAACGCGCTCTCTGCGGCTGGTCGATACTGACGAAGACTGAAACGAGCCAATAAAGCTCTTGTAAACAGGAATATTTTTCACATGACACAGATCATGAATGATCACGTACGTCTGCGTGACGCCGTAAAAGACCGCAAGGAGCGCACCGGGCTCTCCCTGTCGCAGATTGCCGCAGCCTGCGCTTCGTCCGCCCCCACTGTCAGCGCATTTCTGGGCGGGAACTATGCCGGTGATAACGAAAAAATCGCTGGCAAGCTGCAGGCGTGGCTTGAAGCGCAGGAAACCAAGGAGCGCAATCGTGCCGAACGGCCGGTAGTGCCGGGTTTTGTCATGACGGAAACAGCCCGCACGATCATGAACATGATTGAGACGGCGCAGTATGATGTCGATCTGGCAGTGATTTCCGGCAATGCTGGCACCGGCAAGACGATGGCGGTGGAGGAATACCAGAAACGCTCGAACAACGTGTTTCTGATCACGGCGGACCCCAGCCTGTCCAGTTCGGCGGCTGTGCTGCATGAAATTGCCGATACACTCGGCTGCAATGAAAAGGGCGTGCGCCGTATCCGCTCGATTATCCGCCGCTTGAAGAACACGGAAGCGGTGCTGATCATTGATGAGGCGCAGCACCTGTCCGTGAAAGCTGTTGAGGAAATCCGCTCCATTCACGATCAGGCCAAGGTGGGCGTGGTGTTTATGGGCAACGCGCCGCTGAACGCCAAGTTTGATGGGTTGGGCCGCACGGCGGATTACGCGCAGTTGTTCAGCCGCATTGGTTTGCGCCGGAAGATCGCCAAGCCCCGCCAGAAGGACATGTGCGCCATTCTGGCGGAATGGGCGAGCGCGCAGGATGAGGAAGTGCAGCTCTACGCCAAGGAAATCGGCCGCCGTGATGGCGGACTGCGCAGCATGACCAAGGTGCTGCGCAACGCCACGAAAATCGCGCGGGTGCATGGGCGTGACCAGATCACACGCAAAGACCTTGAAGGGGCGTGGGCCGAACACATGACAGGCGAATTCCCGAAAATCAGGGCGCAGGGGTAATCATCATGTCCATTCTTGAAATGCCGGTGCCGTCCGATGTTCTGACCGAGATTGTCGAAGGCACGATTTTTGCGCAGCCCGAGCGGCATCGGGCGCTGTTGCGCGATATCCGCGATTATCTGCGCGGGCTGGAGCCGGATGAAACGGCGGAAGGGGCAGCGCGTGCCCTGCGGTTCAGCCGCCTGATTGGCGGCGAGGCCCGGCGCGCGCTCGTGATTGAATTTCTGGATCAGTACGACACCGCCACCACCGCCCGCGAAATCCTTGAGCACATGGAGAGCATCTGATGTCCCGACATTCCACCCCGATTGATACGATCGACCGTGTTCTGCGCTCCATGCGCGCGGGTGCGGCCCTGTATGCCCTGCCTCGTGAAGTGACTGTTCTGGATCAGAACGACCGGCGCGAGGCGGCGGACTGGCTGAACGGCATGGCGAATGAGCTGGAAGCCGCCTTTTCCATGCTGAGTATTCCCGTGCAGGCCATGCCCTGCATTATCGACGCCGAGTTTGTCGAGGTGCGGTCATGAGCAGGCGTGAAAGAACCCTTGTGAACCTCCCGGTGATTTTCGACAGCATGAGTAAGGCTCTCGCGGCAATGGAGCAGGAAAACATCAAGTGGTCCCTGTCCGACGTCATTGATCGCATTGGTGCTGACATGGCCCGCATTGTTGGGATTACGCAGGGTGATGGTGGAACGATGGCCGATTTGCAGACTGCCGCATGGAGCATGGCGGTTGCCAGCGTTCTCCATTTTTCCATGGTGCAGGAAAATATCGAACACACCATGCAGCAGCTTCCTGTAACCCCGCACAACAGGACGATCCACTAATGGCACGGCAGACAGGCGAGATCATGACCGCGTGGGTTGATCGCACGGGCCGGATCGAATGGCATCCGGGGGTGGGCTTCCCTGATGGCACGCTGCCGCTGTGCTGCGGCACGCGCGAGGCGATCAAGCCCGCCATGCGCGCCAGAGCGTGGAACGGGCACGAATACCGGGTGCCGGGCATGGATGACACCATGACAGACCAGCAGGCATTCGAAGCCGTGGAAAAGCTGCGCGTCAGCCTGAACGGCTCTTCAAAAGATATTTTCTCGTATTTTTCAGGCATGAACAGGAGGGATGTAGGATGACGAACGGGGCAGAAAAACTGTTGCGTGATGAAGTTGAGGTCGTGGACGGCGAGGAAATGCTCCGTTCCGAATTCGGCAATCTGGTGCGGGTAGATCGCCTGCGGCCCGAGACGGTTCTGGCAGACCAGACCGCGCGAGCAATCGTCAGCCGTATGCGCGCCTTGTCTGAGCATGTGGCTCGGGAAAAACAGGCGATTTTCGACGATATCGAGGCCTATCAGGCACTGGTGTTCGAGCGGTATGGCGCGCGGTTGGGCGGACGGCGCGGCGGGATCACGATTACCGCGTTCGGAGATCGCCGCAAGGTGGCCGTTCAGTCGGCCGACTACAGCCGTGTGACGGCGGCGCTGCCTGCGGCACAGGCATTGATGAACGAAATCCTTGATGATCTGACCGGCGGGGCCGATGCGGATCTGCGCACCCTGATACAGGCGGCGTTCGAGCGCGACGAGCGCACGGGCCGCGTGAACATACAGCGGCTGGCCAGTCTGAAACGCCTGAACCTGCGTCACCCAAAATGGGAGGATGCGAAGCGGGCCATTGAGGACGCGATTGAGCCAGCCGGTTCGAAGCTGGGCATCCGCGCCTATGCGCGCGCCAGTAATGATGACGGCTACGAGCAGATTGTCGTTGATTTTTCCAGACTGTGAGGTGGTGTGATGGCGGACGATAGCAAAATGCTGCACTGCGACTTCTGTGGAAAATCCAATCATGATGTCAGAATGCTTGTTGGTGGACTAAAGGCGAATATCTGCAACGAATGTGTTGGTCTTGCGTGGCAGTTGAGCAAGGAGAGTGAAATTAGAGAGAGTGTAGGGCGCATGGTGAAACGTGTGATGTTTCCGGTTCTTGCGATAAGAGATTTTTTTGCGGGGAAACCCTCATGACCCGGAAACCTCACATGCTTTCACAGGAGAAGGCGGCTCCCGGACGGGAGGCCATGGTGCGGAAAATCCATGTTGGCCGCCGCCAGTTGAGGCTGGATGATGTGACCTATCGCGCGCTGTTGCAGCGCGTGACGGGGCGTGTGTCCAGCACGGTCTGTTCTGTGCAGCAGTTGCATGATGTGCTGGCGGAAATGAAACGGCTGGGCTTCAAGGCGACGGCCCCCAACCATAAACCGTGGGTGCGCAAGGTCTATGCCTTGTGGAAGGAGATGAAGCCCCTGCTGCGCGGGGATGGCTCCAAGGAAGCACTGCGGGCCTTTGTGGAACGGTGCGTGAGTGTGAGCGCGCCCGAGTTTCTGGACGAGCCACAGGGGCGCAAGGTGATTGAGGCGCTTAAGGCGTGGAAGAGCCGGATGGAGACGCGGAATGGCTAAAATGGCGGTAGTGTCTATTGGTTATCATGATTATGCGATGTCAATGAATGACGCGATGACCATTATGAAAATTGCTGAGAAGGCGAAAGAGGTTCGATACGAGGCGGGCCGGAATACCTTTGTTCATACTGAAACAGATAATGTTCTGGCTTCTGAGGTCAGGTTGGCAACAGTTGAAAAACGTACTGCGCCAAAAATCATACCCAAAAGTCACCGTATTACTGATGAGAGCAGAAAGCCCAATCTGCTGAATGACCTGTAGATAATTCAGCAAAAACCCTTAAAATGAGGAAAGAGTGTACAAATATGCCGTTCGAGGCATATTTTAAGAGCCTCTGAAATAGCGTTTATCCCGACAATCCTGTTGGTAAATCTTGAAGGGAAAGAGCCGTGTCCGATATTCCTGAGAGCGTTGCATGTCTGGTGGACGCTGCGGGTGTGGACGCGGTTCTTTCGTTTCTGGAAGCGTTTGGCGGCACGCGGCTGTATGTTTCCAAACGGGCTGACAACAGCCGCCTGACCCAGATGTATGGCGATGATCTGGCCAGAGCGATCTGCCAGAATTTTGGGCCGGGATACTGGGATGTTCCCATGCACAAGGCATGGCGTGTTCTGTGTTACCGCAATGCAGGCCTGCCGGTTACCGAAATGGCGACCCGAACCGGCCTGAGTGTTCGTCAGGTCTATGCGACACTGGCGCGTATGCGGGAGAATGGTGTGCGTGTTTTTGCGCCGCGCGCTGGCCGCCGGGTTGATGAGCGGCAGATTTCCCTCTTCTGAACGCCCCCCTGTTATCTGACAGTCTGCCAGCCCCCTTCCATGCGCGCGTATCGTCGCAGGCATGGACAGCAATTTCGAAAAAATCGCGACAGAGACCGAGGGCCGCGAAGGTCTTTACTCCGCAACGCGCAGTGATCCGGGTAACTGGACATCGGGCATTGTTGGTGTTGGCCGTCTGGCTGGCACCATGCGTGGTATTTCAGCACCTGTCATGGCCCACTGGCTGGGTTCGGCCGAACTGGTCACCCCCCAGATCATGCGCGGGATTACCCACGCGACTTTCCTGACAATCGCCCGTGCTCTCTACTGGCGGACCCTGAACTGCGCAGCCCTTGGGCCGGGCCTCTCCCGCATGCTGTTTGACTTCGGGTTCAATTCCGGCGTGTCACGCGCGGGCCGCCAACTCCAGCACATTGTGGGGCTGTCTGACAGTCTGGTTGATGGCGATATCGGGCCGCGAACTCTGGCGGCAGTGGTTGCCGTATCGGCCCCGACCGTGGCCCCGCTGGTCAGCCCTGCTTGGGGGCAGAAGCTTCAGCAGGATCTGGGGGTATCGCCCGATGGGGCGCTTGGCCCGGTTACCATGGCCGCTGTGGCGCGGCAGGCCAATGCCGGAGCCGTGACACGCGTGCTGATTTACGCCCTCGCCTCCGCGCAGGAGCAGGCATACCGCAGTTTCAGGGGGTTTGATGAATACGGGCATGGCTGGCTCGCCCGGCTGGACTGGCGGGTAAGCCGCGCCCTGTCCGATCTGGATGGTGCTGTCAGCGCCTAGCGTTTCCCGCCGCGCGGGCGCGCGGGGCGGCTTATCCGATCATGGCGCTCACGCGGCGTCGTTTTTTTCATGAGGCAATCATGTCTGTTTCGGTCATGGGTATTCTCTCGCCCCTGTTCAGCGTCATTAACGCCATTGTGCCCACACTGGTGGGCAGCAAGCTTTCCAACTACTCCTCCATCGCCCAGACGGCGGTGAAGTCCGCCGTGACCTCCATTGATGGTGGGATCGACAAGCTGCAGGCCGCTTTCGACACGTTCGAGGCGGGCAATCAGGTCGTGTCCGCATCGATTGCGGAATTTGTCACGCTGGCCAATTCGCTGGGCATTGCCCTGCCCAAGGAGGATGCGATCGTGACGCACCTCAAAGCCGCCATTGCCGATCTGTCGGGTATTCTCGTGCCGCAGACGGCCGACACGACCCCCGTTGCCGCGTCCAGCGCATCGGTGGCGACAGCCACGGCCAGCACGACTTCCGACGCGTAACGGCCGAACGCCATGCTGGGAGCGGAAGCGGCACCGGGCTTGCCGCATGGGTTGGAGCTGCTGGCCTGCGTTGCCGCTCTCGCTCTCGGGGTGGCTGTTCTGGCCCTGTCCAGAGTGAGTGCTCTGGCAACGCGCCAAGAGGGACACGAAAAAGCCGTTGAGCAGATCAGCCGACGGCTTGAGGAAATCCGCGAAAACGGGATGCAGCAGAAGGAACTGCTGCACCTGTTGATCAAGGGGCATGTCGATGCCCGAAGGGACTGAAAATCATGAGTGTGGCACGGGTTCTTATTGAGGATTGCCGTCTGCGTATCCTCAAGACACTGAAGGAAATCAGTGACGGGCGTATGGGGGAGCCGGTGCTGCTGCGTGTGCTGCGCGCCGAAGGCTGCCCGGTGGATTTTGACCGACTGCGGGCTGACCTGCACTGGATGGAGCAGAATGGCTGCCTGCGGATTGAACGCCTGCCGACCGAACGCCCCGGCGACACGGTGTGGGTGGCCGTGCTGACGGATACCGGCTCACGGGTGGCTGAAGGGGTGCAGCTGATTAACGGCGTGGCTGTGTCTCTGGTCCGATAACCATGGGGAGGCCATCATCCGTGGACAGGCAGCCAGAAGAAATCCGTGACGAAATTGCCCGGCTGCGCGCGCACGGGCACAGCATTGACGAAATTCTGGCAGCACTGCGGGAACTGGACGTAACCGACATCAGCCGTTCCGCGCTGGGTAGGCATCTGCACCGCAGCGAGAAGCTGGCGGCCCAGCTCGTGCGCTCACGCACCATGGCCGAGGCGCTGGCCAGACGGACGGGTGATGGCGGTGCGTCACAGTTTGCCCGTGCAAATATCGAGTTGCTGCATGGGATCATTCTTGATCTGCATATGGCGGCTGAGGAAGGCGACGATAAATCGTGGCTTAAGACCCTGCAGGGGAACCCGGCCGGTATCATGGCTCTGGCCAAGGCGCTGGATCACCTGACCCATGCCAGCAAGACGGATGCGGAATTCATCAAGGAAATCGAAGCGCAGACCGAGGCGCGGCTCCGCAGACAGGCCGAGAAAAACCTGAAAATGCTGGCGAAGGAAAAGGGGCTTTCTGACGAAACTACCAAAATGATCCGCGACCGCATTCTGGGCGTGAAATCATGACTGGCGGGCAGGACGTAATCCCGACACCGGCCCGTGTTCTTACCAGTCCATCACGGGAGTTGTCGGCCACAACGGCACTCATTCCGTATCAGTCACGCATTATCGAAGATTATATGGCGCACGAAATTCTCGTTATCGAGAAATCGCGCCGTATCGGTATTTCGTGGACGCTGGCGTGGCTGGCCGTCACCGTTGCCGGTGCTGCGGCCACTGCTGGCGGCATGGACGTGTTTTACATGGGTTATGAAAAGGACATGACCCGGCAGTTTATTGATGACTGCGGAAAAGCCGCCAGAATACTGCAAATGGCCGCGTCCAATGTTCAGGAAGACCTGTTCATAGACCCCAATAATCCTGACCGTGATCTGAAGATTTTCCGTATCGACCTTGCATCCGGCTTTGAAATTCTCGCCCTGCCGTCTGTTGCCCGTGCATTCCGGTCGAAACAGGGGCTGGTCATCCTTGATGAAGCCGCGTTTGTGGATGATCTGGACGCGATGATTACCGCCGCCCTGGCGCTGCGTATCTGGGGTGCGAAGATCATCATTCTGTCCACCCATAACGGCGATACCAACCCGTTCAATGAACTGGTCGAAGGTATTCGTGCCAAACGCACGGATTATCAGGATTACCACCTGATCCGCATCACCTTTGAAGATGCAGTCAAGGACGGTCTTTATCGTGCGGTCTGCGCCAAAAGTGGCAAGGAATGGACGTTCGAGGGCGAAAAGAAGTGGTATGAAAAAATACTGCGCGAGTTCGGCAGCAAGGCCGATCAGGAACTGCACGTCATCCCCACGGCAACCAAAGGCGCATATATTCCACGCGCCTTGATAACGGCCCGCACATCCAATTCTGGCGTGGTTGTGCGGTGGGGGTGTGACGACAAGTTTGTGATGCTGGATGAACCTGTTCGCAGGCAGGAAGCCGAAGATTTCTGCAAGGAAGAACTGCTTCCGTTACTGCATGCCCTAGACCCGAAAACCCCCCACGTATTTGGGCAGGATTTTGCACGATCAGGGGATTTGTCGGTCATCTGGATCATGGCGTTGGAACAGTCGCTTGTCCGCACAACGCCCTTTGTTCTGGAACTGCGCAATGTTCCGTATGAACAGCAAAGACAGATTTTGTGGTTTATCCTGAAGCGCCTGCCACGTCTGCGGGCGGGTGCCATTGATGCCACCGGCAATGGCGGCTGGCTTGGTGAAGTGACAAGGCAGAAGTTTGGCGCGCGTATTCAGGCCGTGAGTTTTTCAGAGGCTTGGTACCGCGACAACATGCCGCCATTTAAGTCTGCTTTTGAAGAAGGCTCTCTTACCATACCAGCCGACCGGGATGTGCATGACGACATTCATGCGCTCCGGCTGGTGAACGGTGTTGCCCGCATTCCGGTAAAGCGCACGGAAGATGAAAGCGGGCAGCGCCATGGTGACGCCGCCATTGCGGCTGCTCTGGCCTACGCAGCCAGCAGCGCGGACCCAGATATTTATGAATTCACCGCTGTGCCTGATCCACGCCGTAGTCTGGGCGGCGGACGGGATTACAGCGCGGATATCACGCCGGACGCACGCAACCGGGCCGAAGATTTCGGCGCGCGGGCGGATGATTTCGGCCTGCGAGGGGGAATATCGCTATGACGGATGTCGCGTGGATCTGTGCTGCCCTTATCTGTGTGTTGCTGGTCGGGGTCATGATCTGGGTCAGCCGGGCTTTTACTCAGGCGGCGCAAAAGGAACAGGCGCAGGCTCAGGCATCCATTGTCGCGGGGATCAGCCGTCAGGCGGTGACGGTGGAGCGGGCCATGGCGGAAGCCCAGACAGCCGCTCCCGGTGATGACGTGGCCCTGCAACAACGCCTGAAGGACGGGACATTCTGATGCGCGCGCTCATGATTTTATGTGTGTGCCTGCCATTGTGCGGCTGCACGACCCCTGTGCTGCGGCCCGAGTGCCCGACACTGGTCAGTTATTCCGCCGCTGAGCAGACAGCGCTGGCGCAGGAACTCGCCGCCCATACAGACATGCCCATGACCCACCGCGCCATGCGTGATTACGCGGGCCTGCGCGATCAGGGGCGGGCCTGCCAGAAGGCGGCGGACTGATGGCGACCCTGCTCGACCAGTATGGACAGCCGATCAGCAGCACCGAGCTGAAGGACGATGCCGCAGGGGCGCGGATGGTCGGTTTGCGCCCGGCCGTGGTGGCGACCCCGATTGGTGACCTGACACCAGCGCGGATCGGCGCATTGATGGCGCAGGCTGATCAGGGCGACAGTCTGGCGTGGCAGGTGCTGGCCGAGCATATCGAGCGGCGCGATCTGCACTATCTGGGAGTGCTGAACACACGCAAACGGGTTGTGGCGCAGCTCCCCATTACGGTCACACCCGCATCGGACGATCCCAGACATGTGGCGCATGCCGATTTTGTGCGTGGGTGGGTGGAGCGGGGCATCCTGCGTCGTGCGCTGTTTGACATGATGGATGCGATGGCCAAGGGGTTTTCCGTCCATGAGATGGACTGGCACTGCGAGGCCGGGAACTACTACCCGGAGCGCCTGAGCTTTCGGCCCCAGCGGTGGTTCGAAGTGAGCTACGAGGACGGCGAAACCATCCTGATCCGTGACCAGAACGGCGCTCCCGCGAAAAGCCCCGTGCCGGATGGTGTGACGCAGATCGGCTTTACGGACATGATGGCGAGCAAGTTTGTCGTGCATCGGCATCCATCATGGTCGGGGCTGACAATCCAGAGCGGATTGACGCGGGCCTGTGTCTGGGCGGTGATGTTCAAGCTGTTCACGAACCGCGACTGGGCGCTGTTCGTGCAGAATTATGGTCTGCCCATGCGGGTGGGCACCTATGGCCCCAGCGCATCGGAAGAGGATCGGAACGTGCTGTTCCGCGCCCTGACGGATATCGCGGGCAACTGTGCCGCCATGATTCCGCAGGGGATGGAAATCGACTTCAAGGAGCCCAAGAACGGCGCGGGTGCCAATGATATCCACGAACGGCGGATGCGGTTTCTGAATGAGGAAATAAGCAAGGCGGTTCTGGGGCAGACCGGCACGACCGAAAGCAAGGCGGGCGCGCATGCATCGGGAGCCATTCACCGGCTTGTGCAGGATGACATCGAGCGGGCCGATGCCCTGATGCTGTCCTTTACCGCCAGCGCGCAATGCGCGGCTCCCATGGTGGCCTTCAGCTTCGGGCCGCAGGATCAGTATCCCATTATTTCCATAGGGCGGCCGGATGAACCGCCACTGACCGAGCTGATCGCGGCCATTCAATGGGCCGGGCCGCAGGGCTGGCTGGTGCGCGCGCAGGATCTGTATGACCGCTTCGGGCTGAAGCCGCCTGAACAGGATGACCTGGTGGTGGGCACGAAAGCCCAGCCGCAGCCTGTGGAGCCACCCCGCACACTCCCGGCCGAGGCGCTTGCCGGACGGACTGAACCAGCACGGGTGCCTGCCCCGACCGTTAGTAGCGAACGTGTGCCGACAGAAAAAGCGCCTGAGCAGCGGGCGGCCCATGCGGCGCTGTCGGAGCGTCTGAGGCGGCTGATGCAGGCCCATGCGACGCAACCGGCTGCGCCCACCCTGATGGAACTGGCCGCGCAGGGCATGGCGCGTGATGCCCAGAGCGCTCTGGATGGCATGATCGATCAGGCCCGGCATGTGGTGATGCACGCCACCGACATGGCGGATATGGCGCGCGGCATGGCGGCGCTGAATCTGTCTGAGGATGCATTTGCCCGGCAGATGGCGCAGGGCATGATGGTGGCGAACCTGCTGGGCGAGTTCGAGGTGTACGAAGAAATGGCGGCCAATGGCTGATGCGGGCGACCTCGGTTCCGTCCTGCGTATGCCGCCATCCGAGGCGAGCGCGTTTTTCCGGCAGAAACTCAATGTGCCAACAAAGCACTGGGACGATCTGTGGCATGAGGCGCATGCACGGGGCTTCATGGTGGCGGGGGCCGCGTCTGAGGCGTTGCTGGAGGATCTGCGCAAGGCCGTTGATCAGGCCATTGCAGGCAAGCTGACGGCGCAGACGTTCCGCAAGGAGTTTGACGCCATCGTGGCCCGGCATGGCTGGGCGCATAACGGTAGTGCTGCATGGCGCTCGAACCTGATTTACGGCGTGAACACCTCCATGGCGTATTCAGCCGGACGCTATGCCCGCCAGACCACGCCTGAAGCGCTGGAGATGTTCCCTTACTGGCAATACCAGCATCATACCTGCCAGCATCCACGGCCCGAGCATGTCGCGTGGTCGGGCCGGATTTTTCGGGCGGATGATCCGTGGTGGAACACACATTACCCACCCAATGGCTGGAAGTGCCATTGCACGGTGAATGTCCTGTCCGAGCGCATGATGCGGCGTATGGGACTGGAGGTTTCCACACCGCCGCCGCTCAACCCGCGCCCATGGTACAATAAACGCACAGGCAAGACCGTGCTGGTGCCTGAAGGTATCGACCCCGGCTTTGCCTACAACCCCGGCAAGGCGTGGCAGCAGGGACAGGCACCCCAGACTGGTGGCCGCTTCAGGGCGGAAGACGCGGGGCCGGTTGCGCCACCGCCATCACCGCCGCGCATGCCACCTGCTCAAACGACCCCGCCCCCCCACGAAACGCCTCTGGCACCCGTGCCAGAAGAGCACCGTAATGATGCGCGCCGGGCCGCCATTTTACGGTTGAAGCAAAATCCCGTGGGGCATGTGCCAGTCGGGGAAATGCCCGATGCGGTGCGCAAGGCGCTGGGCGCGCAAACCGGCACCGTGCGCCTGTCGGGCGAAACCATGGAGAAGCAGCTTCATAAGCATGGCGACCTGACCGATGCCGATTACGCACATCTGCCCGATGCTCTGGCACGGCCCGATGTCGTGGCCCGTCAGGGCGAGCGGCGGGTGCTGTTCTTCCACCATGCGGGGCAGCTCTATCGGGGGGCGCTGAAGACTACGGGTGATGGCACGGAAAACTATCTGCTCTCCTTCCATCGCACCACGAAAGAGAAAGCCGCGAAGGCGCTGCGTGGCATGCAGATTCTCTCGGGCGATCTGGCGGCGCTGCCAGATGACGAAAGTGCCGGGGACGGAAGCGAGTAAGGGAATGACGCGCCGGGGGGCCAGCCAGAACCCCCAAACGAACCCGCCACGGGGGCGGTTCTATGGTCGGCTGAATAACACCATGTCTCGGCGCGTCACGGGCATCATATCGGAAGTCGGGGAGGAAATTCAATGTCTGTTGCCGTGAGTATGGACTGGGACGACCTGCACGCAACACTTGGCCGGATCGCGGCGGTCGGCCTGCATCCTGAAGGTGTGCTGGCCGCGATAGGGCTGCCGCTGGAAGACAGCACGCGGCAGCGCTTTGACAGTGGGCGTGATCCCGATGGTGTGGACTGGCAGAGCTACGCCCCGCTGAACCCGCTTTATGCGGCAGTGGAGAAGCAGGGGGTGGGCATTCTGGTAGAGAGCGGCAAACTGCGCGGGTCGATCCGCTCTGTCGTGGTGGGCAGCGAGCTGCTGGTGGGATCGGATGAAGTGTATGCTCCGGTGCATCAGTTCGGTGCGGTGATCCAGCCCAGAAACGGGCGGTATCTCTCTTTCATGATGGGTGGGCATCTGTGGCACGTCGATAGCGTGCTGATTGAAGCGCGCCCCTACCTTGGTCTTTCCGAGGAAGACAGGGTCAGGATTATAGAGGAACTGGAGGCGGCTCTGCTGCGCGCCATAGGCGGCGATGGTGGCGTGTGATGGGTGAGCGGGTTTTAAAAGGTTTCTAAAAGGGTTTAAAAGGGGGCTACAGCGTGTTTTAGGGACTGCGCGGGGAATTAGGCGCATTCTCTGCCAGACACGCTCTGGGGCGAAAAAATCAGACCCGGCGTTTCGGGGTGCCGCAGCACATCTTTTCTGCCCCTGTTATCTGACAGTCTGCCAGCATGGATTGCTCCGCGCGATATTGGGGCCATGCGAAAGACATGCGCCCTTCACATGACCCAGACGCACACCGGCACCACACCGCCGGAGTGGATACACATCCTGCCCGCAGGCACCTTTAAGGGTGACGACGGGCGTGGGCCGTATGTGCTGCGTGACCCGCAGGGCGTTATCGCCAGTTCCATGCGTGCGGGCAGAGGCAAACTGACGCTGGACGAAAACCATTCCACCGACACGGCCGCCAAGATCGGCATGCCCGCGCATGCCATGGGCTGGATTGTGGAACTACAGGCCCGCGCAGACGGGATATGGGGGCGTGTCGAATGGACGCCGCCCGGTGCTCAGGCAATGGAAAACCATGCCTACCGGGGTGTTTCCCCACTGATCGAGTATGACCCGGACGGAACGGTAAAGCGCATCATGCGGGCATCGCTGACCAACGCTCCGAACCTGACACTGACTGCCCTTCATCATCAGACAACAACACAGGAGACGACGATGGATCTCGAAGCCATCGCGCTGGCGCTTGGCCTGCCCGCCAGCGCCACGCAGGCGGACGTTGAGCGCGCCCTTGCCGAAGCAAAGTCCAACCGGGCGCTGCATACCAGCCTGAGCGGGCTGCTCAACCTTGGAGCGGACGCGGACGCCACGGCCATTGCTACCGGCGTGCGCGCCCGGCTTGAGGGTGAGAGCGCGCATGCGCAGGCCCTCACGGCCGTGCAGACCGAACTGGCCGCCCTCAAGCAGCGCGATGCGGTGCGCACGGCGGAAGCGGCCGTGGATGGTGCCGCACGCGATGGGCATGTGATCAGTGCCGAACTGCGCGGCGAACTGGTTGCCCTCCATGCCACCAACCCTGAAATGGCGGCGAAGATTATCGCGCAGCTTCCCAAAATTCCGCAGGGGCAGGTTTCCCAAATGACAGGAGCCGCCCATGCGGCGCAGGCAACCCCGCGCGCGGATGCCGGGGCTGACCCGAAGGCCGTTGCCGCCATGGACGCCACCTTCAAGGTGACGGACGCCGAACGCACGGCGCTGGAGGCTGGCAATGCTTACTGATGATCGCGCGCTGACCCGTATCCCCTGCGGGCATGGGCCTGAATTCGGGCTGCCTGTCGCGGCTGGCATGAAAGTGTTTCGTGGGTCCATCGCCGCCGTGTGTCAGGATGGCACACTGGCGCAGGCTGGTACTGCGGCACCGCCTTCTCCCATTGTCGCAATCGCGGGCATTGCGCGGCATGGGCAGGACAACACCGGCACGTCCAATACGTTTGGCGAGCATAGCGGTGCTGGCAGTGTGTGGTGCGAACGCGGCACATGGGCATTGCCGTTCGATGTGGCTCCCACATGGGCTGACGTGAACAAGCCCGTTTACGCGGTCGATGATGAGACCGTCTCTCTCACCCAAACACCCGAAGGTGGTTCCGCGCGGATGCAGGTCGGCACGTTTGCCGGTCTGGACGCACAGGGCACCGCCTGGACGTATCTGGCATAAGGCGCGCTGAACAATGGAAATTACCGCAGGTAACATCAACGCGCTGAGCACGCGCATCAATCTGGCGTTCAACCGCCCGCTCGGTGTGGTGCAGCCGACATGGCAGAAATTCGCGCTGGAAATGCCCTCCACATCCGCTGCGAATTTCTTCCCGCGCATGGCGGAACTGCCGGGTATCCGTGAGTGGCTTGGTCCACGCCAGATACACCAGCTTTCCACGGCTGACCGTATGGTGCTGGCCAACAGGACGTTTGAAGAGAGTTTCAGCGTCAAACGCGAGGATCTGGAAGACGACACCTACGGCTATATTTTTCCGTGGGTGGAATCGCTGGGTCAGGATGCCGCGACCTTCCCGGACAAGCTGGTTTACGAAACCCTGTCCAAGGGGCGCGCCAGCAAGTGCATGGATGGCCAGAACTTCTTCGATACCGATCATGAGGCAACTGCCAGCACGGGCAAGACCGTTTCCTATGCGAATATGAGCACGATTGCCAATGGGGAGGCAGCGCAGCCGTGGTGGTATCTGTTTGATACGAGCAAGCCGCTGAAAGCGATGATCTTTCAGAACCGGCGCGCCTTCACCATCACGCCGCGCACACAGCTCAATTCCGAGAATGTGTTCATGCACCGTGAGTTCCAGTGGGGAACGGATGGGCGCTGCGCGGCTGGATACGGCATGTATCAGTTTGCCTTCTGCTCGAACCGGCCTCTGACGGGGGCTGTGTTCCAAGATGCCATTGCCCGCATGGCCAGCCAGTGCCGCCGGGATGGAACGCCCTATGGCGTACAGCCCACGTTGATGGTGGTGCCCCGCAATCTGGAAGGGGCTGCGCGCATGCTGCTCAAGAGCACGCTGGTCATGAGTCTGGCGGATGACGGGAAAACGTATGGCCCGACATCCAACGTCTGGGCCGATTACTGCGATCTGCTGGTGGCCGACCGGCTACCGCAGGCAGTGGGGGCGTAAGCCATGGGGCGCGCACCGAAGGATCATGCTGCCAACCCCAGCGCCGCAGCCGCTGCATCAGAAGAGGAAATTTCTCAACTGGTCGCTGCGGTTGAAGAGGCCACGATCATCCCACAAGAACTGGGTGCTGGTATTGTTTTGCCGGGTACGGATCTTCGCGCGGACGGTGGGACACCGGTTAAGATCGACCCGGATCGTCTGGTGTGGCTGTTCACTGGCCCCATGGGTTACGTGCCGCGTGGCAGCCTGATCATTGTGTGCCGCGCGCCGGGCTTCCGGCGTGCTGGGATCGAGCATCCACCGGTGGCGGTTTACCCGTTTGACCATTTCACGACCGAGCAGATCAGAAGCATGGAAGAAGAGCCCATGCTGCAACTGATCGGGGTGGGTTTCTGATGAGCGCCTATGCCACGGTTGCCGATATGACGCAGGCGTTCGGTGAGGATGAGCTGATCTCGGTCACGACGCCTGCCGGAGTTGAATACACGGCGATTGACGAGGGGAAGGTCACCACGGCCATTGCCGTGGCTTCTGACGAGATCGACAGTTATCTGCGCCGTCGTTACGCGATGCCGCTTGCCAGCGTTTCGCCCAAGCTGCTTCAGGTCTGCTGCGTGCTGGCCCGGTGGGTGCTGTGGACGAAAACCGCGACAGCGCCCTCGGACGCCATGCGGGCCGACCGCAAGGATGCGATTGCATGGCTGGGCGGGATCAACGCTGGCAGCGTGACACTGGATGGAGCCGTGGCCCTGAATGTGGGCAATGACTTCAGCCGTATCGCGACCCGCCCGCCATGCGTGGGGTTCGGGCTGTGACAGACGCCGTTCTGCCCCTGCTGCGTGATGGTGGCCCGATACTGGCGGCCTATGAGGCGGTGCGCGCTCTGCTGGAGCAGGTCTTTCCACCTAGCCTGTTCCGCTACCACTCCGTGCAGCCGCGTATGTCGCCCCAGCGATGGGCGCAGATTGCACAGGTCGCCCCGGCCATTGGCATGAGCGTGGCGGACTGGAACGCATCCGCCCTGTCAGGGGCGGCGTATCGGGGGGATGTGAGTATTCCGGTCTTTCTGATTGTCCGTCAGGAAAAGCCTGAAGACCTGCTCAAAGGTGGACCGAAAACCCCCGGCGTGATGGGCATGATGGCGGCGGCCATTTTCGCTCTGGACAGCAAACGCATTGCGGGGGTGGGCCAGATCGCGGTGCGGCGCGCGAGCAATCTTGAGGCCGCGAACTGGATTGATGATCGCACCGCCATCGCGACCCTGAACGTGGTGGTGAAAAACGTCGGCTACAGCCAGACGGAACTGAGTGCCGTGTTGCAGGACCTCAATGAGATGGACGGCACATGGGATTTCGCGCCGACCGAAACGGAACAGAGCAGTGGAGCAGATGAGGCATGAACACGCTGATCAGTGTCACACCCAGACATCCCGAAACCCTACGGGACGCCAGCGGCAGGCTGGTGGGCAACGGGCCGGTGGACGTGGATAGCCGCGATCCGTTCTGGCGGCGTCTGATCCGCTGGGGCGACGTGGTGGAAGCACCGGCCGCAACGGCAAAAACCACATCCGCCCCCACAGCGGCGGCAACCGCCCCGGCGGCCCAGAACGGGAGTAAATCATGACCTCGGTAAGCCTGACGGAAATTCCCGACAACTGGAACGTGCCGGGCAGCAATGCCGAAATTACGGCCGTGCGCGATGGGGAGAGCCTGGTATCCATGCCCCTGCGCGGGCTGCTGATCGGGCAGCTTGCGGGGGGTGTTGCCAATGCCCTGACCGCCGTGCCGATTACCGACCCCAGCCAGCCTGCCGCCCTGTTTGGCGCGGGCACATCACTGGCGCGCGCTGCGGTCAAACTGCTCGGGGCCGCCCCATACCAGCAGATCGACGTGATTGGCGTGAAGGTGGCTGACACCTTCGTAAAGGCCAAGGGCGGGGTGCTGCCTGTGGGATCGCCTACCGCCAACGGCACGGTGGCGCTGTATATTGGCGGTGTGCGCGTGCCTGTCGTGCTGACAAGGGGCATGACACCGGCACAGATGCAGGCCGCGATGGTGGCGGCCATTGCTGCGGTCAGCGATGCGGCTGCTCTGGTGAGTGTCGTGGCCAACGCCAATACGGCATCTGTTGACCTGACGCTTGGCGAAGCCGGTGTAATCGGTAACGACCTTGATCTGCGGATGAGTGCCGCCCATGCCGATCAGGTGGCGGGGGTAGGCTTTACCATAACGCCCTTTGCGGGCGGTGCTGGCTCGGTCGATATTGCCGATGCGCTGGATGCGGTTTTCGCCACATGGTACACCGACATGTATCTGACGGTGAACGATGCCGCCAACCTGACGACCTTTACCGCTGAACTGACGCGCCGGTATGGGGCGATGGTCAAGCAGGATGCCCACGGGTTTGTGGGCTTTCGTGGCACCTATTCGGACACGCTGGCCCTGCTGGCGACACTGAACTGTCCGTATCTGTCCCCCATTGTGGCCAATGCCCCGCGCTGGGCTCCGTGGGAAGCCGCCGCCGTTCTGGGCGGCATTGCCTCGACAGCCGCCAATAGCGACCCGGCGCGGCAGATGCAGGATCTGGTGCTGACCGGCCTTGCTGGCCTTGCCCCGGATGCCGCCGACCTCTTCAACGAAGACATGCGCAATGTCATTCTGGGTCAGGGCGGCACCACCTTCAAGGTCGAACAGGATGGCACGGTGCTGATCGAGCGCGTGCCTACCACCTACAAGACCGATGCGAACGGCCTGCCCAGCACAGCCTATTTCGACATCATGACCCCCAAGACGGACACGCGTGTGCGTTATGAATGGCGCAGCTACACGTCTGGCTGGAGCCGCCTGAAACTGGCGGATGATGACAGTCCGCTTGGTACGGTTGATGGCGTGATCACGCCAAAAATCGCCAAGACCGAATGTCTGATCCAGCTCAAGCTTTATGAAGCGCAAGGCTGGATCATGGATGTGGATGCGCTGGCGGATCAGGTGGTGTTCTGGATCGACCCGGCGAACAAGAACCGCCTGCTTTACAAGATGCCCATCCGGGTCATTGGCAACCTGATCCGGCTCGATGGCCAGATCCAGACGGAGTATTGATGAATGGCCAATGCTGGTGACGTGATCGGCATTATCCAGATTTATTCTGGATCGAAGCTGATCGACTGCACGCCGGGCAGCAAAATACGTTTGCCCGGCCGTAAGAACACCGCCGTGCCAACCGGCTACAAGACCCGCACGGCCGCGAGCTATCAGGGTGGGCAGGTTGACGCCACCGCCCTGATGGGCACCGGGGATGATCTGGACTGGCCCGATCCGTCCGCGCGGGGGCCTTTGCAGGTGCGCTGCGATACCGGGCAGGTGATCGCCATTACCGATGCCATTATTGAGCAGAAGCCCGATATCGGCGACGGCGGTGGCAAGGCGGCCCTGCGCTGGTTCTTCGACAATTACACTATTCAGGTGACATCATGAGCAAGCACGAAGCCCCGACCGTTTCCCATACCGCCACCGATGCGCTGCACGGGAAGCAGGGGACGGTCATTATTGATGACGCAGCCTTCCATGATGGCGGCGCGGCAGATGAAGACCGACCTGCACTCCCGAAAGGGGCGGTCTGGCAGAATGACGGCACTGTGCGGCTGACGCTGCGCGCGCCGGTGGTTCAGGTCATTCAGGAACAGGGAGACCATTCCAAAGAGCATCAGGTCACCGCTGTTGTTTTTCACCCCCTGACCGGGGCAGCCATGCTGCGCATCCAGTCCGCCAAGGATGACGGGAAGCGCGCTCTGGCCATGATGCAGGAATCCTCCCGCCTGAGTGGTTTCACGGGTGAGGATATTTTCAAGCGCATGGACGCGCGGGACTTTGTGGCCAGCACGATGATCGCGTCGATTTTTACCAATCCTGGCCTGTAAACTGGGCGGTGGTCGTAACCGCTCTGGCGCATGGTCAGGGTTGGTCGAAAGCCGAATACATGGCCATGACATGGCCGGAGCTGCGTTTCTGGTCTGAGCAGCTCCGGGCCTTTTTTGAAGAACAGGCCGCACAGTCGCGGGGTGGGAGCTGAAATCGGTGGATGGTTCACAACTGACCGCCGCCCTGCGGCTGACCCTCAAGGACGAAGCCTCTGGTGGCGTCAAGGCACTGGACGAGGTTTTCGGGCGGCTGAACGCCACACTTGACCGGCTTTCTACCGCGCTGGCCCCCCTTGCTGCTCTGGGAGAAGCCCTGTCCGCCACTACGGCGGGCACCGTGCGGCTGGATGAGGCGCTGAGTGCGTCGGCCGGGGCGGCCAGCCGTATGACCGAGGCAACCCGCGGCGCATCCATGGCGGCCGAAGCGATGGGCACCGCGTTTGGCTCAGCCGCGTGGCAGGTTTCCGAACTGAATGTGACCCTGCGTGAGCTGGGCAGCGCTGAAACGCTGGCAGGCTCGACTGGCGAAGCCATGGGAGCGGAGATCGCGGCCGGGGCCGGACAGGCGCTGGGCGTGGTGGATACCCTGCTGGCCCGGATGCGCGCGCTGCGTGAGAGCATGGCGACGGCTGGCGGTGCCATGATGAATGGCCCGGTGGGGGCGTGGGCGGGCGATGTGCGCGAGGCTGGCCGTGGTTTTGCCGGAAGCCTTCAGGGCAGCATGCACCATGCCATGACCGCCGGGCTGTCCACAATGGCGATGCTGGAGCCGATCCATGCCTATGCGGACTATGGGAACGCGTTGACCCATATCGGTTTGACACTTGGATTGCATGGTCAGGCCAATGCCGATTATTCCGCCAATCTTGGAAGGCAGATTGATGCGTGGTCACGCCAGTATGGGCAACGCGGCACTGATATGGTGGAAGCCGCGACCTTTCTTAATCAGGAAGGTTACAGTCAGGAACGTATGAATGCGCTGGTGCCTGTCATCGGACAGATCTCAACGGCCTATAACGCGCATCCTGATGCCGTAGCGAGGACGGCCTTTGCACTCAATCAAAATCTTGGCGTTTCCACGCAGGATACAAATGTCGGCTTGGCCATGCTGGCACGCGTGGGCAAAATGTCGGCACTGCCTTTTGAAGAACTGGCCCCCCTGTTCCCGGAACTCGCATCGTCGGCTGCTGGCGTTGGAGTAAAGGGGCTGGATCAGGTGGCAGACCTTGGTGGCATGCTTGCTCTTATTCGGAAAAATACAGGCACGTCAGGTGAGGCTACAACAGCACTCCGTGCGTTCATCCAGACGATTTCCAGCCCACATGCTCGGCATAGATTTGATAAATACGGCATTGATCTCAATCGCACCGTTCTGAATGCGCAGCATCATAATGCCGACCCGCTGGCGGCTGTGCTGGACAGCGTTATGGCCATTGGAGATTCTGACAAACGCTACACTGCCATCGGCGATCTGTTTGGAAACGAGCGCGACCAGCTTTTTACCCGTGCCATGACCCGAGACTGGAAACAGTACACGGGCATGCGTGATGAAGTGCATAAAACATCTGCCTCCATGATTGGAGAAGATTACGACACAGCGCGGAAAAACTCACCGCTCACCCACTTGAATTCGTTTGAGGAAAGCCTCTCCCAGCTCAATCGCCGGGTGGGCAAAGGGTTTGTGCCTGTCATGAATGTCATGACAGGCGCCCTGAACGGGGTGAATACGGGCTTTGAGTGGCTGGATAAGCATGTGCCGGGCGTTACCAGTGGGATCATCACACTGATGGGGGGTGTGCTGGGGCTGACGGCTGGGGCTGCTGCTCTGGGCGTGGTGTGGGGGCCGGTAAGAGCTGGGTTCACGCTGCTCGGGACTGTTCTAGCACCTGTTGAGCGTTTTTTGGGGCTTACTGCCGCGCGCACTGCATTGGTGCGTGGCGGTCTGGTGCTGCTGCGGGCAGCACTTAGTCCGATCCCGCGCCTGATAGGACTACTTGGCACAGGGTTGAGTGCGTTTCTGGCCCTCCCTACCGGGGCTATCGTCGCGATTGTCGCGGGGTTTGTGGCGGTAGGTGCGGCTGTCGCCGATGTGGTGATGCACTGGGATCGGTTTTCCGCTGCATTCCACCAGATTGGGCAGGGGCATGTTCTGGCCGGTGGGCTGGCTGTTCTGCGCCAGCTTTTTACCGATTTTGGTGGCTGGCTGGACGGCTGGACGCACGGCCTTCCCTCCCGGATGCTCGCCAGCCTTGCCTCGGAATGGCATGTGCTGACCGATGGCCTGAGCGCACAGGTCGGCAAGCTGGAGCAGGCTTTCGATACGAGCTGGATCGGTCGGCATATGGGGCTGGCAGCGCCCGTGCCTGCCGGGGCAGCCGCACCGGTGCCGACCATGGCCGGAGCAGCGGCGGCGCAGCAGGGCGCGCAGGGTGGACGGTATGCCGTGCATATCACGACTGATAGGGGAGTTACGGCCCGGCAGGTTTCTGGCCCGCAACAGGGGCTGACCATTGCATCGCCCAATACCGGGCGCACGGTGGGGCGGCCATGAGCGGGACACTGAACCAGATCGGCTCCACCGTCGGTAATGTCGCTGGCACCGCCAGTGGCGTGCTGTCCACCGCGAAATCCCTGACCGGCACGCTGTCTACCGCCGTTGGCATGCTGAACGGGTCGGTGGGGGCCATGGGAGGGCTGGCCAATCTGTCCGGGCTGGGCGGCATGACATCGCTCATTGCCGCGACACTGGCGGAAGCCAGTTTCCGTGGAGTGACGTTTTCCATGCCTGCCTCGGAGGATGAGGTGGGCCGCCGTGTCGTGCAGATGTTCTTTCCCGGCATGGATGATTTCGCCCTGCAGGATCTGGGGGCGCTGGATGGCCCCATACATATTCGCGGGCTGATCTGCGGGGACGACTACGTTTACCGTGCGGGACTGATGCGCGCCGCCCTTGCTACGAAAGGGCCAGCAACGCTGGTGCATCCGTGGTGGGGAGAGCTGAAAGTCCGGCTGGTTGGAGAACCCGCGCGGATCGGCTTTGATGAGAACCGTCTGGGCATCGCCACACTGGAGATGACTGTGGTGCGCGAGCCAAAGCCGGTTTCCGCCAAAAAGAACAGCAGCTCCTTTCTGGACAGCCTGACCCGGCTGCTCAACAAAGCGGACAGCATGCTGGATGCGGCGACATCCGTCATGCGGCAGGTGCTCTCGCCGCTGCTGATCGGCGTCTCGCTCGTCAGGTCTGTAGAAAATAGCGTGTCTGAGGTGGGGGCGATGTTTTCGGGGCTGATCGCCAGCGCATCGGAGCCGGTTTCCACGGCCTGTGCATCCTCTCTGGCTGTCCTGAGCACAGGACTTAGTGTGCCCAAGAGCAACACGGGAACGGTTTTTGCCGACACGGTGACGGACGCACTGGTGGCTGTTCCGGTGGCGATTGCCAATGCCGTTCTGCCAGCCCCGGTTCCAGCCGTTGCCAGTGTAACAGGAGCGGCAGGGGCAACGCAGACCGGCAGCCTGTTTGCTCCGGCACTCGTAACCACCACTGACTATCTGGGGCAACTGGCCACGCAGGGGGCCGGGGGCGTGCTGACACTGGCACCTACGCCCGCCGCCGGAACGGCGCTGCTGATCGCGGCCGCCCGTGGCTGTCTGGCTGTGGGGAGCGTCCTTGCCACCGAACCCGGCGGGGGAGCCGCACTCAGTATCACGCTGGTGGCGGCAACAGCCTGTGTGACCCAAGCGATTGCCACGGCGTCGGCCATAACGTTTGTCAGCACGCAGGATGCGCAGGCAACCCGTGACGCGCTTGTCAGCGTCCTTAATGCACTGGCCGATGCGGTGGTGCGTGCGGCTGCGGTGAAGAGCGGCAACGGGGTTGCACCATCCGCCATTGTGGATCTGTTCTCGGCTATCCAGTCCACCCGCGCCGCCGTTTATGCGGATATTTCAGCACAGCTCGGGCGGTTGCCGTCGGTTATGGCGGTGTCCGTGCCGGTGGAGATGAACCCGTGGGTGCTATCCTACGCTCTGGCGGGAGATACGGCGGCCAATGTGGTGCCGATGCTCGATGACATCGTGATCCGTAATACCCTTCTGACACCCGCGATCATTCCGGCCGGGACGATCCATGTGCTGGAACAGACGATATGAGCACGCAGACCGTGACCGTTCGGGGTGGGCAGAGACCCATGGTAATCAGGATCGCGGGGCGCGAACTGGTGGAATACACATCCGCCGAGGTCGGGCGGGATCTGGCAGACATAGCGGGGCAGTTCCGCATCGGCTACTTCCCGCGTCATGACATGGCGGCGTTTGGCGACAGTTCGCCAGCCCCTGTCTCCCGCACGGCGCTGGCAGAGATTTACCGTGTGACCGAGCATGACCCGGTTGAAATCCTCATCCATGGTCAGACGGTAATGAAGGGCTGGGTGGATGATATCCAGCTCCGTATGGAGGGTGGCGCATTCGAGGCGTGGATCACGGGGCGGGACGTGACGGGTGATCTTGTGGATTCCACCGCCAATCCTACCGGCCCCGGTGAATATCGCATGGTTACGCTGGCCAAGCTGGTGCAGACAATCTGCCTGCCCTTTGGTTTTACCGTGGCGGCGGATGTGGATGCAGGAACCCCCTTTACTCTGGTAGCGCTGGAACCGGCCGAGACGGCGATGGCGGCAATCGAGCGCCATTCACGCCAGCGGGGCGTTCTGGTCACGTCAGATGGTGTGGGCGGCGTGGTGCTGACAAAATCCGGCCAGACGCGAGCCCCCGACAGCCTGCGCAACCCCGGTAATGTGCATGCCATGGAAGCGCGGCTTTCCTCGCGGGGGCGGTTTTCCGATGTCTATGTAAAAGGATCTTTCAACAGCCTTTTAAGGCCTGTTCAAAGCCCGCTGCGGGCTGGAGGCGCACCGCTGGACGCGCCGCCGGATGGCTCCGGTGCCGGGGTAACTCCAGACGCGGCCGAAGCGGCGGCGACCTTGCGCTTTGGTCATGCGATTGATCCAGCCGTGCGTCGCTACAGGCCGCGCGTGTTCCTGTCCGCCAGCCAGAGTGGCGGTTCGGTGGCGGCCCAGCAGGCGATGAACCCGGTTGACCCTAACTCGGGAGCCTCCACCCCGGCATCCGGGGCGTATCGGGGGAGTGTACGGCATGTGCGCCGTAAGGCGATGAAACCCAGAACCGATGCATCTGCCTGGACGATGCAGGATCAGGCGGAATGGCGCATGCGCTCAACCCGCGCGGGAGCAGCCATGCGGGTGTATTCGGTTATCGGGCTGCGCGCGCAGAATGGCGCTCTGTGGCTGCCTAACCAGCTTGTGCTGGTACAGGACCATTTCGCGGGGATTGATCAGGACATGCTCATCGGTGCCGTGACATGGGTGGCGGCACCGGACGGCTACCGCACCCGCCTTTCCGTTGTGCAGCCGGATGTCTATGACCTGACGGGCGATATGGACACCAGCCATAACGGCCTGCGCCGCACGAAACGCGCGAGGGCATTTGATGGCACGGCATCGGGCCGCGCATCATGACGGACAGCTACGACAACGCCCAGAAGCTCCGTTCGCTGACCCGGCGCGCGGTGGTGTATGCGATCAACGATAACGGTGCGGGCCAGACCGTGACCGTGGAGGCGCATGCGGGTTGCCCACGCAGTGATGTGCCTGTGCATCAGCCGTTCGGGTTTTCGTCCCATGCGCCGGTGCGCGGCGCGCTGACCCATGTGATACCGCTGGGTGGGGATGAGGCTGACCTGATGGCGTTGCCCCCCGCCAACCCGTCCACCGGGCATATGGGCGGGCTGTCTGAAGGTGAGAGCGTTCTGTATGACGCGGTGGGTCAGGCGGTCTATCTGCAGAATGGCAGGATTATCCGGGTGCAGGCCGCAACGGAAATGACGATCGAGATTGGTGGTGAGGTCGTGCTGGATCTGACCGCGGACCTTGCAACGCTGAATGTGCCTCTGAAGGTGAAGGGCGGCATACAGGCCAGCGAGGATATTGTGGCCGGGAAAATCAGTCTGCAAAACCACAGCCATGGCGGCGTTCAGGTGGGATTAGCCCGCACGGGAGCGCCGCAGGCGTAAAAATCCTCCTGTTATCCCGCAGTCTGCTAGTCTGGATGTGCGCGCGCGAAGATGCGCCGCATGACTTATGTGCCTTACGCCAACATCGCCATTGGATGGTCTGCCGCCTTCGGCCGGTGTGACGTGCGTGTGGCCGCGCGCGGCAATGGCCGTGGTTCCGTGGTGATTGATCGCACTCCCGCCAGCACATTTCTGATTGCCATGGGTTCTTTCCGCCGGGCACGGGCGGATGACCGCATCCCCGGCACGCTCAATGGTGTTGCTTCCGGCGGCCTCACAGCAAAACGGGGCTGGCCGGGGGATGTGCTGCTTGGTGATGGACAGCAGACTGGCTGCCGTCTGTGGCTGCTGGAGGATGCCAAGCAGACAGAGGCGACCCGGCAGGCTGCCATCCGGTATCTGGATGAATCAATCGGCCAGATTGCCAGTGATCATGGGCATGACTACACGGTATCGGCTGCATGGACCGCACGCGGTCGCTTGCAGGTGACCGCCACGGCCCTCGGCACGGTTGTATCAACCCCCGTGGCGGTGGGAACTGGCTCATGACGCTGGCCATCCCCACACCGACCGAACTGGCGGAACGTTTCTGCACCTATCTGGATGGTCGGTCATTCACGGCAGACGATGGTTCTGTTGTGACGCTGGACGGGCGGGCGGCGAACACCTTCGAGAACGTGCTGGCGGCCGTACATGCCATGGGACTGTATGAGCTTTATCTGACCGTGCGCCAGCTCGCCCGAGAGATGTTCATCCAGACCGCAACGCTTGATGGCCTGCTGCCCATGCACGCGGATACATGGGGGGTGAAGCGTAACGGGGCCACACAGGCCTCTGGCTATGCGGTTTTCAACGCCGCCACAAGCACGGCCGATGTGGTTGTTCCTGCTGGCACACAACTGACGACCGATGGCTCAGCTACATGGAGCACGATAGCGGCGGCAACGGTGCCTGCGGGTTCTACGTCCACCAGTATCGCAGTTATGGCGGCCGCGTCCGGCGCGGCGGGCAATCTGGCGGCGAACACAAAGCTCACTTTGGTGTCCACCGTTGCGGGCATCAGCAGTGTGAGTGTTGACGTGTCAGGCATAGCCGGGGGCGCTGATATCGAGGATGTGGAGGCGTGGCGTTCGCGCATTCTGCTGCGGGTGCGCAAGCGCTCGGCCACCGGCACACGGGCGCAGTATGAGGAACTGGCGACCGATAGTGGTGCGGCCTATGTAAATGTGGTGGGAGGCTGGCTGGGCAATAATACAGCCGGGATTATCGTGCTGATGTCCGGCCCTACCGTACCGACGGCTGGCAAGATTGCCGCCATTCAGGCGTATGTCGATGCCAACAGGCCGGTCAGAGCCAATGTGACGGTGGTGCCTGGCGTTATTGTGCCACAGAATCTGACGATCTCGCTCAACCCGGATACGCAGAGTGCGCGCACGCTGGTTCAGGCGGCTGTGACATCCTACTACGCCAGCGTCGAGATGGGCGGCTGGCTCTATGTATCCGCCCTTTCAGATGCGATTTCGACGGTCGCGGGAGAAACCAGCCACTTTATTTCAGCACCCACGCAGGACACGCAGCTTGCTGCCAATCAGGTTGCGGCCCTCGGGACGATTACGTGGGGTAATGTGGTATGAGCCGGACGGCCGAACAGGTGCTGTCTGCACGCCTTGATGCGCTGATCCCGCGCGGCTTCGCATGGCCTGCGGATGAGAGCAGCAATGTGGCCGGGTATCTCTATCCCGGTTCCGGGATGATAGCGGACGCGGAAGCGTTTCTGGATGCTCTGAAGCTGGAGATCAATCCCGGCACGGCAACGCGGCTGCTGGACGATTACGAGCAGACCCTCGGGCCTGACCCGTGCGGGCGCGATGCGCTGGCACTTACGACCGTCATGCGGCAATCGCTCGCCCATCAGCGCTGGGTGGGCATTGGCGACAACACGCTGGCATCGTTCATCCAGATGGCGGCAGCGCTGGGCGTGACCGTCGAGATTGATGAACCTTACCCGCCGGTATGCGGCACGGTGATCTGCGGGGTGGAGGTCTGCGGTAACGAGGCCCTGCTGCTGGACTGGGTCGTACGTGTGGTGGCGGGCGCTGAAAATCTGGAACCGAATGCTGCGATCTGCGGGACCGGGTTGGCTGGTGCTTCGCTCTGTGGGTCCGTTCTGGTGCCGGTTATTTCTGACCTTGTACGGAGACTGTACTGCCCGATGGCCGCGCAGAGCCCCATTGATACCAACCTCATTGTCATAGATCAGGAGATCGGCTGATGGTCGATTACACAGCCGCCAGCGGCTACAAGACCGACGGTTCGGGCAGGCGGCAGTATGTCGATCGCAACGATGCTAACGGTGTGCAGGGCACGTACCTGATTGCAGATGACCGGAACATGGATCGCAATGAGTTGGTGAATGCGGTTCGGGCGGCTGGCATGACGCTAGACGGTCAAAACCATGAGCAACTGGCATTGGCTATTCAGGTGCTCGGTAACATTCATCCCTGGTCAAAGGCATTGTCTGATGCGGTGGGTGGCTACTGGCTCGGTGCTCTGGTCGTGGACGGTAACGGCGTCTACTGGACGTCCACCGTAGGTGCCAACAAGACAGTGCCCGGCACAACCGGTGCAAAATGGAAAAGCCTGTTCGACGGCCTACCCCAACTGTCGGGCGGGAATAACCTGAGCGGAACGCAGACGGTTACGAATGGCAACATCACATCCAATACGCTGAACGGCAGCACGGCAGCGGGGCAACTCTGCTGGGGCGGTTCCGCCGGGGGGCAGATACTCGGGCGCGGAACGGCCGGAACGAACGGGCCAGTCGGGGCCTATCTCTACCCCATTGAGGTTGTGGGTTCGTTCGTGGGGGGTAGGATACAGGTTCAGGGATACGGACAGCGTGCAGACGTTGATTTCCGGTTGCTGGGTTCCGGGGCCGCTGTAATGCTGTTCGGGGGGAATCAGGTTGCCTATCTGACGGACGTTGCGAGCGCAGTCTCTGCAGAAGCAAAGCTGCGGTCTAACGCCGATACAACGCTGCAAACAAACATCACCACCGAGATTGCACGAGCAGAGGGTGTGGAGAGCACCCTGCAGGGCAATATTACTGCTGAATCGACTGCCCGCGCGGCAGCAGATACAGCGCTACAGAGCGGCAAACTGAGCCGGGGCGGTGATACGACCACTGGCATATACACTGCCACCAACTGGGCAGCGGTGTCCGCCACCACCAGTACGGTAAATGGTGTTGTTGGTAACTGGGGTGGATACCTAACGAGCCGCATTACCGGACGGGACGTTACAACGTCGATTTTCTCGTGGGAAAATGTAGGACAGGATCAGGGCGCAACAATACAGATTGCAGGTTATGGTCTGGACGTGCGTTACACGTTCCCAAAATCTGGGCGCCTGTCGTCACCAGCAGGCACGATGGCCGTCACAGCCGACCTGCCATTTTCAGACCCGACTATAAAAGCGCAGGTTTTCACCGGGAAGACCGGCGTCAACACGCTACCGACCGCGTTTAGCTCTATTATCGGTATCAACCTGACGCCCATTCTATCGGGTACCCCCTCAGATGAATGGTTCATCGCCGGAGCCTCAGCAAACGATGGTAAATCCATCACTATATACGGCTCTACTTACAATTTTTACATCACGGTCTACGGGAGATATTGATATGGCCACGGCACTAGATGCGATTAAATCCACCTACCCGGCACAGTATTATGGTGTAGTCGCCTCTGGCGGCACCAGCCTTTCTGCAGTCTACGATGTTTGGACTGCAACAGATTTGCGCGGCGCTACCATTAATGTGCTCGGCCTCGTGGCCGCGTCTGCAATGGCACCTCTGACCGACGCTCAGTGGACGTTAGCTCAGGTGGCATCAGTGTCTGGTCTCCTGACGGTGCCTGTCAGCGGTCTGGTTGTCCAATATCCCGACCGGTTCTACTGCGACAAAAATGCACCCTGCGCCGTGTACGATATGTGGGCGTTCTCATCCCCGCCGAGCGTGCCAGCCATCGGTGATCTCTATGCCATTACTGCATCCGAATATGCAGACCGGCAAACTAACTACCGGGAGCAGTATTATGACACTGCCACTGGAAAGTTGGCCGACTACGTGGCTCCCGTTGTCGTTGCTACTCTGACAGAGCAGGCGACCGCTGCGCTCTCTACCGCCCGCACTTATGTCAGTAACAACTATACCATGCTGAATGAGACTACACCGGATGCGTGGGTAACGTATCTCAAGGGCTTGATGGCCATTGCCAACGGCACAGATACCACCAGCACGGCGCTGCCGGGTGTGCCGATGGCCAGCAATACGGCATCGGCCTGACATGGACACTCTGGCGCTCATAAACGCGCTGGCGGCCCCGGCAGGCGCTATCGGCTCAGGTGTGGTCGGCTGGTATAGTAAGGTCGTTTACGACCGGGCTCAGACCAGAAAGGATGCCCTGAACGCCGGGCAACAGGCGTTGACACTGCTGGATCAGGCCAGCGGGCGGGATCGCCTGTTTAACGAGTTGTTGAGCAGCACGATGGAGCGCCTGAAGCGGTTACTGCATCTGCGCTGGCAGATGGATGATCTGCTTGCGGATGTTTACGCGCAGGCGATATCCGCCCGCATGCTGGTGCACGAGTTGGATGCTAAGGCTGGCAGACCACCACGCGTGTTTGTGCCGCTGCCTGCCTATCCATCTTCCGCCAGTGATGAGCCCGCAGAACAGGAAAAACAGAAGGATACCCCGCTACAGCCGGACGCGGCGACAGTGGCGGGGGACAGGCTGCGCTAACAGCCTAGCCGGGTGCGTCAACACCCACGGATAACCGCCCCGCCGACCCCTGCAGGGGCGGGGTCTATATGGACAGAAAACCTCATGGAGTCGAATCTCAGGCCAGTCGAGCCTGTCAAACCTGTGGCCCCTTACCTTGGCGGCAAGCTGCGTCTGGCGGCCCAGATCATCAAGAGACTGCGGACAATCCCGCATACAGCCTATGTCGAGCCATTTGTGGGCATGGGCGGCGTGTTCCTGCGCCGTCCGTTTAGTGTAGAATGTGAGGTGGTCAATGATCTCAATAGGGATGTGGCGACTCTGTTTCGGGTGCTGCAATGGCACTATGTGCCGTTGATGGACATCCTGCGCTGGCAGCTCACAACACGAGCTGATTTCGAGCGTCTGGTGAGCGCCAACCCTGACAGCCTGACCGATCTGCACCGTGCGGCTCGCTTCCTGTATCTTCAGCGCACGGCATTTGGCGGCAAGGTTAGCGGTCGAAATTTCGGGGTGTCGCTGCGGCGGGCACGTTTCGATGTTCAGCAGCTTGGCGGGATGCTGGAAGACGTGCATGCCCGGCTGAGCCGCGTGGTGATCGAGTGTTTGCCTTGGCAGGACGTGCTGCGCCGCTATGATAGTGAGAAGACGCTGTTCTATCTTGACCCACCGTATTGGGGGAACGAGCGGGACTACAATGCTGCGTTTTCTCGGGATCAGTTTACTGAGATGGCTGAGCGTCTGGCAGCCATTAAAGGGCGGTTCGTGCTGTCGCTGAATGACCGGCCGGAAGTGCGCGAGGTGTTCGCTGCGTTCAGCATCGAGGCCGTGAAGGTCAACTACTCGGTGAGTGGCAAGGCTTCCGGCCGAGGGGTGCGTGGAGAGGTTTTAATCGCCAATTAAAAGGTGTTTTACGCCCCGCTTAGAATCATTTTCCCGGCAACGGGAGAATGATTTTTAGGGTTCCAAATTATATGGCTGACGGTTCCAAATCATTCGGCCCGCTACACTGCCTTATGGCAGAGGGATAAAACAATTCCAAACCATACAAGACAATTTACAGAAATACGTCATGGATTAACACTATCAGCTTTAATACTTTTTATGGCAGCCTTTTTCCCATTCTGGGCCAATGCTCAAACCACAACACCAGAGCAGATGACCCTGAATTTTTATAAAAAATATATGATCCAATGTGCCAAAGATTTTGGTCCCCCTTCCGGGAACATAAATCGTGATTATTTCTGCAATATAGATATTCAGAAATATATCACAAAATCATTATACGAAAAAATTATGCGCTCGCAGCGCGCTCAACCGATTGGGGATTTACTGCCCGATACAGATCCAAATTAC
The DNA here is from genome assembly GCF_017377745.1 of Acetobacter suratthaniensis. Classification (GTDB taxonomy): domain Bacteria; phylum Pseudomonadota; class Alphaproteobacteria; order Acetobacterales; family Acetobacteraceae; genus Acetobacter; species Acetobacter suratthaniensis. Next base: position 118,107 of record NZ_JAFVMG010000007.1, on the reverse strand, counting down.
TTGGGAGATTCAGATTACTTTACGCACACTCAGGATTTTGCCGCTGAGTGGGCCTCTCTCATATCAGTCAAAAAAATCAGGGGAGACAATAATCAAGCCGTTGTCCGCGTTTTTATGGCGTCTTCAGGACCGGTCAATAACGCACTTGCCGTATGCGTAAGGCTACAGCGCGACAAAAATAGCTGGAAAATTAATCTGGTTGATCTTGCCCCTGAGAACCTCCTCCCCAGTTGCACAGATAACTGACCGCCTCCGCACAGGCTGATCAGCAAACCGGGGCGGACAGGATTTTCCCGCCGCCCCCGATCATGCTTAGAGTTCGCCAGTCAGGAACTGGGCGCGGCCGAGGCCGAAGCTCCAGTGTTCATCGGCGTTCTGGATGATAGACACCATCAGATCAGCCGGAGCCAGACCGCAGCTCTGTTCGAGCTTTTCAGCCAGCAGGCGATAGAACGCCGCAATCTGCTCCTTGGAGCGCGGGCGGGAAACAACCTGTAGCAGCACAACCTTATCGGTACGCGGAATATCCAGCCCCGTATCCTCAATAATCATGTGCGATGCTTCATGCTCGGAAACAAGCTGGTAGCGGTCGCGCTCAGGCACGCCAAAGGCTTCGAGCATGGCAGCGTGTGCGGTATCCAGAAGCGTTCTGGTTTCAGCCGGTGTGCGGCTACCCTTGATAATATGGAAATGCAGCAAAGGCATAGGATTGTCCCTTTTCTAGCAGAAATACGAAAAACAGTGTGTCTGTCAGGCAACCGCGCTGATCAGGTTGCGGACTGTCGCCACCATGTCGCGCAGCTCCTGCGCGGTGGAAATGAAGGGAGGCCCAAAGGAAATAGTGTCTGCCGTGCAGCGCAGGAGTTGGCCCTGCTGCAACCCGGCTTCAAAAATCGCCAGCCCCCGTGCTCCCGGTTTGCCTTCCGCTGGTTTGAGGTCAATGGCCGCTGTCAGGCCGATATTGCGGATGTCGGCCACAACGGGCAGATCCGACAGGGTATGAATGCTTTCTTCCAGCACAGGTTCCAGCGCCCGCACCTGTGCGAACAGGTCTTCGCGCTCCATGACATCCAGCACCACATTCCCAACGGCAGCCGCCAGCGGATGGCCTGAATAGGTATAACCGTGGCAGAACTCTATGGCGCTTTCCGGCCCGGTCATGAACGTATTGTAAATCTCGTCACTAACGATCACACCGCCCATAGGCACGATACCGTTCGTAACGGCCTTGGCAAAGCAGATCATATCCGGGGTTACGCCAAAGCGCTGGGCACCGAACGCGGCCCCCATGCGGCCAAAACCCGTAATGACTTCGTCAAAAATCAGTAGAATGCCATGCCGTGTGCAGATTTCGCGCAGGCGCTGCAGATAACCGACCGGCGGCACCAGAACCCCTGTAGACCCCTGCACCGGCTCAACGATAACGGCGGCGATGGTCGAGGCATCATGCAGGGCCACGAGGCGTTCGAGGTCGTCCGCCATTTCGGCACCCCATGCGGGCTGTCCGCGTGAAAACGCCATCTGCTCCGGCACGTAAGGATGGCGCAGGTGATCAACCCCCGGCATCATGCCTGCCGCAAACATTTTACGGTTGGAGACAATCCCGCCCACCGACATGCCGCCAAACCCGACACCATGATACCCGCGCTCACGCCCGATCATGCGAAAGCGGTTACCCTCCGCACGGATACGGTGATAGCCAAGTGCGACCTTCAGCGCGGTATCAACTGCCTCGGAACCCGAATTGGCAAAGAACACATGGTTCATGCCATCGGGTGCCATAGTCGCAATCCGCTGGGCCAGTTGCAGCGCACCGGGATGCGTAAGCTGGAAGCTGGGGGCGAAATCGAGCGTTTCCACCTGTGTCTTGACCGCTTCGGCAATCAGCGGATGCGCATGCCCGAGCGGCGTACACCACAGGCCGGATAGCGTATCAAACAGCCTGTTGCCTTCAAGCGTTTTATAATAAGCGCCTTCGGCCCCCACCATCGTACGGGGGGCAGGGTTAGCGCTCAGACGGCGGTTAGCGGTAAAAGGCTGCCAGTACGTGCCCTCACGAGCGGTGGCCATGGGGTCAAAATTGCCTGTAGCGTGCGACATGGTAAAAAATCCTGTCTTTGTGGCCGTCCGATCCGGGGCGGTTCATAACCAACCGTAACAATTTGCCGGTCGGTGGGATATGTACAGACACCCCCAACTATGGCGCATCTGTACATATCGAGCCAGACAGTATGACGCGGCAAGAACACGTAGATTTACCGCACTGTTTAATCCACCATACCGGAGGCCACAGCCGCAGAGGGCGTGGCCGTATTTTTCAGGCAGAATCCAAAAAGGGTTATAAAGAAAGGCAGAATGGCAAGCCCTGTACTGATGAGCGCTGAAAGTCCCGTGATAATCACGAAATTAACCAGAATAATGTACAGCACCGCCACCAAAACCACAGATGCCATAACCGGCAGCCACACCGTTTTGAGTGTCTGCCCACGCGCCAGATCTGGTCTGGTCTGAAAAAACCTGACCACTGCAAGCGATGTCATGATCATCAGCAGAATAATACCCACTGTTGAAATCCCAGCCATGGAACCAAAAACGCTAATCAGCGGGTCTGCGCCTGACCATGCGGCCAGCCCTACCAGTACAACCGCCATAGCTGTCTGCGACAGCGATGCCGCATGGGGGGAGGCATGGTGATCATGCGTGCGGGCCAGAAAGCCCGGCAGAATGGTCTCACGCCCGAGAACCAGAAAATAACGCGCAATAATATTATGAAAGGACAGCAGGCAGGCAAACAGGCTTGTCAGTAGCAGAACCTGCATAATTTCACGCACTGTACCACCCGCATAGCGCCCGGCAGTTTCCAGCACCATGTTGCCACCGTTGTCCAGATATGTGCGGGCAATGGCCGTAACAGACTCCGTTCCCCACGCCTCAATCATGCACCAGCAGGAAAACGCATAGAAAAAACCAATAATCAACACTGCCCCATAGGTCGCACGGGGAATGGTTTTTTCCGGCTCGCGGGCTTCATCCCGAAAAATGGCCGTGGCCTCAAAACCCAGAAACCCGGTAATGGCGAACAGCAACGCCACCGCAAACGGGCCGGATGCAACAGGCGCACTCCCTGCCGGGGCCGCCACAGGCACGGGATGCCACACAATGGCGGCATTCATGATCAAAACAACCCCGATTTCCAGAACAAGAGCAATCCCCAACACGCGGGAGCTGAGTTCGATATGCCGGTATCCCAGCAAGCCCACCAAGGTCAGAGCAACCAGCGCATAAGCCCACCAAGGAAGTGCCGGGCCACCCCACTGGCGCACGGCATCATCCATCGCCCAGCCAAAAAAGCCATACACACCAAGCTGGATAGCCGTGTAAGTCAGCAATGCCAGAAACGCGCTACCCCGCCCGGCCCGCGCGCCCAGCCCCTCACGCACATAGGTAAAAAATGCCCCTGCCTGCGTGATATACGGTGTCATGGTTACAAACCCGACGGAAAACAGCAAAAGCACGAACGAGGCTGCCGCAAAACCAGTCCATGCCAGCGCCCCGTTACCCTGCGCGATGGCCAGTGGCACATTGCCACTCACCACTGTCAGCGGTGCGGCGGCGGCCATCACCATGAAAATGATTTCCGCAACACCCAGATTGCCCGAAAGGCGTCCGTGTTCCTTCCCGCCCTCACACGGGGCGGCAGAATGGTTCGTGCTCATGGGGTATCCTTTTCAAAAGCGGCGACCAGGCTCTGATAGGAAGCGGGGCGCCTGTCCTGCAGATAGGGGTTCGCATGCTGGGCGCGGGCGACAACCTGCGCCGATACATCGGCCGTAATCAGCCCCGTGCCCTGCTCAATCCGGGCAAGAACGGTGGCATCGGGTGCGACAATCTGGCTGTTGCCGACATAGTGTGTCTGGCCTTCCTGCCCATCATGGTTGATGTAGGCGATATAGATCTGGTTTTCCCATGCGCGGGTGCGGATGACCTCGCGGGCAACGAATGTGAACGGCTCCATCTGGGCGGTGGGCACCAGCAGCAGTTCGCACCCTGCCAGAGCGGTGGCGCGCACATATTCGGGAAACTCCACATCGTAACAGATCATGCTGGCAACACGCATACCCTGAAAGGAAACAACTTCAGGCTGGGCGGAGCCGGGCAGGAAAAACGCCCTGTCCAGCGCCCCGAACAGATGCTGCTTGCGGTAATGCAGCACAGTGTGGCCTTGGGCATCCACCAGTGTTGCAGCGTTATACAGCCCCTGCGGCGTGTGCTCGGCATAGCCTGCCAGAATGGCCACGCCATGCGCCGCCGCCATGGCCCGGATGGCGGGCAACGGGTCAAAACGGGCCAGATCGCGCAGGCTTTCGCCAATATCATAGCCAGTCACGAACAGTTCGGGCGTTACAAGAAGCTGGACATTGTCCTGACGGGCACGGACCACCGCCTGCCCCAGTTCGGTCAGGTTTGCGTCCACCCTGCCGGGCGTGCCTGCGGTCTGGAGGCCGGCTATACGCATGAACGTGTCATCCTGTTTCTATATCAAAACAATCAGGCCACTATAGGCTCCACGATGCGGAACTCAATGCCCGCAAACACCACAACCCCGACCACAAGGGAGTGAAGGCACGCGCACCACGCCATGGCGGGCGGAAAGCCGTTTATGATATGTACAGAAACGCCATAATCTGAAAGAATCTGTACTGGTGTCCACCCCGCCTGCTTTTGGAAATTTTTCCGCTGCCTCGTCCATTCATCTGGATAGCTCGCTCCCCACACCTCTGGTGGCGCAGCTTGCCGCACGCCTGAGCGCGCTGGTCAGAAACGGGGATATTCCCGCAGGCGAACGCGTTCCCTCCATCCGTCACATGGCACGCCTGTGCAAGGTCAGCCCGCTGACCGTGGCCAATGCCTATACCCGGCTGGTGGAAGCCGGCGTGCTCGTGGCCCATGCACGGGGCGGCTATTTTGCAGCACGCATGGCCCCGCCTCCCCGGCCAGACCCCGGCGAGGGAGACCCTCTCTGGCTGCTCCAGCATGCGTATGAGACTACGGCCCCCACCATAAAAGCCGGATGCGGTTGGCTGTCGGAGCAGTATCGCTACTCCCTGTCCGTGCGCCGTGCGCTGGAAAGGCTGGCCCGTTCGGATTTACTGCCCACTTTTCTGGATTATGGAAACCCGGCGGGTTTTCCCGCATTGCGGCTGGCCATACGCCAGCTTCTGGCCCGGCGGAACATTCCCTGCCCCGAAAACGGTATCGTGCTGACCCACGGCGCCTCGCAGGGGCTGGAACTGGCCCTGCGCGCCTGCACCAAACCGGGCGATACAGTGCTGGTCGATGACCCCGGCTACTGTAATCTCTACCCCCTGCTGCACATGCTGGGCCTGCGCGCGCAGGGGGTACCCCGCACGAAGGAAGGGGTCGATATTGCCGCACTGGAAGAGCGGTTGGCCGATACGCCCGCCGCCGTCATGGTGACAACCTCCGTGCTGCACAATCCGACGGGTGTCTGCGCCACAGCGGCCAATATAACGGCGCTCTATGCGCTGGCCTGCCGATATGGGCTGCATGTGATCGAGGACAACATCTTTCTCGACCTCGCCCCCCAGACCCAGCCCTGCCTGGCCCGGATTGATACCGAGGAACGGGTTGTGCATGTCAGCAGCTTTTCCAAAACCATAACGCCCGGCCTACGTGTAGGGTATGTGCGCTGCGCACCCGACCTGGCTCGCCGGATCATGGAATATAAAATGGCGGTGGGGCTGACCTCATCCTCCCTCAACGAAGCGCTGGTCTGCTCCATTCTGCAAGGCGGATTCTACCAGTCACATCTGGCAGACCTGCGTGAAGGACTGTTCAAAGCCCAGAAAACCACCATTGCCGCCCTGCTCAAAGCCGGGCTGGCCCTGTATGCCCAGCCTTCGGGCGGGATGTTTGTCTGGGCGCGCTTTCCGGGCGACAAACCGGCCCGCGCCATCATGCGCCGTGCGGCACAGGCCGATATCCTGCTGGCACCGGGCAGCCTGTTCCGCCCCGATGGGCAGGATACGCCGTGGTTCCGCTTCAATGTCACTCAATGTGATAGCCCTGCCCTGCTGAACTTTCTGCACACCGAGGCCCATAGCGGTTTCTGAACGGAAGCCACTGGCCTGCCCCTGCGTTATGCAACAGAACGGGCTATGGGGCGCGCCTGTCATGCTGCCCACGATACGCGCCCCACAGATGCCAAGGAGGCTCTGCCATGATCGAACTGACCATAGAACAACGCAGGCGCAGTCTGGGCGGCGGGCTGGAAGTCGGGCGTGTCCTGCCCCATGCCCGCAGACGTATGGTGGGGCCTTTCATTTTTTTCGATCATCTGGGGCCGCTCACTCTGCCTGCGGGGGTGGATCGTCAGGTGGATGTCAGGCCTCATCCGCATATCGGCCTTTCAACCGTGACCTATCTTTTCTCGGGCGAGATCATGCACCGTGACAGTCTGGGCTCAGAACAGGCCGTACGCCCCGATGCCGTCAACTGGATGACAGCCGGGCGCGGCATCACCCATAGCGAACGCTTTGAAAAAGCCCGTGCCATAGGCGACCACCTGCACGGCATACAGGCATGGGTGGCCCTGCCGTGTGAGGATGAGGAAACAGCCCCTTCCTTCGCACATCTGGAAGGAGCCGACCTGCCCCACTGGACAGAAAGCGGTCTGCACGGCCAGCTCATTGCAGGCAGCGCCTACGGACTGACAGCCGCCGCCCGCACCCATTCCCCTCTTTTTTACGTGCATCTTGAACTCGCAACCGGCGCAAAGGCGGAACTACCCACCGCCTACCCTGAACGCGCACTTTATATTGCCAAAGGCCGTATCCGCCTTGACGCACAAGACTACGAGGCCGGGCGGATGCTGATTGCAAGCCCCGGCAGCACGTGGTTTGAAGCCCTTGAACCCGCCACCGTCATGTTGCTGGGCGGCGAGCCAATAGGAGAGCGGTTTCTGCTGTGGAACTTTGTCAGCTCATCAAAAGACAGGCTGACACAGGCCGCCATGGACTGGCAGGCTGGCCGCATGAAACTGCCCGATGCCGATCATGACGAATACATTCCCCTGCCCGCTGGCACCCTGCCGCCACAGGCCATGCCCGCTTCCTGATTACGTAAATGTTCATGCTGATAGCGCAAGCGTGTTTACGCATTGCGTGTGCGGCATTCTATCGTCCGCTCCAACCGGCGGACACCCGCTCCGGCGTAATCAGCCATGAGGCATGACCATGAAGACAGCAACCCTGATAGCCGCCCTGTTCACAGATCATGCGCTCGGGCGCAACGGGTTGCTCTGGGCCAGCATACTTCTGACAGCAGCGGCATTCTGTCTGGCACCGGTTCACCCTTACGTGCTGTTTCTGCTAGTACCTGCCCTGCCGGTACTGGCCCTGTGCCTGATTGATCTGACACAAAGCCGCCATAGCCTCCGGCGCACTTTCCCTGCTTCAGCACGGTTTCGGTGGTTTTTTGAATGGCTGCGCCCCTTCCTGCGCTCCTATATCGTTGAGGGCGATCTCGAAGGCCGTCCGTTCAGTCTCGATACACGCGCACTGGTTTATGCCCGCGCCACCGGGGCAACCGATGCGCATCCTTTTGGCACAGAGCTGGATGTTTACGACGGCGAATACGAATGGCTGGCCCATTCCATGGTACCCAATACCAGTGCGGATACCGCCATGCGCGTGCAGGTAGGCTCTAACCAGTGCAGCCAGCCTTATAGTGCATCGCGGCTGAATATTTCAGCCATGTCCTTCGGGGCATTGAGCGCCAATGCCATAGAATCCCTGAACCTTGGTGCAAAAATCGGTGGTTTTTACCATGATACGGGCGAAGGTGGCCTCTCCCCCTACCACCTGCGCCACGGAGGCGATCTGGTATGGGAACTGGGGTCGGGTTATTTTGGCTGCCGCACAGCCGATGGCCGGTTTGACCCCGAGCGCTTTCGTGACCGCGCGGCGGACGAGCGGGTGAAAATGACCGAAATCAAACTTTCACAAGGTGCCAAGCCAGGGCATGGCGGCGTATTGCCCGGCCCCAAAGTGTCTGAAGAAATCGCCCATATCCGGGGTGTTGCACCGGGGCAGGACTGTCTTTCTCCCGCTGCGCATAGTGCGTTTTCCACCCCACGGGAGCTGCTGGAATTTGCCGCACGCATGCGCGAACTCTCTGGCGGCAAACCTGTCGGGATCAAGCTGTGTGTTGGCTACCCGCACGAACTGTTTGCCGTAACAAAAGCCATGCTGGCCAGTGGTATCATGCTGGATTTTATCGTGATCGACGGCGCGGAAGGGGGCACGGGAGCTGCCCCGCAGGAGCTTTCGGACAGTCTGGGCACCCCCCTGCGCGAAGGGCTTATTCTCGCGCGCAATGCGCTCGTCGGCTCCGGGCTACGTAGTCAGGTCAAGCTCGCGGCCTCCGGCAAGGTGGCCTCGGCTGCGGGTATTGCCATGCACGCGGCCCTTGGGGCGGACTGGTGCAATGCTGCGCGCGCCTTCATGTTCTCGCTCGGCTGCATCCAGTCCATGCGCTGCCATACAGATACCTGCCCCACCGGCATTGCCACGCAGTCTCCCGCGCGGCAACGTGGGCTTGTGGTTTCAGAAAAGGCAGAACGCGTGGCGCGATTTCATAAATCAACCATAGCCGCGCTGCATGAAATCGTGGTGGCCGCAGGCCTGCGCTCGCCAGATGATTTCAGGCCAGCCCATCTGCGCCACCGGATCAACGTGGCGCAGGCACTACAAATGGATGAACTCTATCCGTTTGTAGCGCCTGGCGAACTCGTAGCAGGCACAGACCAGCCCATGCTGCGCCGCTGGTGGGATGAAGCTGATCCTGACAGCTTCCGCCCACGCCTGCGGAATTAATCCTCTATAAAATCAGTAAATTTCAGGAACAATCATGTTTTCCGGTGTCGGCTGACGTTCGTAATCAGGGTGGTGAACACGTTCTGGCAGTACAATTTCGGGGTGTTGCACGTCCTCATACGGTACCTGAGACAGCAGATGGGAAATGCAGTTCAGCCGTGCGCGTTTCTTGTCCACACCCTGCACAACCCACCAGGGGGCTTCAGGTATGCTGGAGCGTTCAAGCATAACTTCCTTCGCACGGGTATAATGCTCCCAGCGACGACGGCTTTCCAGATCCATGGGAGACAGTTTCCACTGTTTCAGGGGATCTTCTATCCGGGCGCGAAAACGGGCTTCCTGCTCATCATCCGTGATTGAAAACCAGTATTTGACCACCTGAATACCGCTGCGCACAAGCATGCGCTCAAACTCAGGAACAGAGCGGAAAAATTCTTCATATTGCTGGTCGGTGCAGAACCCCATCACCCGTTCCACGCCAGCGCGATTGTACCAGCTCCGGTCAAAAAGAACGATTTCGCCTGCGGCAGGTAGGTGGGCGATATAGCGCTGAAAATACCATTGCGTGCGCTCACGGTCGTTAGGCGCAGGCAGAGCCGCCACCCGGCAGATACGCGGGTTGAGCCTTTGGGCAATCCGCTTGATCGCCCCGCCCTTGCCCGCTGCATCGCGCCCTTCAAACAGCACGACCAGACGGTGCCCACTGGCCTTGACCCAATCCTGTAGCCTGACCAGTTCGCCCTGCAATCTGACCAGCTCACGGAAATACGTCCGGCGAAAAGCCCTTTCTTCCTCATCCAGAGCGCCGCCAGCGGCTTCCTCCTCCAAAGAAAGTTCAAACTCCTCGTCCAGATCATCAATGATTTCGCGCCGCATCTGTACACGGATACGCTCTTCCGGGGACAGGCTTTGCAGATACTGATCGTCGGCCATGGTTTTCCCTTTCAGGCAAAGGATCACACGTTACACGCAGCGTATGATAAAAATCATTCAAACGGCAGGACTGATGAAAAAAGCATTAGCCCTGAAAACTCTTTTTCCAGAACAGGAAACCTGCAGGGAGATCAAACTCACCCGCAGGCCATAAAAGCCCCTGTTGTTAGAAAACATGCCGGAAAACAAAGAACAGCACACCGCTGATCAGCATCGCGGCCGGGAGCGTTACAATCCACGCCATAGCCATAGTGCGCAGGGTGCGCCACTGCAGGCCGGAACCCGCCGCAGCCATAGTGCCCGCCACACCGCTTGAAAGGATATGTGTGGTGGAAACCGGCAGGCCAAACCCTTCCGCCAGACCGATTGTACCCATGGCCACAATTTCAGCCGAAGCCCCCTGTGCGTAGTTAAGGTGGGTCTTGCCGATTTTCTCACCCACGGTCACGACAATGCGCTTCCAGCCAACCATGGTGCCCATGCCCAGAGCCACGGCCACCGCAATCTTGACCCATGTGGGAATGAACCGGGTGCCTGCATTAAGCTGGCCCATGAAGCTTTTGAGGCCCGCTGCTTCCTTACCTTCAAACGCCGTGGTTTTTGTCAGGACACGGATGGCGTCGGACACCAGATACATATCCGTACGAACGTTGGGCACCTCTGCTGCGGGAATGGCGTTGAGCGAGTGATACCCCTTGACCGAAGCTGTGATGTCATCAGACAGCACGGCCAGTGCGCTATAAACCTGCGGCGTATCAACATGCCGGTTGCGCAGCGCGTCCGTAACCTGCACGCGGGCATCGGCTACGGTAGGCGCCGCGATTTCCTTGGCATGAAGCTGGAAAATGGTGCTGGCATCGCCCGCCATCTGCACAAAGGCCGGCATGGCTGTTTCGGGCATGGCGCGGTTAAGAGCATAGGCGGTGGGGGCCGCACCGATCAGGATCAGCATGATCAGGCCCATGCCTTTCTGCCCGTCGTTACCCCCGTGGAAGAAGGAAACGCCCGTGCAGGTGCCAACCAGCATGCCACGGATCCACAGCGGCGGCGGCTTGTGGCCTTCGGGGGCCTCAAACAGCACGCGCTGGCGGATGAAGGTTCTGAAAGACCAGAACAGCAGCATGGAAAGAATAAAGCCACAAAGCGGGCTGAACAGCAGCGCGCTGAACACTTTCTGCACCTGCGACCAGTCTACGCCGTATGTCGCCGCACCGGCCGGAGCCATGAGCTGGTTGGCAATCCCCACCCCCATGATCGAACCGATCAGGGCATGAGAGGAACTGTTGGGAATGCCGAGCGCCCATGTGGCGAGGTTCCACAAAATAGCGGCAATCAGCAGCGCGAAGATCATGGCATGACCGGCACTTCCGCCAGCCTGCAGGATCAGCTCGACCGGCAGCAGGGTGACAACACTATACGCCACCGCACCGGATGAGACGAGCACGCCCAGCAGGTTCCACATACCCGACCACACCACCGCAACCAGCGGCGGCATGCTGTTGGTATAAATAACGGTTGCAACAGCGTTGGCCGTATCATGAAAACCGTTGACGAACTCAAAGCCCAGAGCAATCAGCAGCGCCAGCGCCAGAAGGGCGAACGCACCCACCGCAATCCCGTGCTCGCCTGCGGCCTGCAGGTCAGTCAGGACGCTGTAACCCACAAAGGCCAGCGCAGCAGCAATAACCGTCAGAAAAAACAACCTGAATGCAGGGGTTTCCCCTGCATTCATGCGCGGGCGCAGAAAGCGGCCCTGTGAGACACTTGTTTCAGACAAAATTCTGTCTTTCCTAGTTTTGCAGAAATTTTGCCCATTTTGACGCAATCAAAAATAACTAACAGTTAAGTTATGATGAAAAATGATCGTTTATAAAACGCTGCGTTCAAACAAATGAAAAATATACTCTTTTCGAAAGCGATTATTGTTAAATAAAAACAATATAGAAACACCAGTGCACGTCCCGCACAGGAAAACAGGGCACCCTTACTGCCCCCCCTCCTTCTGTTCGCCAAACAGATCGGGCCTGCGGCGGGCCATCCATGCGAACAAATACACGCTCAGCCCGCGAAACAGCGGAATATCCTCAGCCAGCAGCACCACACCCAGCGGGAGCATCCAGATCCCCAGCAAAGGCAGAAAAGATAAAAACCCTCCCAGCAGGAACAGAAAACCCGCGACCATCCTGATCGTGCGCCGTTCAGCCGCCAGCAGCCACCGCACCCAGCGGCCCACACGGGCGGGCAGATGGGCCACCAGCGCATCGCGCCGCTGTTTTCTCAGCCGTTCGGTTTCGTTATCAGGCTTCATTGTTACCGCCATGATGTGTCAGCCCCTCCGTGCCGCAGGAATCGTATCGGCTCCCTTACAGGCTCTGCAAGGTATACAGCCTGCGATACAAGCCACCTTCCTTACCCACCAAAGTCGCATGTGGGCCATCTTCCACCACGCGCCCATGTTCAAACACCACAATCCTGTCCAACCCCCGCACGGTGGCCAGACGGTGCGCCACCACCAGCACTGTGCGCCCGTGCATGAGCCGCTCCATCGCCTGCTGCACCAGCGCCTCGGACTCCGAATCCAGACTGGCCGTTGCCTCGTCCAGCACCAGAATAGGGGCATCCGCCAGAAAAGCGCGGGCTATGGCCACACGCTGGCGCTCCCCGCCAGACAGCTTGATACCGCGCTCACCCACAAGGGTTTCATACCCTTCTGGCAGGCGGTCTATGAAACCCGCCGCATTGGCCAGCCGTGCGGCCTGCTCAATCTGTTCGCGTGTGGCATCGGGGCGGCCATAAGCAATGTTTTCCGCCAGGCTACGGTGGAACAGCATGGGCTCTTGCGGCACCAGCGCAATATGCGCACGCAGGGCGGACTGGCTGACTGTGGCAATATCCGTACCGTCCACCCGGATCACACCCGCCTGTGGCGCGTACAGCCGCTGCAACAGCTTGGTAAACGTTGTCTTGCCCGAGCCTGACGGCCCCACCAGCCCCACACGGCTACCTGCCTTGATCGTCAGCGAAAAATCATCGAACAGCGGCCGGGCCTGCCCCGGATAACAGAACCCGACATGTTCGAAACGGATCTCGCCCTGACTAACCTGCAAGGGCTGCGGATGGGCGGGATCGGCCACGGCGGCGGGCGTGCGCCATAGCAGCAGCAGCTCCTCCATTTCATTCACCGAACGCTGCACCACGGAAACCTGCTGGCCGATCTCGCGCAGGTAGCCCTGCACCAGAAAGGTCATGGTCAGCACATAGGCCACATCGCCGGGGCCAGCGCGCCCGACCATCCACAGCCAGATCGCCCCACCCGCCAGCGCCAGCCGCATGACCATGACCGCTGCCGACTGAATATTGGCGCTGTCCGTGCCCCGCACCCACATATGCGCCGTTGCCTTGCGCCAGCGGGTAACAATACGCTCAAGACGCGCATCCTCCCGCGCTTCCGCTCCGAAGGCCTTCACCACGGCATTGCAGGTTATGGCATCAGCCAGAGCCGCCCCCATGCGGCTGTCTCCCTCATTGGCAGCCTGCGCGGATGGCGCCACGTAACGCAGGGTCAACGCACAGGAGAGAGCAACAAACAGGACCGACAGCACCCCCAGCAACGCCCCCATAGCGGGCCAGTGCCAGCCCAGCACAAGGGTTGTCAGCACCAGCAGCGCCACTTCGGGCAACAGCAGAAGCAGCAGCGTGTCATCCAGCATGTCCACCGCCCACATGCCGCGCGTCAGCCGCCGCACGGTGGAACCCGCGAAGGTGCTGGCGTGCCAGTCGGTAGACAGACGCTGGACATGGGCGAAGGCTTCCGTGCCGATTTTCTGCATGACCTGTGTGGTCAGCCGCGTAATGCCCAGATACGCCCCCCGCTTGGCCAGCACGCTGGTAAAACCGCACCCGGCCATGGCGGCAAGCATCCACAGTGCATCCCGCCCCATTTCGGCTACCGGATGCGCAACATCCGTCACCAGCTGCCCGGCGATAACGGGCATCAGTACATCTGTCAGCGTCGCCAGCAGGGTTCCCGCCAAGGTCACGGCCAACGGCACCGGAAAGCCCAGCCAGTGCCCTGCCACAAAGCGCAGCACATCAATAAACAGGCTAGTTTTCCGCGTGGCCGCAGCCACTTCGGAACCGTGAACAGGCATAAGGGTACCCCGGACAGGTCAGTAAAACAGAGAGATCATTCTTGGTGGCGCAGGAACGCCCGCACTGCCTGTATCGTGAAAGGGGGTGGTTGCACAAATACCCCCTATCCCCGACAATACCGCCCGGATCGACCAGCCGCAGGCCCGCTTATGCCCCCCAAGCCCCGCTCTTCCACCACCGCATCAGCCCCGGCACCGCAGGCCAGGCCTGCACGCAAGGCGGCCGCACCCGCTGCCGCACGGGCCAAACGCGACATGAAACCCCCAGAAATCCGGGCCTTTCTGCTTGATCTGGCCCGCGCATGGCCCGACGCCAAAACCGAGCTGGTTTATACAACACCCTTCACCCTGCTGGTGGCGGTCGTGCTCTCGGCACAGGCAACCGATGCCTCGGTCAACCGTGTCACACCGGCCCTGTTTGCCGCAGCCCCCACCCCCGCTGCTATGGTCGCACTGGGGGAGGAAGCCGTGGCCCAGCTTATCCGCACCATCGGACTATGGCGCAGCAAGGCGCATAATGTGGTGGAACTGTCGCGCCAGCTTCTGGCCGAGCATGATGGCGCGGTACCCGGCACGCGCGAAGCACTGGAAAAACTGGCCGGTGTGGGCCGTAAAACCGCCAATGTGGTGCTGAGTGTCGCGTTCGACCAGCCCACCGTGCCGGTGGATACCCATGTGTTCAGGCTGGCCAACCGCTCGGGGCTGGGGCGCGGGCGCACGGTGGAGGCGGTGGAAAAAGCGCTGGAGCGCCGTATCCCACAGGAAATGAAGCAGGAATCCCACCACTGGATGATCCTGCAGGGGCGCTATGTCTGCAAGGCCCGCAAACCCGAATGCTGGCGCTGTGCGGCACAGGAGCCATGCCTCTACCCCGACAAAACGCCCTTACCCACGCCACCCCGGCGGGCATCCGCCGCTGCCTGAACGCCCGGCTGTCACCCGATATGGGTTACAGCCAGCCAGACAGTTCCCGGCAGGCCAGTGTTTCCAGCAGGTCGATACAGGCGGGCGATTCATTCAGGCAGGGGATAAGGGTAAACGACTCCCCCCCCGCATGCAGGAAGCGCTCGCGCACCTCGTTGCCGATTTCATCCAGCGTTTCCAGACAGTCGGCCATAAAACCGGGCATGACCACGGCAATACGCGTGATCCCCTGCGCGGGCAGGGCGGTAATATACGGCTCGGTATAGGGCTCCAGCCAGCGTGTCGGGCCGAAACGGGACTGAAAGGTCATGGGCAGGGTCTGCTCATCCCGCCCTAGCGCCACGCGCAGGGCGGCCACCGTTTTCTCGCAGTCCGCGTGATAGGAATCGCCCTTTTTCACGTAATCCACCGGCAGACCGTGGAAAGACGCCACCACCTTCTGGAAAGGCTCTCCCTCGCGCCCCTCCTCCGCCTGCGCACGCAGGGCTTCATCATGCGCGGCCCGCACGCTCTGCGCCACGGCGGCGATAAAGTCCGGGTCATCCGCAAACGGTGGCAGCGTACGAATGGCAGGCTGGTTGCGCAGGCGCATAAGTGCGCGGAACACCTGATCATTGGCCGTGGCGGTCGTGGTCGCACTATATTGCGGATAGAGCGGCATGCACAAAATCCGCTCGCAGCCCTGCCGTAGCAGGTCATGCACGGCGTCCTTCAACGAAGGCCCGCCATAACGCATGCCCCACGCGACAGGCACATTGCTGGCCGCAAAACGCTCGGCCAGTTTTTCCGCCTGTGCACGGGTGATGGTGCGCAGGGGGCTTTCATTACGCCCCGTGTTCCAGATCCGCTCATAGGCCCGCCCACTCGCCCGCGGGCGGGTTGTCAGCACCACACCTTGCAACAGCGGTTGCCAAAACAGCGGCGAACCTTCGATCACACGCCTGTCGGAAAGGAACTCCGACAGATAGCGCCTGACCGCCCGGTAGCCCGTATCATCCGGCGTGCCCAGATTGATCAGCAAAATGCCAACCCGCCCACGCTCCGCCTGTGACGGCACATGATGGAAAACCATGACTTCTTTCCTTTCCGCACCGCTGTCCAGCACTTAGCCTGACAGGCTCTCACTCTCCGACAGACCCTGCATACCCACCGCGACACATTTACGCATGACCGATGGCAGCGCCGCCCCTTGCAGCCGTGTAACGGGCAGCAGAAAACCCTGACCGACCTCGGCATTGCCAAAACGCGCCACCCGCGCGGCCAGCACGATAATTTCGAGCGAAAAATGCGTAAACACGTGCCGCACCATACCCGCCTTCTGCCACACGGCCCGCACGGGCGCACTGGCCAAAGCCTCGGCTTCAGGCCATGCGGTGGCCTGCCAGGGGGTTCCGGGTATTTCGGTCATGGCGGCCAGCAGCCCGGTCTCCGGCCTGCGTTGCAGCAGCACCTGTCCGGCTTCATCCACCACAAAAAAATGCACTCCATGCCGCACAGGCCGCGCCACTTTGGGCATTTTGCGCGGCAGGGTCGCCGCCGTACCTGCCGCCTGCCCCGCGCAGGAGGTCTGCCAAGGGCACACCCCACAGGCCGGTGTGCGCGGCACGCAGACACTCGCCCCCAGATCGAACAAAGCCTGTGCGAAATCAGAGGGGCGGGCCTGCGCCTCGGCCCCCGTATTCAGCCCCTCCGCCAGACGCGCCAGCACCTTGCGCGCACCCGGCAGGGGCGTGTGTTCATCAAACAGGCGGGCGGTAATACGCTCCACATTGCCATCGACCGGCACCACCGGCACCCCGAAGGCAATGGCGGCAATAGCGGCCGCCGTATAAACCCCGATACCCGGCAGGGTTCTGAGTTCGGCCACCTGCGCGGGAAAACCCCCACGCGCCACCACGGCCTGTGCGCAAGCATGCAGGTTACGCGCCCGTGCGTAGTAACCAAGCCCCGCCCATGCCGCCAGAACCTGCTCCTGCGGTGCCGTGGCAAGTGCTCGCACGGTGGGAAACAGGGCGAGAAATTTCTGGTAATACGGAATAACCGCCGTAACCGTGGTCTGCTGGAGCATGATTTCGCTCAGCCAGACATGGTAAGGATCAGGCGTGCGCCCACCCTCCGCCCGCCATGGCAGGGTGCGGCGATGTCTGTCATACCAGTGCAACAAGGCGTGGTCAGATGGCGTAATCACGGAGGCAGTTATGGCGAAGGAACCCCGCTCCGGCAAGACGGAGCCAGCATCCCCCCCCAAGGCACGGACTACGCGCGCCCAGCCCATAGCCGCTGAAAAGCCGCCGCGCCGCGCCATGACCGCGCGCAGCCTCGCGGCCCTGCTGCCCGGTGTCACGGCTCCTGCCTTCCGCCGCCGCTCCCCTTCGGGGGCACGGCTGCTCAGCGGCTGGCGTGATATTGTAGGGCCGGGCCATGCAGCCCAGACCACCCCCCAGCGCCTGAGTGCTGGCACACTGAGCATTGCCTGCGCTGGCCCCGTGGCCATGGAACTCCAGCACCATGCGGAACTGCTGATCGAGCGGATCAACACATGGAGCGGCGAGAAACTCGTGACCCGCCTGCGTTTCGTGCAGGACCCGACGGCGGGCCAGCCTGTCCGCAAAGCCGCCACCCGCCCTGCCCTGCGGCAGGCCGTCTCGCTCCCCACCTTGCCTGAAGGCCCCCTGCGTGAAGCGCTTGAAGCACTGGGCAGCAGTGTGCAGCACGAACGGAGCGAGAAAAAACGTCGTTTCTGATCACAAGCAGGTCAAGCAACATCACTGAAACACAATTGCGCGAAAATTGACACAATCTGCCGCTGTATCGTGGCCCGTCCGCATGGCATGCGCCAATGCGGCAACAACAAACCCGAGACGGATGCAGGACCCGTACCATGTCGCGCAAACAGGCCTCACATCAGGCCCACACTACTGCTCTCCCTTCCACCACGTTCACAACATCCGCGCAGCAATACCCTGCGGGACGTGATGGCCAGTCCGACCTTGCCTTCCTGCAATCATGGGCTTCGGGCGTGAACTACAGCGCCGCAAGCGTGCTGCGCGCAGGCCAGATCCGGCGCGCCAACCCCGAACTGGTGCGCCGCATCACGACCGCGCAGCGCGGCTGACACCCCCTCGCACCCGCCACAGGCGGGCTGGCATGCGCCCGAAGATTGCATCCGCCCGCCCGGAAGGGCACCATGCCCCCATGCACGGGCGTGAGACCTTTCCCCTCCCCAGTTCCTTCGCCATAAGGCGGCACGGCCACAGCGCGCCCACACGCCGCAGCCTCGCCGTAGCCCATCAGGCTGCGCGCCTGCTCGTACTGGCCGCTCTATGCGTGCTGGCAAGCTGTGCCGGGCCACGCAGCAACTATGCGCCTCCCGTTGCCTCCGACAACGCCCTGAACCAGTGGACTCCCTATGTGCAGGAGGCCTCGCAACGCTTCACCATTCCGCAATCATGGATTCGCGCCATCATGCGGCAGGAATCGGGCGGGCATCAGTATCTACACGGCCACTTGACCCGCTCCATACATGGCGCGGTCGGACTGATGCAGATCAAGCCCGATACCTATGCCGAACTGGCAGGCCGCTACCATCTGGGTTCCGACCCTTATGACCCGCATGACAATATCATGGCGGGCAGCGGCTATATTCGTGAGCTGTATAACCGCTTTGGTTCACCGGATTTCGCAGGTGCGTATAGCTGTGGCCCCCAGTGCATGAGCAACCACCGCACACGCGGCGCACCATTGCCCTCTTACGCCGTGGCGTATCTGGCGGCAGTCTCGCCGCATCTGAACGACCCTGTCCCCGGAGATAATACGCAGATCGCACAGGCGGTCGCGGCGGCGGAAGCCCAGAACTGGAGCGATTCAGACCACCCGCAGGCAGACCCCCTGAACGATACGCCAACAGACACGACCACCACCGGCGCGGACACACGGCAGGTCAGCATTACCCCCCTGCCCGGCCAGTCCAGCCGGGAAGTCGCACTCAGCGGGCCAGCCATTACATGGCGGCAGAACCGCATTACCGGCAATGCGGTCATCCAGATCGGTGCGTTTTCAACACGCGGGCGCGCCGATGCCGCCCTGCGTACCGCCCATGGCGCGGCACCCGCTCTGGAGCAGGCGCATGACCGGGTGGAGCGGATTCTGTCCGGCTCGGGGGCGTCCGTCTGGCGCACACGGCTTGAAGGGCTGCCCGCTGCCCAGACCAGCATTATCTGTCAGGCGCTGCACCAGCAGGGACTGGCCTGCGTGCCCGTCCATTAACCCTT
This sequence comes from Acetobacter suratthaniensis, assembly GCF_017377745.1. Lineage (GTDB taxonomy): Bacteria > Pseudomonadota > Alphaproteobacteria > Acetobacterales > Acetobacteraceae > Acetobacter > Acetobacter suratthaniensis. Next base: position 98,931 of record NZ_JAFVMG010000007.1, on the reverse strand, counting down.
CCACACAGCCCACACCCGCCCCGGAGCCCCCGCGCACGGGCCACGTACCAGCCCCGCCATGCCCCAACCCTGAACCATGCGGCACGACACGCGCCAAGAATGCTTGGCGGGACAGACCTGAAAGGATATGAAGGCTGGCAGGAATATCGCAGCCGCCAGCCAGACCTGACTTCTGTCCTCCACGGCGGAGCGGGAAGGACAGACATCCCAGCGTCAAGGAGCCGTATCGCCATCATGCTTCGCCGTCTCATGCCCCGCTCTCCCTCACCGCGCCCGGTAATGGCCCTCGCGGCTCTCTGCCTTCTGGCGTCGTGCTCATCCGACCCCAAAACCAGTCAGGGCCTGACCGCGCCGGACGGCCGCCTCCTCCATGAGGACCGTGGCGCCTCCGGCGGGGAAACCGGCCTTAAAGGCGGGGTAAACGCCTATCTGTGGCGGGCCACGCTGGATACGATTTCCTTCATGCCGGTCGCAACGGCCGATGCGGAAGGCGGGATCATCCTGACGGACTGGTACACCCCGCCCGCAGCCCATGATGAGCGCTTCAAGATTACCGCCTTCATTCTGGACCGCCGCCTGCGCTCGGATGCGCTGCGCCTGAGCGTGTTCCGTCAGGTGCGTGAAGGCGGTGCATGGGTAGATACCCCCCCCGCCCCCAACACCGCATCCGACATCGCGGCACGCATTCTCTCCCGCGCACGCAAGCTACGGGCCAATAACGGCAACCGCGACTGATCCGGGGCCAGCGCCTTTTTTCTCTGCCGCTCCCGTTCCCGGCCACAAGGCCGGGTAGCGGGGGCAGGACTTTTCATTCCAGCCTGACAGTACAGAACCTTCCATGTCCCAGCCTTCCAGCACTCCTGTTCCTGCTACCCCCGCCCCTTATGACTTCCACACCGTCGAACCACGGTGGCAGGCTGAGTGGGATAAGGCCGGTATCTTTACCGTGCCTGACGTGCCCCCGGCGGGGCAGCCCAAATACTACGTGCTGGAAATGTTTCCCTACCCGTCAGGGCAGTTGCACATGGGCCATGTGCGCAATTACGCGCTGGGCGATGTTATTGCCCGCTACAAGCGTGCGCGTGGTTACTGCGTGCTGCACCCCATGGGTTGGGATGCCTTCGGTCTGCCCGCCGAAAACGCGGCACGCGAACGGGGCGTACACCCGCGCGAGTGGACTCTGGCCAATATCGCCGCCATGCGCACAACCCTGCAGCGGCTTGGTTTTTCCCTGAACTGGGACCGTGAGATCGCAACCTGCCTGCCCAACTATTACGGCAAGCAGCAGCAGCTTTTCCTTGATTTCCTGCGTGCAGGGCTGGTGGAACGGCGCGAAAGCTGGGTGAACTGGGACCCGGTGGACCAGACCGTGCTGGCCAACGAACAGGTTGTGGACGGCAAGGGCTGGCGCTCCGGTGCGCCAATCGAAAAAAAGCAGCTCTCGCAATGGTTCTTCAAAATCACGTCTTTTGCTGAAGACCTGCTGGGCGGGCTGGACAGCCTTGATCGCTGGCCCGAACGCGTACGCACCATGCAGGAACGCTGGATTGGCCGCTCCGAAGGGGCAAAGGTCATCTTCAACCTGCACCAGCCCCCCGCCGGACTGGATACAGACCTGAACGCGGTGGAAGTGTTCACCACCCGCCCCGATACGCTGTTTGGCATGTCGTTTCTGGCTATCGCCCCTGACCACCCGCTAGCCGCATGGGTTGCTGAACGTAACCCCGAAGCTGCGGAGTTCGTGGCGGAATGCCGTAGGCTCGGCACGTCGGTAGAGGCGGTTGAAACAGCCGAAAAACGTGGTTTCGATACCGGCCTGCGCGTTAACCACCCGTTCCTTGACCAGAGCTTTCCGGTCTGGATCGCCAATTTCGTTCTGATGGATTATGGCACCGGCGCGCTGTTTGGCTGCCCCTCGGGCGACCAGCGCGACCTTGACTTCGCCCATAAATACACCCTGCCTGTGGTGCCGGTTGTGCTCCCGCCGGGTAAGGCGGAAGCAAACTTTGCCATTACCACCTCCGCCTTTACAGGCGATGGCAGCATGATCAACTCGGGCTTTCTCGACGGGCTGTCCACGCAGGATGCCCGGCGCGAAGCCATTACCCGGCTTGAGGCCATGGGCGTTGGGCAGGGTGTGGTCAACTGGCGCCTGCGCGACTGGGGCATTTCGCGCCAGCGCTACTGGGGCTGCCCTATTCCCATCATCCACTGCCCCGATTGCGGCCCCCAGCCTGTACCCGCAGACCAGTTGCCGGTGGAACTGCCCGAGGATGTCACTTTCGACAAACCCGGCAACCCGCTGGACCACCACCCAAGCTGGAAGCACACCACCTGCCCCTGCTGCGGCAAGCCCGCCACGCGCGAGACCGATACGTTCGACACGTTCGTGGACAGTTCGTGGTATTTCGCCCGCTTTACCGCGCCGCATGCCGCAACCCCCACCGTGCGCGATGCAGCGGATGGCTGGCTGGCGGTAGACCAGTATATTGGCGGGATCGAACACGCCATCCTGCATCTGCTCTATGCGCGCTTCTTTACCCGCGCCATGCGCAAAACCGGCAATCTGGATGTGAGCGAGCCTTTTGCGGGGCTGTTTACACAAGGCATGGTCAGCCACGAAAGTTACAAGGACAGCACAGGCAACTGGCTGTACCCCGAGGAAGTGGAGCACACAGCCCAAGGTGTGATCAAACGCGGCACCACCGAACCCGTAACCGTCGGGCGTGTGGAAAAAATGTCCAAATCCAAGCGCAACACGGTCGCGCCGGTGGCAATTATCGAGCGTTTTGGCGCGGATACGGCGCGCTGGTTCGTGCTGTCCGACAGCCCGCCCGAGCGGGATATGGAATGGACGGAATCCGGTGTTGCGGGTGCTGCGCGCTTTGCCCAGCGTCTGTTCCGCGCGGTTTGCACTATTGCCGAAACCACACCGGCCACAGCCACGGCTCCCACGCAGGACAATCCCGCCAGCCCGCAGGCCGATACCCTGCGCCGCGTAACACACCGCACCATCGCGGCTGTAACCGAGGCGCTGGAAGGCTTTGCCATTAACGTGGCGGTTGCACGCCTGCACGAGCTGACCTCCGCCCTGATCGATGCGGAAAAACAGGCCGATGCCGCAGGTATGGATTTTGCCCGGCGTGAATGCGCCCGCGCTCTGTGCCTGCTCTGCGCACCGATGATGCCGCATCTGGCTGAGGAAATTTTCTCCCGCCTGAACCCGGCTGACGGGCTGGCGGCACAGCAGCCCTGGCCGCAGGCCGAGCCAGACCTGCTGACGGCCACCAGTGTTACGATCGCAGTGCAGATCATGGGCAAGCTGCGCGGCACGGTGGAAGCACAGCCGGATGAAGACGCCGCCGCCGTGCTGGCCCGCGCTGAAAGCGAGCCCAACGTGGCGCGCCTGCTTGAAGGCAAGCGTATCGTCAAGCGCGTGCATGTTCCTAACCGTATCGTTAATTTTGTCACGGCAGGCTGATGAACCGTACCGCCTTTATGCTCCGTCTGGCACGCCCGCTCCCGGCCCTGCTGCTGCTCCTGCCTCTGCTACTGGATGGCTGCGGGTTCAAACCCCTCTACGGCGAGCAGGAAGGCCAGACGAACATCTCGGCGGAAATGAAGGAAATCTACGTCAATAATCTTCCCGAACGTGTGGGCCAGCAGCTTCGTCTCGCGCTTCAGCAATTCATGGCGCAGGATGGGCCTGAAAATCCGCATAAATACCGGCTGAATGTTATACCCCGGATCAGTACCGAGGCCATCGACATCCATAACGACAACACCGCTGGCCGCCAGCGGATTGTCGGCTCTGCACACTGGATGCTGTATTCTGTTGAGGAGCACCCCCGCCTGCTGGCACAGGGGGATACGACCACAATGGACGGCTATACCTCGTCGTTTGAGCAATATTTTGCCCAGACCCTCAATGCGGAAACGGCGTTTGGCCGCGTAGCCCAGACACTGGCGGCCCAGATTGCCCAGCAGGTGGCGGTATGGCTGCGCACAGGCACCAACCCGCTTATTCGACCGGCACAGGGGCCAAAGACCTATTATCCTATCCCCACGGCCATCCCCAATTCCAACAACGAAACCCCGATGGACGCGGGGGCGGATGACGCCATTCCCGCCATGGCCACGGGTCGCTCCTCCGGCGAAAATGACGGCGCACCCTAAGCCAGCCCGCTTGGGCGGCGCGGCCTCTCCGCGCCGTACAGCCCGGCATTTTTCCGTCCTGTCATGAAAATTGACGCCCGCACCCTGCCGCGCGTTCTGGCAGACCCCGGCGCATGGCGGGTTATCCTGCTCCATGGCGAAGATACGGGCCTGATCCGGGAACGTGCGCAGGAAGCCGCACGCATGATTATCGGGCCAGAGGAAGACCCTTTCCGTCTGGCCCTGCTCGACCGCGAAACCCATGATCGGCTGGAAGAAGAAGCCACAGCCCTATCCCTCATGGGGGGGCGGCGGGTTGTGCGCGTGCGCGATGCTTCCGACAGCCAGCTCAAGGCCGTGGAGCATATCCTGAACCAGACGACCGATACGCTGGTCATTCTCGAAGCACCGGGCCTGTCCTCCCGCTCCAAGCTCCGCGCCCTGCTTGAACGCAGGCAGGATTGTGCCTCCATCGGCTGTTACCCCGAAGAAGGCCGCACGCTTGAAAGCAGCATTACCAAAATGCTGGCGGCACACCGTATCCGCATCGACAACGACGCCCTGCACTGGCTCATGGGGTGCCTCGGGGCCGACCGGAGTGCAACCCGCGGCGAGGTGGAAAAACTGGCGCTCTATGCGGGAGACGGCGGCACGCTATCTCTGGAGGATGTCCGCACCTGTATTGGCGATGCGGGCAGTGTTTCCCTTGAAGATGCCGCTTTTGCCGCAGCACAGGGCAACCGGGCCGAGGCCGATCTGGCTCTGGAGCGGGCTCTGGCCGAAGGCACCAGCCCTATCGCCATTATCCGGGCGTTCATGGCGCACCTACACCGGCTGCGCCGGGTGCGCGCGGCCATGGCTGCGGGAGAAAGCCGCACAGACGCGCTCAAAACCCTGCGCCCGCCGGTTTTTTTCAAACGCACCGCAGGGTTCAGCCGTGCGCTGGAACTCTGGACACTCCCTGCGCTCACCCACGAACTCACCCAGTGGCAGGCACTGGAACTGGCCTGCAAACAGACCGGCGCACCAGACCTGCTCCTGTGCCGCCGCCAGACCGCCATGCTGGCGGCGCAGGCCGCCCGACAGGCCCGCCGTTAACGGGTATGTGGCCTGCCTGACGTGCCCCTCTTGTCCATTGGGGCGGCTTTCAGTATAGACTGCGGGTGTGTGTCCGCGTAGCTCAGCAGGATAGAGCACAGGATTCCTAGATAAATTGGGCACCATGTCAGGAAACGTCATGGTGAATCCGCTCAAAGTCGGGGAACGCTACGGCCGCAAGGCCTTGCCAATCCCGAGCCAAGCCGCCCTCGGGCGGAAGGTGTAGAGACTGGACGGGCGGTGCCTAACAACCTGCATGCAGGTTTATGGCAAAGGGACAGTCCAGCCCACGAACGCCCTGCTCCGCTCAGGAACAGGACGGCGGTGAAAACCGTAGTGGGATGAATCCTGGGGCCGTGGGTTCGAATCCCGCCGCGGACACCAACACACACACCAAGCAAAAGCGGTTCAGAAAAGCGGCAGCCAACAGGTGCCGCCTCCCAACCTCATAACATTTGGAAAACAAGTCCCCTCACTTCAGCCCCACAGGATCCTGACTCGCCCGAACTGACTCATCGGGCTATCGTCTCGATATAAGAGGGGAGAGAAATTTGAGACGGTTCCTGTTTATTATGGCTGGGCTATCGCTAGCACCCGCAGCATGGGCTCAAGAGTACAAACCTGATTTCAACTGTTCCGCAGATCACACAAAAGACAGCATCGCCACAATGCTGTGTGAGAACAGCGAAGCCGCCAAACACGAACTGATGTTTGATCAGGCTTATTACGCTCTGCGCCAGATTGTCGGAAAAGACGGCTGGAAAACGCTCAAGCAGGAAATTATTGCGGATGATGCCGCATTCTCTGAATGCCTTGATCCTTCAAGTCTGGTTGGCCCTCAAAATATCCCTCAGGCTGACCCGACCTGCTACATCACACATATGGACACCCTGACTGACAAGTACAAAGCCCGCCTCAGTGGTGCCCCTTTACAAGAAGCCGACCGCCCGATTGACCAACATATCGCTCTGCAGCAGGACTTGATTAACCTCGGCTTTCTAAAAAGCAGCAGCCGGGCAGATGGTGTCTATGGAGAGGGAACGCGTGCAGCCATCATGCAATGGCAAAAATCGCATGAAGACATGGTCGCTGACGGGTTCCTTTCTGATAGTGATGCTATAAGGCTGGATTCTGAAACAAAAAACCTGCCGGTATCAAAAGCTGTTATGGACAGGAACAGCCCAGATGCGTCCATTCTCCCAGAAAAACCGGACCAAACCCCGGACATTCACAGCTACAATCACCAATCAGGGTCGAATGTTCCTTATTATTTCATGATCTTTTCCGCTATTGTTATAGCTCTCTATGCAACAGCCAAGACACTGCAAACCAAAGCCTATCAGGCTACCTGGGATGCAGTATCGAAAGAAATATCTTTCCAGAAACTGAACCTACAAATCGCAAGAACCCAAAAACTTACCAAGGATCAATATGGAACGCTTCAAACGGCAGCGTGGGCAAGAGAAATAAGCTATTTCATGGAAACCAGAATTGATAACATTATTGATTCTGGAACGACCAATAAAAACCTTCGGCAAAAGCTCCGGGCAAATGCCATCAATATGATTGCCGACCTTGCCGCGCATCCGCTTCCCGTCAATGCGGGAACGACAGCGTATATCAGTGATCCAACCGTGTTTGACACCCGAATGGATCCATTTGATTACGAACAACACTGCGCCCTCATTCTCCGCAATGCTGGATGGGATGCTCATGCTACCAAAAAAAGTGGTGATCAGGGGGCTGATGTTATTGCCCGAAAAGGAAATGTCAGGATCGTCGTACAGTGCAAGCTGTATTCAGGAACCGTCGGAAATGATGCCGTCCAGCAGGCTTTCGCCGCCCAAAATTTTCAAGGGGCAAGCGGTGCCATTGTAGCCACGAACTCGACATTCTCTCAGTCTGCAAGACAGGTAGCCGCAACAACGGGTGTTATCCTTGTCCATCATACGCAACTACCAACTGCCGCCGAGGAAATTTACACCCGGGTAAACGATCTACCCCGCTACTCCTAACCGCTTCAATGCGGCTAAGTTACCGCTTTCGGGTAGAATCTACGCACGACCTTTTCCATGGTCAGGCCCTGCACAATAATGGTGAACACCACAACGCCGTAACAGACTGGCAGCAGCAGATCACGAAGCGGGCCGGGTGGCAGGCCAAGCACGAGAGACACCGATATGCCGCCACGCAGGCCACCCCATGTCAGAACGGCCAGAACACGCCCCTTCTCCCACCGGCGCAGATGCTCGGGCAGGATGGACAACAATATACTAAGCGCCCGCACCACAATGGATAGGGGAATAACGCACAGCATGGCCGTAACAGTGAATGGGCTGAGTGTGATCTCCAGAGCTTCAAAGCCGATCAGCAAAAACAGCAGTACATTCAGGACTTCATCAATCAGGGTCCAGGCATTCTCCAGTGCACGCTGTGAAGCCTCATCAAACAACACTGGCTCTGTGCGGGCAAACCCTGTGCCGAAATACAGGCCGGCCACCACCACGGCGATAGCCCCGGACATGCCAAGATGACTAGCGATGCTGAATGTAACCGTCGCCAACGCCAACGAAATCAACAGGTCGATATGCCCATCGCGTTGCCATGCCAGCATACGCAGCGCAATCCAGCCTGTAACCGCCCCCAGCACCCCGCCGCCCAGAGCCTCGCGGCAGAAATCCAGTGCGATACCGGAGGCTGAAACCACGTCACGACTGCCAGTTGCAAGCCCCAGTGTGACGCCGAAAATGACCACACCCACCCCGTCATTAAACAGGCTCTCCCCCGCGAAAACCGCCTGAACCTGACCGGGCAGCCCAAGCCGTTTAAGCATGCCTACAACCGAAACCGGGTCAGTCGGAGCCAAAATGGCTCCCAGCACGATACACCACGAGAAAGGCACCGCCTGACCTAGCAGGGGAAACAGATACCATGCTGCTCCGGCCAGAAAAGCCACAGCAAAAATGGTACCCAGCACAGACAGGGCCGCAACCGATGCCAGCCGGGTGCGCAGATGTGCAACATCCACCTGCATGGCCCCGGCAAACAGCAGAAGGCAGAGAACACCGTTCAATAACGATTCCGGCAAATTGACCGCCCCCAGCACGGAACGGGGAAAAGCCAGCAGATTATGCGCTGGTATCAGCCGATCCAGCGCCACCAGCAGGAGCGAGGCCAGCAGGGAGAAAATCAGCACCCCAATCGTGACAGGCACCCGCAGAAAGTGGTGATTGAGGATGCTGAAACCCGCGGCGCAGGCCAGCAACAAGGCGACAAGGCTGATGGTGTCCATAGCTGCCAGAGCTGACGGTTCCGGGGCGCAACGTCAAGCAAAACCGTTGCCCTGCGGCGTGTCCGCCGTTGACGCGCCGCCGGATTAACGGCGGCGCGTGCGCAATCAGGTTACCTCTACCGGGCGGAGTTGCGCTGGGGGTACCTGCGTGGGCCAATCACGACAATTGCGCACGGCGCCATTTTCGCGCACGGCATCAAGTGTTTCGGGGTTGAGGGTTACAAACACCCACCCCCCCTGATCCAGCTTGCCTTCCGCCATGATTCCATCTGCTGGAAAACCACGATCCACCGGGCCGTAAACACCTGCACATCCGTGGTTTTCATCCAGTGTGGCCAGCCACGGGGCATCGCCTACCGTAGGCGCCACCGCCACAAAACACTGGTTTTCCAGTGCGCGGGCCTGTGCCGAAATCCGCACCCGGTTAAAGCCATGCAGGGAATCCGTGCAGGTTGGCACCAGGATCAACCACGCACCGGCCTCAATCTGGCGGCGGGTCAGCATGGGAAACTCGGAATCATAACAAACGGCTGCACCAATCAGCCCCCAAGGTGTTTCAAACACACCGGGTGGATTGCCCGCCCGCACACCCCATGATTCGTTTTCAAAACGGGTCATGACATGCTTGTCCTGAAACATGATACGCCCATCAGGGGCTATCAGCGGGGCGCGATTGCGCACACCTTCAGCCTCGGGTCTGGGCAGGGTGCCGGGCATAAGCCACACACCATGCCGCATGGCCGTATCGCGCATAATGGCCAGCAGGGCATCGCTTTGCGCACATACGGCCTCAAGCTCGGCAGCCGGGTCGGGTGCCCCCACCAGAGCGGACGCCACCTCCATGCAGGCATATTCGGGCATCAGCAGCAGATCTGCATCGGCTGCTCCCTGCGCCACCAGCATATCCAGATGGGCCGCATACTCCTCGATCGTGCCAATGCGCACGACCTCCCATGCCAGAACGCCCAGGCGCAACGGCTGTGTCATGACTATTTCTCCGGCTGTAACAGAACCTGCGGCACGGGGGCCGACCGCAATGGTTTAATAAAAAAATCGAGCCAATGCTGGGTTTCCTCAGCCTGCCCCGGTTCTTTCCACATCATAGTGCAGGCCACACCCGGCAGAGGAGAAAATCCTCTTTTGGCCCAGAACGCATGCAGGGTGCCTGCCCCGGCGGGCCGTAGCGGATGGTCCGCTGGCCGCCGCACAGAGCAGAATACCGCAAATGCGGCCCGGCTATCCTTCAGGGCATAGCGTTCGCGCTCTTCAAAAAACCGAACACCCAGCCCCTGCCCCCGATAGGCAGGTAACAGAACCGATTCACCAAAATAAAAAAACTGCTCGGGTGACAGGCCACGGGCCTCGAACGGCGCGCGCACATCTGGCGCTTCATCCTGCAAGGGCAGGCAGGAGGAAGCGCCCACCACCTGCGCACCATCGCGTGCGATTACCACCGCTGCGGCGCGGCTTTTGACGTAAAATTCCAGATATTTCTGTTCGTATTCAGCATCGCCCTCATACAGATAGGGCCATTCGCGGAATACGCTCATCCTCAGGCGGGCCAGATCCGCCATGACAGGCCTGAGGGCTTCTCCCGAGAGGGTTTCAAGCGTGATACTCATCCACGGTCCGTTTTCAGCCTTGCCGCCAAACACGCTTGCGCGCCTGCCCTGCCGGGGTCAAGCCCCGGCAGGGTTGCACCATACAAAACCGACTGGCCCTGCCCCGCTTTCAAGAACGCGCCATGAATATTCAGTTTTACCGAACCTGCGGGCCAACCCACCCGCTGGCAGGCCCATAGTGTCAGGCTGCCGGTGCCAGTGCCTTTTCAAGCTGTACGACCTCGGGCTGTATCCCGCTGGACAGGGGGGCGCCATCATCATACGGAGCAAGAAAATCCACCACGGTCTGCCGGTACAGATCTAGCCCCTTGTAGCTGGACAAGGTGGGATCGAGATCACGCAGCACCCGATGGAGCCGCCTGCGCCATTTAGGCACGCGCATGATATCGCGCAGCGGCATCAGGTAACAGCGGATGGAAAACAGAATGGCGTTGGAGCGTGGCAGGCGGTAAAGCGTTTGCAACTCCACGCGCAGATGCACCTTATCCGCTACATTATCCGGCGTGACCGAAGCCCGGTCTGGCCCCCAAACCATGAAATTCTCGGGCGAGGTATCCAGCCGGGGGTTGATGGTCATTGTCCAGTTCAGCCGCCGCACCGGTTTTTCGTGCTGCAACATGAGCAGAAAGCGCAGGCCACGATCAAACACCCCCATTTCCGCCGCCTTGGGTACAGGCGCATGCCACTGCCGGAAGGACATGCCCAGATCGAACTTGAGCGACCAGTCAGCCTGTGCCGTAACCATGCCGCCATCCATCCACAGATCATCCTCACGCTGATCATGAAGCGTGAAATCTCCCTGCATTTGTCGGGCCATATACTCAAAGGGTGGCAGCGGCAGGGTTGTCGCATCGCCAAACACAAAGCTCTGCTCATACCCCAAAAGCCGGTTAACCCAATGCCAGTCCTGCCCTTCACGCCGCAAGGAAAAATGCTGCGGATACTGATCGGACAGGCTGCTCATGGCCAGTTCCACGAAATCCCACTCAGCAGCGCGCATATGGGGCTGAACAATGCAGCGCTTGGGATCTTCCTGCAAAATACGGGCTTTTTCCGCGCATTCCGCGACATAATGCTCATCAATATCGAACGTGTTATGCATGGCGGCTACCGGGCCACTACGGATATGCGGCTCCACGTTCATGGAATACATATAACTGTCTTCAGGGAACGGAAATGGAAACCGCAGGATGGTTTCTGCACTATTCGTTACCTGATAGGGCGGGCGATAACTTTCCCGCGCACTGGTCTGAACGGTCATGCCCGCCTCCTCTTTACAGGTTGAGTGTCAGCGTATCCGTTCTGGCACGGGATACGCAGGTCAGAATGGTGCGGCCTTCAGTTTTTTCCTGCTCTGTCAGCACATGATCACGATGTTCCGGCACACCGTCCATAACCTCCAGAGCGCAGGCACCGCAGGCACCACCACGGCACATGCACGGAGCATCCACCCCGGCATTCTCCAGTGCTTCCAGCAAGGTTTCATCGCCCGCTACAGCAATCCGCTGTCCGCTGCTGGCCAGAACAACCGTGAACGGCTTACCCCCTTCGGGTACGAAGAAATGCTCTGAATGCACCTTGGCCGCCACAAAACCGAGTTGGGCGGCCGCCTGCTCCACCCAGCCCATGAAGCCTTCCGGCCCACAGAAATACAGATGGGTTGCTATGCCTTCCTCCGCCATATGGTGCTTCATGCCCGCATCTTCGGGCGGACGGTCATGAATAAAAACCCGGCCGGGGGGCAGGTCTGCCAGCAAGGTTACAAAAGCCGGTTTTTCCTCAGGGCGGCAAAAATGATGCAGAGTGTAATCCGCCCCTTCCGCCTCAAGCGTGCGGGCATGAGCAAGAAAAGGCGTAATACCCACCCCAGCAGAAAGCAGAAGGTGCCGTTTGGCTGTTTTGGAAACAGGAAACAGGTTGGCACTGCTCAGAACCGTAACAGGCGTGCCATCCTGCGCCTGATCGTGCAGGAAAGCCGAACCCCCGCGTGATTGCGGAGCGCGCCGCACGATCACACTCAGTTCACGCCCATCCGGCGTAGCTGAGACAACGGAATAGGCATTTTTATAGCGCCGTGCGGCAGAACCAAACCCAAGCACCACATGACTGCCCGCAGACACAGCAGGAAAACGCACACCCTGTGCCGCAAGCACGAATTTACGCAAGGTTGGTGTCAGCACTTCAACCGAGGCAATAACTGCCAGATAACCAGAACGTTCAACCATGACGGGCTGCTGCCTCCATCGCCTGCAACAGGATTTCTGGCTCGCCCACTCCCATATAGGCGCCCAGCCCACGTGAATAATGCTCCCGCACGAACAGGGTGGTGCCGCAGCCAAGGCAACGCACCGTATCGGCTTGCACCCCATCATTCAGCGTATCGCAATGCACGCACACCACGCGCCGCGCCGTATCCCGTGGGGGGGCCAACAGAACCTCGCCCGTGGCCAGCCCGGCCGCATCCGCCACTATGGCCACGCGAGACAGGAACGAGGCCCCACCCGCTCCATACAGCCGCAAGCCTACCCTCTCCCGCGCCAGCCGTCCGGCCAGCCTTTCCAGCAAGGCCGTTACGGAACGCAGCAGCACTTCTCCTTCGCGCGCATCCGCCATCACTGTCGCATCGGATACCACTGTCCATATCTCGGGCATGACCGCGCCGCAGCCATCCGGCAGGGGGCAGTCCGCCGTATCCCGAACATACAGGTGCCGCACGCCCGACGCATCCAGAACCAGTGGGGCAAAAGGCAGTTGACTACTGACGATCACGCTCTTTTCTCCTCCCGCATGCTCCACAGGCAGACAATGCGGCAACCCTGTTTGTTCAGCCTTTAACGGTACGCTTTTTCTTTTCGGGGTCATCAAACGGCAGCGTGTGCGTAACACCGGACAGGGTCTCCCCCGCCGAGCGCACGACAATGCGGCACCCGGCCACGGCGTAGGGTACATCCATGCGTGCCAGCGCCATTGAGCGGCCAGTCAGTGTGGAAATCATACCGCAGGTAACGGTACCCACACGCTGCTCGCCATCGTACACACCGGCTCCGGCTTCGGCCGCTGTCATACCGTCCAGCAAAAGACCGAAAATTTTAAAACGTTCACGCCCCTTGAGCGCATAATGCGCCGGTGCGCCACGGAAATGCGTTTTGCCGGGGCTGACCGTGAAATCCAGCCCCAGTTCCCACAACGTATCCCCCGCCAGTTCCTGTTCAAATGGATACATTTCGGAATTATCGTAAGGATAGAACAGCAGATAGCTTTCAACCCGCAGGAGATCGAGCGCGGTAAAGCACACCGGCACAATGCCATCGGCCTTGCCATCTTCAAGGATCGTATCCCAGATCAGCGGCGCATCGGTGCCTTTGCAGAAAATCTCGTAGCCACGCTCACCTGTGTAACCAGTGCGCGAAATCATGACCGGCGCACCGAAAAGCGTTGTCTGCATATGGCAGAAATAGTTGAGCTGGCGGATACCCGGCACATGGCGGGCCAGAAAATCAACCGCAACAGGCCCCTGTAACGACAGGTCGTGCAGATCGTCATCGAACAGCATGGCGGCATTACGCCCCACCACAGCCTGCGCCAGCATTTCATGCAGGGTGCCTGCCCCGTGCACCACCATCCAGCTATTGGGGCCGGTGCGGTATAAAAGGCAGTCATCAATAAACTTGCCATCGTCATTCAGGGCCGTGGCGTAAACCGAGCGCCCCGGCTGCACCTTGCTGACATTACGGCTGGTTGCGTAATCCAGAATGGCCGTGGCGTGCGGGCCGACCAGATGCACCTTTTTAAGCCCCGAAACATCCATCAGCCCCGCACGGGTGCGCACCGCCACGTGGTGATCCTGCAGGCTGGAATCGTAGCTCCAGGCCGTAGCCATGCCGTTCCAGTTTTCGAGGGCGGAGCCAAGGGCACGGTGGCGATCTGCCAGAGTGCTTGAACGCCAGCTAGTCGTCATGTTTTTCAGTCCTCACTACGCCGGGCCGCCACCGTGGGGGCCACAAACCACCACGACGGGAACCATCATATTCCAGTCCATTACGAATGTGAAAAGATCATGCGTTATAGACTGCATAAATTTTTCTTATCCTTGGAGAACTCTCACAAATTCAGGACATTTTTACAAAAAACTTCAGCCTGAAGCCCTGACACGCGCAGGCTCTGCCGGGGCCAGAAAGGCTTCCAGCGAGTCATCCATAGCCTCCATCCACGGGGTATGGTGCGGGGGGGCCATCGTGCCGGTCAGCACCGAACGGTAGCTGCGATCACGGAAGGTCATGATGCCGTCTTCCTTGTCATGCTTCCATTCCTTGAACAGGGCCGCAACCTGATCAAGGTCAAAAGGCGGGTAATCTGTATAGGTCATCAGATCGCGCACATAATCGGTCTGGAAATCAATTTCCTGCGTGGCATTTTCCAACGCCTGATCTCGTGCCACCCATGCCTTGCTATCCGCCAGCATATCTGCCCGGCCGGGCAGATCCAGCTTTTCCATGATGACATCGCGCGCGAACCATGCCTGCGCGTCAAACATGTTAAAGGTATAATATTGATCCTGCATGCCAAGATAGAGAAGTTTCGGATTATCGATCCAGCACACACCCTTGTACAGATCCACCGGATACAGACAGTTATGCGTTTTCAGACGCAGGTAATCCGGCAGGAACGGGAAATAATGCTTGTAGCCGGTGCACAGAATGATGGCATCGACCTTTTTTGTCGCACCATCCTGAAAATGTGCAACATCTCCTTCCACCTTGAGCAGCAGGGAATGTTCCGCAAAGCCTTCGGGCCATTTGAAGCCGAGCGGATGGGAGCGATAGGAAAATGTTATGGATTTTGCGCCGTATTTATAACACTGGCTCCCAATATCTTCCGCCGAATATGAACTGCCGACCAGCAGCACATCCTTACCCGCGAACTCATTGGCATCGCGGAAATCATGCGCGTGCAGGACACGGCCGGGAAAAAGGTCGAAACCGGGAAAGGAGGGAACATTCGGCGTTGAAAAATGTCCCGATGCAACAATCACATAATCAAATCGTTCTGAGTAAACATGGGCTGTGGTCAGGTCTTCCACCGTCACCAGAAAATTATCCGCCTCGGTATCCCACTCGACCTCACGCACCGAGGTGCTGAAGCGCATATCGCCCTCAAGATTATCGCGCTTGATACGCCCGACAATATAATCCAGCAGCACAGCACGGGGCGGATAGGACGGAATGGGCCGCCCGAAATGCTCTTCAAAAGAATAATCAGAAAATTCAAGGCCTTCCTTGGGGCCGTTCGACCACAGGAACCTGTACATGCTGGCATGGACGGGCTCGCCATATTCATCCAGCCCGGTGCGCCATGTATAGTTCCACATCCCGCCCAGCGTTGCCTGTTTTTCAAAACAGACCAGTTCAGGCACTTTCTCACCCGCCTTGCGTGCCGCGCCGAAGGCTCTCAGTGCGGCCAGCCCGCTCGGGCCTGCACCAATAATCGCCACTCTTTTTGCTGTCATGCTCACACGCGCTCCCTGTTCGCGGTCGGGCCATCAGCCCGCCGCATTGTCTGTCACTGCAAGAACATTCAGGATCTCACCCGGCTTTTATCCGGGTCATAGGCTGGAAAAGATGTGACCTTTACGGCAATTCTCTTTTGCAGCCCGTCAAGCTGACCAATTTCCAGCATACGCCCCGGCTCGGCCACGGCCGTATCTACCCGTGCCAGGGCAATGCTTTTACCCAGAACGGGCGACAGACACGCACTGGTAATGCTGCCCACTCTGGCCCGACCATCATACACCGCATCACCATGCGCGAGGGGTTCGTTAGACAGGCTCTCCAGCCCCACCAGCCTGTGCCGTGGCGCCAGTCTGCGCTGGGCCAGAGCCTCAGCGCCAATGAACGCCTCGGTTTTGGAAGCCGGAACCGCAAAACCTATCCCCGCCTCGAACGGATCTGTTTCGGAGCAGAACTCATACGCGGCAAAAGCCAGACCAGCCTCAATCCGCAGCCAGTCGAGCGCATCCAGCCCCAGAGGCACCATGCCTTCCGGCTGACCGGCTGCCCACACGGCCTCCCACACGGCAGGGGCATGGCGTGGGTGACACCAGATTTCATAACCCAGTTCGCCCGTGTAACCGGTGCGCGATACCAGAACGGGTATGCCCGCAGGCCCGCCCACACGCCCGATGGTAAAGCGGAACCATTTAAGGGCCGCAATGTCCGGCTGTGTCGGTGGCGTCCAGATCAGGGGGGCCAGAATGGCGCGGCTTTGCGGCCCCTGCACCGAGAGATTGTGCAACTGGTCGGTAGAGGGGCGCACAAAAGCATGCAGCCCATGCTCCACCGCGAGTGCCCGCAGCCACTCACCGCAATATTCATCGCCACAGACCAGCCTGAATGCCTGCGGCGCAAGACGGAAAACCGTTGCATCGTCCAGCATGCCGCCATGCGGATAACAAAGCGCTGTATAGACCACCTGCCCCACCGCCAGCTTGCGAATATCGCGCGTGGCGGCCAGTTGCAGCAGGGACAGGGCATCCGGCCCGGTTATTTCAAACTTGCGCAGGGCCGACAAATCCATAACGCAAGCCCGTGTGCGACAGGCCCAGTATTCCGCAACCGGCCCGTATCCCTCAAACCGCGCAGGCAGCCAGAATCCCTTGTATTCGACAAACTGCGCGCCCTGTTCAGCAAGGTCTGCATGAAAGCCGCTCTGCCGTGTCATGATTGCCGGTGCTTGTGGTGTCATACGATGGGCAACCCCGCTGGAAATGGTACTGGCGCGGTCATAAACCCGCACATGAATATCGGTCGGCTGCCAGCCGTTGGCTTCTGTCACGTCATCCGCACAGGAGGACGAGGCACAGACAAGGTCTGTCAGGGCACGCAGCAGCACGTAATCCCCCGCGCGTGACCAGGGTTCGGCGCTGGTAATGGCGCCGCAATCCTGCACCTGTGTGTTGAAAAAGAAGTTGATGGCAGGCCAGCCATTCCGTGGCACAAGCCCTTCAGGCTCCAGAACCGCGTTGAAATTGTCGCTGCAGTTATCGTGGCCCGGATAGCCGGTATCATCATAATATTTGGCGGTGCAGGCCAGCAGGAATGCATCATGCCGCCCCACGGTATCCTGCACCACCTCCACCAGCGGTTGCAGGCGGCTATCTAAAAAGCGCCCGTGCAGGCCGGGCACTGGCAGGGCGTGGCCCTGCACCGTGCGCGTGGCCGTGGCATCCAACCCGTATTCCTGCCCGCCTTCGAGTGCTGCGGCATCAAAGGCCAGAAAATCCGAACACTGGCGGCCATCCACATCAATAATCTGGATATATTCGCCTTTGCGCACCCGATAGCTGACAGCAGTCGCCGCAGGCACGCGCACATCCTGCACAACGGGGGCCAGAGGCTCCGGCAGGCGGCTACCGCCCTGCGGGGCGGGGGTAAAATGCAGGTCATACGCCCCCGGCGCGTTGGACTGATCGGGCATCATGTCCTCGGCCGGGAGATCAAGCACGATCTCGCCATCGGCCAGCACATCGAAACGGCACCCGGCACCCGCCTGTTCATCCGCTGTAAACAGGGTGTAGAGCGCCTCACCCTGAGCCCCCTGTCCAGCAGGCTGATCCAGTGTCAGGGCATGCAGCACCCCCAGGGGAGCCGCCAGCATACCGGCTTGCCCGCCATCAACCGTGATGACTTCAAGCCCCTCTCCGGCCCGAACGGTAAACCGCCGGGGGCCGCTGCCCCCGGCTACCCGCACAGGAGCCGCTTTATGCGGTGGTGCAAACAAGAGTGTCATGGCGATAGGCCACTCCCCATCCGTTTCTTTTACAAAACAAGACTAGGGAAGGCCGCCCCCCTTTCTCAATGGTGCCTTTTGGCACCATTCCCCTGCGACCGCACAGGCCCATGCGCCTGAAGGCGCTTGACAGAACCATCTCTCAAACGAAACAATCAAACCTGCTACGGACTCGTCGCCGCAAAAGAACGGCAAACGCCAGCCCTTGTGGCACCCGACTGCTCCGGCACGGGAAAAAGAGGACAATGGAACCATGACCGGCATCATAAAGCCGGACAGCCATACCCCCCCTTTCATGGAACAATGGCTGGCCGAACTGGGGCATGTCGCGGGCCATATCGGCAGTGCGGATTTTCATGCCCGCCTTCTGTCCGTGTTTTCCCGGCTTATTCCACACCAGTCCTCATGGATTATCGCCTATGCACCGGGGGTGCTGCCCCATGTGCTGCATACCGAGGACGTCGAATCCACCGCCTTTAGCGATTACAGAAACCATTTTCGCACGTTCGACCCGTTCTGGCATTTGTGGCGCAGTCAGGCCCGCCAGCCTGTGGCATCGCTCTGCACACTGGACAAGGCCGTAAAGCCTTATGAATACACATCCATTTTCCAGAAAAACTGCGGATTTTCAGACGAGCTGGCCATTATCCTGCCCATTTTGTCCAATACCTGCATCATGCTGTTTCTACAGCAGACAGACCGGCCTTTTACCCAAAAAGAGTTCAACCGGGCCAGACTGGTACAGCCGCTTTTCTATGGCCTGCACCAAAGCCACATCAACCAGACCCTGCAAGCCTGGAGCCGCCCCCCACAGACAGAGACCCAGACCAGCCACCGCCCCGAAAGCGAAGGCGCACTGGTGCTCGATCGCCACCGCAACCACCTGCACAGCAACCCCACATGGTGCGCAGCGGAAACGCGGCATGGCGCACCGTTTCGCCGGGCTGTACACCGGCTACTCAGAAGCACCGATGGCCTGATACCGGGCCATACCCCCGCAATACTGGAAGAAAACGGTTTTACCCTGAACCTGACAGCCCTGCCCGAAGACTGCCCGCTGGCCCCCGGAGGCTACCTGCTGAGCCTTGCCCCGGCCACCACGCAGGCGCCACTTTCCGCGCTGCCGGGGCTACATGTCACCCGGCGCGAGCAGGATCTGCTGGAACTGCTGCTACAGGGCCGCAATACAGGCGAAATCGCCCAGACACTGGGTATCAGCAAAGGCACGGTCAAAAACCACCGTCAGCGCCTGTACCGCAAAATGGGTGTCACTACGGAAAGGGGCCTGCTCAGCCGCTTGCAGGCCCTGCGGCAACAGTAAGTTCAATCAGCCGCCAGCCCCTGTGCCGCACGCAGGGTGTTCTGGAGCAGGCAGGCAATGGTCATCGGCCCCACACCACCGGGTACGGGCGTAATGGCAGCAGCATGGGGGTAAACCTCGTCAAACGCCACATCGCCCACAATCCGCGCCCCTTGCGGCGTTTCCGCCCGGTTGATGCCCACATCAATGACCACCGCGCCGGGCTTGATCCAGTCACCCCGCACCAGCCCCGGATGCCCGGCCGCCACCACAACAATATCCGCCCGGCGCGTTTCCGCCGCGACATCACGCGTTTGCAGGTGCGTAACAGTCACCGTGCAACCGGCCTGCTGCAAAAGCCGCGCCATAGGCCGCCCGACAATATTCGAACACCCCACCACCACGGCATGCAGCCCGGCCAGTTCAGGCAGCACGGAATGCAGCAGCATCATGCAGCCTTTGGGCGTGCAGGGAATAAAGCCATCATGCCGCCCCACGGCCAGAAGCCCGGCATTGACGATATGAAAGCCATCCACATCCTTGGCGGGGGCAATGGCATCGAGCACGGCATCACGGTTGATCTGTTCGGGCAGGGGCAACTGCACCAGAATACCGTGTACGGTTTCATCCACATTCAGGGCCGCAATCAGGGCGAGCAACTCGCCCTCCTGCGTGCTGGCAGGCAGATGGTGCGAAACCGAACGCATACCCGCCTGCTCGGTCGCGCGGATCTTGTTGCGCACATATACGGCGCTGGCGGGGTCTTCCCCCACCATAACAACCGCCAGTGTTGGAAGAATACCATGAACGGCATGGAGGTTTTCAGCCTCCTGCCTTATTTCACTTCTGAGCTGGCGGGCAAATGCCACGCCGTTGATCAGCTTTCCACCTGCCTCCATGACACGGTCTCCTCCATCCGTTCAGGAAACGAAAACAATGGTTTTGTTTCCGTTCATGATCGTACGCATTTCAATATGGTAACGCACCGCACGCGCCAGCACGCGCCGCTCGATGTCACGGCCCTTGCGGATCAGGTCATCGGGGCTGTCGGCGTGGGAAATGCGTTCCACATCCTGTTCGATAATCGGGCCTTCATCCAGATCGCGCGTAACATAATGCGCGGTAGCGCCAATCAGTTTCACGCCACGCTCATAAGCCTGATGGTAGGGCCGCGCCCCCTTGAAACCGGGCAGGAAGGAATGATGGATATTGATGCACCGCCCGGACAGAGCTGCGGCCATGTCGTTGGAGAGAATCTGCATATACCGCGCCAGCACGACAAGATCGGCTCCGCTGCCATCCACCACCGAGAGAATACGGGCTTCCTGCTCGACCTTGGTCTCTTTGGTAATGGGCAGATGGTAGAAAGGAATACCGTAGAAATCGATATCCTTATAGGTTTCTTCAGGATGGTTTGCGATAATGCCAACAGGTTCGATCGGCAGTTCCCCGATCCGCCAGCGGTAGAGCAGGTCCACCAGACAGTGATCGAACTTGGAAACCATAATCACGACCTTGGGCCGGTAAGACTGGCAGTTAAGCCGGTACTCCATGCCGAACTGCCCGGCCATAACATCCACCAATGCGCGTAGCTCGGCCTCGGTGGTCTTGCCTTTGACGATATCGAACATGATCCGCATGAAAAAACTGCCGCTACCCACATCATCATACTGCTGGGCTTCGGTAATATTGGCCCCGGCTTCATACAGCGTCTGGCTGAGTGCGGCGACAATACCCGGCCGGTTCGGGCAGCTCAGGGTCAGGATATAACCTTTGGCATTGGGAGACAGTGTCGACATGCGTTTTGGGTCCATTTCCTAGGAAAGTGCGCCGTTCATGGCGACATGAAGATCATGAAACAGGCTTTCCGCAAAACTGCGGAATACCAGAAACTCATACGTAACCGGGTTTCGTGCAACCTGTCTGATAAGAACAGGGATATGTCCGGCCAGTGTCAGGGCCACGTGGCCGGGTTCGAACACCGCATCGTGCAGGTCAACCGGCACAAGACGGCCAGCCACCTCACGCGCCTGCGGGCCGGATAGCCGTAAGGTGGTGCGGCTGTCGCTCTGGCTGGTCAGGGCGCACAGATCGCCGCAGGCAGCACGCAGGCGCGCCAGCAACCCGCCCTCCGCACCGCTCTCACCCAAAGAAAGGGCCAGCCACTGGGTAGGGCCGCACCACACGAACGTCACCTGCCCATCGGCCGAAGCCACGGCGCGGGGCTGTTCAGGCAGATCGACCCCAAAGGTTTCGCGCACCCGCGCCAGCAGCGCGGCCCGCCCCGCTCCGGCAAAGGCTCCAAGGCTGACAGCCTCGCCCATAGGGGCCAGAGCCAGCACCGTATCGCCAGCCCGCACAGGGTCGGCACTTACTGGAGGCAGGGCTAACAGAGACTCAACCATGCACACGCGCTCCCTCGGGATCGACAAAAACAGGAGATACAACACGGGCACGCACAACCGTGCCTGCCAGCGGATTGTGCAACGCCACGATCTCGCCATGCCGGGCCGGGCCGTTGGACAGCAGACCAAGCCCGATCCACGAGCCAAGCGTAGGCGAAAACGCCGCCGAGGACACCCAGCCCTGATCAGACGCCGCCGTAGCCGGCGCACCATCGGGCAGCAGATGCGCGCCCGCCACAACCTGATCTGCCGGGTTGAGCGGTTGCAGGCCCACAAGCGTTGGCCGCGCGGGGTCTGTCAGCGCAACGCGCTGGGCCATGTGCCGACCGATGAAGTCCTTGCGAGTGGACAGCATCCGCCCCATGCCCAGATCATGCGCTGTGGTCTGGCCGTTGAGTTCCGGCCCGGCGGGATGGCCTTTTTCAATACGCATCACGCCCAGCGCTTCAGTGCCGTAGGGGGCAATACCGTAGGGGGCACCCACCTCCATCAGTCTGCGGGCCAGTGCATCGCCATAACGGGCGGGCACGGCCAGCTCGTACGCCAGCTCCCCCGAGAACGACAGGCGGAACAGCCGCGCCGCAACGCCGCCACACACTGTAACCTCCCCTGCCGCCATGTAGGGAAACGCTTCGTTGGAGAGATCGAACGCGGGGTCCACCACATGGCGCAGCACGGTACGGGCCTGCGGCCCGGCCACGGCAATCTGCGCCCATTCATCCGTCACGGAAATGAACTGCACATCCAGTTCGGGCCACAGCCACTGGTGGCAGAATTCCAGATGCGCCATGACACCGCCCGCATTAGCAGTGGTTGTGGTCATGACATAATGGGTCTCGCTCAGGCGGGCGGTAGTGCCATCGTCATAGGCAAAACCATCCTCACGCAGCATCAGACCATAGCGGGCCCGCCCGATGGGCAGTTTTTTCCACGCGTTAACATAGACCCGTTCCAGAAACTCCGCGGCATCAGGCCCCTGAATGTCGATCTTGCCAAGGGTCGTGACATCGCAGAACCCGACCGCGCCGCGCACGGTGCGCACTTCGCGGTTGACTGTTTGCAGCCAGTCCGTCTCGCCGGGACGGGGGTACCACTGCGCACGCTGCCACAGCCCGTTGGCGGTAAACACGGCCCCCTGACTTTCCGCCCACTGATGGGTGGGCGGCAGACGCGCAGGCTTGAAATGCTGGCCGCGATGCGCCCCGGCCAGCGCACCGATCGCTACTGGCTGGGTCGGGGGGCGGATCAGTGTGGTGCCGGTCTGCCCAATGGCGCGCTGCGTAATTTCCGCCAGCAGGGCAATGGCGTTGACATTGGATGTCTTGCCCTGATCCGTGGCCATGCCCAGCGTGGTGTAGCGCTTGAGATGCTCGACCGAGACAAACCCTTCCCGCGCGGCCAAGGCCACATCCTTGGCGGTAACATCGTTCTGGAAGTCCACAAACGCCTTGGCCCACCGGGCTGACGGCACACCCGCCAGCGCGTGAAACAACGGAGCAATGGCGCAGGATTCCGGTTCGGCATCCGGCAGGGCGGGCTGTTCCGCTTCAAAACCGCAGGCCTGTGCAGCCCTTACCCCCGCCTGCGCACCATTACGCAAAGCCTCAGCCGTGCCAAACACCCCGGCTGCGGCACCAGCCACCACCATACCCGGCGGCAGGGCCGCAGGCAGGAACGCGCACAGCGCCTCATCATAAACCGGGCGCATGCCCTGATGGGTCGTAAGCGCAATATTGGGCGACCACCCGCCCGACATGGCGAGCAGATCACACGCAAAGCGCTGCTCCCGGCCCTGTGCATCGCGCACGCTCACACCGCTGACTGCCATACGGCCCTTGACCGCCGTAATGGCCGCACCGGGCAGGAAGGGTGCGCCACAGGCCCGCGCCACCTGTGCGCCCTGCCCTTCCCCTTCGGGTCGTGAATCGACAATAGCCGCAACCGATACCCCTGCCCGTGCCAGATCCAGAGCTGTGCGCAGACCATCATCATTGCAAGTATAGACAACGGCCCGGCGCCCCGGCGCCACGCCAAAGCGGTTCAGATAGGTGCGCACCGCACCGGCCAGCATGACACCGGGCGTGTCATTGCCAGAAAACACGATGGGCCGTTCAACCGCGCCCGCCGCCACGATGCACTGCCGTGCCACAATACGCCACAGCCGCTGGCGGGGCTGCCCTTTTGCGGGCTGGGGCAGATGATCGGCCACCCGCTCCAGCGCCCCATAGGTGCCACCATCATACGTACCGAACACACAGGTACGCTCCATGATCCGCACCTCGGGCAGCGCTTCGAGTGCTGCGCGCACCTGCTCCGCCCAGCGCCATGCGGGGGCGGCATCCAGCTGGCGGCTTTCGGCCCGCAGGCGGCCACCTGTCAGGCTGTCTTCCTCGCACAGAATAACCCGCGCCCCTGACCGGCCCGCAGCAAGGGCTGCGGCAAGCCCGGCCGGGCCGCTACCCACGACCAGCACATCGCAAAACGCCGTGGCTTTTTCATACTGGTCAGGATCGGCCTCATCCGCAGCCCGCCCCAACCCTGCCGCCTTGCGAATCAGCGGTTCGTAAACCTTCTCCCAGAAAGCCGCAGGCCACATGAAGGTCTTGTAGTAAAACCCCGCCCCCAGCACGGAGGAAAACAGGCCATTCATCCCCAGCGCATCAAAGGCAAGGCTGGGCCAGCGGTTCTGGCTGGCGGCGGACAGCCCTTCGTACAGCTCCGCCACGGTAGCGCGTGTATTCGGCTCCCGCCGGGGGCCGGTGCGCAGTTCCACCAGTGCATTGGGTTCTTCCGGCCCGGCGGACAAAATGCCGCGTGGACGGTGATATTTGAACGACCGCCCCGCCAGCCGCACACCATGCGCCAGCAGCGCAGAGGCCAGCGTATCGCCCGGATGGCCAGTATACTGCCGCCCATCAAACGTGAAGCGAACCGTCCGCCCCGCATCAATACCGTTACCACCCGCCACACGGTGCTGCGGCACACCCGTAGCCAAAGCAGAAGACATATGGGCGTCCGTCATGCCGCGCCCTCCTTGTGTTCAGCCTGCGCCACCGCACGGGCGGCACGCACCTCGGTAATCTGATGTGTGCGCGTATCGCGCGTCACCACCAGCCATGAACGGCACCCCGCACCATGGTACCAGAGTTCCTGATGAGGCCCGGCCGGATTGTCGCGCAGGTAGACATAATCCACCCAGGCTTCGGCACTGGCCTCGCCAGCCGGACGACGCACCGTGGCATCGCCCCGGTAGGTAAATTCCTCAACTCCGCGCGAACCGCAGAAAGGACAGGTCAGACGCATGGAAACCTCAATGCAGATTGGGCTGTGCGCCCATGCCTTTTTCATCAATCACGGCGCCGCGTGCGAAACGGTCCAGCCGGTAGGCTGTCGCGACGGGGTGCGGCTCATCACGCGCCAGCAGATGCGCAAAACACAGGCCCGATGCAGGCGTGGCCTTGAACCCGCCGTAACACCAGCCCGCATTCAGGTAGAGGCCCTGCACCGGCGTATGATCGATAATGGGACTGCCATCCATGGACATATCCATGATACCGCCCCAGTGCCGCAGCAGCCGCACACGCCCGATCCGGGGCATGAGCGCCATGCCGCCCTCGCACACATCCTCGATCACGGGCAGGTTGCCGCGCTGGGCGTAAGAGTTATAGCCGTCGATATCACCACCAAAGACCAGCCCGCCCTTGTCGGACTGACTGATATAGAAATGCCCGGCCCCGAATGTGACCACGCAATCAATGAACGGCTTGATCCCTTCGCTGACAAAAGCCTGAAGCACATGGCTTTCAATCGGCAGGCGCAGGCCCGCCATACCCGCCACCCGTGAGGAATTGCCCGCGCAGGCCAGCCCCAGTTTGCCAGCCCCAATAAAGCCGCGCGTTGTCTCCACCCCCACGGCCCGCCCGCCTTCAAGGCGGATACCGGTAACCTCGCAGTTTTCAATAATGTCCACGCCCAGCCTGTCCGCCGCGCGGGCATAGCCCCAGGCCACAGCATCGTGCCGCACGGTACCACCACGGCGCTGCAACAGCCCGCCACGAATGGGAAAACGCGCATCGTCAAAATTGAGGAACGGCACCTTTTCACGCACCGCCTGTGTATCAAGCAGTTCCGCATCCACGCCGTGCAGGCGCATGGCGTTGCCCCGGCGGATATAAGCCCCCCGCTGGGCATCGTTATGGAACAGGTTCAGCACGCCGCGCTGGCTCACCATCGCATTGTAATTGATGTCCTGCTCCAGCCCTTCCCACAGTTTCATGGCGCATTCATAGAATGGCTCATTACCGGGCAGGAGGTAGTTCGAGCGCACGATGGTGGTATTGCGCCCGACATTGCCGCCGCCAATCCAGCCTTTTTCCACCACGGCAATACGCTGCCCGCCATAGCGGCGCGCCAGATAATAGGCTGTTGCCAGCCCGTGCCCGCCACCGCCCACGATTACATAATCATAGGTCGGGGCCGGGGTTGCCTTGCGCCAGGCCGGTTTCCAGCCCGTATTGCCGCGCATGGCCTCACGCAGCAACGCAAACAGGGAATAACGATCAGTCTGCATGATAAATCCGCTCTTTGCTCTGCTTTCACCCTTACGGAGCGTTCACGCTTGAGACAGCATAAATTTTTCTTATAATACGGGCATGGCCATTGCAGACCTTCCGTTTGACCTGTCATCCCTGACCGTATTTCTGGCGGTGTGCGACAATGGCAGCATGGCTGCGGCCGCACGCACCCTCAAGGTAACCCAGCCCGCCATTTCGCAAACCATAGCAGACCTTGAAAACCGCCTCGGCACGACGCTGTTCGACCGGAATGTACGC
Organism: Acetobacter suratthaniensis; assembly: GCF_017377745.1. Classification (GTDB taxonomy): domain Bacteria; phylum Pseudomonadota; class Alphaproteobacteria; order Acetobacterales; family Acetobacteraceae; genus Acetobacter; species Acetobacter suratthaniensis. The sequence goes on along the minus strand of NZ_JAFVMG010000007.1, from coordinate 72,442 downwards.
CCGCTGGCCCTAACCCCTTCAGGCACGGTGCTGCGCCAATACGCACAGACCATGCTGGCCGAGGTGCGGCTGGTGGCTACAGGCATACAGAAAATGCGCCTTGGCCGGGTGCCGCAGTTGCGTATGGGGGTGGTGGACTCGCTGGCCCGTGCGCTCTCCACCTCCATTTCCGACTTCATGCACGAACGGGTCGGACGGCTTATTGTCCACGCGGGCCTGACAGAAACCCACGCGACAGCCCTGCTAACCCGTCAGATCGACTGTGTGATCGGGGTGGATGAAATGGAGGATGTGTCCGGTCTGGAACGCTGGCCACTATTTGAAGAACCCTACCTGCTGCTGTACCCCGAACACGAAACCCCACCGCGCGATACAGCCGAACTCAGAGATTTTCTGGGTCGCCACCCTTTCATCCGCTTTTCGCAACGCTCACGCACGGGGGCTGAAATCGAGCGCTTTTTGCGCCGCCTGCGCATTGATGTGCCGTTTCAGCAGGAGTTTGATCTGCCCTATGGTGTCTATGCCACCTGCCGCACGCGCGGTGTTGCCATAACCACCCCGCTTTGCCTGTACGAAGCGGGTTACACACAGGGCTGTGGCCTGTCCTGCCACCCTCTGCCCACCCCGGCGTTTCACCGGCGCTTGACGCTGGTGGTGCGCAGGCGTGAGTTCGGTCGTTTCCCGCTTGATCTGGCCCTGTTCCTGCGCGAGCAGCTTAAACAAGATGTCATGCCCGCACTCGGCACGCTCTTTCCGGCTTTTGTTGAACAGATGCGCGTGCTGAGTTAGCTGGTCTGCGATGTGGGCGTAGTAGGCTGTATGTCATGCATGGAGCTGACAATCTGGGGAAGGTTATCAGCGCACAGTGTCGCCAGATGCGGATCAAAGCTCCGGCCGCTTTCCTTGCGGAGATAGTCCTGCAAACGGGGGACAGACCAAGGCGCCTTGTAACGTCTGCGTGACGCACAGGCATCAATCGTATCCGCCAGCGAGACAATACGCACCAACAGGGGAATGTTTTCCCCTTTCAGCCCCAACGGATAACCGCTGCCGTCCCAGTGTTCATGGTGCATAAGAATTGTATCGAGCACATCCTGCGTAAAGACGTGATCGTACCACTGGGTTACCGCAAGCCCGAGCAGCGGGTGACGCTGGACGGTTCTTTTCTCGTCATCGGTCAGACGTCTGGGAGCCTGAAGAATGGCCTCAGGGATCAGCAGTTTGCCGGTATCGTGCAATTCGCCAGCGGTTTTCAGGACTGAGCGGTCGAGACTATCTATGCCCGCCAGATCAGCAATGACCTGCGCCACGTGACCAACCCTGAACCCATGCCCTTCATCCATATCCGCCACATGGCGGATAAAATGCGCAAACGGCAGTGTCTTGGGGGGCAATGCGTGCTCTGACCACGCCCCGGTCTCTTGTTCCCCTGACATTGCTCGCTATCCTTGGATACCGCCCTTTTTCGGCACCGAGGCGAAAAAGTCTCCCACCCACGCAAGGGACCAGAGCGGGCTGCGGTCTGAAAAATCTTAAAGAAATCTTAAACGATGTCGCTCATTCGACTGAAGAACGGGGTTCTATTCTGCCATCGGACAATGTGTCAAGCAACCATACAATGCGGAACCGACTGGAAAAAACACGGCCGGTAATCAAGCCCACCAATGAGACAGTGCAGCCATGCCGTGCATAACGGGGCAGACCAAGCAGACACAAGGCCCACCCCTTGCGAAAGGTTACGCCACACTCTGCGGCATATGCCCGACAACAATGCGGTTACGCCCCTGCGCCTTGGCCGTGTAGAGCGCCTGATCCGCCCGGTTGATCAAGGTGCGGACATTGGTCTGCCCATGCAGGCTTGTCAGCCCGCCCGAGACACTGACGCTTACCTGCTGTTCGGAACGCAGGGTTACGGGCTGGCCACAGATAGCCAGACGAATGCGCTCCGCACATTTACGCGCGGCCTCGGTGTCAGTTTCTGTCAGAACAATCAGAAACTCCTCGCCTCCATAACGGAAAACGTAATCATTCACCCGTAGGGACGAGGTAATCGTATTAGCCACAAAGCACAGGATTTCATCCCCGGCCAGATGCCCGAACGTATCGTTGATCGATTTGAAATTATCAATATCAAACAGCGCGATACTGAAATGCTTGTTCTTGGACAGCGCAAAGGAGATTTCGTTCTGCACCACCACATCGAGAAACCGGCGATTGAGCACTTTTGTCAGCGGGTCGCGCCCGGTCTCTATCTGCTCGATATTATGGAAAATACTTTCCATAAGGAAAACGATTTTACGAATACTCCTATGCAGAGACGCAACAAATCGCTCCGGCACAGACCCGTCCTGCCGGATGGCATGGAGCTGCGTATCGAGAGATTCGATCTCGCGCTGAATCTGCATAAACTCGGAACGGCCATTAAACAGGTTGCGTCCCTTATGGGTAAACCACAGGCCGAAATCAGAATCTTCCAGATTTTCGAGATCATCAAAACTGTTTTCGCACAGGGCGCGCATGGTTTGCATGCACCATGAAAAAAACGTCCGTGCCTGCGTCTCTTTTTCAAAACTCAGATCCTGCCCGATAGAAACAAGGCGCAGCGCCTCATTATCCTCGACCATTTTGCGAAAGCTTTTTTCATAGGAACGCATAATGAACTTAAACGCGAAGTCCATCATGCCCCCGGCGTACAGGATCAGTCCTGAACGATCAAAGCTGCCCACATCGTCCTGTGTGAACAGCCCGAGAATCTGCTTTTTCAGAATATAGAAGCCATATGCGACGATATGGGTCGGTATTTCCAGACGGGCATAACTGGCCCCCAGCCGCATCTGTATCTTGCACAGGCGGGACACATGATCGGGCGTGGCGGAAAACAGGGTTACCAGATAGTAATACAGGCTGCGCTTGAGCGATTTCTGGATACTGTCCTTTTCCAGAAAATCCGCCACATCGGCATGCTGAAGCAGCGCTTCGCAAAAGAACGCCACACAGGCCTGCCCCTGCACCTCGACCTGTCGCCGGACATGTTCGCGTTCATCCTGTGGTGTCTGCAAAATAATGTCACGCCATTGTTCCTGCGGCGTAAGATAGATGAAATTCTTATCCATAATATCTGGTATGCCTCGCAAAGCTCCACGCCGTAGTGAAAGTGAAGGCACTTTCGCATTCCGAAAACAGACACCTGTGGAACCGCCAAAATTTTCTTTTATTTGCGTATGATATGTCTTTCCCAAAGAGCCATACGACCACCGACCCAATCGCCTTCAGGCTTGATCTTAGCACACAGCCCCCGGCCCGCAACGGGAATCCCTACCCCGGCGGGCAGAGCGCCACAAAACGGCGCTTTATGGCATCTGCTCGGCACGATCGGGTTCAACGTGTCTGATAGGCAACAGTTCCTATCAATACGGCCTTCTGATGGCTTTTTTCGCCCCACTCGTTATTGCGAATCATTCCTAGTGCTTCTATCGCCATGAGTGAGAATGATTATCATATTTGAATGGAACCCCTCATTATGGCTGTCTCACGACTGAACGCCCATTTGCATAAAACCCCATTGGCCGTAGGGCTGGCCCTCGGGTGTCACGCATGGTCCGCCTTCGCCGATGAGCAGCCTGCCGCCGCCAAAAAGAACACCGTTGCCGATACCAGCACGCAGGCCAGTTCCAACCTGTCCAATGCCGGTGGTCACGGCCCCAAGACCACCACCCGCAAGGATGGGTCGCAGGTGGAGGAATGGGTTGTAACCGCCTCCCCCATGAACACGCTGCATACCCCCATCGGCCTGAGCCGCATGCCTGATGACGTGCTGCACACACCACAGACCATCGATGTGGTGCCGCAGATTGTCATGCAGCAGCAGAACGTGAAATCGCTTGATGAAGCCCTGAAGAACGTGCCCGGCATTACCGCCTCCGTGGGTGAGGGCGAAGGTGGCATGGCGGGCGACCAGTTCCTGATCCGTGGCTTTGCCGCACAGAATGATATTTACGAAAACGGTCTGCGCGATTTTGGCGTCTATACCCGCGACAGCTTCGATTATGAGCGCGTGGTAGTGATCAAAGGCCCGTCCTCACAGGTATTTGGCAACGGCACTACGGGGGGCGCGATCAACGTCGTCACCAAAACCCCCACGGCCAAGGATCATTACCGGGCTTCGTTCTCAGGTGGGAGCGGCAATTATTATCGCGGCACGCTCGACATCAACCACAAGATTACCGACACCATTGCTTTCCGTATAACCGGCATGGGCAATGAAAATGACATGATCGGCCGCAATGCCGTCTATTCGCACCGCTGGGGCATTGCGCCGTCCATTACTTTCGGACTTGGAAAAAAGCTTAATTATACCGTTGAATATTTCCACCAGACCGATAACCGCCTACCCGATTACGGCGTGCCGATGGTCAAGGACCCCAAGGCCGCTTACAGTGCACCGGCTACAGAATATGGCGTAAACCGCACCAACTGGTATGGCACTACGCTTGATGCCGATAATTCGACCGTAGACATGCTGACCGGCCGCCTGCAATGGGAGGCCAACCGCTTCATCACCGTTTCCAACGATACTCGTGGTGGCCTTTATAGCCGATATTTCTCCGCTTCGGGTGTGGGGTGCAGCAGCAAAAAGCTGCTGGATAAAAACGGCCAGCTGAGTAACGGCGCATCTTACAACTGTAATAGTGACTTTTTCGGCGGCAACGCTGCGGCAGCCAAGCTCTCACGCACTGGCGGTGTTTTCGGCCCCAATCCTTACCAGCAGGATGACTGGTCGGTGCAGAACGTGCTGTCAGCCATTGCCAAGTTCAATACCGGCAGCGTGCGCCATCAGATGCTCGGCGGTCTGGACATTATGCATGTCGATGATCAGCGCAAGAATTACGCCTACAACAACCCCACCGCCCGGCAATACGTCAACCTGCTGAACCCTTCTTCCTACGTGCCCGGTCTGGCCGTGGTTGATGGCTCTAGCGCCCCCGGCCATCTGGTCAACACCAAAACGGCGGGCCAGAAACTCTGGAAAAAGGGTGATGCCACCGATATCGGTCTGTTCCTGTCTGAACAGGCATGGGTTGCACCGTGGTTCTCCATCCGCGCCGGGTTCCGCTGGGATCACTGGATCAGTCATTACAGCATGACCGGCGGAGAAGGTGCCGACAAATACATGGGCCAGACACAGGACACCATCAACCCGAATGTCAGCCTGATGTACACGCCTAACGACCACGCTATGGTGTATTTCACATGGTCTGAATCCACCACGCCGTTGGGCCTGTATGTCACCAACAGTTCCGAACCTCTGACGACCACAAACCAGAACTTCAAACCCGAACGCAGCCGACTGTATGAACTGGGCGCGAAATACTCGGCTTTCCATGACCGTATCGGTTTCACGGCCTCGGTGTTCCGTCTGGAAAAAAGCAACGCGACCATGCAGGATTCTTCAAATCCTGGCCAAATTCTTACCTCCGGCGACTCTCAGCGTAATCAGGGGCTGGAACTGAGCGTATCGGGCCAGATCCTGCGGAACTGGAATATGATTGCGACCTATGCCCGCTACGACAGCATCACAACCGGTGGTGCCGCAGCAGATATTGGCAAGCAGCTCCAGTATGTGCCGCGCAATCAGGCCACGGTGTGGACAACATACGAAATTGCCCCCTCCAGCGCTTACAACCTGCTCATCGGTGGCGGCATGACATGGCGTGAAGGGGTGTTCGTGGACGCAAGCAACTCTGGCCGCGTGCCCGCCAATGTGGAATTCGACAGCGTGATCTCGCACCGTTTCGACAACCACTGGAAAATCGCCATGAACGGCTACAATCTGGCCAACCGCCTGAACTACAGCAACCTGTTCAGCGACCGTGTCACGCCGTCCATCGGCCGGGCGTTCCTGTTCAACCTGTCGGCTGATTACTGAGCCACAGACCCGCGATTACGGAGCCAGCCCCCACAGGCTGGCTCCGCCTGACAAAGCCCTGCAATGTCCCGCTCCTTTTTCTCCCGCCTGTTTGCCCGCAAGCGCCGCAAGGCACTGACGCAGCCCCTCGTCCTGCCTGACTCCATGCAGGCCATTTACGAGCGGGCTTGCCGGGGGCACCATCTCGATCAGGTTCTATGGGGCAAGGCGCTCCTCAAAAGCACCTTTTTACCGCCAGATCACGCGCAGGCCATCATCTGGTTCACTATGGCCGCCGATGCCGGGTATGGCCCCGCTTCCAACATGCTGGGGCGGTGCCATCATTTTGGCTGGGGCGTACCCAAAAGCTTCGAACAAGCCGCCATCTACTACGCCCGCGCGGCTGAACAGAACGATGAATGGGGGCGTTACAATCTCGGCATCCTGACCATGCGCGGACTGGGCATGCCGCAGAACCTGCCCCGGGCGTTCGCGCTGTTCGCCAAAGCCGCGCAGAACGGCCATGCCAAATCCATGAATATTCTCGCCCGCTTTTACGAGGAAGGCTGGACAGTCCCACCTGACCCTGAGCGGGCGCGCGCCCTGTATCGCGCCTCGGCCGAAGGCGGCGACTATCGGGGCTGCCATAACCACGCCACCGTGCTGACCCAGCAGGGCGCATGGCAAGAAGCCCTACACTGGTGGACACAGGCCCAGCCCCACGCCACATCCGATATTCTTCTGGCGATGGAGCGCAGCCTGAGCACAATGATCACCCTGCCCCCACATGATGCCACACACCCCCACAACCCCTCGGCTGAAGAGCAGGAAACCGCCCGCACCCTGCTCGAACAGGTGCAAAGCCGGATTGCCCTGATCGTGCCCGAACGCGCCACATCCCCGACGCCAGACTGCACCTCAGCAGGAAAAGCAGACTGAACAATGCCTTCTTTCAGGCTTTCTGCTTGAGCCGCCGCCCCCATCCCCCTAAGATGGATGGCTTCGCGCTGCATCTGTTGCGCTGCTTAGGTCATCAATGGTCGAAAAGGTGTACAGGGAATGGAGTGGACCGACGAAATAATCGCCCAGCTCAAAGAGCTATGGGGTGAAGGTCTTTCGACGGCGGAAATAGGTCGCCGCCTCTCCATTACGAAGAACGCCGTTGTGGGTAAGGCGCACCGGCTGGGCCTGCCCCCGCGTCCTTCGCCCATTCGCCGTGATGGTAAACCCAAGGTTGCTGCTGCGGAAAAAGCCGAAAAACCGGCCACACCCGCTGCGGAAGCAGCCCCCCAGCCAGCAGCCTCTGCCCCGCGTGAGGCGGCTCCGGCTCCCGTGGTGGCCCAGTCTGCGCCGCCGCCCGCGCCGCCTGCCGCACGCCCCAGCCCGGCAGCAGTAGCCGCACCGGCTGAAACCGTCGAACGCAAGGAAAAGGCAGCCCCCAAACCGGCAGCCAAACCCAAGCCCACGTTCCGCAGCGTATCAGACCCCGAGCCGCAGAAGCGCCGCGGCCCTGCCTGCTGCTGGCCGATCGGTGACCCCGGCACACCGGGCTTTCATTTTTGTGGAGCAACACCGTTGCCGGGCAAGCCTTACTGCGAGGAACATGCCCAGATCGCATATGTCAGGCTACGCGACCGCCGCGATACCATGGCCTGATCCACTCAGGCCTGATCGCGTTCAAACCAGAAAGGCTGGCCCGGAATAATACCACGGGCCAGCCTTTTTGCGTTTTCAGCTCTGAGACGGGGTCTCAGAAGCAGCCGAAGCCGAGGCAAGTGTCGCCGGGGCAGAGGCCTTCGCCCCGCTGTTTTCGGGCAGCATTTCAAGCTGACCGCTGATCTGGCCACCGTCTTCCACCTTCAGGCGGTAGCACGAGGCCTTGCCCAGAAGGCGCCCGGTGCCGCGCACCGTCAGGCTGCCCCGCACAACCAGCGAACCATCGACCGTGCCGGAAATTTCAGCCGTTTCGACTTCCACGCCACCACGGAACAGACCGCCGGGCATGACAACCAGCTCGGTCGCGTTGATCATGCTGGATTCAACGGTGCCTTCCACCACAAGGCGCTCGGCATCCTGAACGGAACCCTGCACGCTGATCCCGCGCCCGACAACAAGGGTGCGCTGCTCGGCTGCATCCTTGCGCCCGGCAAGCTGGGACGGCAGGCCGCCACGCGCGCCACCACCGGGGATCGGCGGAATACCAGCCCCTGCGGGCAGAGGGGAACCGGAAGGAAGTGGCGCACGACCCATTGCGGGGGCCTCCTTTGTATTATCATGATTGGAGCCGGAAACACCCGCCTGAGAAAGGGAGGGGCGTCCTGGAATGGAAGAAAACGGAGCACCAGAAGAGGCTCCGGCCGCATCTCGCGGCGCCTGCGCGCCGGTCTGTGCGGGCTTTTCCGGTGGTTTGCTTTCTTCAGTCTTGCGTCGTCTGAACAAGAATGTCCCCCTGCCGTTAGGCCGCCCGCCTTACCGGGCGGCGTTCGTCCGCACATACATTGCCCATCCGGGTCGGGCGCGAGTCTATACGAGCCGATAACCGTTGGGCAAACTTTGCGTAGCCCCAACTGTTGCCCTTTTTATGGCGGCGGGCTAGCCAAACAGCCAGACTTATCCATTTTTGAAGAAAAGTTTTAACAAAATGACCGATCCTGACATTCGTTACGATATTCTGGGTATTGGCAACGCCATTACAGACATTCTCGCACGGGTCGATTTTGCTTTCCTTGAAAAACAGGGCCTGACACCGGGCAGCATGACCCTGATCGACGCTGAACGCGCGAATGCCCTGCAGGCGGCACTGACCCCGGAACAGGTCATGGGCGGCGGTTCAGTAGCCAATAGCTGCGTTGTGGCCGCACAGTTTGGCGCACGCGTAGCCTATCTAGGCAAGGTTGCGCGGGACGAAGCCGGAACAAAGTTCGGTCAGGATCTGCACAGCAACGGCGTGGCTTTCCCGTCCGAACCGCTAAATGCGCAGCTGTTCGATAACCTGCCAACCGCGCGCTGCATTGTCATGATTACACCTGACGGCCAGCGCACCATGGCCACCTATCTGGGAGCCTGCACCTGTTTTACACCGGATGATGTGCTGGCCGATGTCATTGCCGCATCCTCCATTGTGTATCTTGAAGGCTATCTGTTCGACCCCCCGCACGCACAGGAAGCATTCCGCCGGGCCGCCTCCATTGCCCATCAGAGCGGACGGCAGGTTGCCCTTTCCCTGTCAGACCCCTTCTGCGTTGGCCGCCACCGCGCTGCCTTCCTTGATCTGGTCAAAGGGCATGTGGACATCCTGTTCGCCAATGAAGATGAAATCTGCGCGCTGTATGAAACGGAAAATTTTGATACCGCCGCCCGCCATACCGCACAGGACACCACTTTTGCGGCTCTGACCCGTTCGGGCCTTGGCAGCGTGGTCGTACACGAAGGCACGTTTACGAAAGTAGACCCCGTTCCTACTCAGGTGGTTGATACCACCGGCGCGGGCGATGCCTATGCGGCGGGCTTCATGGCCGGGCTGACAGCAGGCCGTACCCTGCCTGAATGCGGCAGGCTGGCATCTGTTGCGGCATCGGAAATCATTTCCCACTACGGTGCGCGTCCGCTGTCCAACCTGTGGGCAGAAATGGGGTTCTGAGCGACCGCGCTCTCCCCAGTCCCGAGCCTGCCCTTAACCGAGGGCAGGTTCAGACAGGGTTTCGTCCTCACACGGGACATTGATAACCCGCCCATCCTGCACACGCAGGGCCATACGGCCTTCGCACAAAGCACGGGCGGCATCACCAAACACACGCCCACGCCAGCCACCCAGCAGGGTTGGCGCCTGTGCGGGGTCAAGGGCCAGCGCTTCCAGCTCTTCCTGCGAGGCCACCAGCTTCGGGGCAACATCATGTGCCTCGCAGCAGGCATTGAGCAGCACTTTCAGCAACGCCACAAGAGAAGCCGGAGGCCGCGCAGCATCACGCCCACGGCCTTTGGGCAGGCGCGGCAGTTCCGCATCTGGCAGAGCTTGCGCCTGACGGATTGCCTCCAGCAGAGCCTGCCCCGTGCGCCCTTCCGCCAGCCCGCGTGCAACGCCACGCACACGGGCGAGCGCATCGGTGCTGTTCGGGGTGGTCGCCGCGATTTCGAGCAGGCTTTCATCCTTGATCAGACGCTGGCGTGGCACGTTAACCCGCTGGGCTTCCCGCTCACGCAGGGCCGCTACGGCACGCAGCACCCCGAGCATACGCCGGTTATTGGTGCGCGCACGCAGGCGCTCCCACTGTTTTTCCGGGTCTGGCTGGAAGGTTGAAGGTTCTTCCAGCTCGGCCATTTCCGCCGCCACCCAGCTCAGGCGCTGCTCCTGCTCAAGCTTACGGTGCAGGCGCTCGTACACAACCCGCAGCCAGGTTACATCCCCCGCCGCATAAGTCAGCTGTGCGGGAGAAAGCGGCCGGGCCGACCAGTCGGTAAATCTGTGGCTCTTGTCGATGGAATGTCCGGTCAGCGCACCCACCAGACTGTCATACCCGACCTGATCGCCATGCCCGGCAACCATGGCCGCTACCTGCGTATCAAAAACCGGCAGGGGCAGAGCGCCAAACAGATGCAGAAAAATTTCCAGATCCTGCCGTGCCGCATGAAAAACCTTGATAACGGCCGGGTCCGCCATAAGTGCAGCCAGCGGCGCAAGATCAAGCCCTTCGGCCTGTGCATCAATCAGGATAACATCATTGACGCCACCAAGCTGCACCAGACACAACTCCGGCCAGTACGTCTTCTCACGCATGAACTCGGTATCGACGGTCACATACCGCTCGGTATGGAACGGCTTAAGTGCCTCTTCCAGCGCCTGTGTGGAGGAAACCAGTCGTGGTTGCGGAAAAACGGGAGAAGTTGTTCTGGCCATGCCCTCTCATACACCAGCCCCATTAAAAACGACAGTCGCAACCCTCATCCACCCTGCGGGAAAACTTGACTTGGCCCGCAAGTGCCCCGACATCAGGCAACAGCATCCGAGGAGAGAACCATGAGCAGACCAGATGATGGCAGCACCGCGCTGACCCAGCTTGGCCAGTCGGTATCGGCCCCTTCCAGCCCCGAAAACGCCGTGCTGGAACGCGTACCGACCCCCTACCGTGACAGGCGTTACATGGTGCGTTTTACCGCGCCGGAATTTACCTCGCTCTGTCCGATCACCGGTCAGCCGGATTTTGCCCATATCGTCATTGATTACGTGCCAGACCAGTGGATTGTGGAGAGCAAATCCCTCAAACTGTTCCTGACGAGCTTTCGTAACCACGGCGCTTTTCACGAGGCCTGCTCGATCCAGATTGCCAGCACGCTGGTTGATCTGCTCAACCCTGTCTGGCTGCGTATCGGGGCATACTGGTATCCGCGCGGTGGTATCCCGATTGATATTTTCTGGCAGACAGGCGAAGCCCCGAAGGAAGTCTGGATTCCCGCGCAGGATGTTCCAAGCTATCGCGGGCGCGGCTGAAAACACGCGGGCGCGGGCAACAGGCCCAAAACAAAAAAGCCACCCTTTCGGGTGGCTTTTTTTAAACTATGTGGTGCGGTTCTCAGACCGTACCGGCACCTGCGGCAATTTCAGCCCGCACTGCCAGAATCTGATCCTGCAGCGCGCTCAGGCGGGTCATGTCCGTCTTGTCGGTCTTGTCCCAGATCTCGGACAGCGCCTCAAGCTGGGCTGTGGCGTTGTCGATCGAAATCTCGCTGACAGGCACAGCCTTGTCCGCCAGAACCGTGCAGCGCGTAGCCGTGATATCGGCAAAGCCACCCGCAACAAAAAAGCGATCTGTAACCACATCGCCTTCATGCAGGGCAACGACACCGCCACGCAGCAGGAGCATCATGGGCGCATGCTCGGGCATGGCGGCGATATCGCCTTCCATGCCGGGCAGAACGGCCATATCTACCTCACGCGACACCAGCACTTTTTCAGGGCTGATGATCTCAATTAGGACCGGCATGAACGATGCTCCTCCCAGAAATCGGCCGTTAGACCGATTCCCTCAGTTTTTCCGCCTTGGCGATGGCTTCTTCAATGCTGCCAACCATGTAGAAGGCGGCTTCCGGCAGGTCATCATATTCACCCGCACAGATGGCCTTGAAGGAGCGAACCGTATCGGAAACCGAGACCAGCTTACCCGGCGCACCCGTGAACACTTCAGCCACGTGGAACGGCTGAGACAGGAAGCGCTGGATGCGGCGCGCACGTGCCACAATCTGCTTGTCGTCTTCGGACAGTTCGTCCATGCCCAGAATGGCAATGATGTCCTGCAGGGACTTGTAGGTCTGCAGGATACGCTGCACTTCCATGGCCACCTGATAATGCTCTTCACCCACGATCTGGGGGTCAAGCGCACGAGAGGTGGAGTCCAGCGGATCAACGGCCGGGTAAATGCCCATTTCAGCAATGGAGCGGTTCAGAACGGTCGTGGCATCCAGATGCGCGAAGGTCGCGGCAGGAGCCGGATCGGTCAGATCGTCGGCAGGCACGTAAACGGCCTGAACGGAGGTGATCGAACCCTTCTTGGTGGAGGTAATACGCTCCTGCAGGGCGCCCATTTCCGTCGCCAGCGTGGGCTGGTAACCCACGGCCGAAGGAATACGGCCCAGCAGAGCGGACACTTCCGAACCCGCCTGCGTGAAGCGGAAGATGTTGTCCACGAAGAAGAGAACGTCCTGATTTTCTTCGTCGCGGAAGTATTCAGCCATGGTCAGGCCGGTCAGGGCAACACGGGCACGCGCACCCGGCGGCTCGTTCATCTGGCCGAACACCAGCGCCACCTTGGAACCATCGGTCGCGCCGTCTTCAGCCAGCTTGATCACGCCTGCGTCCTGCATTTCGTAATACAGGTCGTTGCCTTCACGGGTACGTTCACCAACACCGGCGAACACGGACACGCCGCCATGCGCCTTTGCGATGTTGTTGATCAGTTCCTGAATAATAACGGTCTTGCCGACGCCCGCACCACCGAACAGGCCGATCTTACCACCCTTGAGGTAGGGGCAGAGCAGATCGACAACCTTGATGCCGGTCATCAGAATTTCAGAGGCAGCGGCCTGCTCGTCAAACGCCGGGGCATCGCGGTGGATCGTTGCGCGACGGGTCGTGCGCACCGGGCCCTTTTCGTCGATCGGCTCACCGATCACGTTCAGGATGCGGCCCAGAGTTTCCGGCCCGACGGGAACAGAAATCTGCGCACCGGTGTCGGTCACTTCCGCACCACGGGTAAGGCCGTCGGTGGAATCCATGGCGATGCAGCGTACTTCGTGCTCGCCAATTTCCTGCGCCACTTCCAGAACCAGAATCTGGTCGTTCAGCTTGACGTGCAGGGCGTTGAGGATGTTCGGCAGTTCGCCTTCGAACTGCACGTCAACGACCGGGCCTCTGATCTCGGTAATGCGGCCAACGGCATTGGACTTCGTGGCCGCAGGGGCCTGGGTCTGGGTTGTGGTATCCGACATGGGTCAGCTCCTGCGGGGCATGCGAGCGGGCTCAGACAGCCTGTGCGCCCGAAATGATTTCGATCAGTTCGTTGGTGATATTGGTCTGGCGGGTCCGGTTATAGACCTGAGTCAGACTGTCAATGGATCGGCCCGCATTGCGGGTTGCGTTATCCATCGCCGTCATCCGGGCGCCATTTTCGCCGGCTGCTGTTTCCAGCAGAGCAGCGTAAATCTGCACCTGAAGATTGCGCGGCAGCAGCATGGCCAGAATTGTCGCCTCATCAGGCTCGAACTCATACTGGGCCACGCTATCGGCCGGGACATCGCCCGCCCCCTGCTCTTCCATGAGCAAAGGAACAAGCTGCTGGCTCGTCGGCACCTGCATCATCGCGTTGTGGAACTTGTTGAACACAAGTGAGCACACGTCGATTTCGCCGGACTCGACCAGGGCGTTGATTTTTTCACCCAGACCGGACGCCACAGAGAAGGGGATTTCCTTACCGCTGACGCCGATGACATGATCAACGATCAGGTCAGCGTAATCACGCGAGAAGAAATTGAGCGCCCTGCGACCAACCGGCAGCAGACGCACGGTCTTGCCTTCGGACTGGAGGCGACGGATCGTCTGGACGGTCAGGCGATGCACGTTGGAGTTGAAGCCGCCGCACAGCCCGCGATCACTGGTCAAGGGCACCAGAAGGTGCACCTTGTCCTGTCCCGTGCCGGACAGCAGACGGGGAACCCCGCCTTCGCCCTGCACTGCGCCAGCCAGTTCGCCCAGCATACGGCGCATGGCCGCAGCATAGGGGCGAGCAGCTTCCGCACTGGCCTGAGCGCGCCGCAGCTTGGCTGCGGCCACCATTTTCATGGCGCTCGTGATCTTCCGTGTCGACTTGATACTTCCGATCCGGGCGCGGAGTTCCTTAAGGGAAGCCATGGACGCTTCTGCCCTCTCAGCCCGCGAAGTGGCGGTTGAAGGTGGTCAGGTATTCAGTCAGGCGGGCTTCGAGATCCTTGGACAGAGCCTGCTCCTTGGCGAGCGTGTCCAGAATATCCTTGCCTGCGCTCCGCACATCAGCCAGCAGAGCCTTTTCCCAGGCCACAACCTTGTTGACGGCGATACCATCCACAAAACCACGGGTGCCAGCGAACAGCAGAACGACCTGTTCTTCCACCGAAAGCGGGGAAGCCTGCGGCTGCTTGAGCAGTTCGACCAGACGCGCGCCACGGGCGAGCATCTTCTGCGTTGCGGGGTCCAGATCGGAAGCGAACTGCGAGAACGCAGCCATTTCACGGTACTGAGCCAGTTCCAGCTTGATCTTGCCGGCAACCTGCTTCATCGCCTTGATCTGGGCGGCGGAACCAACGCGCGACACCGAGCCACCGACGTTCACGGCAGGGCGGATGCCCTTATAGAACAGGTCGGTTTCAAGGAAGATCTGACCATCGGTGATGGAGATCACGTTGGTGGGGATGTAAGCCGCAACGTCACCCGCCTGGGTTTCGATCACGGGCAGGGCCGTCAGGGAGCCAGCGCCATGGGCGTCGGACATCTTGGCGGCGCGCTCGAGCAGACGCGAATGCAGGAAGAACACATCGCCCGGATACGCTTCGCGGCCCGGCGGACGGCGCAGCAGCAGGGACATCTGGCGGTAAGCCACAGCCTGCTTGGACAGATCGTCGTAGCAGATCAGGGCGTGCATGCCGTTGTCACGGAAGTATTCACCCATGGCGCAGGCGGCATACGGTGCAAGATACTGAAGCGGCGCCGGATCGGACGCGGTCGCGGCAACGACGATGGAGTACTTCATCGCGCCTTTTTCTTCCAGCAGGCGCACGAGCTGTGCAACCGTGGAACGCTTCTGCCCAACCGCAACATAGATGCAGTAGAGGGACTTCTTGTCGTCGCCCGCGTCATTCACGCTCTTCTGAGCAAGAATGGTGTCGGTCAGGATGGTGGTCTTGCCGGTCTGGCGGTCACCGATAACCAGTTCGCGCTGGCCACGGCCAATCGGCACCAGAGCGTCAATGGCCTTGATACCGGTCTGCATGGGCTCATGCACGGACTGGCGGGGCATAATGCCGGGCGCCTTGACTTCCGCACGACGCATTTCAACGTCAACCAGCGGACCCTTGTCGTCGATCGGGTTACCCAGACCGTCAACAACGCGGCCCAGCAGGCCCTTACCAACCGGCACGCTGACAACAGTGCCGGAACGGGCAACGGTATCGCCTTCGCGGATGTTGGTGTCATCACCGAAAATGACGACGCCGACATTGTCGCTTTCGAGGTTCAGGGCCATACCCTTCTGCCCGACGGACGGGAAATCGACCAGTTCGCCCGCCATGACGTTCTGCAGGCCGAACACACGGGCAATACCATCCCCTACGGACAGGACAGTGCCGGTTTCGACAACATCAGATTCCTTGTCGAACGAGGCAATCTGCTGCTTGAGGATATCCGAAATCTCTGCGGGACGGATTTCCATCACGCGGCTCCCTTCATGGCGTAATGCAAACGGAACAGGCGGGTTTTGAGGCTTGCGTCATAAAGCTTTGCCCCCACGCGCACGACAAGACCGCCGAGCAGTGAGGAATCGACGCGCTCACGAATGGTAATACGGGAATAGCCGGCTTCGGCCAGACGAACCTGAAGCTGGGCGCGCTGCTCGGACGAAAGGGGGGCGACGCTCACGACTTCGGCCACCACTTCGCCCCTGCGGGCAATGGCGAGCGCGTCGAGGGCAGACAGAACCCGGCGCAACACGGGCAGACGGCGGTTTTCAGCCACCACGCCAACGAAGTTACGCAGAAGCTGCCCGAATCCCTGCGCCTCAAGCACGGCGAGAACAGCAGCGCTGGACACCTTGATGTCGAGCCGTCTGTCCGCGAGCACCGTACGCAGCGGCGCACTTTCATCTATCAGCCGCGCAAGGGCGGCCCCTTCATCAAGCACGGTATCGAGCTGCCGCTGTTCGGCTGCCAGATCATAAAGCGCTGTTGCGTACCGGCCTTCAAGACCATTGGCAGCAAAAGCGACTGGTTGTGCTGTCGTTACGCCCGAAGCCACCACTCTTTCGGTTCTTTCCTTCTGTGCGCGCCGGCATTCCACACGAGAGGGCGCCGCGCCGATGATCCAGAAAATGAATCCGGTTTTAAGGCACCCATCGGCGGGGCGTCTAGCATGCCCGTAACGGCCGCGCAACCGGCAGAACGGCGCAATCGCATTTCAAAGGAAAAAGCCCCCTGTTCCGGCGGCGTACCACGAGGGCGGACACCCCGCTGGGCCACCTCTCAAACCGCTAGCGCAACAGCCCCGAACCGGCACCTGAGCAACAGAGAATCCGCACAGCAGAACGCTGCCGCAAACAGCCGCACACGATTTGATGATATTATGAAATGCTACGGTGGGGAAACTGGAGCGGACAGAGGGAATCGAACCCTCCTCGGTAGCTTGGAAGGCTACTGCATTACCACTATGCTATGCCCGCACTCCGTTTGTGGGGCTTACATAACGCCAAAAGCCCCCAACGCGCAAGAGCCAGCCGCAGGGGCGCCACACACCCGCTGCCAAGTGCAAAATGGCCGACGGCACCACCACCAACACCCGACTGCCGGACACTCCCGCAGCAAAATCACGCAAATATGCCGTGACCTCTTGACTTTAGGCTCACAACATACTTTCTTCCGCCTCCTGCGCTAGGTCGCTTTTAAGTGGCTGGTCAGACCAACGGCTTTCCGTTATAGGTCTTTTCCAGCCGTGACGGACGCGCTGCAGGGGTGTAGCTCAATTGGCTAGAGTGCCGGTCTCCAAAACCGGAGGTTGTGGGTTCGAGACCCTCCACCCCTGCCAGATTTTCTGGCGCTGTACGGGAAAAGTCCGCTTTAATCTTCTGACAATGCGGTGTTTCGTGCAGGGCTGAACAGGTTCAGGTCGCCCGCTCAGGGTGCTATGAACGCAAGATGTGGAAGAGGGTGGGTTCGTGTCGTTCAGTCCCGGTAAGTTCCTGCATGACGTGCGCGCCGAGGCCGAACGGGTCACCTGGCCCTCCCGGCGGGCAACGCTTGTGACCACGGGTGCCGTTCTGGCCATGGCTGGCACGGCGTCCGTCTTTTTCTTTGTGGTTGACCAGCTGATCGGTCTCGGCCTGCGTCAACTCTTCGGGCTGGGAGGCTGAGGAAGCGACATGGCCAAGCGTTGGTACGTGGTTCACGTCTATTCGGGCTTCGAAAAGAAAATTGCCCAGTTCATCCGTGAGGAAGCTGAGCAGAAGGGCCTGAGCGATCATATTGATGAAATCCTTGTTCCCTCGGAAGAGGTGATCGAGGTGCGCCGTGGCCAGAAGGTCAACACGGAGCGCAAGTTCTTCCCCGGTTATGTCCTCATCAAGATGGAAATGACCGATGAGAGCTGGCACCTTGTAAAAGATTCGCCCAAGGTCACCGGCTTTCTGGGTACGCGTAACCGCCCCACCCCGATTTCGGCGGCGGAAGCGGAACGCATCATCCGCCAGACCGAGGAAGGCGTGCAGCATCCCCGCTCCGCCATTACCTTCGAAGTGGGCGAACAGATTCGCGTGGCCGATGGCCCCTTCACCTCCTTCAATGGTGTCATTGAGGAAGTGGACGAGGACAAGAGCCGCCTGAAGGTAAGCGTGTCGATCTTTGGCCGCTCCACTCCGGTCGATCTGGAGTTCAATCAGGTCGAAAAACTCTAAGCGGTTTTGCCGCTCTTATAAAAAAAGCGGCCACTGGCCGCTTTTTTTATGCCTGTTTCAGGCCTCCGCTCCTGCGGGCTCAAAACCGAACAGCCGTCCGTAAAACGCCAGTTCTTCCTCAAAGGCCGTGCGGATCGTGCTTTCCTGCCGGAAGCCATGCCCCTCACCGGGGAACTCACGCAAGGTGCAGGATGTGCCTACCTTCTCCAGTGCGTCTGCCATGGCGCGTGCCTGTGAAAGCGGCACCACCCTGTCCTCCTGCCCCTGAAACAGCAGTACCGGCGCACGAATCCGCGCGACCTTGCACAAAGGGGAACGCTCCAGATAAAGCGGCTCGGATTCGGGCCACGGGCCAATCAGGCCATCGAGATAACGCGACTCGAACTTGTGCGTTTCCGCCGCCAGCGCGCGCAGATCCGTCACCCCGTAAAGGCTGACACCGGCTGCAAACAGGCTGGATTCGGCTAGCGCCACCAACACGGTCATGCCTCCAGCACTGGAACCACGAATGGCAATGCGCCGGGCATCCACCCAGCCTTCTTGCACGACATGCGCACAGGCCGCGATACAGTCGGCCACATCCACAACGCCCCACTGCCCCCGCAGGCGCTCACGCCATGCCCGCCCAAAGCCGGTGGAGCCACCGTAATTGACATCCAGCACCGCAAAGCCGCGCGATGTCCACCATTGCACCTTAAAGGAAAAGCTGTCCTGTGCGCGGGCGGTAGGGCCACCATGCACCTGCACGATCAGCGGCGGTCGCTCCCCTTCAGGCACGCAGGCGGTGCGGCTGGTCGGCGGGTAAAAGAACGCATGGCCGGATGGCGTATCACCCTCCCCAACCCGGAAACGCACCGAAATAGGGCAGGCAATATCCTGCGCCTGCAAAACTGCTGTAGCCGCGTGATAGAGGCTACGCACCTGCTGCGGCTCGGCCGCCATATCCGCCAGCATAATGCGCGGCAGGGCATCGGGCGGGGCATCCAGCCAGACCAGACGCCCATCCGCCAGCGGTACGGGGCACTGCTCGGGCTGGCCGGGTACAGGCAGAAACGTGCCATCTGGCCGGCGCAAAACCGTCTGGCTTTCTCCGTCCCGCACGCTCAGGAACAGACATGCACCCCCCGGCAAGGGCTGATAGCTGCGTTGGCCAAACACCCAGGCTGGCTGGCCAATCTCGCCCGGCGGCACACGGCAGGGCGTAAGCCCGGCATGGGCCTCACCCCGTCCCGCCTGCCATACGCTCCATGCCCCGGAACGGTCTGAAATCACTAACAGCCGCCCGTCTTCCGTCCAGCGCGGTTCAAGCAGCGATTCCTGTCCTTCTGCCCCGGCCAGAACACAGGCCGCACCCAGCCCGGCAAGGGCACCGCTGGCTGTACGCTCAAGCGCAGCCACGCACAGGCGCGTGGATTCCCACGGCATGCAGGGATGCGACCATTCGATCCATGCCAGCAGCCGCCCATCGGGAGAAAGAGCAGGGGCTGCGTAAAAATCCGCCCCGCTAACCAGAACAAGACCCTCGTTCTGTTCCGGGCCGGTGCCAGGATCGAGCGCCACCAGTGCGGCCTGCGGTTCCGCCGGGTTATGCCGGTGGTCTTCGCGCACGGCCAGCAGGCCACCCCCCATAGGATCGAATCGCAGGTCGGCAAAGCGCAGACCGGCCTCACCCGCGAGTTGGCGGGGAGGAGCGATCCGCCCGGATGACGTATTTTTTTCCGCCAGCCACACGGCCCCGCTTTTGCGGTCTGAATACGCAATACCCGGCGCACCCACCGCGTAGGCCCCGCCGCCATATTCATGCACGCGGGTGCCGATATCGGTCTGGGGTGGCAGGGCTTCAGCCACACCCTCTCTCTCGCTCCAGCGCATGAGAACGGTGCGCCCGCCCTCCGCCGAGCGGCGCTCCAGCCAATAGACTGTCTGGCCCCATGCGGTGACTTCCGACAGGGTCAGGGTTTTTCCGGCCACAAGGGCCGCTGTCACGGGAGAAGGCCACGCGCCGCAGGGCATGGGCCTGCGCGGTGTGGAAGGAGGTGCGGATTGCTCTGTCATAGCCACATCCTAGCACCGCCGGGCGGGCCTGTTCAAAAACCCGTGGCCCTAGCCAGACCCCCGCGCATTATGCCACCATCCGCCTTTACGAAGCGTTCAGACTTGACAGAGAGGGAGCACTCACGGTTCCTCCCCATTGCTGCGGGGCTTCCTGCCTGCGCGCACCCTGTCAGAACTGGATACTCCCCCCTGCTGCATGCTCTGCACTCTGTCTTTTCTATCGACTTTCTCACCAACCTGTTCAGCCACTACGGCTATGGGGTGATTGGTGTTGTGGTCATGCTCGAAAGCATGGGGCTGCCCCTGCCTGCCGAAAGCCTGCTCATTACCAGTGCGCTGTTCTGTGCCACCACGCACAAACTGCAGATTGAAGGGGTCATGATCGCAGGGGTGACAGGCGCCATCATGGGCGACAATTTCGGTTATCTGATCGGCCACGGGCTGGGCCTGCATATGCTGGGCAAACATGGGCCCAAAGTGGGGCTAACCCCCCAGCGCCTGCTGCTGGGGCGCTATATCTTTCTGCGTCACGGCGGGTCTGTGGTATTTTTTGGCCGTTTCATCGCCATTCTGCGCATGTTTGTCGCCCTACTGGCCGGGGCTATCCGTATGCCTTGGCATACGTTCCTGTTTTACAATGCGCTGGGCGGCATATTCTGGGCTGGTGGATACACGCTATGCGCCTATATGCTGGGCAACGAAATCCTGCGCCTTTCAGGCTGGATCGCCATCGGCTTCGGCGTTGTGGCCTGCGCCGTGATTCTGGCCCTGCTGATTTTTTTCAAGCGCAATGAAAAACGTCTGACAGAAGAAGCCATGCAGGCCGCACAACAGGATGAACAGCTCAAGGCCCTTCTGCCATGACCGTACAACAGCCTGCCGGATTCCTTCATAAACTGGGCGCACTCCTGCCCGGCCGCCACGAAACATGGCGGGTCATGGATACAAAACCCGACCTGCACGGCCGCACAGCACTGGTGACAGGCGGCAATAGCGGGCTGGGGCTGGAAGTGGCGCGGGGCCTTGCGCGCCGGGGTGCGCGCCTGCTGCTGCCGGTGCGCGATACCGCACGGGGCCAACAGGCCGTGGCGGCGCTGACCGCCTCCTGCCCGCAGGCGCACATCACGCTGCTGGCTCTCGATCTCGCCTCGCTCGAATCGGTCAGTGCTTGCGCACGGGCCGTGGCGGAACAGACCAATACGCTGGATTTCCTCATCAACAATGCCGGGGTTATGGCTCCGGCGCATCGCCTTGAAACGCAGGATGGATTCGAACGCCAGTTCGGCGTGAATCATCTGGGGCATTTCGCCCTGACCGCCGCCCTGCGCCCTCTGCTGCAAGCGGCTCGGGGGGGCGGCACGGTCGTAACCGTGGCCAGCCTCGCGGCCGGACGCAACACCTTGCATTTTGACGACCTGCAAAGCCGCCATCGCTACAGCCCGTTTGGGGCGTATCAGCAGAGCAAACTGGCCAACCTGCTGTTTTCTCTGGAACTGGCACGCAGGGCGGCTGAAAACGGCTGGAACCTGCATGCACGCGCCGCCCATCCCGGCTGGGCCAGCACTGCCATTCTGGCGAACGGACAGGGTGCGACCCTTCCCGCACCGCTTGGCCGAATCGAGCAGACACTGGGAGGCGCTGTCCTGCGCGTTATGGGACAGTCCGCCGCACGCGGGGCCGAACCGCTGCTTTACGCCGCCCTGTCGCCCGATGCGCATGATGGAGACTATTACGGCCCGCAGGGGGCGGGAGAGAGACATGGCCGCCCCGGCCCCGTGCCCATTCCCCCCACCGCACGCAAGCCTAGTCTGGCCGCGCGCCTGTGGGATATTTCGGAACGACTGACCGGCTTCTCCATGGGCTAACGCCCACGGGTTTCAGAATTTCTGGGTCTGGCGCGCGCGGCTCTGCTGGCGCAGCACGCTTTCAATCCAGTCGTTCAGGCGACGGGTTGTATCCTCCGCCTCCTCCCGGTCGGGGTAGAATTCAGGAAAGCGCAGTGCGAGCCACCGCCAGGCCACCAGTCGCTTGTGGCGCTTTTCGGCCCGCTCCAGCTCCTCGCGCCCGGCACGCTCGGCCGGGGGCAGACGCCCCGTACCGGGGGGGAGCACACGCCGCCCCGCCGCATGATCGGCAGCCCAGCCCACAAGCCGCCGGATACCGTTGTCACGATCATCCACCGGACACATGGCATAGGCCCAGCGCGTAGGCAGGTCGAGCGCATCCACCCCTTCCAGCGCCGAGGCAATGGCAAAAGCCTGCTCCATATCCGACAGGCGGTAATTGGGATCATCCTTACGCAACACCGCACGGTGAATGCGTGACAGCACGCCATACAGGCTCTGCGAACCGATTTCCGTGGCAACCGCCTTTACGATATCCACATCCGGCTGCACGAAGGGCCGCAGGTCATCAGGCTGTTCGGGGTCGGCCTCAAGCTGGCGGCGCACGAAATGCGGGCTTCCCGCCCCCGCCAGCACGGCCACAACACCTGTTTCATGCTTGCCAAAGCGCCCGGCACGGCCACCAATCTGCTTGACTTCCTGCACGGTCAGGTCGCGCGTCTGGCGGCCATCGTATTTCTTGAGCGAAGCAAACACCACACGCTTGATGGACAGGTTAAGCCCCATGCCAATGGCATCGGTCGCGACCAGAATATCGGCCTGCCCCGAATTGAAACGCTGCGCCTCGGCCCGCCGCACCTCGGGGCTGAGCGCGCCATACACAACCGCCACCCGCTTGCCATGCTGCATAAGGGCCGCACGCAGGTCCAGCACCTCGCGGCGGGAAAAGGCGATCAGCGCATCGCCCGGCCCCAGATCCGCCAGCCTGACCGGCTGCGAGGCCGCACGCAGCGGGCTTTTGCGCTCAAGCGAGATTTCATCAAGCGGATCGCCACATAGTTCGGCTATCCGCCGCACCATGGGAATACAGTCCGGCGCCCCCAGCACGTAGAGATGGCGCGCAGGCACCCCCATGATCGCGGCTGTCCACGCAGCACCACGGTCGGTATCGAACAGCATCTGCGCCTCGTCGATCACCGCCACATCAACCGGGCTGTAGTAGGGACACATTTCCACCGTAGCTGCCAGATGGCGGCTGCCGGGAACGATCAGACGCTCCTCACCCGTGGAAAGCGATGCCTCGACCCCGCGTGAGGCCAAAGCCTCGCGAAATTCATGGGCCAGAAGCCGCAGGGGGGCGAGTGCCAGCCCGCTTTCCGCCTGTGCCAGCGCATTGAGCGCGGTATAGGATTTGCCGCTATTGGTCGGGCCTGTCACCAGTGTGATGCGGCGCTGCAACGCACGGGCGGTGCGAAAATGCGCCGCATAGCGGTCAAGGGCCGCCACGCGGGCAATCACGGCATTGGCCACCTTGCGGCCCATATCCGGCGCGGGTTGGCCTGCCCCACCCCGGCCGGGGTGTCCCCCTTCTTCCGGGCGGCCGCCACGGCGCCATTCGTTCAGCTTGCCGCGCAGGGCCACAAGTGTCTGGGGGTCGAACTCCCAGCGCTCACGCCCACCCGGTTCGCTCACCTTACGGGCAACAGGCAGTCGATTCTCGGCAATCCAGCGCAGCGCTTCCCGGCCCGAACAGTGCAGCAGGCGCGGCACCTCGCTGAAGGGTACAAGGCTTTCTTCCCACGCGCGGAGCTGCCCTTCTTCCTGCTCACGCAGGCGGCGGCCCGCTGTCTCGATCTTGCTGACCGCATCCTGCCTGCGGCTTTCCTCCTGCCGGGTAATCGTCAGGAACGGATCATCCGCCGAAAGGCCGAACGCCACGGCCACGGCCATCAGCAAAAGGTCTGTCTGGGCGGGAGACGGTACGCGCCCGGTATCCACCAGATCGGCCTGCACGGAGTCGAAAGCCGCGCGCGGCGTGGCCCCGTAGCTGCGCAGCCGCGCCTGCGCCACAGGGGCGAGTGCGCGTTCAAGAGCCTGATCATCCGCCTGCGGGTCTTCCACCGTGGCGCAGGCGTCTTCTATCTCCTCGCGGGTGATCCAGATCCGCCCGCTGCGGCGCGTCTTGTCCAGCAGGCGTGAAACCCATTTCTTGCGCCGCACGAGGCACAGCACATGGCGGTAGGTTTCGTCCTCCACACTACGCTGCCCCGGCTCCAATGCGCGGGCGAGCCGGCGCAGGACTTCGGTTTCCTCCCTTTGTTCGGGGGAGAGGCCAGTGCGCGCCACGGCGGTGGCAAGGGCTTCGCGGGCGGGGGAGGCGGGATGATCTGATACCATGCCCTACCTTGTGCGGCATCAGGCCCGCGCCGACAATGTACTACACCAGACCGACACAAAAAATTACATATCCACGGGCGTTCTGCCGGGTGCGAACACGTCTGATGATGATTTTGCACTGGCGTTGCCCGCCCCCGCCCCTTAAAAACGCCTCCACTGTATCCAGATACCCCGCGCGGGCCGAACCGGGGCGCAGCCCCCGACAACACCCCGCGCCCGGTATCCATACCCAGAACCGATCTGCTGCAAGCGGAGTACAAAGCGGCCCATGTCTGAAACCATTCTCGAAACCGGCATTCTCCCCCTCATGTCCGCCTCTGACGTGCCCAGCAGCCTGCTGCCGGTCGAAGGCCAGGACGGCGTGTGGCATCTGGCCCCGCCCACGAAGGAATACGGCCACCTGTATCCGGCCAAGGTGCTGACCGTGCACCACTGGACGGACCGGCTGTTCAGCTTCACCACCACCCGCGATCCGGGCCTGCGCTTCGAGAATGGCCAGTTCGCCATGATCGGGATTGAAGTGGACGGCAAGCCGCTGCTGCGCGCCTATTCCATTGCCTCGCCCAACTATGCTGATGAAATGGAGTTTCTCTCCATTGCCGTGCCTGATGGCCCGCTGACCTCACGCCTGCGCCACGTCAAGGTGGGTGATACGGTGCTGATCGGCCGCAAGCCCACCGGCACGCTGCTGCTGGACAACCTGCGCCCCGGCCGCAACCTGTATTTCCTGTCCACCGGCACTGGCCTTGCGCCGTTCATGAGCCTGATCAAGGACCCGGAATGCTATGAGCGCTACGAGCACGTGATCCTGAGCCATACCGTGCGTATTTCGGGCGAGCTGGCCTATGCCAACCACATCCGCCACGAACTGCCCCAGCACGAATTCCTGGGCGAGGACATCTCGGGCAAGCTGCTGTATTACCCGGCCGTCACGCGTGAGAGCTTTGCCGTAACCGACCGCATTACCAAGCTGATCGAAAGCGGCAAGATTTTCGAGGATCTGGGTATCCCCGAAATCGACCCCGAACATGACCGCGTGATGATCTGCGGTTCGCCGGAAATGCTGGCCGACACCGAAGCCCTGCTGCGCGCTCGTGGCTTTGATGAAGGCAATATGTCCACTCCCGGCGCGTATGTGGTGGAAAAGGCGTTCGCTGAACGCTAAAACCCCCATCAGACCAGAACCCCGCACAGGAGCATACACATGGCCCATGACTTCGACCTTCTTGTCATAGGCGCTGGCTCCGGCGGGGTTCGCTGCGCGCGAATCGCCGCCAGCCATGGCGCGCGCGTAGCCGTGGTGGAAAGCCGCCACTGGGGCGGCACCTGCGTCAATCTGGGCTGCGTGCCCAAGAAGCTGATGGTGCAGGCCAGCGAATTCGGCGATCTGGTGGATGACAGCCACGGCTTTGGCTGGAACACCCAGCGTGGCACCCATGACTGGCCGACCCTCATGGCCGCCAAGGACCGCGAAATTACGCGGCTGAACGGCATTTATGTTTCCATGCTGGAAAAGGCCGGGGTGACACTGTTTACCGGCCATGCCAGCCTGACAGGCCCGAACGGCGTGCGGATTACCCCCACCGCTCTCGCCCCCGATGCCCCTCCGTGCGAAATTACCGCCACACGCATTGTCATTGCCACCGGCTCCACGCCCACGCGGCCTGCCTTCCCCGGTGCGGAACTGGCCATTACTTCAGACGAAGCCTTTGCCCTGCCCCAGCGCCCCAACCGGGTAGCCCTGATCGGTGCGGGTTATATCGGCATTGAATTCGCAGGGATTTTTGCGGGGCTTGGCGCACAGGCCGAACTGATTTACCGCCACGACCTGCCGCTGCGCGGCTTTGACGAGGATATGCGCACCGCCCTGTCCGACGCCATTACCGTACGCGGCATTACACAACACCGCAACGCCAGCCCCGAAAGCCTGACGCGCGAGGGAGAAGACCTGCTGCTGCGCCTGAGCACGGGCGAGACCCTGCGGGTGGACTGCGTGTTTCTGGCAACCGGCCGCCACCCCAAAACAGCCTCGCTCGGGCTGGAACAGGCAGGCATCAAAACAGCCCAGAACGGACGTATTGTCGTGAACGGGCTGGGCGAGACCTCCTGCCCCGGCATTTACGCCATTGGCGATGTTACAGACCGGATCAACCTCACCCCCGTTGCCATTGCCGAAGGCCATACCCTGGCCGACCAGCTTTTTGGCAAGGCACCGCCGCGCCAGTGGGATTTTGCCACAACGCCCAAGGCCGTTTTCTTCTCCCCGCCACTGGCCTGTACGGGCCTGACGGAAGAAGAAGCCGCCCGCACAGGGGCTGTGGATATTTACCTGACGCGCTTCACCCCCATGCGGCACACGCTGGGCGGACGGCGCGAACGCAAGACGGTCATGAAACTGGTGGTGGATCAGGCCAGCCAGATTGTGGTGGGTGCGCATATTCTGGGTGATGATGCACCGGAAATGCTCCAGGCTGTCGCCATTGCCGTGACCGCAAAACTGACGAAAGCCGATTTTGACCGCACCATCGGCATTCATCCCACCTCGGCTGAGGAACTGGTGACCCTGCGCACCCGTACCCGCGAAACGCCGCACACCCCCTGAAAGCGACGCGCCCGCCCTGCGGGTGCCGCTTAACAGTCATTCTCCCGCCTGCGCCCACGCGACTGCGAAAGGACAAGCCCCATGGCCTTCACGCCCTCCTCTTCCGGCCCCCATGATCTGGCGCTCAAAAACGGTTCCGTCGTGCTACCCGATGGCACGGTGAACACCACGGTCTATGTCCGCGCGGGCCTTGTCAGCGCCATTGGAGGCGAAGCTCCGGCCGCACGCACCATCGATTGTACAGGCCTGACCATTCTGCCCGGCGTGATCGACACGCAGGTGCACTTCCGGGAACCGGGAGCCGAGGAAAACGAAGATCTGGCCACCGGTAGCCGCGCCGCCGTACTGGGGGGTGTTACGGGCGTGTTTGAAATGCCCAACACCAAACCAACCACCTCCACCCCCGAAGCCGTGGCCGACAAGCTGGCCCGCGCCAATGGCCGCATGTGGTGCGAACACGCCTTTTACGTTGGCGCCACCTCCGACAACGCCGATGAATGCGGCACGCTGGAGCAACTGCCCGGCACGGCGGGTATCAAGGTGTTCATGGGGTCTTCCACCGGGAGCCTGCTGGTGTCCGAGGATGCCATGCTGGAGCGGGTACTGCGCTCAGGCCAGCGGCGTGTCGCCATCCATGCCGAAGACGAAACCCGCCTGAAGGAACGTCTGGACGAACGGGTGGAAGGGGATGCCGCATCCCATCCGGTCTGGCGTGATGATGAAACCGCCCTGCGCGCCACCCGCCGCGTGCTGGCACTGGCCCGCAAGACCGGGCGGCGCGTGCATATCCTGCATGTCACCACCCCGGCGGAGCTGGAACTGATTGCCGCCAACCGCGATATTGCCAGTTGCGAACTCACCCCCCAGCACCTGACCATGAGTGCCGAGGACGCCTACCCCCGCCTTGGTACGCTGGCCCAGATGAACCCGCCTATCCGCTCCGCTGCCCACCGCGAAGGGCTGTGGCACTGGCTTCATCAGGGTCTGCCCGATGTCATCGGTTCGGATCACGCACCCCACAGCCTTGAAGCCAAGAGCCGCGCCTACCCGGCCTCTCCCTCGGGCATGCCGGGCGTGCAGACGCTGCTTCCGCTCATGCTTAACCACGTGGCCCACCACCGGCTGAGCCTGCGGCGTCTGGTTGACCTGACCTCCGCCGGGCCGCAACGGCTGTTCGGGCTGGTGCGCAAGGGCCGCATTGCCGTGGGCTATGATGCGGATTTCACGATTGTGGATCTGAAGGCCCGCTGGACGATCAAGGAAGACTGGCTGGCCTCGCGCTGTGGCTGGTCGCCCTTTACGGGCGAAGAAATCACGGGGCGGCCCATCGGCACGCTTATCCGTGGCCAGCAGGTCATGTGGGAAGGTAGCCTGACAGGCACACCGGTGGGGCAGCCTTTCCGCTTTGATGCGACCGACCGACCGGCCTGAGCCTCCAGCCACTCAGGGATCAGGGATCAGGGATCAGGGATAACCGGAATGCTGGTAGGCGAAACCGTCCACCAGCATACGCAGCGGTGCAAAGGCCTGAGCAGAAAAACTCTCGCTCCGCACCGTGCTGCCATCCGGTGATTCCATGAAAACGGTGTTGTTCCAGTCTGCCGCGCTGATACCGGTCCACAGGGTCAGCACCAGCACTTCCTTGTTCTGGGCATCGCGCAGGTGCAGATGGGCATCCCCCGATGACGGCGGCGTGCGGTACAGCGGCCCCCAGCCGCCTGAATGGGCGTGAGTCCAGTCATTCAGCGCCGCGACCTCCTGCGATGTCAGCGTGCGCGTGTGGTGCATAGGCCCAACATCCAGCGTACCACTGGCAATCTGGGGAAATGAAACCGGCTTGAAATTGGGCAGCGCAACACCCCAGATCAGCGCTGCCGTGCTGACCGTGAACGCTACAAACCCGATAATAAACGCCGTTTCCTTACGCATTCCGCTGTCCTTTTCCATGCGCCGTCATGACGCCGCTGCCCGCCCCGGATCGGAGGTGGACGTGCCTGATATGCTCAGGCTTTTCACCGTTTTTTCATGCCGTGCTCAACCCGCCGGGCCAGAACAGGCACCCGGAGCGCATACAGGCCAACTGCTGGTTACACCCTGCCCTGCACGCCGCCTTCGGGCTGTGTCTGCCCGTCTTTTACTGCACCCTGCGCCACCACGCCAGCAGGCGGCTCGGGGGCGATGGTGCGCACACATGTCCGGGCCTCGCCCTCGGGGTTATGATCGAACTCGGGCACCAGCAACGCCAGAATACGCAGGGCAGCCTCTACATCATTGTGCTGTGCGCAGTGGGTAATGTCATTCACGGCACGGGTCACGGCCTCACGGTCGACCACGCGCGGGGTGGCCATCAGCAGGCCCGAGGCATCGGTAGGAACCGGAGCCTCACGCCCGTGGAACAGTTCCTCGCACAGTTTTTCGCCCGGGCGCAGGCCGGTAAACTCAATGGCCACGTCCTCATCAGGCCGCAGCCCGGCAAGGTAAATCATCTGTCGGGCCAGATCGACAATGCGCACTGGCTCACCCATATCCAGCACGAAAATCCCGCCATTATCGAGCAGCTTGTCCGTACCTGACGCCATGCGGGCGCCGCCATCCCAGTCGGTCAGCCCCTGCGTGCCGCGTACGGCGGCCTGCAATACCAGCCCTACGGCTTCTGGCACGGTCATGAAGTAGCGGCACATATCCGGGTGGGTAACCGTCAGGGGGCCACCCCGCTCAAGCTGCTGGCGGAACAGCGGCACAACCGACCCCGTAGACCCCAGCACATTGCCAAAACGCACGGTAATACAGCGCATGGCCATGGGGTTGCCCGAGGCACGCGCGCCAATATCGAGCGCCTGACAGTACATTTCCGCCGCCCGCTTGGAAGCGCCCATCAGGCTGGAGGGATTCACCGCCTTATCCGTTGAAATCACCACCATGGCGCGCACACCGTGCCGGGCGGCGGTATCGGCTACAACGCGGGTGCCGTGGATATTGGTCAGCAATCCTTCGGTAGGGTTGTGTTCAACAATGGGCACATGCTTGAGGGCGGCGGCATGAAACACCAGATCAGGCTGGTAATCGGCCATGATCGTATCCAGCCGGGTTTCGTCACGCACATCCGCCACAAGGCTTTCGCGCTGGATGTCCGCAGCGGTTCGCGACAACTCCATGCTGATCTGCCACAGCGCGAATTCACCGTGGTCGAGCAGTACCAGCCTGCCCGGCCGCAGGTCTGCAATCTGCCGCGCCAGTTCTGAGCCAATGGTGCCCCCCGCCCCCGTAACCAGCACCACACGGCCCGTAATCATGCCCTCCATACCCGCGCGGTCGAGCTTGACCTGAGGACGGTTCAGCAGATCTTCAAGCGGGATGGGGCGTAGGCGCACCTGCTCAGCGGGCGTGAGGTCTGTCAGGGCTGGCGCACGCAGCACCGCAATACCCTTGGCGCTGGCGGCATCCAGCACGGCGGTCAGTTGTGAGCCACGAAAAGCCGGGTCGGTTACCACCAGCGTGTCAGGCTGGTGCCGGCCCTTGGCCAGCCGTTCCAGAATGGACTGGATGTCAGCCACATTACCCAGAATAGGCACGTTGTGGATACGCTGGCCATGCCGATGGCTCCCCACAGCGATAATCCCGGCAACCCGCGTTCCGGCCAGCAGGTTCCGCTCGAAAACCCGCATATACAGATCAACAACCGCATCATCCCCGATCAGCACAATCCGCTGACGGGCGGCCCAGTATGGCACACGGCCATACAACACACGGTAGGCAACCCGAGCCCCCCCGAGCATGACCAGCAGCACCATGGCGTAAATAATGCCAAAAGCCGGGCTGGGCGGCGAAACATGGAAGACCCACAGCGCAAGGGAAAACAGGATGGCGCTGGCAACAGACGCCCCGATAATACCCAGAAGGTCGGAAATCCCTGAAAAGCGCCAGTACTGCTGGGGCACCCGAAACGGCAATCCGCTGATAACAAGCGAAATCACTGCTCCGGCCAGAAACCATAGCGGATGCAAAAGCCCGGCCTTCGGGATAGCCAGCCAATGGGCGATAGGAGCCGCAATCGCCGCCAGAAAGCCGTCGACAACGACATTTACGGCAACCCGGTTCAACGCCCACAACCGTGAACGATCACACCAGAATCTGCCAACTGAGGCCTGAGGATGTTGCGATACCATACTATTGCCCTTATAGCCCGAGGCCTATCATCCTTGAAAGCTATCCTGACCGGGATAATAAACGCTTCATGGCTTTCTCTCCCATGTTCCCGACACATGCCCTGCTGTCTTACCTGCCTGAACTGCTGATTCTGTGCAGTGCGGCCCTGCTGTCAGCCTATGGCGTGCGGCGCATGATCGGGCTGGCGGTGCTGGACCAGCCCGGCCATCGCAGCTCTCACACGCGCGCCACGCCAAAAGGGGGGGGCGTGGGCATTATGGGGGCTTTTCTGTTCGGCTGGCCGGTGCTGCACTGGGCCACGGGCGGAACGGGGCCTGATAGCCTGTCCCTCATGACCGGAGCCGCCCTGCTACTGCTCTGCGCCGTATCCTGGCTTGATGACCTGTACCAATGGCCACCAACCGCCAAACTAGCCACCCAATGCGCTGCGGCTGGCATGGTGGCGGGTGGGTTTGCCCTGACCTGCGGCCTACCCGGCACAGGGCTGCAGGGCATGGCGCAGGCCGGATTTTCATGGCCGGTACCGCTGTGGCTGGCCCACACACTCCCCGGCTGGGTAGTGCCGGTTGCTGGTTGTGCCGCCTCTGTTCTATGGCTGGTTTTTGTTACCAACGCCGTCAATTTCATGGACGGGCTGAATGGTCTGGTTTCAGGCTCCCTACTGGTGGCGGCTCTGGTGCTGGCGGCTCTGGCCCCTATGCTGGGCGCTGCGGAACTCGTCGGGCCTGCCCTGCTGCTGGCCTGCTGTCTGGCGGGCTTTCTGCCCTATAACTTTCCCAATGCCCGGATTTTCATGGGGGATGTAGGGAGTCAGGGCTGCGGGCTGCTGGCAGGCACGGCCAGCCTGTACCTGATCCTGCATACACCAAGCCGCCTGGATGGCGGCTGGCTGTTTGGCCCGGCGGTTCTGACACCTCTGCTGTATGATGTGCTGTTTACGCTCATACGCCGCCAGCGGGCTGGCCTGCCGCTAGCTCAGGCGCATAGAGGCCACCTGTATCAGGTGCTGCACCGCAGTGGCCTTGCTGCGCCAGTCATCAGTCTGGCGGAATGGGGTATGACGCTCTGGGGGGGGGCCACCACAATGATCATGGTCTGCCTGATCCCTGCTCTGGGCACGGTATATGCCACACTGGCCTGCACGGCGCTGGTGCTGGCACCGCAGCTTGCATGGACTGGTTTTACCCTGCACCGCACAAAGGCGCACCCGGTCGGGGCGTGGTCCTGACCGGGTGCACTCTGCGGATTACTTGAGGGTAAAGGTAATGCCCTGTGCCGAACTGGCCAAACGTGCGCCTTCGGAAATGGTCTCGATCTTGATCCGCACGCCGTTCTTGTTCTCCAGCACAGCACCGCCAAGGCCCAGCCCCAGCGTGGCTTCGCCATGGGCGGCAATATAGGTGCCGTTAAAGTCCTTGAGCGCGTGCAGGTTATAGACGGTTCCCGTACCCTTGATGGTAGAGAACCCGACCGCAGCAATGGTGCCGCCCGAAATCTTGAAGGAATGGGTATGGTTCTTGTAGGTCAGCTTACCGCCACCCCACGTATAGCCCACGCCCAGATCGGCTGATTTGGCCGTAATCGTGATCTTGCCCGTCGGATCACCCAGCGCATCTTCCGCGTGAGCGGGAGAGAACAGACCGGCGGCCACAACAAAGGTGGACGCCGCAACAAAGGATGCTAACCGCATAAGGACATTCCTTTCAAAAAACGCTGATCCTCACGCCCTTTCTGGCAACAATGCCAGACGGGCCATGAGGCTGTCTTATGAAAAAAACGTCCCTGAACCTGCGGAGTTCCGCAGGACTTTCCCCCATGCGCGATGAGGGAACTACCCTCAGGTCAGGCCTGAGGGCAGGCTACGCTGAAAACCTCAGGCAGCGGCAACACGGCGCAGACGGCGCACGGTTGCGGTCTTTTCTTCCACCCGGTTGCGGCGGGAAGCATCCGGCCCGGCTTCAGACATAACCGTACGGATTTCCTTCAGATACGCGGCCCCCTTGGGGGTGCGCTGCACCAGCACCGAACGACGATCCAGCGGGTCTACCTTGCGGCGGGCCAGATCCAGTTCACCCAGACGATCCAGCGCACGGGTAATGGCAGGCTTGGAAACGTTCAGCGTTGCGGCGAGGCCGCGCACGGTCTGGCCGTTTTCATCCAGATAGCAGGTGAGAAACACCGCGAGCTGGCGGGCGGACAGATCCGGGCCTGCACCACGCACGAGAGAAACGATGGTATCACGCAGGGTCTTGACCAGATCCTCTGACTTTTCGGCACTATGCGCCATAACCCATATCCTTGCTTGCTTGCCGCCAGCACCTGACGGCCCTCTGTTGCCGACCATCCGGGCCAGCGCGAATTCTTCTACGGTTTATATAGGAACCGGAACGACAGTGTTAAGTGTCTCAAGGCGTAATAGTTTCACTTCTTTTATGACTTCTTGATGGCAGCGGGTGTGCTGGCGAGAGCGT
Source organism: Acetobacter suratthaniensis (assembly GCF_017377745.1). Classification (GTDB taxonomy): domain Bacteria; phylum Pseudomonadota; class Alphaproteobacteria; order Acetobacterales; family Acetobacteraceae; genus Acetobacter; species Acetobacter suratthaniensis. The sequence goes on along the minus strand of NZ_JAFVMG010000007.1, from coordinate 38,822 downwards.
CAAAGCCGAAAACCGCCCCGATAGCCGCGAAAAAACCCCTGATTCCCGGCGAATCTCCGCCTTCCGGGCGGCCGGGGCGGCTGGAATCGTTCCACGCATAACTATCGATATGCACCCAACGCTGGTCAGGTTTTACAAAACGCTCAAGAAACAATCCGGCTGTAATAGCCCCCGCCATAGGCCGCGAGGATACATTACTAAGGTCTGCTACGGCGCTGCGCATCCAGTCCGCATAGCCGGGCCACAGGGGCAGGCGCCACAGCGGGTCGGCCTGCTGGCGGCCCGCCTGCTCAAACAGGGTTGCGGTGGCATCATCATTACAGAACAAAGCGGGCAGATCAGGCCCCAGCGCCACGCGCGCGGCCCCGGTCAGGGTGGCTACATCCAGCAGCAGGTCAGGGCTGGTTTCGCCTGCTTCATACAATAGGTCGCACAGCACCAGACGGCCTTCCGCATCGGTGTTGCCAATTTCCACACTCAGCCCGGCGCGGCTTGTCACCACATCCAGCGGGCGCATGGCCCGGCCAGACACGCTGTTTTCCACACAGCCCAGCCGTACCTCCAGTCGAACAGGCAGATCGCGCGCCATGATCAGCCGCGCCAGCGCCAGTACCGAGGCCGCCCCGCCCATATCCTTTTTCATGCGCAGCATGGCCGAGGATGGCTTGAGGTCATACCCACCACTATCAAAGCACACACCCTTGCCCACAAGGGAGAGCAGCGGCGCATTACGCCCCGCGTTTGACCCACGCCAGCGCGCCACCACCACGCGCGGCCCCCGTTCCGACCCCATGCCCACATGGGCAACCAGAGGGTAGGCTTTTTCCAGCGCCGCGCCTTTGATGGTTTCAACCTGCGCACCAAACGGTTCCAGAGCCGTGCGAGCAGCCCGCGCAAGCTCCGATGGCCCCATGAGATTGGCCGGGGTATTGATCAGATCACGCGCAAGACAGATGGAGCGCGCCATATCCACCGCCAGCCCCTCACGCTCGGCGCGGGTCACGACAAGACGGGGGCGGCTCTTGCGGGCGGCTGCACCGGCGGCTTCATCCTTGAGGCTGTACTGATACGCTCCGAGGCAGAACCCCAGAATGACATCATCGCGCACGATGTCATCAGGGGTTTGCACCTGCCAGTTCCCGGCGGGCAGATCACGCGCCAGCAGGCCGAAACCAAATGGATCACGCACGGGCTGTCCAAGGGTGTTTTTTTCGGCAATGCCAAGCAGAGCCACAGGGGCATCCGTCGTGCCGGGCACTAGCACAAGCTGGCCGGGACGCGCCGCAAAACCGCACTGATGGGCGAAGGTTGCGGCTTTTTCTCCCACTCGTGCCGCCAGGGCGCCGCCTTCAGAGGCCCGCACCGCATGGACAGTCCAGACCGCTTTACGGCTTGTGGATACACTCAGGCATTCCAGCTCACGAATGGGCATGTGTTCTCTCCTTCTTTTCGCGCCAAGACTGCGCCAGCCGGGATGCGGATGCAACGGGAGGGAAAATTCCTTCCCGGTGCTTGATTTTATACCCGCGCCGACCGAGCATGACGCCATGAAGGTTTCCGCCCGCCCGCCCGCCGCCCCGCCAGAACCCAGCCCGGCCCGGCCCGCACCGGAAGGGGCATGTATACGGGCCATTCTCGGCCCCACCAATACAGGCAAAACCCATCTGGCCCTTGAGCGCATGCTTGCGCACGACTCCGGTATTATCGGCTTTCCGCTCCGGCTGCTGGCACGCGAGAATTACGAACGTATGGTGCAGGCCAAGGGCGTACGCGCTGTTGCCCTCATCACGGGGGAGGAAAAAATCATACCCCCTCATGCACGCTGGTTTTCGTGCACGGTCGAGGCCATGCCCACAACGCCCATGCCGGGTAAGCAACCCGTTGACTTTGTAGCCGTGGATGAAATCCAGCTCTGCGCAGACCCCGAGCGCGGGCATATCTTCACAGACCGGCTCCTGAACGCACGCGGTGCGGCAGAAACGCTGTTTCTGGGGGCGGACACCATCGCCCCGCTGCTGAAAACGCTCATCCCGCATATTGAAATAGACACCCGCCCGCGCCTGTCGGCCCTCTCGGGCGTTGGGCACAACCGGCTGTCACGCCTGCCGCCCCGTTCGGCCATCGTCGCGTTTTCCGTGGCTGAGGTCTATGCCATTGCCGAGCTGATCCGCCGCAAGCGCGGTGGATGCGCGGTGGTTATGGGGCAGCTTTCCCCCCGCACGCGCAACGCACAGGTGGCCCTCTACCAGAACCGCGAAGTAGACTACCTTGTGGCCACAGACGCGATCGGCATGGGGCTGAACATGGATATTCACCATGTTGCCTTTGCAGGCCTGTCCAAGTTTGACGGGCAGCGCCACCGCCTGCTGAGTGCCGCCGAAATAGCCCAGATTGCCGGGCGTGCTGGCCGCGGTGCGCGCGATGGCACATTTGGCACCACCGGCACCTGCCCACCGTTAAGTGAAACCTTGGTGGAAGCGGTGGAGGAGCACCGTTTCGAACCCCTGCACAGCCTGTGGTGGCGTAACAGCGCACTGGATTTTTCCTCTCTGGCGGGTTTGCAGACCAGCCTGTGTCGCAAACCACCCGCGCGCTGCCTGCGCCCGGCGGAACCAGCGGCAGATCTGCTGTGCCTGCACGCCTTCATGCAGGATGCCAGCATAAAGGCGCTGGCCAACACGCCACATCTGGTGCGGCTGTTATGGGAAGTCTGTCAGATTCCTGATTTCCGCAAACTGGGCGAGGACAGCCATATTCGCCAATGCGCACAAATCTTTACCCTGCTTGCGCACAAGCGCCACCTGCCTTCGGATTGGCTGGGCGCACGCCTGAAAGGCATGGACAGCACCGAGGGCGATATTGACACCCTCATGCAGCGGCTGATGGGGATCCGAATCTGGTCTTATGTTTCTGCCCGAAGCGACTGGGTTGAAAACGCCGCCCACTGGCAGCGCCATACCCGCCAGCTTGAAGACACCCTGTCCGATGCCCTGCATGAGCGCCTGACCGCCCGCTTTGTAGACCGCCGGGCCGCCAGTCTGGCCCGCAGGCTGGAAGAAGCAGACGGCAAACCCCTACTTTCGGCCATGAGCCGCTCGGGCGAGATCATTGTGGAAGGCCATGCCGTGGGCCATATGCGCGGCTTTTCTTTCGCCCCGGATGCCGAGGCCGCCCGCATGGACCAACCGCTGATCCTGCGCGCGGCACGCCGGGCAGCGCGCACGGAAATGCCCCATCTTGTCGCACGCTTCATGCAGGCCGATGACAGCGAACTGGCGCTGGAGACCGAAACCGGCACACTGAGCTGGCAGGGCGAGGTCATTGCCCGGCTGCGCCCCGGCCTGTCCGTCCTGCTGCCCGATATAACCGTAAGAGACGCCGAGTTTCTTGATGCGGCGCAAAAAGAGAAAATCCGCGCTCGGCTAGGTCACTTCCTTACCGCTCTGATCCGGCGCGAACTTGCCCCCCTGTACCGGGCCGAAACCGCCGTACAGGCCCACCCTTTGCCTCGCGGGCTTGTACACAGCCTGATGGAGCATGGGGGTGTCGCCCCCTGCCCTCTGCTGCCGCCTTTATCCAGTGCGGAAAAAAAACTGCTGGCCCGCCTGCATATCCAGCACACACAGGGCGTACTGCTCTGCACCCGGCTGCTGCGCCCAGCCTCCATGGCCCTGCGCCGCCTGCTACTGGGCATCCATCAGCAAACGACCCTTCCCGCGCTCCCCCCGCCGGGGGCGGTTTCCCTCCCCTGTCCGCTCCCGCCCAACGGCGCAGACACGGCGGCCTATCTCAGCCTCGGCTGGCTCTTTGCTGCGCAGACCCTCGTACGACTCGACCGTGTGGCCGATATTCGCACCGATATGGAGTCGCTTACACGCAAGGGCGCCAAGCCCGCTCCGCCCAATCTGGCATCCCGACTGGGGGTTGCGAAAAAAAACCTGCCCGTGCTGCTGCGCGCCTTAGGCATACGCCTGTATCCACCAACACCTTTGCCTGATGGTCAGCCCGGCCCCCCGGCCCCTCTGCTGATACTCCCCGCCGCACACACAAGGAAACCCGGCGGAAAACCAGCGCGCCCCCAGAAAAACGCCCCCCTTTCCCCCCGGATGGCCAGCGGGCCTTTTGCAGCACTTGCAAGACTGCGAGAGCGGCTGTAAGCCTGCCCTGCTTTCGGGGCTGGGACAGGCATACCGCTCACGGGTTGCCATCAGACAAAAACCCCCCCATATCTGCGCCTTCCTTGGTGACATGGCCCCTGCGCCGGTCATCTGACCCCAACCGGCGTGCATGGCACGGCCGCCAGATATATTCGGAGATGGCAATGACCTACGTGGTCACTGAAAACTGCATCCGCTGCAAATTCATGGACTGTGTGGAAGTCTGCCCCGTTGACTGCTTCTACGCCGGTGAAAACTTTCTGGTTATCAACCCGGATGAGTGCATTGACTGCGGCGTGTGCGAACCGGAATGCCCCGCTGAGGCCATTTTCCCCGATAGCGATGACCGCTCCGCCGCATGGGCTGAAGTCAACTCCAAATATGCTGGCCTGTGGCCCAACATCACCCGCAAGGGCACCCCGCCCGCCGATGCGGAAGAATGGAAGGACAAGCCCAACAAGGCCGACCTTCTTTCTCCCGAACCGCAGAAAGGCTAAGCACCCGGCCCATACCGCTCCGTTCGTGGGGCGCATGGGCAACGGAGGCAGTCAGCCCTTCGGGGGTGGCCACAAGCCCAGACAGATATCAAAAATGGCGCCGGTTTCCCCCGGCGCCATTTTTTTGTCCATCGTAGCGCCCCTGCCATTGCTGCACAGCCACAGCCACAGCCACAGCCACAGCCACAGCCACAGCCACAGCCACAGCCACAGCCACCGACTGTAACAGAAAGCATCGGCTGACAACGGCCGAAGGGCCGAAACCCGTCAGAAACAGCCCCATACGCAAAAACCCCCGGGGTCATAAGACCCCGGGGGTTTCGCCATGTTCACATCACCCTTCGTAAAGGGGGATCAGGCTAAAAGCCTGATCAACGTGACATCATGTGCATGGTGGTGTTCGTCATGATGAACACCGTGCCCACGATCAGGATGGTCACGAAAGCGACGGTAAACACGAAGCAGATGTTGTTCCAGCGCTGCTCGGAAGAGCCGCCCATGTGCAGGAAGTAGTGCAGATGCACCAGAACCTGAACCAGAGCCAGCATCGACAGAGCCGCCAGCGTGCCCGTGGGGGACAGGCTGTGGGTCGAAACCACAAGGAACGACAGAACCGTAAGGACAACAGCGAGAACGAAACCGATCAGGTACGATGACACGCTGCCGTGGCTTTCGCCGGAGGAGTTTGTTTGTGTGCTCATCAGATCATGCTCGCCAGATAGACATAGGAGAAAACGCAGATCCACACGATATCCAGGAAGTGCCAGAACAGGCTCAGGCAGGTGAGCTTGTTCATCATGCGCTCAGGGATCTCGGTCGTGCCCATCAGCTGAACCATCAGCGTCAGGATCCAGATCAGGCCGCATGTTACATGCAGACCGTGAGTGGAAACCAGCGTGAAGAAGGCAGACAGGAACGCGCTGCGATCCGGGCCAGCCCCTTCGGCAATCATGTGTGCGAATTCACGCACTTCCAGACCCACAAAGCCCAGGCCCAGCAGGAACGTGACACCAAGCCACAGAATAACCTGACTGATCTGGTTCTTGTGGGCGGCAATCATGCCAAACCCGTAGGTGATGGAAGAGACGAGGAGCAGGGCTGTTTCCAGCCCAAGCCCACCGAACTCGAACAGTTCATGGCCGGTCGGGCCGCCATTGAACTGATTCCGCAGGACTGCAAAGACGGCAAAAAGCGAGCCGAAAATAATGCAGTCCGTCATCAGATAGACCCAGAACCCGAACACCACCGGAGATTCGTGATGGTGTTCGTCGTGGCCCGCGGTCTGAACAGTTGTATCGTGTGCCATTATTCAGCTGCCTGTGCCATCAGTTTACGGGTGTGCTCGTTTTCGATGCGGGCAACCTCTTCGGCGGGAATGTAGAAATCCACATCCTTGTTCGCGCTGCGGGCAATCACGGTGGCAATTACGCCAACCAGACCGACCACTGCGAGCCACCAGATATACCACACCGCGGCAAAGCCGAAGATCAGAGCGAACAGACCAGCGGCAACACCTGCCACCGTGTTCTTGGGCATATGGATCGCCTGATACTGAGCACCAGCCTGACGCGTATCAATGCCGTTTTCCTTGTCGTGCATGAACGCATCGATCGAATGCACATGCGGGACAATGGCAAAGTTATACACAGGCGGCGGCGAAGACGTGGACCATTCCAGCGTACGGCCATTCCAGGGGTCGCCCGAAACGTCGCGGTTTTCCGGCAGGTTGCAGTCACGGATGGAGACGTAGAGCTGGATCAGCTGGCAGGCGATGCCAAGCAGGATCAGAACCGCGCCAACTTCAGCAACCAGCATCCAAGGATACCAGGCCGGGTTGTCATAGTGGTTCATACGACGGGTCATGCCTTCGAAGCCGAGGACATACAGCGGCATGAACGCGAAGTAGAAGCCAACCAGCCAGAGCCAGAACGCCCGCTTGCTCCATGCTTCGTTCAGTTTGAAGCCCAGAACCTTGGGAGCCCAGAAGTTCATACCGCAGATGTAACCGAAATACACACCGCCGATAATCACGTTATGGAAGTGGGCAATCAGGAACAGGCTGTTATGCAGCACGAAGTCGGAACCCGGGATCGCCATCATAACACCGGTCATACCACCGATGGTGAAGGTGACCATAAAGCCAACCGCCCAGTACATGCAGGCATGGAAGCGGATACGGCCCTTATACATGGTGAACAGCCAGTTGAAGAGCTTAACACCAGTCGGGATCGAGATGATCATGGTCGCAATGCCGAAGAAAGCATTAACGTCCGGGCCAGCGCCCATCGTGAAGAAGTGATGCGCCCACACGAGGAAGGACAGCACCATGATGGAGCAGGTCGCGTAAACCATGGTGTTGTAACCGAACAGGGGCTTGCCAGAGAAAGCAGGCACAACTTCGGAGAAGACACCAAAGGCAGGAATAACAAGAATATAAACTTCAGGATGGCCCCAAGCCCAGATCAGGTTCAGGTACATCATCTGGTTGCCGCCACCATCATTGGTGAAGAAGTGCATACCGAAGTAACGGTCAAGACCCAGCAGGGCCACCGCAACGGTCAGCACGGGGAACGACACCATGATCAGGATGGAAGAGCAGAAAGCCGTCCAGGTGAACACCGGCATTTTCATCCAGCTCATGCCCGGAGCGCGCATCTTCACGATCGTGACGAAGAAGTTCACGCCGGTCAGCAGCGTGCCGACACCAGAGATCTGGATTGCCCAGATATAGTAGTCAACGCCAACACCGGGGCTGAACTGCGTCTCGGACAGAGGCGGGTAAGCCAGCCAGCCGCACTGCGAGAACTCACCGATGAACAGGGAGACGTTCACCAGAATGAATGCAGCAGCCGTCATCCAGAAGCTCAGGTTGTTCAGGAACGGAAAGGCCACGTCACGTGCGCCGATCTGCAGCGGCACGATGAAGTTGAACAGACCGGTCATGAATGCCATGGCCAGGAAGAAGATCATGATCGTGCCGTGGGCCGAAAAGATCTGGTCGTAGTGATGCGGCGGCAGGTAGCCGGGGTTACCGGCATAGGCCAGCGCAAGCTGGGTACGCATCATGATGGCATCCGCGAAACCGCGGGCCAGAGCTACCAGCGCCAGTACGATGTACATGACAGCCAGACGCTTGTGGTCAACCGAAGTAAACCACTCTTTCCACAAATAGCCCCATTTACCGTAATAGGTAATCAGCCCCAGCACCGCGATACCGATGATGCAGACGCCGATAAATGTTCCCACAACGATTGGCACATCCAGCGGAAGCGCCGAGAACGAGAGTCTCCCGAGCATAAATCCTATTCCTTCATATTCATGTCGGACATCGCGGACTGCTGCACCTGGATCATCTTGCCGGTGCTTTTGTCCATGATCATGCCGTTGTTGTATTTGGCAACGATCGTGTTGAACATGCCGGGTTCAACGTGCGCGAAATATTCGACAGGGTTCGCCTCGCTGGGCGCTGCCAGTTTCGGGTAGGTCTGTCCATCCAGCTCTTCAGAGGAAGAACGAACCTTCTCGACCCAGGCGTTGAATTCATCATTACCCATCGCCAGGGCGTGGAACCGCATGTCAGAGAAACCGCGACCGCTGTAGTTGGCGGATTCACCAGCAAAGTCACCCGGCTCGCTGGCCATCAGGTGAAGCTGGGTCTGCATGCCCGCCATCGCGTAAATCATGGAACCAAGGCGTGGGATGAAGAACGAGTTCATGACGGAGTCAGAAGTGATGTCAAAATCAACCGGGGTGTTGACCGGCATGGCCAGCTGGTTGACCGTGGCAATCCCTTGCTCCGGATAGATAAACAGCCACTTCCAATCCAGCGCCACCACCTGCACGTGCAGAGGCTTGGTGTTGGCTTCAGCCTCAAGCGGCTTATAGGGATCGAGGGAGTGACAGGTCTGATAGGTGATCACTGCCAGGAACAGGATAATAAGGGACGGAACGCCCCAGATCACCACTTCAATCTTGTTGGAGTGGCTCCATTTCGGCAGGTATTCCGCGCTGGTGTTGGACTGGCGGTAGTGCCAGGCAAACACGAGTGACAGAATAATCGTCGGCACCACAACAATCAGCATCGCGATCACGGAGGTGGTGATCAAGGACTTAACGCCCTCGCCCACCGGGCCTTTCGGGTCGAGAACGTCCAGTTCACACCCCGCAAGCAGCAACGCTGACGATAGGCCGCCCAATCGCGCCAGTCTCGCCAGTAACTTGTTTTTCATCGCACGCCTCTTGGTTCTGACATCAACATAGCCTCATAAGACTCTTGCCCTGCTGCCATAGAAGCCTGACAACGGCAAGAAAAACCGCGCCACGGACATATTCCGCCCTTACTCACGCCACAAACCCGCCTGCCCGTGCAAAAGACAGGCAACGGGACACACGACATGGCAGAACGAACCATGACAGCAACGCCATGGACGCACCTTATTCCCTACAGGCTGATTCTCAAACGTCAGAAAAGTTCCATCTGCCTTTCGTCACAAGTCCTTGCCGCCTGTTATGGCAGACCGGGGCTTTGGCGCGGTCTGCCCCCACGCGCTCGATCAGGGGACACCCCGGCAGGCCGGAAATCAGATAATGGCAAAAATTAGCTCTATCTTTCTGATTACCGAACAGACCCCCGCGCTCTCGTTTTCGTTACAACATCCACGCCCACCATCAGGACCGCTCCACTCCCCATTCTGATTGGACATATCAGCATTCATTTCCGGCATACCTTGGCGCACAAAAAAACCCGGCCTCAAAAGGCCGGGTTGTCTGCTTCTCTCCTACGGAAGAGCCGTGCGTTTGGTAGCGGAGTCAGTCCCCTGAGTTCCGCACGCCCATGAACTGCAGCAGGAACTGGAAAAGGTTGATGAAGTTCAGATAGAGGTTAAGCGCATCATAAACACTGCGCTTGCCCATCATCTCCGGGCTTTCATAGGCTGCAACCTGCATGTAGGTCATGCGGATACGCTGCGCATCGAACGCACAGAAGGCGGTGAAGATCAGCACCCCGGCAGCGCTATAAATATAATAGACTGTGGCGCTGTGCAGGAAGAGATTGACCAGCCCGGTGATGAGCAGGCCCAGCAGGCCCATCATCAGAAAGGAGCTGAAGCGCACCAGATTGGCCTTGGTCGTGTAACCCCACAGCGAAGTGGCGGCGAACATGCACGATGTCACCAGAAAGACGCGCATGATGGACGTGCCGGTATAGACCGCAAAAATGCTGGCCAGACTCGCCCCCATAGCAGCGGCAAACGCCCAGAACAGAGCCTGTGCACCCTGAAGCGAAAGGCGGTTGATGCCAAAAGACATCACCAGCACGAACGCCAGCGGCGACAGCATGGCCAGATCACCAAGGAGGGTCGGCCGCAACATCAGTGCGCCTGAAGACACCATCACCTGCTGAAAAAACAGGCCGCTGAGGGTCGTATTGGCAATCAGATAAGCCACGATGCCGGTCAGCAGCAGACCGGACGCCATCCAGTTATAGACACGCAGCATATAGGATCGCAGTCCGGCATCCACGCTGGCCTGCGCGTTCCATCCCGATGCTGAGGCAGGGGAACGGTAATCCCGACTAAACGACATGGTGCACTCTCCTTGATACCGGACTTGCCGGGTCGAATTATAATTGTGGTTGCATTTCCCCCACGTCAAGGGTGGGAAGCGTGTATGGCATAACATTAAGGCCGAAATGGCCCCGCCGCCCGGCGCGATACTCCGTACCGCAAACCCCTTTCAGCCCCACGGTGTTGCCATGTTCCTGATCGCAGGTCTTGCCATTCCTCCCGAAATGACACGGTTTTTCCGCACGTTACAGGGCTTTTTCCCATCTGGAGAGTGGCTCCCCGCCCCTGTTCTGGCGCTGCCACTGATTACGCTGGGGGAGGCCACGTCCCTCACGGCCATGGAAGAGCTGGATCACGGGCTGATGGCGCTGCGCCTGAAGCGACCGCTCTCCCTACGCCATACCGGCTTCACTCTCCTCGAAAGACAGCACCGAATCTTGCTGGCGGCTCTGTTTGAGGGGGCGGAGGCAGATCACCTTTCCGTGAAAATCCGCTCAGCCGCACGCCGGGCCGGACTGGCCCCAGCCCCCCCGAGCACCCCTCTGGCAGCCCCTCTGGCAGACGTTACAACAGCCCCGGTGGAGGAGGTTAACCACTGGCTGTCCATTCATTATGCGACCTGCCCCGATCAGGAGGAACTCTACGAATTCACTGTGTTCAGTTCAGGAAAAAACCACGATCCGCTATCCTTGGAAAAGGAAGCTGACTACCCTTTCACGAACTGTTTCAGACCTGATCCAGAATTGTTATAACACTCAGGCCGCTGTGCCGGGCACCACCGCCTCACGCCGCCGTCATGTGCCTACTGCCCTGTAAGGCCTGCAAATTATCCGCACCGGAAAGGGCAGCTATTCGCGGCGCGTGATTGACATCCCGCTCACGCCTTGGCTGATGTGTCAGAAACCGGACCACCGGCTATTATTTTTTCCTCACCTTTACACCAGTCGAGGACATGAACGCATGACCCGCCCCGCCTCCGCCAAGAGACGTTCGCTGCAAGGAATTCTCGCGGCCGGAACACTCTGCGCCGCTGCCTTGCCCTGTGTGGCCTTCCCTGCACACGCCGATACCCTGGGCGACACGGGGGAAGCCATCATTCACGCGGATGAGCATCCCGAAAACTGGCTGACTTATGGCCGTACCTATAGCGAGCAGCGCTACAGCCCGCTGGACCAGATTACCCGCGCCAATGTCGGCAACCTGAAACTGGCCTGGTATTACAATTTCGATACCAACCGCGGCCAGGAAGGCACGCCGCTGGTCGTGGACGGCATCATGTATGCCACCACCAACTGGTCCAAGATGAAAGCTCTGGACGCAGCAACCGGCAAGCTGCTGTGGGAATACGACCCGCAGGTACCCGGCAACATTGCCGACAAAGGCTGCTGTGACACCGTAAACCGCGGTGCTGGCTACTGGAACGGCAAGGTCTTCTTCGGCACGTTCGACGGTCGTATGATCGCTCTGGACGCCAAGACCGGCAAGAAGGTCTGGGAAGTCAACACCATTCCGCCCGAGGCCTCTCTGGGCAAGCAGCGTTCCTACACCGTTGATGGCGCAGTGCGCGTGGTCAAGGGTCTGGTGCTGATCGGCAATGGCGGCGCGGAATTCGGCGCTCGTGGTTTCGTGTCTGCTTTCGATGCCGAAACCGGCAAGCTGAAGTGGCGCTTCTATACGGTTCCCAACAACAAGAACCAGCCTGACCATGCCGTGTCCGACAAGGTACTGATGGACAAGGCCTACAAGACCTGGGGCCCCAACGGCGCATGGGTGCAGCAGGGCGGTGGCGGCACCGTCTGGGACTCCATCATGTATGATCCGGTGGCCGATCTGGTCTATCTGGGCGTGGGTAACGGCTCTCCCTGGAACTACAAGTACCGCTCCGGCGGCATGGGCAGCAACCTGTTCCTGGGTAGCATTGTCGCGCTCAAGCCTGAAACCGGCGAATACGTCTGGCACTTCCAGGAAACGCCGATGGATCAGTGGGACTACACGTCAGTCCAGCAGATCATGACCATCGACATGCCCATCAACGGTGAAACCCGCCGCGTGATCGTGCATGCACCCAAGAACGGCTTCCTGTACATCATCGACGCCAAGACGGGTGAATTCCTCGCAGGTCGTAACTACACCTACGAGAACTGGGCCAGCGGCCTCGACCCGCTGACCGGTCGCCCGATCTACAACCCCGAAGGTCTGTGGACGCTTAACGGCAACTTCTGGTACGGCATTCCCGGCCCGCTGGGTGCGCATAACTTCATGGCGATGGCTTACAGCCCCCGCACGCACCTGATCTACCTGCCCGCGCACCAGATTCCGTTCGGCTACAAGAACCAGACCGGCGGCTTCAAGGCTCACCCGGACTCCTGGAACCTCGGTCTGGACATGACCAAGACCGGCCTGCCCGACAACGCGGAAGCCCGCTCGGCCTACCTGAAAGACCTGCACGGCGAAGTGCTGGCCTGGGATCCGGTGAAGATGCAGACCGTGTGGCAGATCGACCACAAGGGTCCGTGGAACGGCGGCGTGCTGGCCACCGGCGGCGACCTGCTCTTCCAGGGTCTGGCCAATGGCGAATTCCACGCCTACGACGCCACCAACGGTTCCGACCTGTTCAAATTCAACGCACAGAGCGGCATCATTGCCTCGCCCATCACCTACAGCGTGAACGGCAAGCAGTATGTTGCGGTTGAAGTGGGCTGGGGCGGTATTTACCCCATTTCCATGGGCGGCATGGGCCGCACCTCGGGCTGGACGGTCAACCACTCTTTCGTGGCTGTGTTCTCGCTCGACGGCAAGGCTTCCCTGCCTGAAATGAACAGCCTGGGCTTCCTGCCCGTTAAGCCGCCTGCCGAATACGACAACAAGGTCGTAGACAAAGGGTACTTCGAGTACCAGACCTACTGCCAGACCTGCCATGGCGATAATGGCGAAGGTGCCGGTATGCTGCCCGACCTGCGTTGGTCCGGCTCCATCCGCCACAAGGATGCGTTCTACAACGTTGTAGGCCGCGGCGCTCTCACTGCCTATGGCATGGATCGCTTCGACACCAGCATGACACCTGACCAGATTGAATCAATCCGTCAGTACCTGATCAAGCGTGCGAACGATACGTACCAGCGCGAAGTTGACGCTCGTAAGAACGCCAGCGGAACACCGCAGGAGCCGGTCATTGGCATTGCGCCCCAATAACCCGGCAGTCATGACGTCATTCGGCACTCAGGCAATACAGTGGTAAACATGATGATGAACAGACTAAAAGCCGCTCTCGGAGCGGTCACTGTCGGGCTTCTGGCAGGCACGTCCCTGGCTCATGCTCAGGAGGCTGATGCAGACCTGATCAAACAGGGTGAATATGTCGCGCGTCTTGGTGACTGCGTGGCCTGTCACACGGCCCTGAACGGTCAGAAATTCGCAGGTGGGCTGTCGATCAAGACGCCCATCGGCACGATCTACTCGACCAACATCACGCCCGATCCCACCTACGGGATCGGCACCTATACGCTTCAGGAATTCGATGAAGCGGTTCGTCATGGCGTACGTAAGGATGGCAGCACGCTGTATCCGGCCATGCCGTACCCCTCCTTCTCGCGCATGACGCCTGAAGACATCAAAGCCCTGTATGCGTATTTCATGCACGGCGTGGCAGCGGTTCCGCAGAAGAATCAGGAAGCGGACATCACCTGGCCGCTGTCCATGCGCTGGCCGCTGAGCATCTGGCGCACCATGTTCGCCCCGGCGCCCAAGGCCTTTACCCCGGCCCCCGGCACCGACCCGGAAATCGCCCGTGGCGAATATCTGGTAACCGGCGCTGGCCATTGCGGCGCCTGCCATACCCCGCGTGGTTTCGCCATGCAGGAAAAAGCGTTTGATGCAGCAGGCGGCCCGGACTTCCTGGGTGGCGGCGGTGTCATCGACAACTGGATCGCGCCCAGCCTGCGCAACGACCCCGTTGTGGGTGTTGGTCGCTGGTCTGAAGATGACCTGTACACGTTCCTGAAGTCTGGCCGTACAGACCACTCCGCCGTGTTCGGTGGTATGGCTGACGTGGTGGGCTGGAGCACGCAGTACTTCACTGACGCCGATCTGCACGCCATTGCAAAATACCTGAAGTCCATGCCGCCGGTACCCCCGTCGCGTGGTGACTACACGTATGATGCCTCCACCGCTCAGGCGCTGGATTCCAACAGCGTGGCCGACAATGCTGGCGCCAAGATCTATCTGGATCAGTGCTCGGCCTGTCACCGTAACGATGGTGGTGGTGTCGCCCGTATGTTCCCGCCGCTGGCAGGCAACCCTGTTGTCGTAACCGACAACCCGACATCGGTTGCCCATATCGTGGTGGCTGGTGGCGTGCTGCCGCCCACCAACTGGGCGCCTTCGGCTGTGGCCATGCCGGGTTACAAGACCATCCTGTCCGATCAGCAGATTGCTGATGTGGTCAACTTCATCCGCTCCGCCTGGGGCAACAAGGCTCCTGCCAACGTAACGGCGGCCGATATCCAGCACCTGCGTCTGGATAACGCACCGATCCCGACCGAAGGCTGGGCTAACGCCACGGCGGCTACGGCAACCTGGGGCCTGTTCATGCCGCAGCCTTATGGCGCAGGCTGGACCTTCGCTCCGCAGACCCATGCGGGTGTGGACGCAGCCCAGTAAGGCACGCATCCTCCCCCTTCCCGGTCATGGGTTCGCCCCTGACCGGGCGGGTTTTGAAAAACACCGCAGCGGCAACGTTGCGGTGTTTTTTTATGGGCGCAGCAGGCCGCCCATTGCACGGCTCCAACCGCCTGCACATATCTCTCCATCATGATCGTCACGCCTGAAGCCTGCGAGCAAGACCCGCAGGGCACCACAGCCGGAACAGAGCCGCTCGACGGGCTTTTAACCGCCATTCGCGCCTGCACCCATTGCGCGGATAGCCTGCCCTTCACACCTCGGCCCGTTGTGCATGCAGACACACGCGCACGCCTGCTGATTGCCAGTCAGGCACCGGGCACACGGGTGCATGAAACCGGGATTTCCTTCAACGATGCTTCGGGGGACCGCCTGCGGGAATGGCTGGGCATGGAGCGGGATGTTTTTTACGATAAGAGCCGCGTGGCCCTTGTTCCCATGGCTTTCTGCTATCCCGGTGTGCAGGCAAAAGGGGGCGATAAACCACCTCCACCTGCCTGTGCGGCCCTGTGGCGCGCCCGGCTGCTGGCGCAATTGCCCAATATCCGCCTGACCCTGCTGGTTGGCGGGTTTGCCCAGAACCATGTGCTCGGCAAGGGCAGCGTTTTTGAACGTACGCTGGATTTCGAACGTTACCTGCCGCGCTTCTTCCCGCTGCCCCATCCCTCATGGCGGACAGGCCAGTGGGAGCGGCGCACCCCGGCGTTTCGTGCACAGGTCATTCCGGCTTTGCGCCAAGCCGTGCAGGCGGCACTGGATTAGGGGCAGCCCCACCCTGCCCTGCGTGTTAAGCGCAGGATGGGGCCAAGCCTGACTGAGCGATTATTCAGGAAAAAGCGCCATCCAGATACGGGTTGGACGCATCAAAGAAGGCTTCATTCTCGCGGAGTTCTGCCTCGATCACGCGCAGGCTGGCCAATGCGCTGAGCATTTCAACCCGCACAGACAGATTGGTTTCCGAGCGCTCCAGCAACGCCAGATGCGCCACAGCCTCGCCCGCCGCTCTGGCGGTGCGACCATACTGCCCACCATAACGTCCAGAAAAACGATGCATGCGCGCCATCATAAGCCGGATTGGCCGGTTGGCGTCATCGGGCAGCGCACCGCGTTCGAGAATACTCCGCAGGCGTAGCAGGTTGAGTTCGATGGTCATGCTGGACAGCACCCCACCCAGATAACGCTCCAGCACAAAAGCATTATCAGCTCCCATGCCAGACAACCGGACAAAGCCTTCCACATTGCGCCCGATAACCTCGGGTGCGGACATCGGGCGGGCAGAACCCGCCTGCCTGCGCAGACGGCGCAGAATATCCACACGCATGTCCCACCGCAGGCCATTGGGATCAACCGGCAGGAAGATGCGGTACATCCACATGCAGAACATCATCGCCAAAAATAGCGGCAAGGCGGTGTTGAAATACATGATTTCATCCAGCCGTCCCTCGTTCATAGGGCTGACCAGAATAGGCAGAAACAGGTTGTACGCTACAGCCGCCAGAGCAAGCGGCGCCCAGGCAAACGCCATGCCCCCCACCAGCATGGGCACGGCCAGCACCAGCGCCAGTGTTTCATAAACCGAGGGCCGCGCCATAACCCACAGATCCAGCGCACAGCACAGACCAATGACGCAGATTGTGCCGTGCAGAAAAGACTGTGTCGCTAGCGCCGGTTTTTCCAACGTTGAGAACAATGCGCAGACAATGGCCACAAACATCATGAAAAACAGGCCATCGGGCCAGGCGGTAGCAATCCAGATCAGGCCCGCACAGAAAATCGTCACGCTGGCACGCAGGCTATTGTAAAACGCCATGCGCCAGTCACGATAAGAGCGCATGGGATAATGAAACTGATCATGCGGCTGGGTGCTGCGGCTCATTTCAAACTGTTCTATCGCAAGCGACAGTTCATCCAGCAGGGCTGACAGCTTGTGCAATACCTGCCCCTGCCGCGACAGCCCCACCTCAAGCGCCAGATCAACCGGAGGATGGGTTGCGGCCACCATTTCGCGCTCAAGGCAGGCGGTGGCCAGTTGCCGACTATCCGCACGCAGGTGCGCCAGATCAGCCAGCACCGGGTTGATCGGCTGCTCACCTTCCAGCCGGGTGGGAAGATCGTTAAGAAAACTGGCGGTGCGGGCCGCCAGTTGTTGGTAATCCGGCCCATCGCTATGCGGCACGTTAATAAGCGTGCCCAGTTCCAGCCCGCGTGACATCAGCACCGTAATGGCGGCCAGCGCCGCACGGGCATGATCGCCCTCGTGCTGATGGGTGCCCATTTCAATTTCGGCAAACTCCACCTGATCGCTCATGGTGGCGATGGTGGAAAATACACCCGGCGAGGACAGAACAGCCCGACGATCCCCCGCAAGCAGGCTACGCAGGGCGGGAACAGCTCCCTTGAGCGCTTCGACAAAATTGGCCGCCAGCCGGTTTCTTGCGCGTGAGCCAAGCTGATACTGAAACAACGAGGAGATGGTGGTCTCCACCACAATGCCCAGCGTAATATAGGTGGCGCGCGCCATAGCAATCTGGAAAATCTGATCCGGGGCGGCAGCGCCATCCAGCGCGATAATGGCGTAAGTAAACCCCGAGGCCCGCATGCCATGAATACGATAATTGGTCATGGTGGCCGGGCCGGGCAGCAGGGTACCGATAAAGCAGAAAAGCCCGATCCCCACCGCAACCCAGAAAATATAAAGTAACGGTGACTGCGGCATGCAGCCCACCAGCACAAAGGCACAAAGAATCCCCACCACCATGCCGAACATGTGCCAGCGTGCCTTGGCAATGGATTTGCCGCGCGTACCCTGCGCGACCATCCACACCGTAAGCGCCGCCCATTGCGGGCTGCCCAGTTCCCACCACAGGGCGATGCCAAGGGCAATCAATGAGGAAATGGTGGTGCGCAGCGCGTAGCCAAACGCCAGCGCATCAGGCGCATACAGCCAGCGCAGGCCATCAAGCCTGCGTGGCGCGCCACCACCCGTCAGAGCCTGACGGACAATAAGCGCGACCGCCTGAAAGAACCGCCCCACTGAGCGAGGAAAGCCAGTCTCCTGTGGGCTGGCCGGGTCAGTCGGGGTGGAAGATGCCATGCTGGTCTTTTACCTCAGAGCGGGGCAAAAGCGTATGCACGGCAGGTATGCTCCGCAAGGAACATCCTCGAGAGACCGTTATGCAGAGCCGTTCAGGAAGGCCAGCACCCCAACCGGCCTCCCCTGTCTGGTATCAGTCTTCGTAGGACATCAGGGTGGTGACAGGCACGCCATCCATGCGCGCACGGCCACCAAGCCCGGTCAGTTCCATCAGCACCGAAGCCCCAACAACATTGGCACCCGCCTTGCGCAGCAGCGTGGCAGAGGCCGAAAGCGTGCCGCCGGTTGCGAGCAGGTCATCCATAATCACAACGCGCTGGCCGGGCAACACGGCGTCTTCCTGAATTTCCAGCGTGTCGGAACCGTATTCCAGATCATAGGTATGCGAGACGGTTTTACCCGGCAGCTTGCCACGCTTGCGCAGCATCAGCATGCCGCAGCCCAGACGGTCGGCCAGCGGCGCAGCCGTCAGGAACCCGCGTGATTCAACCGCTGCCAGCACATCGGGGCGCAGGGGAGCAACCTGGCGCGCCAGACGGCCCATGGCCATCTGCCATGCGTCCGGGTTACGCATCAGGGTCGAAATATCGTAAAAGAGAATACCCGGCTTGGGAAAATCCGGAATATGCCGAATGAAGCTCTTGAGATCGATCTCTTCGCGTACCGTCATGGTCTGTCGCAACCCTTTATCCCTGCGGCCCACAAGAGGGCGTCATGTTCATTCCTGCCCGCCACCGGCAAGGCCGCAACGCTGTATCCCGCACGGGGGTATTCCGCAAGGGTGCCACGCGGTTCAGCTTCCCGCGCGCGCATCCAGTGCAATGCTGACAGCCTGCATCAGCCCATCACGCCGGAAGGGCTTGGCCAGCAGGCAGGCGGTTTCAACGCCTCCACGCGGGGGGGGAGAATCCGCCGTCAGTTCGCCCGACATATACACAACCGCCAGCCCCGTATAACGCTCGGCCAGCACACGTGAGAGCGTGACACCATCCAGCGGGCCGGGAAGCTGAATATCCGTTACCAACAGATCCAGCCCGCCTTCGACACTGGCGGCCACATCAAATGCCTGCTCACCATCGCCTGCCTCGAACACGCGATGCCCGGCCATGCCAAGGATTGTCACCACAATGTCACGGATAACCGCATCATCCTCCACCACCAGCACCTGAAGGCTGCGGGTCGGCTCGGGGCGGGACGCGGACTGCGGGGCAGCAGGGCGGCCCATGGGCAGGCCACGTTCTGCCTGCGGCGGTGGCGGCGGCAGCGCCCCTCCGGCCCGTGTGGTTTCGGTCTGCCCGGCACTGGTCAGCTCGGCACGGGCCAGAGCGCCATGCGCCTCACCCACCGGGGCCGATGCCTCGGCACGCGCAGCCTCGGCAGCACCGGCCAGCCCACGCGGCAACCAGAGCGAAACCTCCGTGCCGATCCCCCGCCCTGTCGCCACCATGACACGCCCATGCGCCTGCTGCGAAAAGGCCAGAACCATAGCCAGACCCAGCCCGGTGCCCGCCCCTTCGCGCTTGGTGGTAAAAAAGGGTTCAAACAGACGATCCATGACATCGCGCGTCATGCCCGAGCCGCTGTCGATCACATCCAGCCGCACCCAGTCGCCTGCGGGCAGGGGTGTTGCCTCGGACACCACGCGCATGGCCCGGCCTTCTTCCACCGGCAGGCTCATCAGGTCGGCATTGACCGAGAACGTGACATTACGCGCGATAATCCGCAGGCTCCCGCCCGAGGGCATGGCATCACGCGCATTGATCGCCAGATTAAGGATGGCGCTTTCAAGCTGTGCTGCATCAACACAGACCGGCCACACATCCATTACATGGTCGCATTCCACTACAATGCGTGGCCCGATCACGCGGCCCAGCAGCCCCCCCAGCACCGCAAACAGCTTGCCCAGATACAGACAGCCCGGCGAGCCGGACTGCCTGCGCATGAAGGACAGAAGCTGGCCTGTCAGCGCTTCGGAGCGGTGCCCGGCATGGGCGGCGGCGGACAGGTATTCCTGCCGCTGCTCGGCCTGATCGGGCTGGTCATATTCTGCTGCCAGTTCCAGATTGCCCAGAATGACAGTCAGCAGGTTTTTGAAGTCATGCGCTATCCCTGCGGTCAACTGCCCCAGCGCACGCAGTTTCTGCGCCTCGCCCAGAGCTCGCTCGCTGCGCAGGCGCATGGTAATATCGGCCGCCGTCAGCACAAAACCACGCTGCTCCGCCGCCCCATCGGGCGCGAAAAACACCGTACGGCACAGTTCCAGATCCGCCCCGTTCGTGCCCTGACACTCCACCACCACCGGGGGGTCTGGCTCGGCGCGGGCCAGACTGGCCTCCACATGCTCGATCGGTTCCAGCAGGGGCACGCCATCCACCACCAGCACGGCGCTGAGCGTATTGTAAGGCAGGCCAGTGCGCAGAAAATCCTTTTCCAGCCCCAGCACGACAGCAAGCTGCTCGTTCCAGTGCCACAGGCGGCCATCGGCCCCGAACACCGCCACACCAAGGCTCAGGCTGTCCAGCGTTGCCCGCAGGCGGAGCGCGAGATCACGCGAGGAAGCCTCGGCCCGTGCTGCCGCCAGCGAGGAACGATCCAGCACCCAGCCCGATGAAATCAGGCTGAAAACACCTGTCAGGATACCCAGCAGTGCCAGCCTGCGCTGCCAGCTTGTATTGCGGAGCATGTCGGCCACACGGTCGGCCTGATCGAGCGTGCTGGCGCGGCTCAGCACCGCCAGATTCTGATCCAGCCCGGCCAGCGCCTGCTCACCCCCGATGGGCATACGATCGGCGGTGGGCGCCCATGTGGCGATATCCGAAAGCTGGGTCTGCACCGCATCAAGCGGTTCGTTCCGCCCGGCCTGTTCGCGCTGCTGCACAGCACGAAACGCCGCGAATCCACCCAGACTATCAGTAAGCTGCCCGATGGCCTGCGCGTAGCAGGCGGCATCTTCATCCCGATGGTGGGCTTCCCATGCGTAATGGCAGATACGCGCATCACTGGTGGCGTGGTGCAGGCCGCGCAGATAGCTGCCCGCCGACGTGCTTTCACGATCCAGCGCACCGTGCCGGGCCATTTCGTTACCGAGTTCAATACCCATCGCGCCGAAGGTCACGATCAGCAGTCCCGCCCCGATCAGCGCCAGCGCGTGGGCCCGTCTTGCCGGATGCCTTGGCATGTCAGGCATGCTCCCTGTCTGTCCCTGCACCGACTTTGCGCCGGTGCGTCATTCCGTCAAGCCCCGCGAACGCATAGGCGTCTTTCGGCCCACCCCGATAACACCGTGGCAGGGGTGCGCAAACCCCGCTCAGGGAGCCGCCACACGGCTATGCCGCCACAACCACACACCTAGTGCTCCGGACAGCACAAACAGGGCGGCGGCGGCGGCATACTGCCACACAGCCCCTACACCAGCCCCGGCCCCCAGCAGGGCTGCCATAGCATTCTGAGGCAGACCACCCAGCACCGTGGCCAAAAAAAATGGCCATACCCCCATGCCCGACAGCCCGCACAGCAAATTGAGCAAAAGAGCCGACCCCACAGGCAACAGGCGCAGGGTCAGCACACTCAGGAAAGGCTGGCCCGTCAGAACCCCGTCCAGCCGGGCAAGAGACTGCCCAAGCCGCCCCGCACCCGCCCGTAACACACGGCCCTGCCCGGCCCAGCGCGCCCAGTAAAACCCGCACAGGCTCCCCAAAGCCGAAGCCACGGTAATCAGCGCCAGCCCTTCGAGCGCGCCATAGGCCAGCCCGGCGGCAAATGCCGCCACCTGCCTTGGCAGGCCAAAGGCGCACCACAGCCCCGCCCCCGCCACAAAAACCAGCCGCCCCCACGCCCCTTCACGGAGTACGCCCGCGCCATGCAGCATCTGATCCAGCCAGAGCGCATGGCGCAGCCACACAGCCCCCGCCGCCAGCAGGGCCAGCATTAGAAAAGGGCGCACAAACGGCCGAACCAGAGGCCACAGGCCACCTGCCACAGGCGGGGTAGATGAGGGCGGGAGAGTATCCATACCCCCGTGGCGCTACCATCTTCTTGCAGCCCCCCGCAAGCAGGCTGTAAACCCGGCACAGCAACACGGCAGCCGCTGCCCCGGCACCCTGCCCAGCCACGGAACGACACGCCATGCCCACACAGCCAACCCCACCCGCAAACCCGGACAAAGCCCCCCCGCGCGGCACCATGACAGACGCCAGCCGCCGTCTGGTTTCGGGCTGGCTGTTCGCGCTGTGCTTCATGCTGCTGGGCATGATCGCCATTGGCGGGGTCACGCGGCTGACGGGTTCGGGCCTGTCCATCATGGACTGGCAACCCGTGAGCGGCATTATTCCCCCGCTTTCACATGCTGAATGGGAAAGGCTGTTCGCACTGTATCAGACCATTCCGCAATACCACCTTCAGCATGAAGGCTTCGGGCTGGCGGGATTCCAGAAAATTTTCTGGGCTGAGTGGACACACCGTTTCTGGGGCCGCCTGATGGGGCTGACCCTGCTGCTGCCGCTGCTGTGGTTTACGGTGCGCGGCATGATTACGCGCGCACTGGCGGTACGGCTGTTCGTGTTTTTTGTCCTTGGCGGGCTTCAGGGCGCGATTGGCTGGTTCATGGTTGCCTCCGGTTTTCGCCCCGACAGCACGGCGGTTGAGCCTGTGCGACTGGTGCTGCACCTGAGCGCCGCCCTTATCCTGTATGCCGCGATCCTGTGGACGGCTTTTTCCATCCGCTGGCCCACGCCTGAAAACACGGCAACCACGGCAGCCCCCAATACCCGCGCCGTGCGCGCGCTGGCTTTCTGCGCTACGGGGCTTGTGTGCCTGACCATCATTGCGGGCGGCTTTACGGCTGGCACCCATGCGGGCTTTCTGTTCAACACCTTTCCGCTGATGGACGGACACCTGATCCCCACCGGCTACGCCCAGCTTTCTCCCTTCTGGCTCAACTGGTTTGTCAACAAGGCGGCGGTGCAGTTCGACCACCGGTTGCTGGCCACCCTGACCGCCCTGACCATCGGCGCCGTGCTGCTGGTGGGGCTGCGCACGCGCGGGCTGGGACAGCGTGCGCAGAACAGCCTGATCCTGCTGGGCTGGGCGGTGCTGATCCAGTACGCGCTGGGTGTTACCACCCTGCTGCTGGTGGTGCCGGTCTGGGCGGGCGCTGTGCATCAGACCTTTGCCGCCGTGCTGCTGGGCGTAATGCTGTTTGTGCTACACAGCCTGCGCCGGGCCTGAAAATGGCCTGCCCCCTGCACATACAGCGCGGCATAAACCCCGCGCCACAATGCAAAAGCCTCAATGCAGGGCATGGGGCAGAGCAGGGCGTTTTATGGTTGCGTTTGCAGGGCGGCCCTGTATTGTGACGAGCATGATTCGCCACCGCTCCTTCTCCGAAGTCTGGAATGACCGCGCCTGCGCGGGCCGGAGCCGTGCGCCCTTCCGTCTGGATCTGCTCCTTCGACTTACCGGCCCCTGAGCGATCCGGGTGGCCGCGCGCCGCCGCGCCCAGGGGTAAAACCGCATAAGCGCCCGCACGCGGGCTGAGCAACGCAGGGCCACACAGCCCAGTGCGCCAGATACGATAAATCAGGAACATATCCATGTCTGCTGACCAGACCAGCTTCACGCATCCTTCCTTCGGTCGCATGGCCGCCGATCGCGTCATTATTTTCGACACCACGCTGCGCGATGGCGAACAGTCGCCCGGCTTTTCCATGAACCTGGCTGAAAAGCTGCGCATGGCCGAAGCACTGGCCACACTGGGCGTGGATGTGATCGAGGCCGGGTTTCCCGTGGCCTCGAAGGGGGATTTCGAGTCCGTCAACGAAATCGCCCGCAACACCAAGGGCGCTGTTATCTGCGCACTGGCCCGTAGCGGCGGCGCGCGTGACATTGCCGCCGCAGGCGAAGCACTGGCCCCGGCCGAGCGCAAGCGCATTCACAACTTCATTTCCACCTCGCCGCTGCACATGAAATACAAGCTGCGGATGGAGCCCGAAACGGTTCTGGAGCTGATTACCTCGGGCAACCGCGCGGCCCGCAACCTGACCGATGACGTGGAATGGTCAGCCGAGGACGGCTCACGCACCGAGCCGGATTTCCTGTGCCGCTGTGTGGAGGCCGCCATCAAGGCTGGTGCCACCACCATCAACATTCCCGATACCGTGGGCTACGCCACCCCCGAAGACATGGAAAAAATCTTTTCCATGCTGCGTGAGCGCGTGCCCGGTGCGCATGAGGTCATTTTTTCGGCCCATAACCACAACGATCTGGGGCTGGGTGTCGCCAACACGCTGGCCTCGATCCGGGGCGGGGCGCGGCAGGTGGAATGCACCATCAACGGGATTGGCGAGCGCGCAGGCAATGCGGCGCTGGAAGAAATCGTGATGGCGCTGCGCACGCGCAACGACCAGTACCCCTTCACCACCGGTATCAACACCACTGGCCTGCTGAAGGTCTCGCGCATGCTGGCCACCATCACCAGCTTTGATGTGCAGCCCAACAAGGCCATTGTCGGGCGCAACGCCTTTGCCCATGAAAGCGGTATCCATCAGGATGGCGTACTGAAAAACGCCGCCACCTACGAGATCATGACCCCCGAAAGCGTGGGCTGGACCCGCTCGGCGCTGGTCATGGGCAAACATTCTGGCCGGGCCGCCTTCCGCGACAAGCTGCGCGCGCTGGGTTACGACAACATGGATGACGAGCGCCTGAACGACGCTTTTGCCCGCTTCAAGGATCTGGCTGACCGCAAGAAGGTCGTTTACGACGACGACATCGTGGCACTGGTGGATGACGAGGCCCGCGATCACGACCATATCCGCTTTGTCAGCCTGAGCCTGCGCTCTGTCTCCGGCCAGCCCTCCGAGGTGGAACTGGATCTGAGCGTGGACGGCAAGCCCGCCCATGCCAGTGCTACGGGCAACGGCCCGGTGGATGCCGCCTTCAACGCCCTGCGCGCGGCTTTTGCCCATGATGCCCGTCTGGCGCTGTTCTCTGTCGCGGCCGTAACCGAAGGCACGGACGCGCAGGCCCGCACCACCGTGCGGCTGGAAGAAGCCGGCAAGCTGGTGGATGGTCAGGGAGCTGATGCGGATACGGTTGTCTCTGCCGTGCGGGCCTATGTGCATGCGCTCAACAAGCTGCTGGTCAAACGCGCCCGCACAGAGCCTGAAGCCCTGAGCGTCTGACACCCGGCACGGGGCGCCAGCCTTCCGGCCCCCCCGCCAACCCGGCCTGAAAGCCACCAACAGGCGAGGCCGGTGGACATTGCTGTCAAAAAACCGGTACAGGCTGTGCGCCGTGCCGGTTTTTTCGCATGCGCGCGGCCCTGCGCCCTTGTCTGCGCCGCCGCACCCCGGTAATCGGAACATGAATATTCCCGCGCAACCATGAAACGGCCCCGATAGTCCGTGGTTGCGCCCCACACCCTGCGCCCGAACCTGGAGTCCTGGATGTTTTCTCGTCTGCTCGGTCTTATGTCCGCCGACATGGCTATTGATCTGGGTACCGCCAACACCCTTGTTTACGTCAAGGGGCGCGGCATTGTTCTGAACGAACCGTCCGTTGTGGCCATTGCCGAGTCCCGTGGCAAAAAGCAGCTTCTGGCGGTGGGTGAGGAAGCCAAGCAGATGGTGGGGCGCACGCCGGGCAATATTTCGGCTATCCGCCCCATGCGCGATGGCGTGATCGCGGATTTTGACGTGGCTGGCGAGATGATCAAGCACTTCATCCGCAAGGTGCATAACCGCCGGGCCTTTGCCAGCCCGCAGATTATCGTCTGCGTGCCTTCCGGCTCCACCGCTGTCGAACGCCGCGCCATTCAGGAAAGTGCCGAAAGTGCCGGTGCGCGCCGGGTTTTCCTGATTGAAGAACCCATGGCCGCCGCCATTGGCGCGGGCCTGCCCGTGACCGAGCCTTCAGGCAGCATGATTGTCGATATCGGTGGCGGCACAACGGAAGTGGCCGTGATCTCGCTGGGCGGCATTGTGTACGCACGCTCGGTGCGCGTGGGCGGGGACAAGATGGATGAAGCCATCATCTCCTACATCCGCCGCGCACATAACCTGCTGATTGGTGAAAGCTCTGCCGAGCGTATCAAGATCAGCATCGGCTCGGCCATGATCCCTGACGAAAGCGAAGGCCAAGGCCCTTGGCAGGATGTCAAAGGACGCGACCTGATCAACGGTGTCCCGCGTGAAGTGCCGGTTTCGCAGGCGCAGATCGCGGAAAGCCTGATGGAGCCCATCAGCCAGATTATCGATGCGGTGACTGTCACGCTGGAAAACACGCCGCCCGAACTCGCGGCCGATATTGTGGACAAGGGCATTGTTCTGACCGGCGGCGGCGCGCTACTGTACCGCTTGGCCGATGTGCTGCGCCTGACCACCGGCCTGCCCGTAACCGTGGCGGAAGATGCCCTGTCCTGCGTGGCTATGGGCACCGGTCGCGCGCTTGAAGAAATGAAGCGCCTGCGCGACGTGCTAACCACCATGTACTGACCCCACCCCGCGCAACGCGGCAGGTTTTCTGCCGCGTAAGGGTGAAAGGCCACAGCCACAAGACAGGGATCCCCGTTTTCCATGCTCCCGGTTTCCATTCAGGTCAGACAGGCTCTGGGCAAGCTGGTATTACCAGCGTTGCTGCTCCTGTCTGTGGGAGTCATGATCGCCGGGCAGGTGGAAAAACGCGCGACTGAAAAAGCCCGCATGGCTGTAGCCGGTACGCTGGCCCCCCTATGGAACATGGTATCCCATGCCCGCGCGGGTGTGGCCGATGTCAGCAACGGTATTCGTCAGGCACGCCATCTGAGCGAGGAAAACAGCCGACTTGAGGCGGAAAACGCCACGCTGCGCCGCTGGTATGATGTTGCGGTGTCCCTCGCGCGCGAAAACGATGCGCTCAAAACCGAACTGCACTGGGTGCCGGAGCCTGTTCCCTCGTTTGTCACAGGCCGGGTCGTGGCGGATAGCGGGGGAATTTATGCCCGCGCGGTGCTGCTGGTGGCTGGCACGCAAAGCGGTATCCAGACCGGCAACGTCGCGCTGGCCGCCAATGGCCTTGCGGGGCGGGTTACGGAAGTCGGCCCCCATGCGGCGCGTGTGCTGCTGATTACCGATATTTCCAGCAGGCTGCCCGTCATGCTCGAATCCAGCCATGCACCGGCCATTATGGTGGGGGATAACAGCGAAACACCGCGCCTGCTCTACTACCCGCAGGATACCCGCCCGCTTGAGGGCGAGCGGGTGGTAACCGGCGATCAGGCCGGGGCTTTCCCGGCCGGTATTCCCGTGGGCACGGTGCACTACACCCATCCCGGCACACCGGTTGTGCAGCCTTTCGCCCGGCTGAACCAGTTGACCATGCTGCGGGTGTTTGACTTCCGTCAGGCGGAAATAGAGCCACCGGGCGCACCGGGGCATGTGCCGCTCACGCATCCCTCGCACCGGCCACTGGCGCTGCCGTTCAAAACCCTCCTGTCACCCGGTCAGGAAGGATAAGCGCCATGCCCCCCATGCAGTGGGACCCCTCATCCGAACCACAGGATACACTCGGGCAGCGACTCGATAACGCGGCGCGGCATCTTCTGCCCAGCTTTATCGCCCTGCTGGCCATTATCGTGCTGTCGGCCCCGCTGGGGCTGCCGGGTGCGGCCGAGCTTCTGCCCCCGCTCATGATCGGGTCGGTTTTTTTCTGGTCGCTGTGGCGTCCGTCAGGCATGCCGCCGCTTAATGTCTTTCTACTGGGCATTTTCATGGACCTGATCGGCTTTACGCCGCTGGGGGTCAGCGCCTTCATCCTGCTTCTGGTGCATGGCTTGGCCAGCTACACCCGCTTTGGCCTCATGCGTCTTAATTTTTTATTGGTGTGGTGTGTATTCGGGCTGATAGGAGCAGCGGCATCTGTATTACAATGGGCGCTGGCCTGCGTGTTCAGGCTGCATGCCCTTGATCCCGCACCCGCCTTTTTTGAAGCTTTGCTGTGCATAGGAATCTACCCGTTGCTGTCCGCCGTGAGTTCATGGTTCCTCCATATTCTGGACGGAAAGCCCGCATCCTGATGGACGGGGGGGTGGGGCCATGCGTCTGACGCGGCGCAAGCGCGAAAGCCGCAGGCTCATGCCCATGCGTGAGCAGAAAGACCCCGCGCGCGGGGTCTTCACCCGGCGCGCCCTGCTGTTCATGGCCGTGCAGGTCGGGGCCATGGGGGAGCTTGCGCACAGGCTGTATGGATTACAGATCGACGATGGCGATCACTATGCCCGCATGGCCGCCAGCAACCGTGTAAGCAAACGGCTTTTAGCCCCGCCACGCGGGCGCATTGTCGATCGGTTCGGCCTGCCGCTGGCCAGCAACAAGGAAAACTGGCGCGCCCTGCTCATGCCCGAGGAAACGACGGATGTTGCAGGCACCATAGAGCGGTTTTCCGCCATTATCCCGCTCGATGAGCGCGACCGCAGCCGCATTGCGCGCGAAATGCGCCACCAGCGGCGCTTCGTACCCGTAATGCTGCGTGACTTCCTGTCATGGGATGAAATGGCGCGGATCGAACTCAACGCGCCATCCCTGCCCGGTGTGCTGATTGATGTCGGCACGCGGCGCGTTTACCCCGATGGCGAGCTGATGGCCCATATCGTGGGGTATGTAGCCCCCCCGAACGAGCAGGACGTGGCACATTCCACCCTGCTGGCGCTGCCGGGCATGCGTGTGGGCCGCGCGGGCATAGAACAGAATCAGGACGAGCAGCTACGCGGTACCGCCGGGTCGGTTGAGATGGAAGTCAACGCCGTAGGGCGGGTGATGTCCGAACTCAACCGCGTGGAAGGCATGCCGGGAGATGAAGTCAGCCTGACACTCGACCGTGGCCTGCAACAGAAAGTACTCAACCATATCGGCGATCAGACCGCCTCCGCCGTGGTGCTGGACTGCCATAATGGCGAGGTACTGGCGATGGTCAGCACCCCTTCTTTCGATCCATCGCTGTTCGATAGCGGGGTCAGCCACGCCCAGTGGATCGAATGGACAAACAACCAGCACACCCCCCTGATCAACAAGGCGGTGGCCGGGGTTTATCCACCCGGCTCCACCTTTAAACCCGCCGTGGCCATGGCGGCGCTGCAGGCGCGCTCTGTCTCCCCCACAGACCGGGTGTTCTGCCCCGGCTATCTGGATGTGGGCGGCACGCGCTTTCACTGCTGGTCACGCTGGGGGCATGGCTCGGTGGACATGCACGATGCGCTGAAATACTCGTGCGATGTCTATTTCTATGAAATTGCCCGGCGCGTGGGCATGGATCATATCGCCCAGACCGCCAACCAGCTCGGGCTGGGTGTACCGCTGGATATTGAACTCCCCCACACGCGCGACGGGCTGATACCCACCCCCGCATGGCGCAAGGCCCACCACCACCACTGGAACGGGGGCGATACCATTGTCAGCGGGATCGGGCAGGGTTTTGTACAGGTGACACCCCTCCAGCTTGCCACCTATACGGCGCGCATCGCCACAGGGCGGGCGGTCTCCCCGCATCTGATCCGCTCTGTCAACGGCACGCTGGGCGAAAAAGCCAGCCCCGAGCACTGGCCCGCGCTGGACATGCCCGATTCCTACTTCAAGGCTATTCGGGGGGGAATGTTCGCAGTCGTGAACGAACCGCACGGCACCGCCCCCAAGGCCCAGCTAGACCTGCCGGGCATGCTGATGGCGGGCAAGACGGGGTCTGCACAGGTGCGCCATGTCTCACGCGCGTTGCGTGAGAGCGGGCATTTCAACTCTGCCGATCTACCGTGGGAATACCGCCCCCATGCGCTGTTTGTCTGTTTCGCCCCCTATGATGCGCCACGCTATGCCGCAGCTGTGGTGATCGAACACGGCAATACCGGGGCCGATGCCGCAGCCCCGCTGGCGCGCGACATCATGCGCGACACCCTGCTGCGCGACCCCGCCAACCGCACCACGCCACCCCCTGAAAGCGTGGCCGACGCGGGTTCGACCATTGAATAGGCCCGCGCGCTTCCATAAACGCCTGCTCCGGGCGGAGCCAAGCTTTCGCATTCTCGCCAAGCTGTGGCGCATAAGCTGGTTATATGTGCTGCTGATCGCGGCACTGGCCGGTGTTGGCTATATCACGCTGTATTCCGCCGGGGGGGGCATGCCCTACCCCTTCGCCATGCCGCAGGCCATCCGCTTTGCTATCGGGCTGGTGCTCATGATCTGTGTGGCGCTGCTGCCACCGCGTATTCTGGTCATGGCCGCGGCCCCTATCTATGGGCTGTCGCTCGTGCTGCTGGCCGCGGTGCTGCACATGGGCCATGTGGGCAAGGGGGCCGAGCGCTGGCTGATGATCGGCGGCATGCAGGTGCAACCCTCCGAATTTGCCAAGATTGCGCTGGTGCTGGCTCTGGCGGCGTGGTTTTCACGCATTAGCTACGCCCGCATGGCCAATCCGCTCTGGCTGGTGCCTCCCGCCCTGATGGTGCTGGTGCCGGTAGCACTGGTGCTGAAGGAGCCTAATCTGGGCACGGCCGTCATTATCGGCGGGGTGGGCGCCAGTCTGTTTTTTGCCGCTGGCATGCGGCTATGGCTGATAGGGCTGCTGGTGCTGCCCGTGCCCTACGCGCTCAAGCTGGCCTACAGCCACCTGCATGACTACCAGCGCGCACGTATCACCACCTTCATGAACCCCGAAAGCGACCCTCTGGGCGCAGGCTACAATATTATCCAGTCCAAGATTGCACTGGGTTCGGGGGGCATGTGGGGACAGGGCTACCTACATGGCTCGCAGGGGCAGCTTAACTTCCTGCCCGAAAAACAGACCGACTTCATCTTTACCATGATTGCGGAAGAATGGGGGTTTGCGGGGGCCGCTGTCGTGCTGGGCCTGCTGCTGCTGCTGATACTGGGCGGCATGACCATGGCCATATGCAGCCGCAACCGCTTCGGGCGGCTGGTTGGGCTTGGTATCAGCATGAACTTCTTCTTTTACTGTCTGGTTAACCTGTCGATGGTCATGGGGGCCATTCCGGTGGGAGGCGTGCCTCTGCCGCTGGTCTCCTACGGGGGTTCGGCCATGCTGAACGTCATGCTGGGCTTTGGCCTGCTGCTTTCGACATGGGTGCATCGCAACAGCCATTTTGGCGAAAGCCTGACCCGCCCCGACGCGTAACCCCGCCCGATGCAGACCATGGGTACCTACACGCGTACCGCATAGCTTTCACTTGACAGGGATAAGGGTGACTTTTACGTTGCCCTCTAAAGGTAATATTTAGTACCATTTCCCTTACACGGTTCTTTCCGCCTCATTCCTGGCCCGTTCCCTGGCGCAAGCCGGTTTTTCCCCGTCCGCGGGATCAGGCCATGCGAGAGCGCGAAAAGACTACTCTGACACAACCAAAGCCCAGCCCGGTCAGGCCACCCTGAGCGGGTCAGGCCCCTATCGCATGAACAATAACCCGGCACAGAACGCGGTGAGGCCTGCCCCCCCGCTGACCGCCGGAAACACAGGGCCATAACCACGGTGATTACCCGCACTCTTCCCACCCGCCCGACCCTGCTTGCGGCCACCGCCCTGCTGGCGCTGAGCGCCTGCAAACGCGAAAACCCGAACGCGGGCCAGATGCCGCCACAGGCTGTGGACATCGTCACAATCCACCCCAGCGCCGTTGATATCCACACCAGCCTGCCCGGCCGCACCAACGCCTTTGAAATCGCGCAGGTACGCCCGCAGGTAACCGGCGTGATCGAAAAACGCCTGTTTGTGGAAGGCTCGGACATAACCGTTGGCCAGCAGCTCTATCAGGTCGATGCCTCGCGCTACAAAGCCACCTTTGAAAGCGCACAGGGTCAGCTTGAACAGGCGCAGGCCCGCGCCGTCACGGCTTCGGCCAAGGCCCGCCGCTACCGTGACCTGGTGCGCGCGCACGCCGTCAGCAGCCAGGATTATGACGATGCCGTAGCGGCTGAAAAAGAGGCGCTGGGCCAGGTGCTGACCGCACGCGGTCAGGTGGCGAGCGCTCAGGTCGATCTGGGCTACACCAAGATGTACGCCCCCATTACCGGACGGATCGGCCGTACCCTTACCACCGTAGGTGCGCTGGTTACAGCCAACCAGACCCAGAACCTTGCGGTCATTACCCGCCTTGATCCCATTTATGTTGACGTAAACCTGCCTGCCATCACCCTGCTGCGCCTGCGCCGTGAACTGGCTGACGGCCGCATCAAGCCGCAGGCCGATGGCAAGGTGCCGGTTACGGTCACCCTTGAAGACGGCTCGCCCTTTGGCCAGACCGGCCGCATGGCGCTGGCCGAAGTCAATGTCGATACCTCGACCTCGACCGTGATCGTGCGCGCCATCATGCCCAACCCCGACAAGATGCTGCTGCCCGGCATGTACGTACATGCCCAGCTTGACGAAGGCACCGACCCCAACGCCCTGCTGGTGCCGCAGGAAGCCGTCAGCCGTAACACCCACGGCGACCCGCAGGTCTGGCTTGTAGCAGCGGATAACACCGTCTCGCTGCGTCAGGTGACCCTTGGGCAGGCTATGGGTGGTTCGTGGGTTGTGCTGTCCGGCCTTACCAGCGGAGACCGCGTGGTTGTCAGCGGTGTGCAGAAAATCCGCCCCGGCATGAAAGTCGCCCCCCACGACACGCCCACCGAACAGACCGGCGCCGGCGCCAAGCCCGCCTCCCCCGCTGCGGATAAGAACGGGCAATAAAACCCATGTCTCTCTCAAGATTTTTCATCGACAGGCCCATTTTCGCATGGGTTATCAGCCTTATCATCATGCTGGTGGGCGGGCTGTCCATTTTCAAGCTGCCGGTGGCCCAGTATCCGTCCATCGCGCCGCCGCAGATTGCCATTACGGTCACCTATCCCGGCGCGTCCGCCGATACGGTGAACGATACCGTCGTGCGCCCGATCCTTCAGCAGATGTTCGGGCTTGACCATCTGGAATACATTTCCTCGCAGTCCTACGCCTCGGGGCAGATGGAAATCGACCTGACCTTCGCACAGGGGACCGACCCCGACATCGCGCAGGTGCAGGTACAGAACAAGCTCCAGCTCGCCCAGCCCAAGCTCCCACAGGAAGTCACGGCGCAGGGTCTGAGCATTACCAAGGCGGTCAAGAACTTCATGCTGGTGGTGGGCTTCATTTCCACCGATGGCAGCATGACGGGCGATGATATTGCCGACTACGTGGCCTCGAACATTTCCGACCCCCTCAGCCGCGTGACCGGCGTGGGTGATCACACGCTGTTCGGCTCCGAATATGCGATGCGGATCTGGCTCGACCCGGACAAGATGTTCAATTACGGCCTGACCATGCCCGAGATCGTCTCGGCCATTCAGACCCAGAACATTCAGGTGTCCTCGGGTGAACTCGGCGGCCTGCCCGCCAAGAAAAACGTCCATCTCGACGCCACCATCATCGGCCCGACCCGTCTGACCAAGGCTGAGGAATTCGCCAAAATCCTGCTGAAAGTGCAGCCCGATGGCTCACAGGTCCGCATCAGCGATATTGGCAGCGTGGAACTGGGGCCGCAGACCTACAACATCGCCTCGTACTACAACAACAAGCCCGCCACAGCCATGGCGCTCAAGCTTGCGCCGGGGGCCAACCAGCTCTCGACCGAAGCCGCCGTGCGCGCACAGATCCATGAACTGGAAAAGTTCTATCCGCCGGGCCTGAAAACCGTTTACCCGCTGGATACCGAGCCCTTCATCACCCTGTCGATTGAAGACGTGGTCGTGACCCTGCTTGAGGCCATCGCCCTCGTGTTTCTGGTCATGCTGGTGTTCTTGCAGAACTTCCGCGCCACACTTATCCCCACCATTGCGGTGCCGGTGGTGCTGCTGGGTACCTTCGGCCTGCTGGGGATCATGGGCTACTCCATCAATACCCTGACCATGCTGGCCATGGTGCTGGCGGTGGGTCTGTTGGTGGATGACGCGATCGTGGTGGTGGAAAACGTCGAACGTATCATGACCACGCAGAAACTCTCGCCCGTGGAGGCCGCCCGTGTCTCCATGGACGAGATTTCGGGTGCGCTGGTTGGCATTGTGCTGGTGCTGTCCGCCGTGTTCCTGCCTATGGCTGCTTTTGCGGGGTCTGTCGGGGTTATCTACCGCCAGTTTTCCATCACCATCGTCGCGGCCATGTGGCTGTCGGTGCTGGTGGCCATGGTGCTTACTCCCGCCCTGTGCGCGACCATGCTCAAGCCCGGCACCCATGAAAAAACCACCGGCCTGCCCGGCTGGTTCAACCGCAACTTCGAGCGCATGACCGCAGGCTACCTGCGTGGCGTGCGCTTTATGATCCGGCGTGAGCTGCTCTCGCTGCTGGCCTTCGCCCTGATTTCGGCCGGGGCTGTCTATCTGTTCTCACGCCTGCCCAGCGGGTTCCTGCCGGATGAAGATCAGGGCCTGATCTTTGGTCAGGTTACAATGCCGCCCAACACCCCGCGCGGCGAAACCGAAAAACTCAACCGCGAGATCACGGACTATATTCTCAAGACCGAGGGTAATCTGGTCGAATCCGTGCTGGCCGTGAACGGCTTCAACTTTGCCGGACAGGGACAGAACGCGGGCGCATTCTTCATCCGCCTCAAGGACTGGAAAGAGCGCCCCAAGGCCTCGCAGACCTCATCGGCCATTGCCATGCGGATCATGATGCACTTCTGGTTTGACCCGCGTGCGCAGATCTTCGCCATTAACCCGCCTGCCGTGCTGGAACTGGGTAACGCCACCGGCTTTGACCTTGAGCTGGAAGACCGGGGCCACCTTGGCCACGCCAAACTGCTTGAGGCACGCAACATGGTGCTGGGCCTTGCCAGTCAGGACCCGCGCCTGATGGCGGTACGCCCCAACGGCATGGAAGATGCAGGCCAGTACACGCTGGATATCGACCGTGAAAAAGCCAATGCGCTGGGGATTACCATCAGCGACATCAACACCACGATCGAAGGCGCGCTGGGTTCGATCTACATCAACCAGTTTACCCGTAACGACCGTGTAAAGCAGGTGTATATTCAGGGCACAGCCGATGCGCGCATGCTGCCGCAGGACCTGAACAAATGGTACATCCGCACCAACACCAACACCATGGCGCCGCTTAACGCCTTTATTAGCGGTCACTGGATCAGTGGTCCGCAGAAGGTGGAAAACTATAACGGCTACAACGCCTACGAAATTCTGGGCCAGCCTTCGGCGGGTCACAGTTCGGGCGATGCCATGGACGCCATCAAGGGTATTCTGGCCAAGCTGCCCACGGGCATCAGCTACGAATGGACTGGCCTCTCGTTTGAAGAAGCCGCTTCCGGCTCCTCTACCGGCTCGCTTTATGCTCTGGCGGGTATCGTCATCCTGCTGTGCCTTGCGGCACTGTATGAAAGCTGGGCCATTCCGCTTTCGGTCATGATGGTGATCCCGCTCGGGGTGCTGGGGGCCATTGCCGCCACCCTTGGGCGCTCCATGAACAATGACGTGTATTTTCAGGTCGGGCTGCTCACAACCGTGGGTCTGGCTGTCAAGAACGCCATTCTGATTGTGGAATTCGCCAAGGCTGGCTTTGAAAAAGGCAACTCGCTGGAAGACAGCGTGCTGACAGCCGCACAGGAACGCCTGCGCCCGATCCTTATGACCTCCATCGCCTTTGTGGTGGGTGTGTTCCCGCTGGCTGTCGCCAGTGGGGCGGGGTCTGCCTCGCGGCAGGCCATCGGCACGGCGGTCGTAGGTGGTATGGCTACGGCAACGCTGCTGGCCGTCTATTTCGTGCCCGTGTTCTTTGTCACTATCCTGCGCCTGTTCAAGGTCAAGCGCATGAACGAACACACCGAACCCACACCGCCCGCAACCGGACATGACTAAAACCATGGCATTTTTTGCATCTTTCCGTCGCTCTGCCCGGCTGCGTTCCGTATTGCTGGGTATGGCCGCAACGCAGGCTCTGTCGGCCTGCACCATGATCCCGAACTACAAGCGGCCTCAGCCGCCGCTTGCCCAGACATGGCCTGCCTACCAGACCACCGGGGGCAGCCAGCTTGCACAGACCGCCACCGATATTGGCTGGCGCGACTTCTTTACCGATCCGCGCCTTCAGGCGCTGATCAGCATTGCCCTGCGCGAAAACCGTGACCTGCGCTCGGCTGCTGCCAGCATTACCGAGGCACAGGGCCAGTACGACGTGCAGCACGCCGGGCTGTTCCCTGCCATTTCGGCATCGGGCGGGCCGATCTATCAGGCCCCGTCCAGTGCGGCGGGTCTGAGCTTTGCGCCGGGTCTTGATCAGGGAAAAGGTGGCGAAGCCTATAGCGGCGGCCATGTTTTCAAATACTATCAGGGCGGTATTGGTTTTTCCGCGTATGAAATCGACCTGTTCGGTCGTATCCGCTCCCTCTCGCGCGAGGCGGCTGAACATGCGCTGTATGAACAGGAAAACCTGCGTGGCATGCTGATCAGCATCGTCGCACAGGTGGCCATGGCCTATATTACCTGGCTGGGCGACCATGACACGCTGGCCATTTCCGAACAGACACTGGCCACCCAGCAGCAGACACTGGCGCTTATTCAAGCCAAGTACCAGCATGGCGAAGCCGATATGCTGACTGTCCGGCAGGCGGAAACGCAGGTGCAGGAAAGTGCGGCCCTGCGTGCGGATTCCATGCGCAAGGTCGAGCAGGATGAAAACCTGCTGACCCTGCTGATCGGTGCGCCCATTCCTGCCGACCTGCCCGCCCCCCGGCCACTGGGACAGCAGACGCTGCTGGCGGATATTCCCGCAGGCCTGCCGTCTGACCTGCTGGCCCGCAGGCCGGATGTTGTCGGGGCCGAACACGACCTGCTTGCCGCGCAGGCCGATATCGGGGCAGCCCGCGCCGCCTTTTTCCCGCGCATAACCCTGACAGCCACCGATGGCGTATCCAGCCTGCAGTTCCACCGGCTGTTTACCGGGGCCGCCACCACCTGGGGGCTAAACCCTTCTGTGCAGATCCCGCTATGGACGTGGGGCCAGAACAGCGGCAACCTGAAGCAGGCCAAATCCCGGCGTGACCAGAAAATTGCCACCTACGAAAAAACCGTGCAGAGCGCCTTCCGCGAAGTGTCCGATGCCCTTGCCGCACGCAAGGCCTATCTGGACGAAGCCGAACAGACCGAAGCGCTGGTGATCTCCTCGGGCGAGGCCTTCCGTCTGGCTAAAATGCGCTTTGACGCTGGTTCTGATTCCTACCTGACAACGCTGGACTCCCAGCGTTCGTATCTGCAGGCCCAGAGCATACGGATCATGGTCGAGGTTTCCAAATACCAGAACCTTGTCACCATTTACCGCTCGCTAGGCGGCGGCTGGCGCGAACAGTCCGCCCCCCAGCCCGGCCAGCAGGCAACGCAGGCAACGCAGGCAACGCAGGCAACGCAGGCAACGCAGGCAACGCAGGCAACGCCAGCCGCCACACACTAGGCGTTCGGGCAAGCCCCACACACGAAAAAGGCCGCTGAAAATATTCAGCGGCCTTTTTTATTATTCCTGCGCTCTGCGCCAGATCAGTGCGCGGACTGACCCTGCGCCAGTCGTAGCAGCCAGAGCTGGGCAATATCACGCACCGGCCCCTTGCCCGTAATATGCTCAAAGGTTGCAGCAGCTTCCTTAGGCTGGTTAGCCTGCAACTGGGCCAACCCCAGATGCAGTGTCGCAACCGCAGGATCACTCACCCCTTTGGTGATCGCCTGACGCATCAGAGCCAGACCATGCTCCGCCTGCCCGGACAGCACCGCATTGTATCCGACAAGGAACAGGGCATCGCCCCCACTCTGGGCCAGGGCCGCCTGTTCATCCGCAGCGCTGGCGGCCTTGCGTTCGGCAGCGGCTTTTTCAGCCATCGCCCGCAGCCGCGCCTGACGGGGGGCTTCAGCGCCCGTGCCTAAAACACCCGCCGCATAGCCCTGCGCCATCAGGTCGCTGGCCAGTTGTGGCAGATGCTGTTGTAGCGCAATTTCCACCATATCCATGTAATCGCGCGCCTGCAGGCTATCGCCCGCCGCCATGCGAATACGGTACACATCAAGCTGCAGGGTGTCCGGTATGGCCGTACGGGTCACCAGCTCGTGCAGCAGCAGCGCCCAGTATTCCTTCTTGCCGTAATACCGCGCCAGCATGGCGTAAGCCTGCGAGGCCGTATCCGCATCCTTCAGCGCTACGGCGCTGGCGGCCTGCATCTGCAATATGGACTCGCCGGGTTTATGCCCGGCAGCCACATCGGCAGCGACCATCGGCGCGACAACGCGCAGTACTCCCGTGTAATCACGCTGGAGATAGAGCGACTGCACCAGCAGAAGCTGCATTTGCGGATTAGGGCCAGCCACCTTGAGGTAGCGGCTGATAGCACTGCTGGCAGCGGCGTAATTCTTGGCCGTATAGGCCATGGTGGCCTCGGACATCAGCATTTGATTACGTGCGGAAACCGGCGTACGCGACGATGCCATAAGCTTTTCGTACGCGGCAATGGCCGTGGCCGTATCACCCGCCTGCGTTGCGACAGCAGCACGCATCTGGGTAATGACGTAATCATCATAAGCACTCAGCCCGCTGACCGCAGCCGCCTGATCCACCGCCTGTCGGGCGCGATCATAGGCGTGAGAAGCCAGAGCGGTCTGGGCGTCCCGCAGAGCCGTGGCGACTGCGGGTGTGAGCGTATCCGCCGCCTGAAGCGACGGCACGGATGCCAGAGTGACAACCCCTGCCGAAACCACTCCGGCTGGAGCCGCCAGAACCAGAGCCGCCCGAGCGAGCAGACCACAACGTGCAAAACGGAAAACCATGAACCCTACCCGGTTTTTCAAGGTGC
>NZ_JAFVMG010000069.1 GCF_017377745.1 Acetobacter suratthaniensis | reverse complement strand
TGAGGCTGTGCTGTTCAGGGCGCGGCTGGAAGCAGCCCGGCAGTGCGCGGCCGTGGATGGCTTTCTGATCGATCCCTGGCAACTGGCCGCGAGCCTTGAGGGGTTGCGACCGCGCATACGCGGCCACGATGTGTACGAGCGGGGCAGCGAGGTCGATGCCCTGCGTTACGCTTTTGAGCAGTATCAGTGGCTTGCCCGGGCTTCAGTATCTCAGGAAGAGCGGATTGCCGAAGCGCTTAGCTGTGCTGCCCTGCCGGTTGGCCGTCTGGGTGTGCTGTGGGGCAGTGCTCTGGCCTTCCGGGAGTGGATCGAAGGCGGTGAGGAGCGTGCCCCCTTCCGTGGGGCGCTGGTGCGTCTATGGCAGAAAGAAGGGGTGTTC
>NZ_JAFVMG010000068.1 GCF_017377745.1 Acetobacter suratthaniensis | reverse complement strand
AAACACCCCTTCTTTCTGCCATAGACGCACCAGCGCCCCACGGAAGGGGGCACGCTCCTCACCGCCTTCGATCCACTCCCGGAAGGCCAGAGCACTGCCCCACAGCACACCAAGACGGCCAACCGGCAGGGCCGCGCGGCTGAGCACTTCGGCAATCCGATCTTCTTGAGATGCTGAGGCCCGGGCCAGCCACTGATACTGCTCAAAGGCATAACGCAGGGCATCGACCTCGCTGCCCCGCTCGTACACATCCTGGCCGCGGATGTGCGGTCGCAACCCCTCAAGACTTGCGGCCAGTTGCCAGGGATCGATCAGAAAGCCATCCACGGCCGCGCACTGCCGGGCTGCTTCCAGCCGCGCCCTGAACAGCACAGCCTCG
>NZ_JAFVMG010000067.1 GCF_017377745.1 Acetobacter suratthaniensis | reverse complement strand
ACCACGCCAGCCCGCAGCAGGCCCGAACCCCAACGACCTGACCCTGCCGGGCAAAGAGGCCCCGCCCCTGCCACAGTCCAATGCGGTTGTGATCCCCGCCCTCAAGGGGCTGGTGTTCATTCCCGACAATGCCGCCCTCAAGGCCGCGGGCCTGCCCGCCGGCTCCAGTGGGGTGCACCATACGGGCCTTCCCCTGCTCGATCAGGCCACCTTCGAGCATGAGATCGCCGCCTATCTCGGCAAGCCCCTGCGCATGACCGACCTGAACACCATCGCAGCAAAGGTCAGCACACTCTACAAGGCCGAGGGGCATCCGTTTGTATATGTCTCCATCCCGCCGCAGAACATCAGTGGCGGCGTGGTTCAGATTGTCGTGACGGAATACCGGCTGGGCGCAGTTAAAACC
>NZ_JAFVMG010000066.1 GCF_017377745.1 Acetobacter suratthaniensis | reverse complement strand
CCCACGCCAGCCCACAGCAAGCCCGAACCCCAACGACCTGACCCTGCCGGGCAAAGAGGCTCCGCCCCTGCCGCAGTCCAATGCGGTTGTGATCCCCGCCCTCAAGGGGCTTGTGTTCATTCCCGACAATGCTGCCCTCAAGGCCGCAGGCCTGCCCGCCGGCTCCAGTGGAGTGCACCATGCGGGCCTTCCCCTGCTCGATCAGGCAACCTTCGAGCATGAGATCGCCGCCTATCTCGGCAAGCCCCTGCGCATGACCGACCTGAACACCATCGCGGCAAAGGTCAGCACACTCTACAAGGCCGAGGGGCATCCGTTTGTATATGTCTCCATCCCGCCGCAGAACATCAGTGGCGGCGTGGTTCAGATTGTCGTAACGGAATACCGGCTGGGCGCGGTTAAAACCGCAGGAAACCAT
>NZ_JAFVMG010000065.1 GCF_017377745.1 Acetobacter suratthaniensis | reverse complement strand
CGTTTTTTCAACGCTGAGCTGAAAGATGCGGATGCTGCGATTTTTGACGCGATAACGAGCGAGCTTGAGCGCCAGCGCGACGGGATTGAGCTGATTGCGAGCGAGAACATGGTGTCTGAGGCGGTTCTTCAGGCACAGGGCAGCGTTCTGACGAACAAGTATGCCGAAGGGTATCCGGGCCGCCGGTATTATGGTGGCTGTGTGGAAGTGGACAAGGTGGAAAGCCTTGCCATTGAACGTGTAAAGACGCTGTTTGGCGCGGGCTATGCGAACGTGCAGCCGCATTCTGGCGCGAATGCAAACCAGGCGGCATTCATGGCGCTTGGCAAGCCGGGCGATACGGTTCTGGGCATGAGCCTTGCCGCGGGCGGGCATCTGACACACGGCGCGGCGCCGAACTATTCGGGCAAGTGGTTCAACGCGGTGCAGTATGGCGT
>NZ_JAFVMG010000064.1 GCF_017377745.1 Acetobacter suratthaniensis | reverse complement strand
AATGTTTACGCGCTGGCGGGCAACCGCGAAGGGCTGGTGCAGGCCACCGGCACCACAACGGTAAACGGACAGGTCTGGCTGAGTGCCCCCCACGGCACCGTAACGGTGGAAAGCACCACGCTGAGTGCCACCAATGCCGATGGCTCTGGCGGTGTCATCCGCGCCAATGGCGAGGCCGTAAGCCTTGGCGGCAAGGCCGTGCTGACAGCCTCGGCCAGCAAGAATGGCCGCAAGGGCGGGCAGATATTGATCGGCACCGACAGCGTGGGCGGCACCAATCTCGCCCGCCGCACCACCGTGGCCTCGGGGGCGACCCTGAAAGCCACCGGCAAGGGCACGGGGGCTGGCGGCACAATCGAGACTTCGGCGCACACACTGGCAATAGGGGTTGCGACCGTCAGGGCCGGGCTGGGCGGAAGCTGGCTGCTCGACCCTGATA
>NZ_JAFVMG010000063.1 GCF_017377745.1 Acetobacter suratthaniensis | reverse complement strand
CCGTCCTGATCGCGTTCCACCTTCGTTTGCTGCCCTGCTGGAACGCAAACCGATGCGTGTGGCGACCGTCGCAATGGCCAACAAGATGGCCCGCATTATATGGGCGCTGCTGACACGTGGCGACACCTATCAGGTGAACCACGTGCCAGCAATTACCGCGTAATCGGGAAGACAGACAACACGGGATCGGTCGGTTCACACCGACCGGAGGAGGTTGCAGGAGCGAGGAGACATGATGGCGATATCGGTCAGGCCGAGAACAGAGACAACCCACTTTGTGTCCAAGGCGTCATAGCCTGAATTTTAGAACGGGACTTTGTTCGCGGAACCCATCAAGGCCAGCAGTCTAAAACCGACTGCACAAACAGGCCGGACAGAAGACTGCTCCTGATCAACGTCAATGTGTCATTTTTCTCTTGCAACGCGGGAGCCATCCACAGAGGACACAAAA
>NZ_JAFVMG010000062.1 GCF_017377745.1 Acetobacter suratthaniensis | reverse complement strand
CATGCGCGCTGGACGCTAAAGTTCACCAAAGCGAAGCGGCAGGATGATGGAACCATGCCATCCAGTGATCTCGCCATCCCGTTCTTTGGCTATAAATCGCATGTTTCCATCGATCGGAAATACCGGTTCATCCGGAAATGGAAAACAACGCATGCCGCCGCCAGTGATGGCGCGAGATTGAGAGAGGGGCTGCTGGATAAAACCAATACGGCCTCAAGTGTCTGGGCTGACACGGCCTATCGCTCAAAAGCCAACGAAGACTTCATGGAAAAGCAGGGATTTGTTTCCAAGGTTCATCGCAAAAAGCCGCATCTCAAGACTATGCCCAGGCATATCCAGAAATCAAATGCTGGAAAGTCGGTCATCCGCTCGCGTGTCGAGCATGTCTTTGCCGATCAGAAGTCACAGACGGGGCTGTTTGTCCGGACTGTCGGTATCACCCGAGCCACCATGAGGATCGGCCTGGCCAATATC
>NZ_JAFVMG010000061.1 GCF_017377745.1 Acetobacter suratthaniensis | reverse complement strand
CTCTCCAGCGAGGACGCCGATCTGCTCCAGGTGGTGCGTGAACGTCTTGCCGCGCCACAAGCCCCTGTAACGGTGACACTGGATGAGCTGTGAGCCTCTATACGCTCCAGTTTGACCCGCGCGCCCTGAAAGAGTGGCGCGGGCTTGATCGCACAATCCAGATACAATTCAAAAAGGTTCTGGCCAGACGGCTGGAGGCACCCCGGGTTGAGGCCGCTCGCCTGTCTGGTACGCTGAGTGACTGCTACAAAATCAAGCTCAGGGCCAGCGGCTACAGGCTTGTCTACCGGGTGATCGACAGCCAGGTTGTCGTACTCGTTCTGGCGATTGGCGAGCGGAACCAGTCCAGGGCCTATGAACAGGCCGGGAAACGGCTCTGAGTATGCGCATCGAACGTCTTACCGCTCGCCCAGACGATGTAGCGTCCGCCCTGACCCGTACTGCCCTGGCATTTGGCGCCCTCGACCAGCAGCTGCGCCGTCACCCTCTGCG
>NZ_JAFVMG010000060.1 GCF_017377745.1 Acetobacter suratthaniensis | reverse complement strand
ATGGCTATGCGCTCGCGTTCAATCTTTCGAGGAAGAGGAGGCGGCGCATATTATAGGTGATATTGGCCAGCCCGATCCTCATGTTGGCTCGCGCAATACCGACAGTTCGGACGAACAGCCCTGTCTGTGACTTCTGATCGGCAAAGACATGCTCCACACGAGATCGGATCACGGACTTCCCTGCATTGGATCTCTGGATATGGCGGGGCATAGGCTTGAGATGCGGCTTTTTCCTGTGAACTTTCGAGACGAAACCCTCTTTATCCATGAAGTCCTCATTGGCTTTTGAGCGATACGCTGTATCAGCCCAGACGCTTGAGGCCGTATTGGTTTTATCCAGAAGCCCCTCTCTCAATCGCGCGCCATCACTGGCAGCGGCATGCGTTGTTTTCCATTTGCGGATGAACCGGTATTTCCGATCGATGGAAACATGCGATTTATAGCCAAAGAACGGGATGGCGAGATCGCTGGATGGCATGGTTCCATCATCCTGCCGCTTCGCCTTCGTGAACTTCAGTGTCCAGCGCGCATGACGATCCTTGTGCGACAGCTTTGCGGGT
>NZ_JAFVMG010000006.1 GCF_017377745.1 Acetobacter suratthaniensis | reverse complement strand
TCGCTTTATCGACCATAACAGCCAGCAGGCCCAGTATGCCGAGGCCGGACTCGATGCGCCCCATATCGTCGCAACCGCTCTCTCAGCGCTCGGCGTCAGCATGACCGAACAGACGGCCTGAAGCATGGCGCGGCGTCGGGCTGATCAGCTTCTGGTAGACCGGGGGCTGGTCGAAAGCCGCACTAAAGCACAGGCCCTGATCATGGCAGGGCTTGTGTTTTCGGGTGAAAAGCGGATTGCAAAGGCTGGTGATCAGATAGCGGAAGAAACGCCGCTGGAAGTGCGTGGGCAGGAGCATCCGTGGGTTTCCCGTGGAGGCTGCAAGCTTGATCATGCCCTAACGCATTTCGGTCTTTCTCCCGAAGGATTGATAGGGCTTGATGTCGGCGCCTCGACAGGTGGTTTTACCGATGTTCTGCTCACCCACGGCGCCAAAATGGTTTACGCCGTGGATGTCGGGCATGGGCAGCTTGCATGGAAATTGCGGGCAGACCCACGGGTAGTTGTGCTGGAAAAATGCAATGCCCGACATCTTGATCCGTCTATTATTCCCGAGCAGCCGCAGGCTATTGTTTGCGATGCCAGTTTTATCGGTTTGAGAACTGTACTGCCGGCGGCCCTGTCGCTGGCGGCACCGGA
The DNA here is from genome assembly GCF_017377745.1 of Acetobacter suratthaniensis. Lineage (GTDB taxonomy): Bacteria > Pseudomonadota > Alphaproteobacteria > Acetobacterales > Acetobacteraceae > Acetobacter > Acetobacter suratthaniensis. The sequence goes on along the minus strand of NZ_JAFVMG010000006.1, from coordinate 157,706 downwards.
TGCATGGGCTGTAGCCTTGATCAAACCCCAGTTTGAAGCGGGGCGAGAGCATGTGGGTGCCAAGGGAGTGGTGCGTGACCCGGCGGTGCATGATGCCGTATGCAGCATGATTGCCGAGTGGTGGAGCGCCCTGCCCGGCTGGCATGTTCTGGGTATTGAAGCCAGCCCGATCACGGGACCTGAGGGAAACCGCGAGTTTCTTATCGCAGCGCGCCGGATTTAAGCTGCCCCACGCAAGTGTTTCGATCCCGTTTTGAATATTAAATTATTATTTCAGGTTTGCGCGCATCTTTTGCATGGCAGATGCCCATTTTTTTTGTCACACTCCCGAGAGGTCACAAACCCGTAACACTCGAAAGGGAGCAACGCATCATGCGCAAACTCGCAGCCTTGTTTGGCACGGCCTGTCTTATTGGTGCGACTGGTATCGCGCATGCGGGTCCTGTTGCTTCCGCCCCGGCTTTCTCACAGCCTCACCTGCATCAATCGGGAGAGGGGCTTCTCAGTCGTTACGAGCATGATGGTCTGGTCTTGGCTGATAATGTTCAGGCCGGTTCTCTGAACATTCAGGCCGATCCGGCGGCTATTCAGGTAATGTCGGGTGCTGAAAGCAACCGCTATCGTCTGGCGCTGAAGGACATTCTTTCCGCTGCGGCGACCTATGCATATCTGTATTTTGGCCAACACCCCGAAAAAATGACTCTGGTTGTCACAGCAGATGTTCAGCGTGATGGCTTTAGCCATGCCAGCGCTTCGAGCGAAGCGGAAGATAATGCGGGCCCAGCCCTGACCATGGAAATCGCCCGGCCGTCCTTTCCTATTTCGGCCGATGCCCGTCCAGATGCCTATTCGGCCCAGACGATTGGCATGATTCTTGACCAGATTGACACGGGTAAGGTCAGCATGGCTTCGTGGCTACGCTCGGCTTTGAAAAAACAGGCGGCTTTGCCTAGCCAGTAAAATGCTGGTCGGGACTGGGTGTAATAGGAAAAAACACCCGTAAAAACGATAATTGAAAGAGACTGGTATCTGCCAGTCTCTTTTTTTGTTATAAGAGCGGCCTTCTTCTCCAGCAATGCAGCCTGTCTTATGTCTTTTTTTACTGCTTCTTCCTCTTCCCCCACGGCTGATGCGAACGCCATAGCGCTTATGGATGAGCGTGAACGCGCCCGTATTCTGGCCAAGGCTGCGCTGTTTAGTCCGCCTTCGGCGACGTTACCTGATGGCCGACGGGATCTTGTGGGGCTCTCCCGCGATGAGATAACGGCTATTCTGGCGGAAATTGGAGAAAAGCCTTTCCGCACCAAACAGTTGTGGCACTGGATCTACCATCAGGGTGTAACGGATTTTGCGCGGATGAGTAGCATCGCCAAGCCGTTGCAGGAAAAACTGGCCGAACAGTTCATTATTGGCCGGCCAGAGCCCGCAATGGTGCAGACTTCTTCTGATGAAACACGGAAATTTCTGTTCCGTTTCCGCGACGGGCAAGAGGCCGAAACCGTTTATATCCCCGACCGTAAGGAAGATCGGGGGGCGGTGTGCATTTCGTCGCAGGTCGGGTGCACTCTTTCATGCACATTCTGCCATACCGGCACGCAGAAACTGGTCCGCAACCTTGGTGCCGCAGAAATTGTCAGCCAGTTTATGGCTGCGCGCGATTCCTATTCGGAATGGCCCAGCCCCAAGGGTGAAACACCCCGCCTGCTCTCGACTATCGTGCTGATGGGTATGGGCGAGCCACTCTATAATTATGAGAACGTCGCCAAAGCCATGAGGATCATCATGGATGGAGAGGGTATCGGACTTTCGCGGCGGCGTATCACCCTTTCGACTTCTGGCGTTGTGCCTCTGATGGATCGTTGTGGGGATGAGCTTGGTATCAATCTGGCGGTTTCGTTGCATGCCGTGCGCAACGATCTGCGGGATCAGATTGTGCCGCTGAACCGAAAATACCCGATTGAAGAAGTACTGGCCGCCTGCCGCCGCTACCCTGCGGCCAGCAATGCGCGGCGTATTACGTTCGAGTATATTATGCTGCGTGATGTCAACGACAGCGATGCGGATGCCCGTGAACTGGTTCGGCTGATTTCAGGGATTCCCGCAAAGGTCAATCTTATCCCCTTCAATCCCTGGCCGGGCAGCGAGTATCGCCCTTCCACACGGGAGCGGCAGTCCAGATTTGCAGAAATCGTGATGAATGCAGGGTTTGCCTCCCCTATCCGCACCCCCAGAGGCCGCGATATTCTGGCTGCCTGCGGGCAGCTTAAAACTGCCAGTGAGCGTGCTCGTGCCGGGCAGGCTGTGGCGGACGAGTGATTTTTGCGCCGATACAGGGCGTAGCAGGCTGGTTTGATGGTTGCCTCGGTGATAGGAGAGAGGCAACCAGTTGTTGAGCGTGTTTCAGGAGTACAGTTGTATGGGCATGACTTCCGCCAAAAAAGACGTAAAAAAAGTGGTGCTCGCCTATTCGGGCGGGCTTGATACGTCTGTTATCCTGCGCTGGCTGCAAAAGACCTACGGGTGTGAAGTCGTGACCTTCACTGCTGATCTTGGTCAGGGTGAGGAACTGGAACCTGCCCGCAAAAAAGCGGAAATGTTCGGCGTAAAGGAAATTTTTGTCGAAGATCTGCGCGAGACCTTCGTCAAGGACTTCGTGTTCCCGATGTTCCGCGCCAATACGCTGTATGAAGGTCAGTACCTGCTGGGCACATCGATTGCCCGCCCGCTGATCGCCCAGCGTCAGATCGAGATCGCCGAAGCCGTTGGGGCAGACGCAGTTGCTCATGGGGCGACTGGCAAGGGTAACGATCAGGTTCGTTTCGAACTGGCCTACTATGCCCTCAAACCCGACATCACGGTTGTTGCTCCGTGGCGTGAATGGGACCTGACCTCCCGCACCCGTCTTCTGTCTTTTGCAGAAGAAAACCAGATTCCGATTGCCAAAGACAAGCGTGGCGAAGCCCCGTTCTCTGTCGATGCCAATCTGCTGCATTCGTCTTCCGAAGGGAAAATGCTGGAAGATCCGGCTATTGCGCCGGAAGAAATCGTTTTCCAGCGCACGATTTCCCCTGAGGCCGCTCCTGATAAGGCAACGGAAATCACCATTGATTTTGTCAGCGGTGATCCGGTTGCCATCAATGGTGTAGCAATGTCTCCCGCAACCCTGCTGACACAGCTTAATAAGCTGGGTAAGGAAAACGGCATTGGCCGCCTTGATCTGGTGGAAAACCGTTTTGTGGGCATGAAGTCACGCGGCATTTACGAAACACCCGGTGGCACCATCCTTCTTGCAGCGCACCGCAGCATCGAGTCCATTACGCTCGACCGTGAAGCCATGCACCTGAAGGACAGCCTGATGCCGCGTTATGCGTCCATCCTTTACAACGGGCTGTGGTTCTCCCCTGAGCGCCGGATGCTGCAGGCACTTATTGATGCCTCTCAGCAGTCCGTAACCGGTCGCGTGCGCCTGAAACTGTATAAGGGCAATGTGATCTGTGTCGGGCGTGAAAGCCCCAACAGCCTGTATGATACGCGTGTCGTGACCTTTGAAGATGATGAAGGCGCGTATAATCAGGAAGATGCACAGGGCTTTATCAAGCTCAACGCCCTGCGCCTGCGCCTGGGTGCCCAGATCGGCCGCAAGGGTGGAACGCTGTAAAACAGCGTTCTGTCCACCAGACCTTTAAAAAGGAGCCTGAAAAAACATGGTCCGTCACTTTCTGTCAAAATCTGGAACGCTTGCCGCTGTTATGGCGGCCTCTCTCGCCCTCGCAGGCTGCGGAGCGCACAAGGATTCAGATGAAGATCTGACCCCCACCCAGCAGATGGCCAAACTGGTGGCTGAACCGGGCGTGGTGAAGCTGAAAGACGGGCTGGCTTACAAGGTTCTGGAATCCGGCCCCAAAAATGGTGAACAGCCCAAGCTGGGTGATGTCATGATGCTGATCTATGAAGGCCGCCTGCCTGATGGATCCATTTTTGACAGCTCTGAACAGCACGGCAATGGTGCCTATATGCAGATGCCGCTTAACGGTCTGGTGCAGGGCTGGATGGAAGCCCTCCCCCTGATGCATGTAGGTGATACCTGGATGCTGTATGTGCCGCCGGAACTGGGTTACGGCCATAAGGCTATGGGGGTTATTCCTTCTGACAGCCCGCTTATTTTCCGTATCCAGCTTCTGGGTGTTGAACATACCCATGCAATGCCCTGATCAGGAGCCTGTGCGTATGGAGGCTTCGTTTATCAGGACTGAGCCTCCATCCTATCTGTCTGGCAAGACAGGTTCGGCCATGATGCGTCGGGGTGTCATGGTGGTGGTGGCAGGCTTTCTGCTGACAGCCTGCTCCCCTAAAAGCCCGCAATCGCTTTACGGCAACAATTGTGGAATCTGTCATCACGGTGGTGATGGTATGCCCGGTTCCGTTCCGCCCCTTGTCGGGCGGATAGACAAGATTGCCGCGACACCGGAAGGCCGCCGTTACCTGGCTGATGTGCTGATGCATGGTGTCAGCGGCAAAATCATGGCTAATGGTCAGCCTTATAATGCCGAAATGCCTCCCTTCCGCTACCTGAAGGATGAGGATGTTGTGCGTATTCTAAACTGGCTTTCCGAACGGAGTGGCGCGGCCTCGGCCCCTACCCTTAGTGCGCAGGACATCGCTACAGCCCGTGGCGCAAACAAGTCTGCCGGACAGGTAGCCGATGAACGCGAAGCCCTGAACCGCCAGCACCTTATTCCCTAATTTTATAACGTCACTACGGATAGCAGTTACTCCCATGCAGCGTATTTTTTCCGGCATTCAGCCTTCAGGCGTACCCCAGTTGGGCAACTATCTGGGTGCCATCCGCAACTGGGTGAGCCTGCAGGCCGATCATGAGTGTGTGTTCTGTCTCGTGGATATGCACGCTATTACGACATGGCAGGCCCCGGAAGAGCTGCGCCGCCATACGCTGACACAGGCTGCTATCCTGCTGGCATCGGGCATTGATGCTTCTCGGCATATTCTGTTCAATCAGTCTGCCGTGTCAGCCCATGCGCGGCTTGCCTGGATTTTTAACTGCGTTACCCGTCTGGGGTGGCTGAATCGCATGACGCAGTTCAAGGATAAGGCAGGCAAGGATCGTGAAAACCATTCCTCAGGTCTGTATGTCTATCCTAACCTGATGGCGGCGGATATTCTTGCGTATAAGGCAACCCGCGTACCCGTGGGGGAAGACCAGAAGCAGCATCTGGAACTGGCCAATGATATCGCGCAGAAGTTCAACCATGATTACGGGGTGGAGTTTTTTCCGCAGGTTGAAGCGCTGATCCCGACAGCGGCCGCGCGCGTGATGAGCCTGCGCGATGGCACCAAAAAAATGTCCAAGTCCGACCCATCGGCCCAGAGCCGGATCGAACTCACGGATGATGCCGACGCCATCGCCCTGAAAATCCGCCGGGCAAAAACTGATACCGGTGTCCTGCCTGCAGACGTGGAAGAACTTGCTGACCGGCCCGAGGCCCGTAACCTTGTTGCCATTTATGCGGCCTTGGCGGATATGAACGTGCAGCAGGTGCTTGATCAGCACCAAGGGCAGGGTTTTGGGCCTTTCAAAGCCGCGCTGACAGATGTTGTAGTACAGGCTATTGCCCCGATTGGTGCGGAAACGACCCGCCTGCTGGGTGATGAAGCGCACCTGCTGAATATCCTTCGACAGGGTGCGCAGCGTGCGCAGGCTATTGCAGAACCGATTGTCAGCGAGGCAGAGAAGCTTGTCGGCTTTCTGAAATAATCAGACTACGCTGCCCCGATAAAACTGCGAACCTGCCAGACGCTTGACCGGAAGGCTTAAACTTCCCATCCTGCCATGTAGTTTTTCGTTATGTTTTTACGGGGCAGAACCATGGATCTGATCAAAGTTCTACAAACGCGTTACACAACCAAGGTCTATGATCCTAGCCGCAAGCTGTCGGATGAAACCGTTGGGCAGTTGCTGGCATCGTTGCGTTACAGCCCTTCCTCTGTCAATTCGCAGCCTTGGCATTTCATTGTGGCTGATACGGATGAAGGCAAGGAGCGTCTGGCCAAGGCTCTTACCGGCCCGTTCAGTTACAATGCGCCTAAAGTGCGCGATGCTTCTCATGTTGTGGTGCTGTGCGCGCGTGATACGCTGGAGCCCGCCTATCTGGATACCCTTCTGGCTCAGGAAGAGGCCGATGGTCGTTTTGCCAATGAGCAGGCGCGTGATGCACAGGGCAAAACCCGCTCTGGATATGTCGGCCTGCATGAACAGGCTGGCGATGTCGCTCAGTGGGCTGAAAAGCAGACCTATATCGCACAAGGCTTCCTGCTGCTGGCGGCAGGTCTGCTGGGGGTGGATGCGACACCCATGGAAGGCTTTGATGCTGCCGCCCTTTCAGCAGAATTCAACTTGAAAGCCGAGCGTCTGACGCCGGTGGTGCTGGTCTCTCTTGGGTACCATGCAGACAGTGATTTCAATGCTAAACTGCCCAAATCACGTCTGAAGGCCGATGTTGTGTTTTCGCAGGCCTGATAAACTCTGCATTGTATGGGCTGTGGCTGCCTGTTGTGAAATGAACCGGGCAGCCACAGCCTAACGAAGCTGACTATCCTTGCTGCCGCGACGGTTGATGGTAGAAAAGCTGCGGAGTTTATCCCGCTCGGTCTGGCAATCTATACAGAGTTTGACGCCCGGCAGCGCTTGGGCACGGGCGGCAGGAATATCCTCGCCACATTCGCGGCAATGGGTTTCACTCTCTCCCTGCGGCATGTGAGCGCGTGCCCGTTTGACCGCATCGGCAACGGTATCGTCAATCTGATCCTGCACCGCCCCATCCGGTGCCCAGCCGCTGGCCATGTTGCTGCCTTTCTCGCTGTATTAACCCGATACAAACGATGGAGGCTAGCATGCGAACGCCCTGCCCGCTTTTGCTGACCCGACACAATGGCGGGTAAAAACGAACGAGACAGGTGGGCTGTCAGCTACCCCGGGCGTTAGCGAGAGACTTGCGGGTTATTTTTCCTGATTTGGTTGTTGGTAGAGATTCGACAAAATGAATGTCTCTCAAACCAGTCCAGCGTCCAAGGGTCTTGTTGACTGCCATGATGATGTCCTCCACCGCAGGTGGGTCACTCAATCCGGCTTCCGCAACCACGTAGGCCACGGGTCTCTGGCCCCTAAGTGGATCCGCCACAGCCACAACCGCACAGCTATGGACAGCCGGGTGGGTTGCTATGATCTTTTCGATCTGAATGCCCGAGATGCGCCTGCCTGAAACCTTGATGACATCATCCGAGCGCCCGAGCATCCGCACGGCCTGATCCGTACCGATCATGCCTTCGTCAAAGCTACGGTAATAGTGTCGTGTAGCATCCAGATAGAGCTCTGGCGCACGGATGGCGTGATCGCGCCATAAACCGGCCAGACAGCCGGGGGGTAGCGGCAGTGCCATCATGATTTCACCACAAGGCTCACCCGGAACAGCAGAAGCAATCGACAGATGGAACCCCGGCGCGGGGCGACCAATCTCGTTTTTCAAGCTGGAAGGTTCAGGGGCTGACAGACCAAAAAAATGAGCGGTAATGCTCCAGCCCGTTTCAGTCTGCCACCAGTGATTGACGACAGGTTTTGCAAAAAATGCTCTGGCCCAGTCAAGCAGGGTCGGGTCTGCATATTCTCCGGCGACAAAAATACGGGCGAGCGTAGGCCAGATGATAGACGGAGCATGACGGCTTTCCTGCCTCATCAGGCGCATTTGAGTAGGTGTGGTAAAGAGGCATGCCACGCTATGCTCAAGACAAAGCTGATGCAGAGCGGAGGTTGAGACCGCCCCCTCCACAATAATGCTGGTGCAGCCGCTGATGAGTGGAGCGTAAATACCGTAGGAATGCCCCACCACCCAGCCGAGATCGGATGTGGTAAAAAACGTATCACCGGGCTGGCACCCGTAAACAAGCTCCATAGACAGGGCCAGTGCCACGGCATGCCCACCATTGTCCCGCACGATACCCTTGGCTTTACCCGTAGTGCCAGAGGTGTGGAGAATATAGAGCGGGTCTTCCGCCTTGACAGATACTGGTGCGGCTGGGCTGGCGAGTTCCAGTGTATGGAAATCGTAATCCCGTCCCGGAAGAAGCTTTGCCATGCAGGCGGCCCGTTGCAGGACAATACAGGCCAATGGTGCATGTGAGGCAGCAGTAAGCGCCTGTTCCAGAGCAGGAATGGAAGAAATGGCCGTCCGCCCCTGAAAGCTGCAACTGGCGGTAATAATGACTTTGGGTGTGACATCATCAATCCGCTGCGCCAGTTCTGGCCCTGCATAGCCAGCAAACACAACCACATGCACAGCCCCCAGCCGGGCACAGGCCAGCATGGCAATGGCGGTTTCGATCATGGTGGGCATGGAAATCAGGACACGATCGCCTTTTTCCACTCCCAGAGCACGCAGGCCACCGGCAAAACCGGCCACCCTGCCCTGCAAGACACCGTAGGTTATTGTCTGTTGTTCTTGGGTTGCGCAGGAATGCCAGACCAGTGCGGCCTGTCCGACCCGCCCGCTTTCAACATGTCGGTCTACCGCATTGTGACAGGTATTGAGTGTCGCGCCAGCAAACCAGTCATGCCATCCATCAGGCCGAGTACGACAGGCCGTAGCGGGGGGCTGCTTCCATGTAATGCGTTGCGCAGCCTCCAGCCAGAATGACTCTGGCTGGAGCCGGGCTGCGGCAGACATTGCTTCATATGATGTCCATGGAAGCATGGATTTTGCTCCGTCTTACTCAGGCGACAGCCACATCGTGGCCTGTGATCTGGCTGGCAAGCCATGCGGCATCGCGTGAGATGCCGGAAAACCGTCCAGACCCCCATGTATGCAGCCAGGGCAGACCGAGGAAGTAGAAACCCGGCGCATTCGTAACGCCACGGTTCCAGAGCGGTTTGCCCGCACCATTGAAAACAGGCACGTCAATCCAGCGATAGTTGGGCCTGAAGCCAATGCACCAGACAATGGAGGTAATACCTGCGGCTTTCAGATCGAGCGGTGTGTTGCGAGCCTCTGGTGTCCACACCGGGGCGTAAGGTGCTTCCGTTGGCGCGCTGATCCCTTCGCGAGCAATATAGGCATCGATAGAATGCTTGATGTCGGCATTTGTCTTGTCTGCATCGTCAAGGTTTTCGCTCAGATCCGGAAGGAAATGGGCTACATCATCACGGATGGTCTCAAGGGTGCCATGCAGGCCCACGCCTTCGCGGGCAAAAAGTCGCAGATCAAGATCATGCCCACCGTTACGCCCCGTAACATAATGGTTGGTTTTGTCACGCGCGCCGTCCCGCAGGGGGTGGTTATCGACGGTCAGATCATAGAAGTGCATGTCTGCCAGCCAGTCCACAACGTCTCGGCCCCGGTAGAAGCGCGACACACGGGGGGCAGAACCGACACAAAGGTGAACCTTGCGCTTTTCGATGAACAGATCTTCAACAATCTGCGCACCGGACTGCCCGCTGCCAACCACCAGAACGCTGCCCTCGGGCAACTGGGCTGCATTGCGATAATCCTGTGAATGCACCTGCAAAATGGAGGGATCAATTGCGCTGGCATAGCCGGGTATGACCGCATCATGATACGCTCCGGAGGCGATCACCACATGCCGTGCATGCCAGACTTCATCATTGGCGATAACACGATACCCGCCGTTTTCATGCCGGGTAATGGATGTGACCGGCGTATGCTCCCGTAAGGGTGGACTAAATGAGTCTACAAAACCTTTTACATAATCAATAATTTCCTGCTTCACCATAAAGCCGTGCGGATCTTTTCCCGTATATGGGTGTCCGGGGAGTGCGCACTGCCAGTTGGGTGTGACCAGACAGAAATTGTCCCAGCGTTCGTCATCCCATGAATGGCAGGCGGTGCTGGCTTCGAAAACGATATGCTCCACCTTTTCGTGGCAGAGGTACCAGCTCATGGAAAGGCCAGCCTGACCACCGCCGACGATAATAACGGGAATGCTTTTTTCGTTCCGTGTCATGATATTATTTCCGTTTTCAGGATTTGAAGGATAGGACGCTGACCTGAGCATCCGCCCTGTCAAGGAATGGCGCACAGCTCTGTTCAATGGCCTGCAACTGGCCAAGGGCGCGGCTACAGGGAAAACCGTAGCGTGCGCGTACGCGTTCACTGGCTTCGTTCAGGGCTGTTTGCGCTTTTTCAAGAAAGAGGCTGACCGGGTAGTTCTGCCCCGGTGTAAAGTGATCCTGAATGACCAGAGAGGGAGAGTAACAGTCGCTCTCCTGTCCATCTGGCCAGCGCACGCGAAAGATCATTTCGGGCATGGCGACAAATCTCCGAAAGCACGGGCGTCTATGCCTGACAGGGCTGCCAGACGCCGGTATGCAGGAAAGTGGCGGCGGGCTACGGCGCTCCAGTTGAAGCGTTTGGCCGTGATTGGGCCTGCCGTCAGAAAGTGGGCTTGGTTTTCAGCACTCAGGGCGGCCCGTAGCGACCGCAGCAGGCTATGTGGCTCGGCCGGGTCACACCACAGCGCATCGGCAGCAGTCAGATGTTCGGTAAATGGCGCGGCACGGGGTACGATTACGGGTGTGCCGCAGGCAAGAGCCTCCAGCGGACATAGCCCGAACCCTTCCATCTGGGAGGGGTAAGCCAGAACTGCCGCTTGCCGGTACAAGGCGGGCATGTCCTCATCGGCCACGGGGCCGGTTATGCTAACCTGTGTGGTTAACCCACTTTCATGCAGTTGCCTGTCAAAGGCTGCACGGTAGGCAGAATGATCCAGCAACGAAGCGCCGCCAGCCACGACCAGATGAAGGTCGGCCTGCTCCTGACAGAGTTTGCTAAACGCTTCCAACAGCAGGCGGGTATTTTTACGTGGCTCTATGCCCCCTACTGATAGGATCAGGCGCTTGCCTTCAGGTAGATGATAGCGCACGCGCAATGCGGTATCGCGCTCATCAGCACGGGAGGTAAACCTTTTTGAATCCACACCATTCCCGACAACAGGCGCTGTGCATCCATGTGTGTTCTGCAGCACGTTTTTCCATAGGTTGCTGACACTCAGCACCTCGCTTGCGGCCATGAACCCGCGTTCCTGCCGCTGTCTGAGTTCCGGGTGTTCAAAACTGTCGAGGTGGTGCACCGTACGGGCAAAACCCGGTATCCAGCCTTCATGCACCAGATCAGCCAGAGCATTGGCGGTGATGGGGTCTTGTGCATGAAGCACATCAAAATCATGCATCCGTAAAGCCTGCCTGACCTCACTGATACGGTGCTCGACCAGAGCGGGCAGGCTCCGCGCCCCCATAACCGGAATGCACCAGACAGGACAGCGCGGTGTGCGGAAAAATCCTGCCCCCGTTTCATCCGGTGCAATCAGGGTGGCGTTATAGCCCGCATCACACAGGGTTTCGGCCAATGCCATGGCATGCACCACACCACCACGCGGATTGGTTGAGTGTGTGAGAATACCAATGGATACACTCATGGCGCACACCCCATGAGCGGCGTTACGGCAAGATCCCAGAAAGTTTCCTGCGCACCGTCCCAGACGACGTCCAGTTTGTTGGTGTCGTTGCATTGGCCGATAATGGCGGCACTGATTCCGCGCGCTTGAAAACGGTCGATGATAGCCTGTGCGTTATCCTGCTCTGCTGTCAGCAGATAACCATAGCTGGGAAAGGCCGAGAGCCAGCGTGCCATCGGCGCGTTCTCCGGGCGGGGAATATCATCAAGGGTAATGGTCATACCTATGGCTGAACACTCGGCCAGCATGAGGGCTGTGCCCAGAATCCCTGCCATGCTGATATCTTTGGCCGCACGGCTTAGTCCCGCCTCGGCAATATCGGGCAGGAGTGCGAGATCGCCACGCAGGCGCCCTGCTTCTCCGGCTGTGTACAGGGCTGAGCTTGCATCCCAGAAAGGATGCGGATCATGCCAGCGCCCCCGCAGATCAATGGCGGCAATCAACATTTCTCCCGCACGGGCATCAAAACTGCTCAGCAGGGAACGAGCCCGCCCCAAAATGGCTACAGAAAGGGAGTTGTGTGTGCTGCGCATGTTGGTGTGTCCGCCCACCACCGGCACCTCATAGGCGCGGGCACCATCATGCAGCCCGGTCAGGATGGAGGCGGCAATATCGCTTTCATCGCTCCACAACGCATCCACCACGGCAACGGGGCGCCCCCCCATAGCTGCAATGTCGCTGGCATTGACCATGACGCCGCAATACCCGGCAAACCACGGCATGGCGCGCACAAAGCTGTCCTGAAAGCCTTCACTGGCCAGAAGCAGGTAGCCATCCCCATCAGGAATGGCGGCGCAGTCATCGCCCATGCGTACGGGGCCGCGTACATCAGACCCCAGAATGTTCATGGCTTTGGCAATATCCTGCTTCGCACCCAGCGCACGTCCCTGCCGCAGGGTGTGGAGCATGTCAGCCAGTGCGCTCACCATCATGCAGCCTCCCGGCCGCGGGGCTGCGGCCGTAACAGCCATGTCTGTTCGCGTCCGTGGGCAGGGTAGCGCACAAGATCAGCCTGCATGTCATGATGGGGCCTGCCGTGGAGAGTTATGGCCCCGAGGCTGGTCCAGTGCAGACGGCGGAAGAACAGTACATTCTGCTCCTGCACCTGCGCCAGAAAGCGCACAGCCCCCAGACTATGCGCGGTGCAGACCGCCATACGGATCAGTTCCGCTCCGATCCGCCCAAGTTTACGATGTTCGGCGTGAACGGCCAGCCGTGAGCCGCGCCATAACCCCGGTTCGGGCTCATGAATGCGTACAGCCCCGACAACCCTGTCCGGCATGCCCGCCATGCAGCACGCGGCAATAATGGGAATGGCGGTTTCGTCAATCGTATCACGGTCATGGCCTGCGAATATCCCCTGCTCCGCACAGAAAACCTCGCGCCGCAGGGCGTGGTAGCCTGCACGTTCCCACGGTGTGCGGGCGAGGCGGATGACGTATTCCATCGGCACGAACGGGCGGCTTTCCATGTTCTCAAACATCATGGCTTATGCCTCGTAGGCAGAAAGGGACGAGCAGGCTCCGCACCGGCCACATCCTGCGCGGATATCAGAAGATTTCATGTTTGCATTGCGCAGCATCAGCCCCAGAGGAGCGAGAACAGACTTCATGAAATCAGCCGAAGGCGGGGTATGCTGCTCAAGCGGCGTGCCGGAAATAGGCACGAACGGCACCACAAAGGGATAAACGCCCAGTGCAATCAGGCGCTCGGCCAGATTCAGGATGTCCTGCGCACTATCTCCCAAGCCTGCCAGAATATAGGTATTGACCTGCCCGCGCCCGAAAACCGGCACAGCACTGGCAAAAGCCTGCATATAACGCTCGACACTGACCGTTGCCTTGCCGGGCATGATTTTTTCACGCACAGCCTGTGTGGCGGCCTCAAGGTGCATGCCAAGACTATCCGCCCCTGCATTGCGCAGGCGCTGGAACCAGTCATGATTACGCGGGGGCTCGCACTGCACCTGCAAGGGCAGATCAACCGCTGCTTTGATGGCGCGTGCGGAATCCGCCAGTACGGCGGCCCCACGGTCAATGATGTTGGGGGTGCCGGTTGTGAGCACCATATCGCGCACACCGTCCAGCTCCACGGCGGCTTTGGCCACCTCGGCAAGCTGTGCTGGTGTTTTGTAAGCAATGGTACGCCCGGCTTCGAGCGACTGGCCTATGGCGCAAAACTGGCAGGATGTGCGCCGGTCTGCATACCGGATGCAGGTCTGATGCACCGTGGTTGCCAGTGTGTCGCGGCCATGTAGCAGGGCGATTTTCCAGTAAGGAATGCCGTCAGCCGTGCTCAGGCCATAAAAACGTGGGGCAGCGGGAAAATGAATGGTGCCAAGCGTCTGCCCATCGCGGCGCAGCGTGCTGGCCCCATGCTGATCTGGAGGGCTGGCCTGAAAGGGAGAATGCCGCGCACCTGACGTATATACCGGCACCATAACCGTGTGGCCTGCGATGGTAATGGTCTTGTGATCCGAGGGGCCAGCCCCCCCTTTACGGCCAATGCCCCCCGTATCCTCACCAAGCTGAAGCCCTAGCGATTGCAGGTCTGTTACCAGCTTGCGTCCTGAAAAGGTGCCGAGCGTTGGAACAGTCATGACTTGGCTCCATCCGAACGCAGGGGGGCGGTGTCCGCCGGGTTGGCTTCGCCCGTATAATGCACGGTGCGGGCCGGACGCCGGTCATGCAGGAGGCTGAGCAGTTCAGGCCGCGCATAATGGCCAACGGAATCCATCATGCGTTTGCGTTTGGTAATGAGGGCGAAATCAAGATCGGCAATGACCATCCCCTCGCCTTCCGTCAGCGGTGCGCCGAGCAGCTTGCCTTCTGGTGAGACAATGGCTGTAAAGCAGCCGCCGCGCAGCGGACCTTCAAGAGCCGGGTCGCGTGCGATTTCGCTGATCTGTTCTTCCGTTAACCAGCCGGTGGCGTTCACCACAAAGCAACCGGATTCCAGTGCATGGTGGCGAATGGTGACTTCCATCTGATCCGCAAAAATCTGCCCGACAAGCGAACCGGGAAACTGCGCGCAATGAATTTCTTCATGTTGGGTCATCAACGCATAGCGCGCGAGTGGATTGTAGTGCTCCCAGCAGGCGAGCGCCCCAATACGCCCTGCGGCACTTTCGACCACCTGCAACCCTGCCCCATCGCCCTGCCCCCAGACCATGCGCTCATGATAGGTGGGGGTAATCTTGCGGCGGCTGAGCAGGATGTCGCCTGTGGCGTCAAAAATAATCTGTGTGTTGTACAGAGTGCCGAAATCTCGTTCGTTGACCCCCAGCACCACCACCATACCGGTCTCACGTGCGGCTTCAGCCACCATATCGGTGACAGGGCCGGGAATGGTTACGGCACGCTCGTACAGGGCCAGATGTTCCCCACCGAAACGGAAGGCGGGCTGGATAAACGAAAAATAGGGGTAATACGGCACAAAGGTTTCAGGAAAGACCGCCAGTTTTACGCCTTTTTCAGCGGCGTCACGGATGGTCTGGCAGACTTTTCGGGCGGTACCCAGACCATCGTCACCAAGGACAGGGCTGATCTGGATAGCAGCGGCGCGGACTATACGGGACATGCGGGCGGTCCTTCCTGAAGGTTTTCAGACAGTCCAGGTATCGAGAATGAAGGCGTTATCCCGGCGGGCCAGCAGGATAAGGTCGAGCACGTCCTGTGGGTTGATCGGCGTGATTCCGGGGATCAGGGATTTTTCACCATGTCCGTAAAGAGCCTGTAGGGCGAAACGGCACGCATAAACCTTGCCGCCTTCTTCGAGGATTTTCATGATCTGCTTGTTGCAGTTCATGTGTCCGGGAAAGGCTTCATCACCCAGACGCGGGAAGCCGCGCTGCACACCAAGGGTGACACCGGGGCCATACAGCAGGACGGACGTTTCAAACCCTTTACGGATCAGGCGCGTGGCCTGAAGCAGGTTGACGAAACCGATCGAACCTTCAAACGCAACGGTATGAAAGGTGATGAGTGCCTTTTCGCCCGGCTTGGCCTGTACGTCTTCAAAAACCTTGTTTTCGTAATCAACGAAGCAATCGCCATCCTGATGGGGGGCATGTTCAATTTTGGGCATGTGTGCGTCTCCCGTGGCTACGGGTTCCGGCAGAAGGCCGAAACTGACCGTGGTGCTGGAGCAAACGTGGCACGGGATGAGCAGACGGTAAAATTTTGTATGACCTAATGTGTGCATACAAAAACGGACAAAAATAGAAAATACCCCCTAGTCTAAAAAGACAGGAGCATACAATGCATTTCAGGTTGCCATGCAATCAGGGGAGTTTTCTCTAACCATATGATTTATAATGATATTATAATCACGCATTTGTGAGAATTAAGAGGGCTTGTCTAAGCGCACCCGAGGAAAAGCATCAGGCATGGCTTCCTTTAGCCGATTCCAGACCGGCTGCGGTGTCAGACAATATCGGTAAAGCCGGGAGAGCGTTTATGCTGTAGCACCGACAGAACGCCATGGAGGGATTCCTCAAGGCTTGCAACATCCGGCGCACTGCCAAGGGCGATCCGTGCCCGCTGGGGTGGTTCTCCACTAATGGTAAAAACCGTGCTGGGTACAAGAGCCAGCCCTCGACGGCGGGCATAGGCCACAAAATCGGCACTTCCCCACCAGTCAGGCAACTTCAGCCATACATGTGGGCCATCAGGGTTGCTGCAATGGCCTTCGCCTAAAATCCGGCGGGCAACAGATTGGCGCAGGCGTAGTTCTTTCTGAATGCCATGCAGAATGGCCTGTGCCTGCCCGCTCTGCATCCAGCGTGCGGCCAATGCGCTGAGCAGGCCCGCGTTTGTCAGTGCCAAAGCACGGATTGCTGCGGTAACCCGCCGCGCCATATCCGGGTTGGGCAGAGCGACATACGCGGTGCGCAGGCCGGGGCTTAAGGTTTTTGCAAGGGTGGCGATATAGCTCACCCGCCCATGATCAAGCGCTGCCAACGCGGGAAGCGGGTTGTCCATCAGCAGGCTGTAGGGATCATCCTCGGCAATGGTCAGGTGATGGTGCTGGGCAACAGCCAGAATGTCCTTGCGGCGCTGTAGAGACATGGTCGCAGTTGTGGGGTTGTGAATGGTCGGAATGCAGTAAAGCAGTCGGGGGTGGTGCTCGGAACAGGCGCGATCAAGCTGTTCGGGCAGCATACCTTCCGCATCACTCTCCACACCCACCAGTATAAGACCGAACTGTGCAGCAATTGTTCTGATACCCGGATAGGCAATGCGGTCGGTTACGATGATATCGCCCGGTTGGGTGTGGGTGCTGACAATAGCTGCAAGCGCACTCTGTGCGCCCGGAGAGACAAGGATTTCATCTGTACGTCTGGTGCCGATAACCGGCTCGATCCATTTTGAGCCAAGCTGCCGCTCCGCAACCGTACCCCCCGTGACCCGGTAGGACATGAGGCTGTTCAGGTCCTGCTGTTTCAGAATGGCAGCAAGATCATTCTGGATAATGCGCTGAAGGGGCGGGTCTTGGGGAATGGGCGGAAGATTCATGGTCAGATCCACCACGGCCGGGCCAGTATGGCGCCAGTGGCTTTCTCCCGCTCCGATGCGTACAAAGGTGCCCCGTCCGACTGTCGCGTCGATAAGCCCCCGACGGCGTGCCTCGGTAAAGGCTCGTGTTATGGTTGTCAGGTTGGTGCCAAGATGTTCCGCAATCGTTCTTTGCGGGGGCAATTTGTCCCCTTCCTGTAAAACACCCTTGCGGATGGAAAGTGCGAGGGCATCTGCCAGCGTGAGATAAATGGCGTTCGGGCTGCGGTCTATTTCTTCTTTCCACTGCGCCAGATAGTCGTAATCAGCCATGCTCGTATTCCCGCACATTCTGTGTGTTTGAAGCAGACAATACTCCATACAAACAGAATGTTCATGGCTTTCTATGTGCGTGGATGGCGCTCAGTGCTTGCGGGGTGATCTTATTCAGGCTGCGGTGACAGGCTGCCTGTGCGGGAGAGCAGAACCAGCACAACGCCAAGCAGGCTTATGCCCAGCCCTGCGATAGAGACCATGGAATATCCGTAACCAAGCGAGAGTACGGCCCCACCCAATGCCGCCCCCAGTGCATTGCCAAGATTGAATGCTCCGATGTTAACAGAGGAAGCCAGCCCCGGCGCATCATGCGCCGCCTGCATGGTGCGCATCTGCAATGCGGGCATGATGGAAAAACTGGCAATGCCCCACAGCAGCACCCCTGCCAAAGCTCCGGCTGGCGTGGTGGCTGCGAACGGGAAAAGCAGCATGAGCAGCCCAAGGATTGGAAAAAAGACCAGAAGCGTTCCGGCGGTCGAACGGTCTGCTGCCCGTCCGCCAATGGCATTGCCGATACTGAACCCCACTCCGATCAGCATCAGTGCAACGGTCGTCAGGGTCGCTCCGGCCTTGGTAATGTGTTCAAGCATCGGTACAATATAGGTGTACAGTTCAAACATGGCTCCGGCACCAATAACCGTAACCCCCAGTGCCATCAGCACGCTGGGCCGCAGAATGGCTTTGAGTTCTGCTGCGGCGTCTGGTCTTGGCCCGGCTTCGGCTAATGGCAGAGCAAAGGAAAGTGCCGTAACGGCCACGACTCCCAAAGCGGAGATACAGGCAAAAGCACTACGCCAGCCCAGCGTATCGCCCAGCCAGGTTGCCGCGGGCACACCGAAGATATTGGCTACAGTCAGCCCCATGAACATACTGGCCACGGCACTAGCGCGCCGGTTAGGGGCGACAAGGCTGGCGGCTTCCACCGCACCTAGTCCAAAAAAAGCACCATGGGCCAGACTTGTGAGCAACCGGGACAGGAGCAGTTGCGTATAATCATTGCTCGCGGCTGATGTCAGGTTGCCAAGAGTATAGAGGAGCATCAGCCCGATCAGTGCATATTTGCGTGGATAGCGAGCCAGAAGCAGCGTAATAACGGGCGCTCCCCCCATAACGCCAAAGGCATAAGCACTGATCAGTCCGCCCGCCTTGGGAACGCTGACATGCACCCCCTGTGCCAGAACTGGCAACAGACCCATGGGGGTAAATTCAGTGACGCCAATGGCAAAGGCCCCGCAGGCCAAGGATAAAAGGGCGAATCTGGATGAATACTCTGCTCTCGACAAAATAATTTCTTTCCCGTGTTCAGGTGTAATCCGGTGTTTCATTTTGATGCTGCGCGAGCAGATAACCGCAGCCTGCCCAGATCAGGGCCAGAAATGCACCGACGCATGAGAGATAGGATAGGCTGTGCGCAAGAAGCAGGAGGGCGGAGCTGATCCAGCCGCTCACGGCATCGCCTGCGCGATAGACCACCGTATCCAGAAAGTTCTTGGCCCGGTATTTTACAGCAACCGGCATGCGTGTGAACAGCATTTCCCGACCGGGGCGGATAAAGGCATATTCCCCCACACGCCGCACCCCCATAACTGCCGCAACGACAGCAAAGGTGGGATAAACAGCAAGGATCAGAAAGCCCATTACAATGAGTAACGGCACGACTGTCAGCAGCCCTTTAAGGCCGAAACGGCGGGTAAAAGAGCTGGTTACAAAAAGCTGACAGAGGAGTGAGAGTGCCTGAACGCTTCCATCAATGATGGAAAAAACCCGAATCTGAGTGCCGCGTGTAGAAAAATTTTCTGCCACAAGACGGGCCTGTTCAAAATACAGGAAGGTTGAAGCCGTAGTCAGCAGCATGACAAACGCAGCGAGGCACAACAGATAGGGAGAGCAGACAACAAGGGTTAACCCTGAAAAAGGATTGCCTGAAACGGGTTGCAGGCGGGCTTCCTGTTCTATCGGTGTGTCGCGGGTAAAGCGCCATTGCATCAGTCGGGCCTTGGCAAAAGCAGCCCCACCAAGGAACAGCGCGGATGTGAGCAGCAGCCCGGATACGGACAGGCTATTGACCATCAATGCCCCGAAAACTGGCCCTACAATGCCGCCTGCACTGGCTCCACCGGCAATAAATCCGAAAAGCCGCCGAGCCTGCGCCATGTCAAACACATCCGCCATCAGGCTCCATGAAACCGAGACTACAAACAGGTTGAAGACGGACAGCCAGACAAAGAAGATGCGCGCAACCCAAGGGCTGTTGGGCCATAAAAACAGGCCTGCAGCAAAAAGCAGCATGTTGAAAATGAAAAACCCGTAAATCCAGTCAACAAAACGGGCGCGCGCCACATGGGCATTCAGCCAGCCGTGAATGGGAACCGCCACCAGCATGGTGACGAATGTTGCGCTGAACAGCCATTGAAGATGGTGCAGGCCACTGGCAATGCCCATGGCATCACGCACAGGCCGCAGGATCGCGTAGCTGGTAAAAAGAAAGAAAAAAAGACCGAACCCCCATAGCGTTGCGCCAACCTCATCCGCATGGGCATGGGCTGCGCGTTTTATCGTATGGAGGAGAATACCTAATGCCCGGTTGTTCAGGCGCGTCCGTTCAGAGGTCATGGCCCCGGACAGGCACGCTGTCGGTGGCTTTAATGAGTTCGACAGCAATAGCTCCAGCAGCGCTGTCCGTAGCGCTATAAACAATCTCGGTATTGCCACCGCCGCCATCAGTCAGACGGCTGGCGTTGACGGAATTAAAGGCCCGCACAAAATGGGTGTGCGGAAACAGATGCGCCGAGTAACGGGCTACACCCGCAGCATGGGCCTCGTTCGCCAGCGCTCCATCACGGAACGCATAGGCATTATCCGCATCAATCAGGGTTTTGCCTGAAAGGGCGCTGCCGTATTGCGCGGCTATTTCTGGCTCCGCCTTATACGGCACAGCAAGCACAATGACATCTGCGAAGGCAATAGCCTGAGCCACGTTGCCCGCCTGGGCATTCGGGCCAGCCTCAGCCAGTATCAGTTGTAACTGGTCAGGGTGGCGAGAGGAAAACATGACTTGATAGCCTGCATGCGCCCAGAGCCGCCCGAGCGTACCCCCGACCTGCCCCGCGCCGATAATGCCGATATGGCGTGGCGTAGCCGATATATCTGCCGCTATGCCCGAACGTATGCCGCTTCCGGTAACGGCAGCAACGGCACCCCAGAAAAGGGCGCGTCGGGACAGTTGAAAGCGTGAGTCCATGATGATTTCTCCTGCTTTCAGCCCTTCATCCGGCGTCTGTGACGCCGCTCTTGAGCGGGCTGTCCCGTTCAGCCTGAGAGCGCACTTTGGTTCGGTAGCGCTTTCAGGCTGGGACGGGCTGAAAATTTATCTGAGTTTATGTCTGGGGTCGTCTTTGGGATCGACATAGGTCATTTCAAATGGCCCGACCCCGGAGACCTGTAGAACAACCGGTTGATCGCCTGCTTGTAGCGCATGCGCCATATTGACAGGAAGATGCACGAAAGCACCAGCAGCCAGAGGATGCGGTGCCGATTTTTCAGTACCGGTGCCGGTATAGTGATCCAGATTGCCGGACAGGACTGTCAGCATTTCATTAAGGTTGTGGGTATGGAGCGGGATCACGCTGTGCGGGGGCATCATGACGCGCAGCGTGAAAGGCTCATGCTTTGTCAGATCCCCATACAGATAGGCTATTTTAATGCCTGCGGGGAAAATGTCCGGGGCTGGTTTCCAGATAACAGCCCCGGCATCCGCGATGATTTTCTCTTCCTGACGCCCATCGGCAAAAGCCGGGTTCATCAGACCTGCCGTTCCCGTAAGGGCCGACAGAAGGAAATAAAAGCGTTTCATATGACCCTTTAATCGACTTTAAATTACCAGCCGTACCCGCCCATGCCAGGGTTCCAGTTGCCCCATGCGGGATTCCAGCCCGCCCAGGCAGGCCCCATAGCCCAGCCACCCCAGTCCCATGTGGCGTCCTGATAATCCGTGGCGGTTTCCTGCTCTTCATCAGCCAGTGCTTTCTGCTGGCGATAAAGCTGATAGGCGCTGAAGGCTTTCTGGTCGCCTACATACAGGCAGTCGCACACTGTTGGGTCGGCATATACGTAAAATGTCTGACCATCATGAATGCGGCGGACAAAACGATGAGAGGGCAGCTTGTTCAGCATGGCCTGTCTCTGGGGATTGTCGGCCAGACGGAAAGCAAAACCAGCGGCTGCCAGATGGTCTTCCTTGGTTGCAATGCGCTGCGTGCTACTGGCACAGCTACTCAGTAGCAGAAGCCCTATGCAAACAGTACCGGCAATTGTTTTTGTGTGACTTTTAGTGGACATTGTATTCCCTCAACACATTCGTGTCAGCACGAGGGTTCATTAGAAATAAAATATGGGCACTTTTCAACAACGCATTTTCATAAAAAATATTTATGTGGTTATTTGAATAATTGCGATAAAAAATTCATCGTTTATTATTTATGTTGGTTTATTATCAGCTTTTTATATTAACAATATATTGATTTTTATCGGCATATTTACCCCCTCCGGTAGGCGAAAAGAGTAGTTAAATATAGTTTCTGATCATGCAAGCTGTCTCAGGAATACTTTTGATCAGTCTGAAAACGGGCTTTGAGCCAGAATGAAGAGGTGAATTCAGGCATAGGGCCTAAAAGCATTCATCATTTCATTTTTTTTGGAATTTTTTATTCCTGCTGTCAGGAATTACACAAACCGTGGTGGGTGCGACAGGGATTGAACCTGTGACCCCCGCCGTGTGAAGGCGATGCTCTACCGCTGAGCTACGCACCCCGGTTTGTGGGGCTGTTCTTACCGCGCGAGGTACAGGCTGGCAAGAGGGATAATCATGGAATGTGAATTTTTTCTTTTATTTCTGCCTCATGGCCCAACCTGCCTTGGGGAAGAGGGCGCCCTTCTTTCTTTCCCGTAGCGGACGCGGCATTACAGCATATCCTGTGCCCGCAAGCGGCATGCCCTGTAATGGATAACGGGTTCGAACATGCTGGACAGTTTTGCTTTTCATGCGGGGCAGATGTTGGTCGCATTGCTCCTTGATGGCTTGCTAGGCTGGCCTGCAATGGTTTTTGCCCTTATCGGCCACCCTGTAAGCTGGGTGGGACGCGTAGTGTCCCTGCTTGACCACCACTGGAACTGTGACACACAGGCTCCGTTCATGCGCCGGTGCGCCGGGGGAGCAGTTGTGCTGGTTGTTACCGGTCTTGTCGGCAGTTTTGGCGCCGGTTTGGCTTATGTTCTGCCTCATAATGGAGTGGGTATTCTGGCGGGTGGTGTGCTGGCATGGCCGCTTCTGGCTGCCCGATCACTTTATGCGCATGTTCAGGCCGTTGTGCAGCCCTTACAGGCGGGTGATATGGCTGAAGCCCGCAAGGCTGTGTCCATGATTGTGGGGCGAGACCCTAATGCACTTGATGCAGCGGGTATTGCGCGGGCAGCGGCGGAAAGCCTTGCGGAAAACACGTCTGACGGCGTGGTGGCTCCCCTGTTCTGGGGGGTGTTTTTCGGGTTGCCGGGCTTATATGTCTACAAGGCTATCAACACCATGGATTCCATGATTGCCAACCGTACGCCGCGTTACCGGCTGTTTGGCTGGGCTGCGGCGCGGGTGGATGATGTCGTGAATATACCGCCCGCCCGTTTGTCGGGCTTGTTGTATGTATTGACCAGTGCTGCCCCTTTGCGGGCGTTCCGGGTGATGTTGCGGGATGCACGCGGCCATCGCTCACCCAATGCAGGCTGGCCCGAGGCCGCTATGGCGGGCGGGCTTGGTATTCGCCTGTCTGGGCCACGCCTGTATGCTGAAGGCCCAAGCCGTGATCCGTGGCTGAATGCGGGGGCGCCAGACCCGACCCCTCTTGATCTGGCCGCCGGGCTGGCGCTTTACCGGCGCGTGGTGCTGCTGGCCGCACTTATTCTGCTAATGGTGTTTCTTGCGCACACCCCGCTAGACGGAGCAGGCCTGTAACATCGACCGAGCGTTCAATATGCGCGGCCAAAGCATCAAGCGTCTGTTCCATTTTTTCTGAATACCGCAAGGTAGAAGCTTGCCCGCCCAAGCTGGAGATAAAGGCGGCGCGAAAGCGGTCATCCGTAAACAGCCCGTGAAGATACGTGCCCGATACAAGACCATCAGCCGATTGCGCCCCCTCCGCCTTGCCCTGCACGGTGGCAAAGGGACGAAGCCTATCCGGCCCTTCCGTTTCACCTAGATGAATTTCATAGCCCCGGACTGGCTGCGCACTCTTTGCATGAACAGCCTCCACCAGCCTGACATGTTTTTCTGCCAGCATGGTTGTCTCGACATTGAGGTGTCCTAGGCCCGGCACGCTACCGATTGGGCCTTCCAGCCCCATGGGATCGCTGATGAGGGTTCCTAAAATCTGATATCCACCACAAATCCCCAGAATGCGGCCGCCGCGGCGTAGGTGGGCTTTCAGGTCAATATCCCATCCCTGTGCGCGTACAAACGCCAGGTCGAGGCGGGTATTTTTTGTGCCCGGCAGAATAATCAGCTCACAATCGCCCGGTAGGGCCTGCCCTGCGGGCACCAGGGCAAGGTCAATGGCGGGTTCTTGTGCTAACGGGTCAAGATCATCGAAATTGGCAATGCGTGAGAGCATGGGAACCGCGACTTTTATACGCCCCCCTGAAGAGGCGCGGCGCAGATCAAGCGCATCTTCCGCAGGGAGAGTAGCGGCCTGCGTAAACCAGGGCAGAACACCAAAACCCGTCCAGCCTGTTTTCTGGCGGATCAGTGCATAGCCATCATCGAATAGGCCGGGATCACCACGGAATTTATTGACGATAAAGCCTTTTATCATGGCGGCATCGGTATCGGACAGCACAGCCTGTGTGCCGATAATCTGGGCGATCACCCCTCCCCGATCTATATCGCCTACAAGAACGACCGGTACATTGGCCGCACAGGCAAAGCCCATATTGGCTATATCATTGTGTCGTAGGTTTACCTCGGCCGGGCTGCCGGCCCCTTCCACCAGAACAAGGTCGTGTGCAGCACTCAGGCGGTGGAAGCTTTCAAGCACAGCAGGCATGAGGGTTGGCTTAAGCTTGGCATAGTCCCGTGCCTGCACGGTGGCGCGTACCTGCCCCTGCACCACCACCTGACTACCCCGGTCTGATTCGGGCTTGAGGAGTACGGGGTTCATGTCCGTGTGGGGGGCAAGGCCACAGGCGAGCGCCTGCAAAGCCTGCGCACGGCCGATTTCTCCGCCATTGGCCGTAACAGCCGCATTGTTGGACATGTTCTGGGGCTTGAAGGGGGCCACGCGCAGCCCCCGCCGTAGGGCAGCACGTGCCAGACCGGCTACGAACAGAGATTTACCCACATTCGAACCGGTTCCCTGAATCATTAAGGCAGGCATGGGTTGCGTCCTTAGAATTCGACGCCGGGCTGCGCCTTTATTCCCGCACGGAACGGGTGCTTGAGTAAGGTCATCTCTGTTACCAGATCAGCCAGTTCAATCAGTTCCGGCTTTGCATTGCGGCCTGTCAGCACAACATGGGTGAGTGGTGGCTTTTCTTCGCGCAGAAACGTCAGAACCTCATCAAGTGGCAGGTAGTCATAGCGCAGGGCGATATTGATCTCATCAAGCAGCACCATGCGGATAGCGGGGTTACGGATCAGTTCCTTGGCTTTTTCCCACCCCCTGCGGGCTGCGGCGATATCGCGCTCCTTATCCTGTGTTTCCCATGTAAAGCCCTCACCCATGGCATGAAACTGGCATAACCCGCTAAAATGCGCCTCTAGCAGCCTACGCTCACCTGTATCCCACCCGCCTTTGATAAACTGCACAACAGCACAGGGCATCTCATGGGCGATGCAGCGCAGAATCATGCCAAACCCGGAGGAGGATTTGCCCTTGCCTGCTCCGGTATGCACGATCACAAGCCCTTTCTCGCCTTCCTTGGTGGCCATCATGCGATCCCGCGCAGCTTTGATGCGTGCCATTTTCTGTGCATGCAGGCCAGTATCCAGTTCGGAGGCTGTGTTGTCTGGTGAGGATGGTGGGAGTGCAGGCATGAGTTCAGAGGCTTCCGGTGTCGTCAATAAAGTGCCTCCAGCTTGACAGATGCGGCCTGCTAGCTCAATCCACTCAGGCTGGTTCCTGTGTCCGCACATCATGGCGGATACGGGCGAAGAGGGAATGCAGAAGACAGCGGGGCCCCCGCTTTCCATAACGCAGCCGCCCCCGCGACCGTCAGCAGATCAGGTTTTCTCTCAAGGCCACTGAACGTAGGTTCGGGAAGGCGGGAAAGCCATGGGCGTTCTTTGCGTCCGGGTCTGTCAGCCGGGAGACCTGCCAGCACGGATTGAACGGACAGCCGGGGTGCGCTGTGGCCGGATGCCTTGTCCTGCACGCAATTCGTGCGGGCTGAATGGCCCTGCCCACGCCCTGCCCCATGACACACAAGGGCGCAGCACAGATGGCCGAACAAACACCTTCCACACAAACAATCCTGTATGTCTGCTCAACCTGCCGGGCCGGAATCCCGCCGGTAGAAGGGCAGCCTGTTGCTGGTGCTCGCCTGCTGGCTGCTTTACAGGGGGCCATGCAGGCATTGCCAGCAGACACGAACGCCCCACAGCCCCCCGTGATCAAGGCCGTGGAATGTCTCTCGGCCTGTGCGCGTGGCTGCGCCATAGCGCTCGCCCGGCCCGGTTCATGGACTTACGTGTATGGCAATATGAGTGAGGCCGATGTGGCGGATATTCTGCTGGGCGCACAAGGCTATGTCGCCAGTGCCGATGGTATTCCGCCATGGCGTGAACGTCCCACCATTTTTCGCAAGCAATGCGTTGCCCGTATTCCTCCTCTGGAGATTGTATAATGACTTCTCTCGCCAAAATTCCCGTTACCGTTGTCACTGGCTTTCTTGGGGCCGGTAAAACCACTCTTATCCGGCATCTGCTGCAAAACCCCGGTGGGCGCAGACTGGCGGTTCTGGTGAACGAATTCGGCACGGTGGGGGTGGATGGTGAAATCCTGCGGGCCTGCGCTGATGAAAACTGCCCCGAAAGCGCTATTGTGGAACTGGCTAATGGTTGTATCTGCTGCACCGTTGCGGATGATTTTATCCCCACGGTTGAAAAGCTCATGGCCCTACCTCAGAAGCCCGATCATATCCTGATTGAAACCTCTGGGCTGGCGTTACCAAAACCACTGCTCAAGGCGTTTGACTGGCCGTCCATCCGTTCGCGCATTACGGTTGATGGCGTGATCGCACTGGCAGATGCGGAAGCCGTTGCCGCCGGACGTTTTGCCCCCGACCCCGCCGCCGTGGATGCCCAGCGCGCGCAGGATGACAGTCTGGATCATGAAACACCTCTGGCGGAAGTGTTTGAAGACCAGATCGCCTGTGCTGATCTTGTGCTGCTGACCAAGGCTGACCTTGTGGATGAACCGACTCTGGAAGCCGCACGGGCGGTCATTCTGGCCGAAGCTCCGCGCGCCCTGCCTGTGCTACCCGTGCGGGATGGCGCGATCGACCCGACCGTTATTCTGGGCCTGAACGCGGCGGCCGAAGATGATCTGGCGGCCCGTCCCTCTCATCATGATGGGGAAGATGAGCACGAACATGAAGATTTCGACAGCACGGTTGTAACCCTGCCAGAAATTGACGATCCCGAAGCCTTGGCTCAGGCGATTATCCGCCTTGCGCGTGAGCAGGATATCCTGCGGGTCAAAGGGTATGTGGCTGTACGGGGCAAGCCCATGCGCCTTCTGGTGCAGGCGGTGGGGGCCAGAGTGCGCCATCAGTTCGACCAGCCTTGGGGCAGCCGCCCGCGTGATGGCCGCCTTGTGGTTATTGCCGAGCATGACCATCTGAACCCCCAAGCCGTACAGGCCGTTCTGCTTGGTGCTATCAAGCCAACGCAGGCAGGGTGAACCAGAAGGAGCCGGGCGAGGGCAATGCACGTTATTTTTCGTGAAAACCGGGGTCTTGATGAGCTGGAAAACGCCACAGACCTTGGTCAGAGCCCGGCCCCGCTTGTCGTTCTTTCTTTTTCAGACAGCGACCTGAGTGCTTTCGCCGCAGGCTGGCAGGCGGGACAGAATGTCCTGCCCGCGCTGCGTCTTGCCAGTCTTGCCGCCCTTAAACACCCGCTCAGTGTTGATACCTATATCGAACGCACACTCTCCGGCAGCCGTGCGGTGCTTGTCAGGCTGATCGGTGGGGCTGCTTACTGGCGCTACGGGCTGGAACAGCTCAATGCCCTCGCGTGTTCTACCGGTATGGCGCTGGCCATCATTCCGGCTGACGGCAGAGATGACCCGACACTGGAGGCGCTCTCCACCATTCCAGCCGAGCCGCTGCGTACCCTCGCCCGGCTGTGCGATACAGGCGGAGCAGAAGCGGCTTACGCAGCCCTATGCCTGCTGGCGCAAACGGCTGGCCTGCCTGCGCCGCAGGCCGCTCCAGTATCCGCCATACCAGACTGTGGGTGGTATCAACCCGGTACCGGGGTTGTGTCTGCCCCGCCAGAAGGCGCCTTGCCGCTGGCCGCCATCGTCTTTTACCGTGCCTACCTGACCAGTGCGGATACCGCCCCGGTGGATGCACTGGCCAAAGCCCTGCATGCGCGCGGGTTTCGGGTAGCCTGCCTGTTTGCGCCCTCACTCAAGGGGGCGTCCGCACCGTGGCTCCGTGCGGCGCTCTTACAGGCGTCCCCGGCGGTTATTATCAATGCAACCGCCTTTTCCGGGCAGGATGCAGGCGGCTCTTCTCCACTGGATGGGCCGGGCTGCCCGGTTTTTCAGATTGCACTTGCCACCAGCAGCTACAAAGACTGGGAGGAAGCCGAACGTGGACTTTCTCCCGCAGATCTGGCCATGCATGTCGTATTGCCGGAGGTGGATGGGCGGATCATGGCCGGAGTGGCCAGCTTCAAAGCTCTCGAACAGCAAAACCCGGCTCTTGAGTTTGCCCGTGTTCTGCATCAGCCGGTTCCTGATCGGATAGAAGCCATTGCAGACAAGGTAGCAGCATGGCACCGGCTGGCCATTACGCCGCCCGGCCAGCGCCTTATTGCGTTCGTACTCTCAACCTATCCGGGCCGGACAGATCAGATGGCCCATGCGGTGGGGCTTGATGCCCTTGCCTCTACCGAAGCCATGCTGGAAATCCTCTCGGCAGAAGGGTATGGCGTCTTGCCAGGCAGCGAGCCACTTGCTCGAGCTTTGTCCCGACAGGACATCCAGTGGCCCCTGAAGGCTTATGAAGACGCTCTGCAAAGTCTGCCCTCCGCCTTGCGCACGCAACTTGATGCGGTGTGGGGGGGGGCAGAGCTAGACCCTGCCGTGCGGGACGGTGCGTTTCATTTCGCACTGACCCGTAGAGGCCATATGCTGGTGGCCCTTCAGCCTGAACGCGGCCGTCATGCTGAACGGGATGCCGATTACCACGATACCGCGCGCATACCCTGCCATGCCTATGTTGCGTTTTATCTCTGGTTACGGGCGCAGGGAGTCCATGCGCTGGTACATGTCGGAGCACATGGCACATTGGAGTGGTTGCCGGGCAAGGCTGTGGCGTTATCGCAAACCTGCTGGCCAGAGGCCCTGTGCGGGGCCACGCCTGTCATATACCCGTTTATTGTCAATGATCCGGGTGAGGCCGCTCAGGCCCGGCGGCGGATCGGCGCCCTGACTTTGGGGCATATGCCCCCTGCAATGGTGCGGGCCGACATACCTGAAGGTCTGCTGCATCTTGAACGCCTGCTGGATGAATATGCCACGGCTGATGGTCTTGACCCGGCGCGCCGCAATCGGTTGATCCCTCTCATTCGTGCGGAAGCACAGGCAACCGGCGTAGAGGCTGATCTGGGGCAGGATACTGCGGCAAGCCCGGCTGAAGCCATGGTGCGTATTGATCGCTTTGTCTGTGATCTGAAGGAAAGCCAGTTTGGCGATGGCTTGCATATTTACGGACAGGGCGAAGGCGAAAACCACGGGCTTGTGCGTGCTCTTGCCGGTTTCAGGGTTGAAGCCGGGCCATCTGGCTCACCGGCGCGGGGGCGGACGGATGTACTGCCCACGGGGCGTAATCTATACGCGGTTGACCCGCGCGCGGTACCCAGCCGCGCGGCTCATGCACAGGGCGTAAAGCTGGCGGAAGAACTGCTGCGCCGTCACTTGCAGGATCATGGAGACTGGCCAAAGGGACTGGTGATCGACCTGTGGGGTTCCGCTACCATGCGCACAGCGGGAGAAGAATTCTCCATGGCGCTACATCTCGCAGGGCTGGCCCCGATCTGGGAGCCCAATTCGGAACGGGTTTCAGGTTTTGAAATCCTGCCTCCTGTGTTGCTGGAGCGGCCCCGGATTGATGTCACGCTGCGTGTGTCGGGTCTTTTCAGGGATATTTTCCCAGATCTGGCGCGGTTGTTCGATGCCGCGACCAGTGCTCTGGCCGAGCGTACGGAAGAGGATAGACATAGCAACCCATACCATCACCGCATCCCGCGCGTTTTCGGCCCGCAGCCCGGTACATATGGTCTGTCCATGGATGATCCGGCAGAGCATTTCGATGAACAGAGCCGTTATGCCGCCGGAGAAGCGTGGCTGAAAGCCTCCGAATGGAGCATGGATGCAACAGGGGCCATCTCGCGTGACCGGGTGGCGCTAGAGGAGCGGCTGCGCACAGCCGATACCTTCGCGCATATTCAGGATCTGCCGGAAATGGATCTGCTTCTGGCCCGTGATTACGCGACCCATGAGGGCGGATTTTCAGCCGCCATGTCCGCACTGGGGCATAAACAGCCTGCTCTGTATCATGTGGATACCACCCGCGCAGGGAGCCCACAGGCGCGGGCATTGGGTGAGGAGCTGGCCCGCATTGTACGCGTGCGGGCAACCAGCCCTGTCTGGGCGGCGGGCATGATGCGGCATGGTTTTCGTGGGGCGGCAGAAATTGCCGCAACACTTGATAATCTTGCTGCGTTTGCACAACTGACACGGCAGGTGCCAGCACATCTGTTCGATTTGTATTTCGAGGCCACACTGGGCCGAGACGATGTAGCCGCCTTTCTGGCACGCGAGAACCCCGAGGCTCTTGCGCAAATGCGGATACGGTTTCAAGCACTGGCGGCCTCAGGACTATGGCAGACCCGTAGCAATTCCATTCACGCCAGACTGGATGCACCCGGCTGATGTCGCGCCCTCCCCCGCCCATTATCAAAGGATGGTGTCCCGGTGCCCTGCGCCCCATGCTGTCGGGCGATGGACTGGTGGTGCGTGTACGCCCGCATGGTGGGTGCCTGTCGCGTGAGCAGGTCGGAGGGCTGGCGACTTTGGCCCGCCATCATGGCAACGGGCTGATAGATTTCTCCGCCCGTGCCAATTTGCAACTGCGTGGGATCAGGCCGGATAGTCATGCTGCGGTGCTGGACGGGTTGTGTGCCCTTGGTCTGCTCGACCCAGACCCCGAAACGGAATCGGCCCGCAATATCATGGTAACGCCGTTCTGGCAGGCAGATGACGGCACTCACGCTCTGGCGCAAGCGCTGGAAAACCGCCTGCGGCACGCCATAGCCCATGAAAACCTGCAATTACCGGGAAAGTTCGGCTTTGCTTTAGATTGTGTAGGCCAGCCGGTCTTGCGACAGGCATCAGCGGATATCCGGTTGGAACGGACACCCGCTGGCGCCCTGATCCTCTACCCTGATGGCGCGTATACAGGCCGGATTGTCGAACCCCATGAGGCCGTAGAACAGGCGGTGGCTCTGGCAGGCTGGTTCATGCACAGTGGCGGTATTACAAACGGTCGGGGCCGGATGGCAGCGCATGTACGCCGCATCTCCCTGCCGGATGGGTATGATGTGCCCGTGCCCGCCTGCCTCCCCTTTATACCTGCGCCCGGTCTTACACCCGCCGGATGGATGGCGGGGCTAGCCTTCGGTCAGTGTCAGGCCGCAACATTGGCCGCACTGGCCAGCATGGCCCCTCTGCGGCTGACACCATGGCGCATGGTTGTGCTGCAAGGCGTATGCACGCCCCCGGCCCTTGCTGACCTGCTACACGCAGGCGATGCCCGCCTGCGTGTGACCGCCTGCACGGGGGCGCCTGCCTGCCCGCAGGCTCTGGCGCCAGTGCGGGCGCTGGCGGCTGATCTTGCGGCGTTTGTACCAGAACAGGCTTTTCTGCATGTTTCGGGCTGTGCCAAGGGATGCGCGCATCCTCAGGCTGCCCCGTTGACACTGGTTGCGCAAAGCGGGGGGTTTGCTCTCATCCATCATGGCACTACAACAGACCAGCCCATAGTTTGTAACCTTTCAGCAGAAAGGTTGCGTGCCCACCCCGAGCTGATGACCAAGGACTGATGCCCCACTGCTTTGAAACCGATGGCGCGGCCATCTACCGCCAGTCTTTCTCCATTATCCGGGCTGAAGCCACGCTCGAAGGGTTCAGCCCGACTGAAGAACAGGTTGTCGTGCGCATGATTCACGCGGCTGGCATGGTGGGGCTGGAAGAAAACGTTATTTTTACACCCGGCATGGCTGAAACAGCCCGGGCAGCCTTACAGGCTGGCGCACCCATTCTGTGTGATGCGCGTATGGTTTCAGAAGGCATTACTCGCTCACGCCTGCCTGCGCAGAACCGCGTGATCTGCACCCTGCATGAACCCACGGTACCGGAGCTTGCACGGAGCATGGGTACAACGCGCTCTGCGGCGGCTATCGAATTATGGCGGCCATTCCTTGCGGGCAGCATTGTCGCCATTGGCAACGCGCCCACAGCGCTGTTTCACCTGCTGAATATGCTGGAAGACCCGGCCTGCCCCCGCCCTGCCGCCATTATTGGTTGCCCGGTGGGTTTTGTAGGGGCAGCAGAATCAAAAGAAGCCCTGCTGGCGGATGCCCCCTGCCCGGCCCTGATTGTTCGGGGGCGGTTGGGCGGGTCGGCTATGACGGTTGCTGCGGTCAACGCGCTGGCCTGTGACAGGGAGTAACTTCATGGGCACGATTACATGCGTGGGGCTGGGGCCGGGAGACCCCGATCTGATGAGCCGCAAAGCGGCCCGACTGATTGAGGCGGGGCTGCATGTCGCCTATTTCCGCAAGGCTGGACAGATGGGGCAGGCTCGCCGGATTGTGGAGGGGATGCTGCACCCGGATGTAACGGAATATCCTATGGAATATCCCGTCACGACCGAGATTACCTTTGCCTGCGTCGATTATAACGACCTGCTGGCAAGTTTTTACGATGAGTGGGCCGATCGCCTGTGTCAGATGGCACAGCAGCATGATGTCATTGTCCTGTGCGAAGGAGACCCCTTCCTGTACGGTTCATTCATTCATCTGCATGCCCGCTTGCAGGGGCGCTGCCCTGTGGAGATTGTACCGGGCATTCCGGGTATGACCGGCTGCTGGCACGCGACAGGTCAGCCGATTACCTGTGGGGATGATGTGCTGGCCGTATTGCCCGGCACCTTGTCCGAAAGCGCTCTTGTGCATCACATGCGTCAGGCTGATGCTCTGGTGATCATGAAAACTGGGCGGAACCTGCCAAAAATAAGGCGTGCACTGACCCAGACTGGCTTGCTGGAGCGGGCGTGGTTGGTTGAACGGGGTACCATGCCCAACCAACGGGTGCTCCGTCTGGTGGATGCCGCCGAGCAGGACTGTCCTTACTTCGCAATTGTGCTGGTACATGGCAATGGCCGGAGGCCGGAGCGGCGGGATAGGACGGACGTGCTACCTGTAGCGCAAAGCCATGGGGCGCAGCCATGAGCGGGAGTGTTGTTGTCGCGGGGCTGGGGCCGGGTGATCCCATGCTGGTTACACCTGAAGTGCAGGCGGCATTGGACATGGCCACGGATATTCTGGGTTATATTCCCTATGTGGGGCGCATTGCCCCGAGGCCGGGGCTGAGCCTGCACCCCAGCGACAACCGTGAAGAACTCACCCGCGCCCGCCATGCACTGGAACTGGCCCGGCAGGGCCGCCATGCAGTTATCGTCTCATCGGGCGATCCGGGGGTTTTCGCTATGGCGTCTGCCCTCTTCGAAGTGCTGGACGCTGAATCTTCCGACACGATGGTGAATATCCGCATTCTGCCCGGAATTACCGCCATGCTGGCCGCCGCAGCCCGTGCGGGGGCACCGCTGGGCCATGATTTCTGCGCGATCAATCTGTCAGATAACCTCAAACCGTGGAGTGTGGTTGAGCAACGGCTGCGCATGGCGGCGCGGGGTGACTTTGCCATGGCGTTTTACAACCCGCGCAGCAAAAGCCGCCCACATCAGTTTGAGCGTGTGCTCGAAATCCTGCGTGAGGAATGCGAAAGCCAGCGTCTGATTACTTTCGCCCGCGCTGTCAGCACCCCCGATGAAACTCTACGGACTGTCACGCTCGAACAGGCCACGCCCGATATGGCGGATATGCGCACGGTGGTAATCGTTGGCAACAGTCAAACACGGCAGGTCGGGCGTTGGGTTTATACACCACGCTCTATAGCGGCTCCTGTGGCTGGGCCATGATCAAGCCAGTGCATGACATCCTCTACGTTGTGCCTGAGCAGACGGGGCGGCACAGCCGGGCGGTCGATCAGGATAACCGGCAAGCCGAGTTCACGCGCGGCATCGAGTTTGGCACGGGCACCCGCTCCTCCGGCATTTTTGGCAACGATATGGGTGATGGCGTGCGTGCGCAGCAGTTGCAGGTCTTCGGCCAGAGTAAAGGGGCCACGTGCTATAACGGCCTGCGCATGGGGCAGCGGCAAGGGGGCTTCGGGGGTATCAACCAGCCGCAGCAAATAGAAATGCTGGCTACGGCAGGCAAAAGTCTCCAGCGTTTGGCGGCCGATGGCCAGAAATACCCGTGCCGGGCGCTCTGGCAAAGCTTTTGCCGCCCCTGCGGTGTCGGGCACAGATACCCATCGGTCACCCTGTCCGGATTCCCATGCGGGGCGTTCCAGTGCGCACAGGGCGGTGCCTGTCATGGAGCAGGCCGCAACAGCGTTAGCACTCATCTGTGCCGCGAACGGATGCGTTGCGTCGATAACATGCGTAATGTTTTCCGCCCGCAGATAGGCGGCCAACCCCGCTATGCCACCAAAGCCACCAATCCGGGTTGGCAGAGGCTGGCTGATAGGGGTAGCGGTGCGCCCAGCATAGGAAAAAATGGCCCTGCGCCCCGTAGCTGCCAGAGCGCGGGCCATCTGCGAGGCTTCGCTTGTGCCGCCCAGCAACAGGATGCGTGTCGTGTCTGACCCCGATACCTGCGGCACTGTCATTCCCTGGCTGTCTATCATTGGCATTGGCGAAGATAGGCTTGAAGCCCTTGCTCCGGCAAGCCGTGCAGCGCTGGATAAGGCCGAGGTGGTTTTTGGTGCGCCGCGCCATCTGGCCCTCGCCGGGCTGGAGCTCTCTCCTAAAGCTACCCCTTGGCCCGTACCTTTCAGCATAGAGGCAGTTCTGGCTTTGCGCGGGCGCAAAGTGGCAGTTCTGGCTTCAGGCGATCCATTCTGGCATGGCGCGGGCGGTAGCCTGTGTGCCCATCTCGTCCCGGGTGAATGGTGTGCCTACCCGGCTCCCTCGACGTTCTCATGGGTTGCTGCGCGTATGGGCTGGCGGTTGGAAGAAACGCCCTGTCTGGGCCTGCACGCAGCGCCTTTCGAGCGGCTTGTGCCTGTTCTGCGCACTGGCGGGCGAGCAATTTGCCTTCTGCGTGACGGCAAAGCACCTGAAGAACTGGCCCGCTGGTTGAACGAGCGGGGTTTTGGCTCAAGCCGCTTGCACATCATGGAATCCTTGGGGGGAGCAAACGAGCGTATAAGAACTGCGCAGGCTGATAGTTTTGCTTTCGCGGATATTCAGGCACCCGTCGCAGTAGCTCTGTCTGTGTGTGGCGAAGGGCCAGATGCTGCGGGTCTGCCTGTCGGCTTTGGTTTGCCGGATGATCTGTTCACCCATGATGGCCAGATTACCAAGCGCCCCATGCGTGCGCTAACCCTCTCGGCACTGGCGCCACGGCCCAACGCAGTGTTGTGGGATCTGGGGGCTGGCTCTGGCTCCATCAGCGTGGAGTGGTGTCTGGCGGGTGGACAAGCCTGTGCTGTTGAACGTGATCTGGAACGTTGCATGCGTATTCGTGCCAATGCCGCCCGGTTTGGGGTGGAGCACAGGCTGAGTGTATTGCAGGCAGATACGGCAGAGAGTTTTCCGCATAGGCTACCAGAGGCAGTTTTCATTGGAGGCGGTGCGAACGAAGCCCTGCTGGAACGGCTCTGGGCACAGGTGCCGATGGGAGCCCGGATTGTTATCAACGCCGTAACGCTGGAAACCGAAACCCTGTTGGCCACATGGCACGCCCGTGCCGGGGGGAGCCTGCTGCGCATCGAACTCGCTGAATCCCAGCCTTTGGGCCGTATGCGTGGGTGGTCCCCTTCCCGCCCTGTTGTGCAGTGGAGCGTGACCCGATGAGGGTGGTGGGCTTTGGTCTGCGTCCCCATGCCCCGCGTGAAGCTCTTGAACAGGTTATGCGTGGTGTGCTGGATCAAGCCCGCTCACATAACGCTCAGCATTCCTTGCCAGATGCCGTGGCGACATTGGCCCGACGGGTGCAGAATCCTGCTTTGCTGGCTCTTGCGCGGGATCATGGGCTGCCTGTTATGGGGGTAGATGAAAACCGGCTTGCTGGGGTTGTAACCCCTACAGGCTCCCCCCGTATTCAGGCACTTTTCGGCACGGGGAGTGTGGCCGAAGCCACGGCCCTGCTGGCTGCGGGGCATGGGGCTCAGATTATTGTGGCGCGTATTGTATCGACTGACGGCACAGCCAGTGCAGCATGGGCTGAGACAGAAGGACTTATGGGAGCATGACAGTTCATTTTATCGGTGCCGGGCCGGGTGCGCCCGATCTTCTGACACTGCGCGGTGCAAAGTTGATCGCTCAAAGTCCCGTCTGTCTGTATGCAGGGTCGCTCATTCCCGAAGGGGTTCTGGAACATTGTGCGCCGGGTACTCGGGTTATCAACACAGCTCCCTTATCCTTGGATGACATCATCGAGGAAATCTCCTCCGCCCATGCTATCGGGCAGGATATTGCCCGGTTACATTCGGGCGACCTTTCTGTGTGGTCGGCCATGGGGGAACAGATACGCCGCCTTCAGGCGCTGGGTATTCCTTATGATATTACACCCGGTGTGCCGTCTTTCGCAGCAGCAGCGGCCGCACTGGATGTGGAGTTGACCCGTCCCGGTGTTGCGCAGTCCGTGGTGTTGACGCGTACATCCGGCCGGGCCAGTGCCATGCCGGAACGTGAGACCCTGAGTGCTTTTGCGCAAACTGGCGCCACACTGGCCATCCACCTGTCGGTGCATGTGTTGCCGCGCGTTATCAGCGAATTGCTGCCACATTATGGGGCTGAATGCCCCATTGCTGTGGTGTGGCGGGCAAGCTGGCCGGATGAGCGGATCGTGCGCGCGACATTAGGCACTCTTGACCTGGAGATTGCGCAACAGATGGAGCGTACAGCACTTATTCTGGTTGGCGCTCCTCTGGCGGCAGGCGCGTTTGAGGAAAGTCGCCTGTATGCGGCTGATTACGACCGGCGCTATCGCCCGGTGGGTACGCAGCCCCGTTTTCCGCAAAACCCATGAGCGCTAAAACCGGCAAACCCGGTGGGTTGGTCATTGCCGCACCGGCTTCGGGGTCAGGTAAAACAACCCTGACGCTCGGCCTGCTGGCTGCCTATCGGGCGCAGGGACTGGATGTCAGGGCTTTCAAGAACGGCCCGGATTACATAGACCCGGCCTTTCATACCGCAGCATCAGGCAAACCCTCTTTCAATCTGGATAGCTGGGCAATGGAAGCCCACTCTATGAGTGGGCTGGTCAGCACGGCTGATGGGGCCGACCTGATTATTGCTGAAGGCTCGATGGGGCTGTTTGATGGTGTGGCTACTCCCGGCGCATGTGGCAACGGAGCGAGTGCCGATATGGCCGCCATGATGGGGTGGCCAGTGGTGCTGGTGCTCGATGTTTCAGGGCAGGCGCAATCTGCTGCGGCTATCGCCAAGGGGTTTGCTACCTTTCGGCCCGATGTCCAGTTGGCGGGTGTTATTCTGAACAGGGTTGCAAGCCCCCGCCATGAGGCACTGGCCCGTGCTGGTATGGCGCAGGTTGGCATTGAGGTGTTGGGGGTTCTGCCACGCCAGACTGACCTGACCCTGCCTGAACGTCATCTCGGTCTGGTGCAGGCAGGGGAGCATGAACAACTTCATGCGACACTGGCAGCGCTGGCAGCGTTTATTGGCCGCCATGTTGCATTGGAACGTCTCCTGCAACTGGCAGCTGGATCATCGGCCTGTACGCCGCTGCCATTCATTGCCCCGCCGGGGCAGCGTATCGCCTTGGCGCAGGATCGGGGGTTTTCCTTTATATATCCGCATCTCCTGACACAGTGGCGGCGGGCTGGGGCGGATATTCTTCCCTTTTCACCTCTGGCTGACGAAGCCCCGCACCCGACTTCTGACCTTTGCTGGCTCCCCGGTGGGTATCCTGAACTTCATGCGGGTGTGCTGGCTAATGCCCGACATTTTCTCGATGGATTGCGACAGTATGCCCAAACCCATCCGGTGCATGGCGAATGCGGAGGATATATGGTTATGGGAGAAACCCTGACGGATGCAGAGGGTGTAACGCATCGTATGGCAGGGCTTCTGGGGTTACAGACATCGTTCGCAAAGCGTCGCATGCATCTGGGTTACAGGCTGGCAACGCTTGATGGGCCAATGCCCGGCCGCAAAACAGGCCAGCGGCTGCGGGGACATGAGTTCCACTATGCGACCATCACCGCGCAGCCCGATCAGCCTCTGGCCCATGTGGTGGATGCAAACGGCGCCCCCGTGCCTGAAACCGGTTCACGCAGAGGGACAGCAACGGGTACATTTTTCCATTTTATTGCCGATGTCACATGAACGGCTCTCCCCTGACCACGGCTCACTACGGAGGCCAATACATGATCACGCTCTCGCTTATCGGGATAGGCACCGGCAACCCTGAACACCTGACACTGGCGGCCATTCGGGAAATCAACAAGGCAGACCTGATTCTTATTCCACGCAAAGGAAAAGCCAAGGCAGATCTGGCCACTTTACGCGAAACGCTCTGTAGCGATGTGTTGACCAACCCGGACACAAAAATTGCCTCCTTCGACATGCCGGTGCGCGATGCGGCCAATGCGGATTATCAGCAAGGCGTGGAAGACTGGCACGATGCCATAGCGGCTGTATGGAGCAGGACTATTCAGGCTCATCTACCGCAGGGGGGAAGAGTAGCACTTCTGGTATGGGGCGATCCTGCTTTGTATGACAGCACACTCAGAATTGCCGCACGCCTGCTGCCACCAGAGCAGATACGCAGTATTCCGGGTATTATGTCCATTAATGCGCTTACGGCAGCGCATACCATCGCCCTGAATGAAATCGGTGCGGCCTTTATGGTCACCACGGGACGCCACCTGCGCGAAAAAGGATGGCCCGATGGTGTGGATACGCTGATTATTCTGCTCGATGGAGAATGTTCTTTCAGCCATATCGACCCTACGGATGTGCAGATTTACTGGGGAGCCTATGTGGGCATGCCAGAGCAGATCCTGTTGTCAGGCCCATTATCTGACATGGCGGATGAAATCATGCAAACACGGGCGCAGGCCCGTAAAGAGCATGGCTGGATCATGGATATTTATCTTCTGCGGCGCCCTATTGTGGCGCATGATAAAAAGGCTGTCTCATAAAACGGGAGCGCTGGTCATGCAGGTTTTCTTTTTATGAAAAAACGGCAAAATTTTAAAAAGCAAAAATACCTTTCTCAGAAAAATGCTAAGCTCTGGTGAGGTATTTTCATGAAAGGATTATCATGCCCACCGTAAGAACAGTCTTTCTACCCTACTGCATAGAAATTAATGATGATGGTACATTTCATATTCTTAACAGGTATTACGCTCCGATTGGATTACAGAAGCGCGGCCATGTCAGCAAATACAAGATAGAAGGCTTGACGGAAACCAAGCTGATTTCCATGGGGTTGGTGCGCTCCAACTCTGAGCATCATGTTTATTTCTTTTACGCGGACTGCACCACACCAACGAACTCTCCGGAAAACTGGAAACGTTATTCTGATATTATGGAAGAGTTCGCCAAATACGAAATTCTGGATGTCATCGAACACTAGGCCAGATACGACATGGGCCGCAGGCATTTGATCTGCCTGCGGCCCATGTCAGTGCGTAGCTAGTTTTTTCAGCCTTGCGTTTCCAGCTCAGGGTTGAGGCGGTAACCGCCCCCTTCCGTCACCAGCAGGGAAGCATGAGCCGGATCCGGCTCGATTTTCTGCCGCAGACGATAAATATGCGTCTCCAGCGTATGGGTGGTTACCGCGGCGTTATAGCCCCAGACTTCGTTGAGCAGCACCTGACGCGGCACCGGGCGAGTGCCAGCGCGGTACAGGAACTTCAGAATGGCGGTTTCTTTTTCCGTCAGGCGGATACGGCGGTTCTTGACGGTATCCTGCAACAGCTTGGCGGACGGCCTGAATGTATAAGGCCCGATAGAGAAAACCGCGTCTTCGCTATTTTCGAACAGCCTGAGCTGAGCCCGCAGGCGGGCCAGCAGTTCGGCAATACGGAAAGGCTTGGCAACGTAATCATTCGCCCCGGCATCAAGGCCACGGACAATATCGGCCTCGTCGTCCGAGCCGGTCAGCATGATCACGGGCATGCGCAGGCCTTCCTTGCGGATTTCTGCGCAAAAATCGCGACCATCTCCGTCCGGCAGGGTCACGTCGAGCAGAAGCGCATCACACCGTGCATCCGGGCCTTTGATCTTTTCGCGCGCTTCAGCCAGCGTTGCGGCCTCAAGAACCTGAAA
The DNA here is from genome assembly GCF_017377745.1 of Acetobacter suratthaniensis. Taxonomy (GTDB): domain Bacteria; phylum Pseudomonadota; class Alphaproteobacteria; order Acetobacterales; family Acetobacteraceae; genus Acetobacter; species Acetobacter suratthaniensis. Next base: position 117,411 of record NZ_JAFVMG010000006.1, on the reverse strand, counting down.
TTCTCCGTCAAGCTGCAACTGTTCCGCCAATGTTTTGCGGATAACCTGATCATCATCAACAACCAAAATGGGGCGCGCACCCGTCATGGGGTCCATCTCCTTGTCTCAAGCCTACATCGCGGCTGTCCGACATATTCCACGTTCAATGTCCGAATCGCTTCGGTTTCTGTTAGCCCGCATGATACGTCAATACCCCAAGAAAACATAAACAGGGGCAAGATTGGTCATGATGATACACATCTATGCCGGAGCAGATAGCCTGAGCGATGCACGACTGCATTGCGGACACAATATCATGAAGGCCCGCATTGGACAAAACGGCATAAGTTCCCATAAGCGCGAAGGGGATTTGTGTACCCCCACCGGCCTTTATCCGCTGCGGCAGGTTTTCTACCGGGCTGATCGTATAGCCCGGCCTATTACGTCCCTGCCCCTCTCACCTCTGGCGCCAACGGATGGCTGGTGCGATGATCCTGCCTCTGCCGATTACAACAGGCTTGTGACCCTGCCCCACTCCGCCCGGCACGAACGCCTGTGGCGGGATGACCATGTTTATGATCTTCTTGTTGTGATCGGATATAATGACGCTCCCGCACGCCCCGGCGCGGGATCAGCCATTTTTATGCATCTGCTGCGGACTGATCAGGCTCCGACCGAAGGATGCGTGGCCCTGACACAAAACGACCTGCGCGCTGTTCTTGCAACAAACGCGCAGGCCATTACCATTCACCCATCAGGTGTTCAGCCCTGATTTTTCAGGCTTGAGCCGTGTCGGCTTCATCCTGCTCTGGAATGCGTTCCATTACGGCACCAAAGAAACCATCGGTTTCATCGCGCGCGGGGGTCAGGCTGATCATACTCTCATGCCGCAGGGCTTCAGGTAGATCAGGCGCTTCTGATGGCACAAGCCGGAAATCAGGATGGCGTGCCAGAAACGCATGAACCTGATCGGTATTTTCAGCTTTCAGCAGTGAACAGGTCGCATAAATCATACGCCCGCCTGGGCGTACGAGGGCGGCTGCCCTGTCCATGATCGCCGCCTGCTTGACCAGCAGTTCGGCCAGATCCGTTTCGGTAGTACGAAAACGGGCATCAGGATTGCGACGCCATGTGCCGGTGCCGCTACAGGGCGCATCCACCAGCACCCGGTCAAACGACTTGGCGCGGCGCTTGGCCCATTTGTCTCCCGCTCCAAGCAGGTGACGCTCCACATTGTGTACTCCCGCACGGCGCAAACGGCGCACGGCGCCATCAAGCCGGGGCTCTGAGACATCGCACGCGACAATGTGGCCACGGTTGTTCATCATCATCGCCATGGCGAGTGTTTTTCCGCCCGCTCCGGCACAGTAATCCAGAACCCGCATTTCCGGGCTCGCGCCAGTCAGGGCAGCGACAAGCTGGCTGCCTTCGTCCTGTATTTCCACCCGGCCATCACGAAATGGCGCGCTGGCCGTAACAGGCAGACGGCTTTCAAGGCGCAACCCCCAAGGAGAGTGCGGTGTCAGTTCCGCATGCAGGCCTTCACGCGCCAGTGCCTTGCGTGCTTCGGCACGGTCAGCTCGCAGTGTGTTCACCCGCAGATCGAGCGGCGCTTCGCCGGAGAGTGCCTTGATTTCGGTCTCAAGGGCCGGGCCAAAGGTTTCCTCAAGCCGGGGCAGAAGCCAGTCTGGCAGCTCCAGACGGACTGCCTTGGGCATATCCGGGTTATCCAGTGACTTGTCCTGCATGGCAATGAAGCCATCCCACTCATGGCGCTCCAGTACGCCGGTCGCGTAGCGACCTTCAGCGTACAGGTTGGCCACGGCGGATACGGCCATGCCATCCAGCACCAGCCTTGCCCCGCAGAGCAGACGGGCTGAAACGGGCAGGTTCTGCTTTTGCAGCCACCAGCCCAGCCTGCGCCAGCCGCGCATGACATCCCAGACAAGCCCGGAAATGGCCCGCCGGTCTCCTCCGCCAATATAGCGTCTTTCCCGAAAAAAGCTGTTGGCCACGGCATCCGCGGGTTTACGCGGCGCGGCTTCCATGGCCGCCAGCAGATCAATACTGGCGGCAAGCCTGGCGGAAGGTATCATGTGAGGCTGTCAGTCCTGACGGTAGTTGGGGGCTTCACGCGTGATGGACACGTCATGTACGTGGCTTTCACGCAGGCCAGCCCCGGTAATGCGGCGGAAGCGCGCACGGGTCTGCAGGTCGGCAATCTGCCGTGATCCCGTATAGCCCATGCCAGCCTTGAGGCCGCCAACAAGCTGATGGATAACGGCGGCCATGCTGCCCTTGTAAGGCACACGCCCCTCGATCCCTTCGGGCACGAGCTTGAGAGCGTCCTTGACTTCCTGCTGGAAGTAACGGTCCGCCGAGCCACGGGCCATGGCGCCAAGGCTGCCCATGCCACGATAAGACTTATAGGAGCGGCCCTGATACAGGAACACTTCGCCCGGCGCCTCATCCGTGCCTGCCAGCAGAGAGCCGATCATGACCACATCGGCACCCGCGCCAATGGCCTTGACCAGATCGCCCGAGGTGCGAACGCCACCATCTGCAATACAGGGGACATCCAGCTCACGGCAGGCCTGAGAGGTTTCCAGAACAGCAGAGAACTGCGGCACACCCACACCGGCCACGATACGCGTGGTGCAGATGGAGCCCGGCCCGATGCCGATTTTTACGCAATCGGCACCTGCTGCAATCAGTGCCTGGGCTGCTTCTGGCGTAGCAACGTTACCGGCTACGATCTGCACCGAAGCATCGAAAGCCTTGAGGCGCTCAACGGCTTTGAGCACACCGGCGGAATGGCCATGGGCAGTATCGACCACCAGTACGTCCACACCGGCTTCGACCAGCTGTTTGGCGCGATTGAAACCGTCATCACCCACACCAGTTGCGGCGGCGCAACGCAGACGGCCCATGGCGTCCTTGATGGCAAGCGGGTGTGCTACGGCCTTGTCCATGTCCTTGACGGTCATCAGGCCAATGCAACGGCCAGCATCGTCAACAACCAGCAGCTTTTCAATTCTGTGCTTATGCAGGATCTGGCGAGCGGTATCGGCATCGACGCTGTTGCGTACGGTCACCAGATTATCGCGCGTCATCAGTTCTGACACGCGCTGGTTGAGGTCAACCGCAAAGCGCACATCACGGTTGGTGAGAATGCCCACCAGACGCTGCGACCCCGGCTCCACAACTGGCAGGCCACTGATACCGTGGTGCTGCATGATAGCGCGGACTTCGGCCAGCGTCTGATCCGGCCCGACCGTTACGGGGTTGACCACCATACCGGATTCAAAGCGCTTGACCCGGCGCACCTGTTCGGCCTGCTCATCAGACGTCAGGTTTTTGTGAATAACACCAAGACCACCCTGCTGCGCCATGGCGATGGCCATCTGGTCTTCCGTCACCGTGTCCATGGCGGAAGAAATCAGGGGAATATTAAGTTCGATGGAGCGTGTCAGGCGCGTGCGCACCTCGGTTTGTCCGGGCACGACATCGGAAGCGGCTGGCACGACAAGGACATCGTCAAAAGCCAGGGCTTCTAGAACACGGCTGTAGGGGGAAGAAGTCATGCAACGGGCACCCTTGCTGAAAAACAACGAGGCAGGCCAACCCGCTGACGAAACAGCGCCGCAGGTCACCCGACCATTGGCGCTTCCTCTTATGACTTTGGCCGTATAAACGCAAGCGTTCTGCGCATGATTGGTTCAGGTTTTTGCATTGCCCCCCGTCTGGCGGGCGGCAAACCACGGAATCATGCGGGCCAGAGCCTCTTTCACCAGCGCGGTTGATGCCGCAAAACTAAAGCGGATGAAGTGTCTGCCATCTACGGGGTCGAAATCAATGCCGGGTGCACAGGCGACGCCTGTATCGAGCAGGAGCTGGCGGCAAAATGCCAGACTATCATCCGTTAGGTGCCGGATATCGGCGTAAATATAAAACGCGCCATCCGGTGGGGCGAGGCGGTTCAGGCCCATGGCTGGCAAAGCCTCTAAAAACAGATCACGATTGCGCCGATAGGTTGCTACATGCGCCTGTAACTCCGCGTTGCAGTCAAAGGCAGCCAGTGCAGCATGCTGGCTGAGAGCTGAAGGCGGCAGAAACAGATTGCCCATGCGTGCGCGGGCCGCACCAATCAGATGATCCGGCACCACCAGCCATCCCAGACGCCAGGGCGCCATGGAAAAATATTTGGAAAAACTGTTCACCACCAAGGCGTCGGGGGCGAACTCCAGCATGCTTTTTGCGGGCTGACCGTAACTTAGCCCATGATAGATTTCATCGGAAATCAGCACCATCCCGCGCTGGTGGCACAAAGCTGCGATGTCGCGCAGGGTATCTGGGGACAGAATTGTGCCGGTGGGGTTGGCAGGGCTGGCAACAATCACCCCGGCCGGAGCCGGATCAAGGGCGCCGATAGCTTGGGCTGTCAGCCCAAAGCGTGTCTCCGGCCCGCAGGGAATTTCCTGCGCCCCGACATGCAAGGCCCGCAGAGTATTGCGATAGGCCACATATCCCGGCCGCGCCAGCGCCACCGATTGCCCCGGCACAAAACAGCTCGAAATAGCGAGCACCAGTGCGGCAGAGGCCCCGCAGGTCAGAATGATGCGTTCTGGCGCAACGGTAATGCCGTACTGCTCGACATAATGGGTGGCAATGCGCTGTTTAAGCGCCTCGCTTTCCCAATACCCCATGGGGTCTGTATCCAACACATGGTGTGCGCGCTTGATCGCGCCCTGAGGCGCGGGCGTGGAGGGTTGGCCAAACTCCAGATGGATAATACTGCGGCCCTGTGATTCGAGCTGATGCGCCAGCGCACTAATGGCGATAGCGTGAAACGGATCAATGGCAGGAACAGGCATGACCAATCCAAAAAGCTGGCAAAGCCTGTTTTTATAAAGGAGATTACTACACTGACCAGTTTTTTCGCGCGAATTTATGCTCTGAAAGCTGCTTAGGACAGTTCAACCCTGACCGAGCCGCATTCAGCACTCCGGGTAATGACGGGGCGCGGCAGCATTTTTTTCCGGCCAGTCGCCAGTTGAGGCTTTTCCGCCTGCCCTTCCCATACGCGGAGCAGGGTCGAGCGCCATCTTTCGTGCACAGCCTCTCTCCAGCATTCCTGAGACACTGAAACGGACTGTTTTGAAGCGTGCCGAGCTTTCATGGCCCTGCCTCTCTTTGTATTTATTGCGAGCGTGCGCACACTCTATCCAATACCTGATGAGTATGAGGTGATAGTTTTGTGAAAAGCCCGGTAGGGTGTTTTTTATGTGGAGTTGTCAAAACTGACGCCAGCCCGCATCCTGTGGGGTGTAATGACTGTCTTTTATGTCGGGGTTAATGAATACATCCTCTACCCAGCCAGAACGCCTTGACTCATCCGGCCCGTGGAAAACAGCCCTGATAGGGCTGGCCCGCGATAACACGGCCCGGTTTGCGTGGCTTTGCCTGCTCCTGATCGTTCTGTCCTGCCTTATGGCGCCATTTTATGCTGCACGTATCGCGCATACAGATCCGTTCAGCGCCAATGTTGCGGGCAGTATTATGCTTGATGGGCAGGAAGTTGATCTGATGCAGCCTAATGATAACCCGCTGCATCTGGGGCTTAGTCCTATTGGGCCTACGTGGCATACCCACTATCTGCTGGGGGCGGATAGTCAGGGGCGCGACATTGCGGCCCGGCTACTCTATGGCGGTCGTAACTCCCTGCTGATTGCTTCGGCTTCCGCTACGTTGTGTCTGGTTTTTGCCACGCTTATTGGTGTGGTGGCCGGGTTTATGGGGGGGGTAGTGGATAGTGTGCTTTCCCGGCTGATGGACATTATGTGGGCTGTGCCGGTTTATCTTTTTGCTATCTGCCTTTCGATCGTCACCATTACAACGGGCCTGCATCTTGGGCCGTTTACGCTTGAAGGTAACAGCCTTCTTGTGCCTGTCATGATTATCGCGCTGGTTTACATGCCTTATGCGGCCAGGCCAGTCCGTGCGCGGGTCATGAGCCTGAAAACTGCTGAATTCGTAACGGCAGCACGCTGTCTGGGGGTGCCGCGCTGGCGTATTGTGCTGTTTGATATTCTGCCCAATGTCAGTGATACGCTGGTCGTGCTCGGGCCACTGGTTATGGCCATGGCGCTGCTGACGGAAAGCGCCCTGTCCTTTCTGTCCATTGGGGTGCAGGCACCGGCCTCATCATGGGGCACCATGATTCAGGATGGGGAAGGCCTGATCTATACCCGTCCCGTGGTTGCCATAGCACCGGGGCTGGCGATTGCCGCCGTAGTGCTCTGCCTGAACATTCTGGGGGATTCTTTGCGCGACCACCTTGACCCGCGCAGCGCGGGACGGGAGCCATAGGCCAGATCATGCTGCGCGCTTTTCTCTCCCGTATGGCTCAGACCCTGTTTGTTCTGTTTGGCATTTCTGCCATGGTATTCGGTGTTTTTTTCGCAACGCCGGGGATGGACCCAACGGCGCGTATTGCCGGACGGGGGGCATCGCCGCAGGTGATGGAAACAATCCGCAAGGAGTATGGTTTCGACCGCTCCCTGCCCGTTCAGTACGGTATCATGATGAAGAAGCTCTTCATCACCCGGGATCTGGCCTCCTATGCCAATCGGGGCGAACATGTTGTGCCTGAAATTTTACATGCGGCCCCTGTAACGGCTTCACTGGTCTGTGGGGCTGCCGTGATCTGGATTGCTACGTCGCTACTGGCTGGCACTCTGGCCGCAGCCATGAAAGGGCGCATGATTGATCGTATGATCATGGCTCTGGGCATGGTGGGGATTTCCATTCCCGTTTTCTGGCTGGGTGAAGTCATGAACATGCTCACCCAAAGCCGCTATCATGACCGCTGGTGGTTCGCATGGGTGCCGCCGCCGGGTTATATTCCGCTTACACAAAACCCATTGGGGTGGTTTTTATCGCTTGTCATTCCGTGGTGCGTGCTGGCTCTGGCCTTTACTGGCATATATAGCCGCGTTCTGCGGGCCGACCTGATTGCCCTTTCGCATGAAGATTTTATTCGTACGGCACGCGCCAAAGGGTTATCCCCCTCGCGGATCATGCTGCGACATAGCCTTCGTATGGCGCTGATTGGTTATACCGCGTTGTTCGGCATGGATTTTGCACAGCTTGCCGGGGGTGGTGCGCTTATGACTGAAGTGGTGTTCGGCCTGCCCGGCGTTGGCCACCTGACTTATCAAGCCCTGAGCAATATGGACCTGCCGTTGATTATGGCAACAGTCATGTATTCGGCTACCTTCGTGGTGGTTGCCAATGCGCTGGTTGATGTCCTGCACATGGCGCTTGATCCACGGATTCGCCCGAGCCGCTGACCCGATTGGGGTGCCCCTGATTTCTGCCCTTTTATACGGGGTGTGTGCGCTGCTTTTCCTGCGTGTCGCGGATGACCTTATGGATAAAGGCCAGCTTTGCCCGCACGCCCTGTGTCAGCACAAAAGGATAAAAATCCGGCAACCCCATGGAACGGTTGAGTGCGTTGACAACCGAGGCCAGAGGCACCCAGGCATTAATGATTTCGTCGAACGACATTCGTGTGTAGGGATCGCCAGCATGGCCTGTCAGCGCAGCACCACCCATATCTGCACTGACTGACACATCATAGGCGAGTGCTGTTTCCAGCGTTGAGACGATGTGGAAATAATGCGCCCATGTTTCGGCAAAATCTTCCCATGGATGCGAAGTCGCATAAAGGCTGACAAAGGATTCCCGCCAGTGAGCGGACTCTGGCCGGTGGTAGTAGGCAGCAAGAGCTGCTTGATAATCCTGCCGGTCATCCCCGAAAATTGCTCGGCAGTCTTCCAGCCACCCGCCATCGCGTATCAGCAGACCCCAGTAATAATGCCCGATTTCGTGCCTGAAATGCCCTAGCAGAGTGCGGTAATATTCACCCAGCTCAACCCTCATGCCTTCCCGGTAGGCGTCATCTGCCTCCTTGGTGGCGATGGTGATGACACCATTCGCATGTCCGGTCATGATCGAGGTTGAACCGTCTGGTGGATCATCAAGAAAATCGAAGACAAGACCTGTTTCTGGCCTTTCCCTGCGCGTGTAAACAGGCAGGTTTAACCGCAGGATTGTGTAAAACAGCCGGTGTTTGGCGACTTCCAGCCTGTACCAGCGTTCCTGATTGCCCGGCATATCCAAATTGGGGATGATTCTGTTGAACTGGCAGGCAAAACAGAAAACTGTTTCAACATCCTCGGCAGGCAAAAGCCAGTTACAGACATGATGGGCGTGATTGGCGCAGAAGCGCCGTGCGATGGTCTGCCCATCCACGCTAGTCGCCTCGCTATCCAGCGGGAACCATACTCCATCCGCCCCGGCCTGTAAGGCAGAGAGACGGGCGGTTTCGGGCACAAACCCGAGCGTTGCCCCACACCGCTCGCAACGGGTGTTTTCAAAAAACAGCAATTGCCCGCAGGACTGGCACGAGAATTTTTTCATGAAAACAGACGCTGAACCTGCATGGAAACATTAAAACAGGACTCGCATCGATCCAGTAGACCCGAAATGGGGGCAGCCCCTTCTGGTTCCGCAGCTACGGCAAGTGGAATATGCCCCTCCCCTGCCAGCCTGCCTGAAGTTGTATCAAATCCCAGCCAGCCATGTTCAGGCAGCAGAACTTGAGCCCATGCGTGCAGGTCTCCGTTCAGAACTTCCTCGTCTCCGGCACCATGCAGGCTTTGCACCAGATAGCCAGAGACAAAACGTGCAGCAAAGCCCATATGACGTGCCAGCAGCACCATAAGCCACGCGCTATCCCGGCAGGAGCCACAATTACGGCTCAATACGTCCTCGGCTGAAAGAACTCCCGGCTCCATGCGGCGTTCATAACGTACCCGCCGGGCAATCACTTCGTTCAGCTTGATAAACTTCCGGGCGGGGTCTTCTGGCAACAGAGCGTGTAAATCGTTGATAAAGGTTGTGGCATGCTCCCCCAATTGAGGTTGGCTCCGGCAGGCCGTATCACAGTCTTGCGTGCAGAGGGGGCTTTCGTCAGTCAATCGCAGGGGGTCGTACACCCTCATGTCAGCGACGAGGCTGACTTCGACATTGAAATGGGTCACTTTTTCATCAAAGCGGATAAAGGCAGTTTCATTGCCGTTATCATCCTGCCCCCAGCCCAGTTCAGCCCCTGCGGGCTCTACCTTGAGCGTGTAGGACAATACAGGTGTGCGGCAGTCTTTCATGGGGCGCAAGCGGACTGTCTGCGGCCCCATGACAACCGGCCTGTCGTAACGGTAACACGTCCGGTGTACCAGCGTTATCTGGGAACTCATCAGAAAGCGGCCTACTCTTTCACCTTTGATGGCGGCCCGGCCCCGGGGCCGCCTGTCATGTATGACGGATTTCAAGGTCAAAACCATATCAGCATCAAAAGCGCGCGCAAGCGTTACTCCGTGCTGGACGAATAAAAAAAGTCTTTCGTTTTTTCCTCTTGGCAAAGACGGGAATTCCTGCTCCCGTCAGTAACAGATCGCAACAATCTGGCGTGGCCCGCTCCCCTGATCCGGGCACCTGACGCCAGACCGTTCAGACGGGAGGCCCCATGAGTAGTGCCAAGCCGCATACTCTGTCCGAAACATCGCCAACCGGCCTGCTGGATGGATATCAGGTTCCTGAGTTTTTCTGCGAACTCATGAACCGTAAAGGCCCCATGCCTGAAGCCCTCAATCGTGTTCGCAGCAGGCTTGCCGCGATGGATGTGGCGGAGCTGCGCAAACGCACGGCCTCGGCCGAGGCGCAGCTTTACAGCATGGGCATAACCTTTACTGTCTATTCCAACCGCGAGGCCATAGACCGTATTCTGCCGTTTGATGCCATTCCGCGGATCATGACAGCACAGGAATGGTCACATATCGAGCGCGGCGTGCAGCAGCGCATTCAAGCGCTTAACCTCTTCCTGCACGACATCTATCATGACCGGAAAATCCTTAAAGACGGCATTATTCCTGCCGAGCTGGTGTTGAATAATCCGAATTACTGCGAGGCTATGGTGGGCTTCAAGGTGCCGGGTGGTGTGTATGTGCATGTAAACGGCACAGACCTTATCCGCGATATGGATGGACGTTTTCTCATTCTGGAAGATAATGCCCGCACGCCCTCGGGCGTTTCCTATGTGATTGAAAATCGCCATATGATGCTCAGGCTCATGCCTGACCTGGCATCAGGCCTGCCAGTTCGCTCGGTTGAGGAGTATGGCCCGCGCCTGCATCAGACCCTGTGTGAAGTGGCGCCCGAAGGTGTTCTCAATCCGCAGGTCGTTCTGCTTTCACCGGGTATCTACAACTCCGCTTATTTCGAGCATGTTTTCCTCTCGCGCGAGATGGGGGTGCCGCTGGTTGAAGGCCGCGACCTGTTCGTGGAAAACCATCGTGTCTATATGCGTACCACGATGGGGCCGAAGCCGGTTCATTCCATTTACCGTCGTCTTAATGATGAGTTTCTTGATCCGCTTGCTTTCAACCCCGATAGTCTTCTGGGGGTTCCGGGGCTGATTGACGCTTACAGGTATGGCAACGTGACACTGGCTAACGCCCTTGGTACCGGTGTGGCGGATGACAAAGCTGTTTACGCCTATATGCCGCGTATCATTCGCTACTATCTGGACGAAGACCCCATTCTGGACAGTGTGCAAACCCATATCTGCGCAGAAGAGGAAGGACTGGCCTATACTCTGGCTAATCTGGACAAGCTGGTAGTTAAACCTGTTGGAGAGTCTGGTGGTTACGGCCTGTTGATCGGCCCGCAGGCCAGCAAGGCCGAACTGGAGGAATTTCGGCAGAAACTGCAACAGGACCCTGCCAATTATATCAGCCAGCCGGTTATCGGCCTGTCCGTAACACCCACCCTCTGCCCCGATGGTGTTGAGGCGCGTCATGTTGATCTGCGACCTTTCGCCCTGACAGGGCGATCAGTCTGGGTGCTGCCCGGCGGGTTGTCCCGCGTGGCCCTGCGCAAAGGGTCTCTTGTGGTCAATTCCTCTCAGGGTGGCGGGTCTAAAGATACATGGGTCATGGCATCATGATGGAACTGGCGCATTTTCCCCTTTTATCCCGTTATGCTGAGTGCATGATGTGGCTCGCCCGTTACATGGAGCGGGTAGAAAATCTGGCCCGACTGCTGGAAGTGACGGAAACCTTTGTGCGTGATGCCGAAGGGCAGACCGCATGGGATTCCATCGTAAGCATCAATTCGGATGAAAGCCTGTTCAGCCGCCTGCACCCTGATGGCTCAAGTGCTGATGCCGTGCCTTTTTACCTGATCGAAGCAGAAAACCCCGGTTCCATTCGGTCTATGGCGCATGCCATTCGTGAAAACGCTCGTGCTGTTAGGCCGCTGGTTTCTACCGAGTTATGGACACATCTGAACGTTTTCACACGCTGGCTGCTGGAACTGGACGAAACATCGGTCAAAACCAGCAGTCTGTCCGGCCTGTGTGGGCGCATACGACAGGAATGCCAGACCCATTATGGTATTGCTGAAGGCACGCTGTATCGCGATCAGGCGTGGCTGTTCTACCGACTTGGCAAACATCTTGAACGCTGCGATCAGATTACCCGTCTGGTCGATATCCGGTACCATATGCTGCTACCACAAGGAGAAGTGCCGGGATCAGCCATTGATATCACGCAGTGGACCTCTGTTCTGCGCTCTGCTGCGGCGCATCATTCCTTCCGCCGCTTGCGGCCAGTTACGGTGACGCCCGCCAATATTGTTGGTTTTCTTCTCAAGAACGAAGGTTTTCCGCGCTCCCTTTCGTCCAATCTGCGGCAGATTGATGATGTGTTGAGCTTATTGGCCAACCATGCAGGACTGTACGGGTTATGTGCCCCGCTGCAGGAATGCCTGGATGAACTCCGCACAACCCTGAGCGATCAGACAGCAGGTGATATTATCCTGCGTGGATTACATGATTACATGAGTTGGATACAGACCCGCCTCGCCAGCACACAGAACGCCATTGCCGAGACTTTCTGGCCCAGTATTCCAAGTGCGGTCAATCAGGGGGTTTTGCAGGTGCAGGAGTAAAACTGCCGTTTAAATACGTAAAACCATTGTTGCATAACAAAGCGCCCCGGTCTTTCGGCCGGGGCGCTTTGCATGAGGCATGTAAAAGTCTGATGTCAGCCAGAAACCTTCTACAAAAATAATATATCACGAAACAAATAACTTTCAAATAAAAATTTTATATTTGAAAGTATAATTTCATGTACATGATTTTACGGAAAGAGCTTTCTGCAAATAGCCCATGCCGCAATATAAAAAGTCAGGTAAAGGAATGGTATGAAAAGGATAATACCTTCAAGATCGCCTAACATATTATACCTCCCCATCTGGAGTATTGTCGGGTTGGGCATCGAACAGAATGGCCCCTGCCCCGGCGATCAGCACAATCATGACCGTTCCAACTACCCAGGCAAAATACCACGGCCCCTGATCCCCAACGAAAACTGCAAATAGCAGTGCTACGACAAGAACCAGACCCAAACCTGCAATGCGTAAGAGTGTTGTCATTTTGGCTCTCCTCTCAGTAGCTATGCGTATCATTAACAATGTTTTCCGTGCGTACCTTGCCCCCCATGATGTAATAGCACCACGCGGTATAGGACAGGATGATCGGCACAAAGATCAGTGCGACCACCAACATGCAGGTCAGCCCGTATTGACTGGCTGAACTGTTCCATATTGTCAGGCTTTGATCCGGGTTGGTGGTGGAGGGCATGAAGAACGGAAACATGGCTCCGGCAACCGTGCCGATGGTGCCAATCCATGTACCAAGTCCCGTCCACCAGGCCAGATACGGACGGTTGGCGCGCACAAAAGCGGCCCCTGCCAGCATGGAAAAAATCCCCAGCACAGGCAGCAGCCACAGCACAGGGTGTGCGGTGTAATTATGCAGCCATGCCCCGGCTTCCATGCTTACATGCTGCCCTCGCATCGGGTTGGCTGGCATGCCGGGTTCGCCCTCCAGCAGTACAAAGCCCCGCACATTACGGATCCATACGCCGCCAATGACAAACAGGGCAGCACCTGACAGGGCAGCAGTCTGGGCATAGCCCCGTGCGCGGGCGTAAATCGGGTTTTCGGCACGCATCATCAGCATGACACCACCCTGAAAAACGCTCAGGCTGACGGCCATAAGGCCGCATAGAATGGCAAAGGGATTCAGCAGATAGCTGAAAAACGAGCTATCCTGAAAATACTGTCCGCTCCATGCAAAATGATAGCCAACGCCTTGCAGAATGTTCCCGAAGGCTGCGCCATAGACGAACATGGGCAGGAAGCCGGATACAAGAAACGCCCAGTCCCAGCTTGCCCGCCAGAGACGCGCATCAACCTTGGAGCGGTATTCAAACGCCACAGGCCGCAGGATCATGCTGAACAGAAGCAGGATCATAACCACATAAAACACGGAAAAGGAGGTGGCGTAGAGCGTCGGGAAAGCCGCAAAAATCGCGCCCCCTCCCAGAATGAACCACACCTGATTGCCATCCCAGTGCGGGCCGATGATATTGAGCGCAGTCCGGCGTTCGGCATCATTGCGGCCGACAAAGCGCAGGAGCGTACCGACCCCCATATCCATGCCGACCATCAGCCCAAGCCCGATCAGCAGGATGCACAGCAGGCCAGCCCAGACGAGTTTGAGAATTGTATAAAGATCCATGATACTTCTTCTTTCCCCAACCATGTGGCGGGCCTTGAACCCCGCCACGCGTGTTGCCGCTCCGGCTTAATGCGCGATAACCGAAAGCGAGGGTGTGCTGTTTTCCGGTTCATGCGTGCCATGACTATCCGGGCCGAGCCGCGCGAACTTGAACATCAGGTAAAGTTCCGCTGCGATAAAAATGCTGTAGAGCACGGTAAAACCTGCCAGCGAGAACAGCATGTACCCAACGCCGTGCGATGAGGCGGACATGAAAGTGGGTAGACGCTCGAACACGGTCCATGGCTGACGGCCCGCCTCCGCCGTAATCCAGCCAAACTCGGTTGCAAGCACCGGCAGAGGAATGGACCACAGGCAGATTTTAAGGAACAGCGGATAGCGCTCAAGCTGTTTCTTCAGGCTCAGATAGGCTGCAACGGCAAAGATCACAAAGAAATACAGCGACAGAAAAACCATCAGCCTGAACGCCCAGAACGTCACAAACACATTAGGCAGAATATCGGGCTTGGTCTGCTCTACAACAGTGTGCAGCTGTTCGTCCGTCATGCCCGAAACATCCTGATTGGGGGCGTGGCGGGTGGCCAGAAAACCATAACCCATGTCATTTTCATGCGCTTGAAAGATGGCCAGATCTTCAGCCAGATGCGTCTCGCCATAGCGCTTGAGAGCAGCAACGGCTGTAATGCCGGATTCAATACGCGGGCCTGCCTGTTCCTGTAGTTCGCGCATGCCAGTAATGGGCGTATTGAAGCTATGAGTAATCAGCGGAGTGAGAACATAAGGCACGCCGATTTCAAAATAGCTTTCCTGTTTTGCATCATCTGGCAGGGCCGCCAGTATCCACGGCTCGTACGGCGGCTTGCTTGTGTGCCACAGCCCTTCGATTGCAGCGATTTTTGTCGGCTGGTGTTCATAATCCATCCGGCCCAGCACATCGCCCAGCGTAATCACTGCAACGGTGGAAATAATGCCGAAAATAGCGGCCATACGAAAAGAACGTGCGGCAAACTGCCGGTGTTCGCGACGCAGCAGGTAAAAAGAGCTGATACCCATGACAAAAAGCGAGGCGGTAACATACCCGGCAACAGATGTGTGAACGAACTTGGCCTGAGAGTCCGGGTTAAACACCACGTGAACAAAGCTGTCGAACGTCATGCGCATGGTGTCGGGGTCAAAATGCGCACCGTCTGGTACGTTCATGCTGGCATTGGCGACCAAAATCCACAATGCAGACAGGTTGGAACCAAGGGCGACAAGATACGTCACGGCCAGGTGCCCCTGACGGCTCAGCCTGTCCCACCCGAAGAACATGATCCCCACGAAGGTGGATTCCATAAAGAAGGCCATCAGGCCCTCAATCGCTAGGGGCGTGCCGAACATGTCCCCAAAAAAGCGCGAATACATCGACCAGTTGGTGCCGAATTCGAACTCCATGGTCAGCCCGGTCGCAACACCAAGTGCGAAGTTGATACCGAACAGCTTGCCCCAGAACTGGGCCATGTCTTTGTAAATCTGCTTGCCGGTGACGACATAGACCGTCTCCATTGCGGCGAGCATGAAGGTAAGCCCAAGGGTCAGGGGCACAAACATGAAGTGGTACAGAGCCGTAAGCGCAAACTGGAAGCGCGAAAGGTCAACCACGGAGGGGTTTATCAAATCCATTTTTCAAGACCTTGCAATACGAGAAAACCTGTTTTTCTAACTTTCAGTTTTTCATGTCTTTTCCCCTTCGGGACACAATCGCCCTCCTTCAAGGCGTACAACCCTATCCATGAAGGGAAGCACGCCACTCCTGTGGCTGATACACAGGATGGTTGTTCGGGGGCACGCGGCTAGCAGGGCCTGCATCAGGGCTTGTTCCGTGGCATCGTCCAGCCCTTCGGTCGGTTCATCCAGAACCAGCCAGGGTGTCCGGCGCAGGAGCGCCTGAGCAATGGAGAGCCTGCGTGCCTGCCCGCCGGACAGCCTCAGCCCTTCATGACCCACGAGCGTGTCCAGCCCCTGCGGCAGAGCCGCGACAAATGTCGCAAGCTGTGCAATCCGCAGGGCTTCATTCATATCCGCCTCACTGGCCTGAGGCGCGGCCAGCAGCAGATTGTCGCGCAGGGTTGCCGTAAACAGGTGAAAATCCTGAGAAGCAACGCTGATCAGCGATGAAAGGGTTTCCGCATCCGTTGTGCTGACATCAACGCCGCCAAACACGATGCGTCCCTCCTGCACGGGCCAGAAATTGAACAGCAGGGCGACAAGGCTGCTTTTGCCAGCCCCAGATGGGCCCGTAATGCCCAGCTTTTCACCCTGTCTGACCGTGAGCGTGGTATGATCGAGAACGGCGGCACCCGTTTGTGGGTAGCTGAAACACAGGTTGCGCATTTCAAGATCATACGGGGCCACAGGCTGTGCTGGGGTTGCAACCGCCTTGCTTTCTCCGGTCTCACAGGCCGCCAGCCGTTGGGCGCCGAGTTGTGTGCGGGCCGCTGCCACACATGCACCTGGCAGGGCGGCTACAACATCGAACGCAGCCAGCGTGCCCAGAACAAGCATGGGCACCTCTGGTCCGGCAAGTTGCCCGGCCCGGAATGCCTGTAAAGCAACCCCTAACACCCCCACAGCGGTGCAGAACATCAGAAGCGTTATACAACTCCCTGCCAGTCCCTCGTGTGCGGCAATGCGCCGGTGTGTGTTGGTCAGGGCGGTTTGCCGGGCATTCAGCGCCGCAATCTGGCGAGGCATGGCCCCAAGCACCAACCACTCGCCCAGACCATGCAGGGTGTCGGCCAGCTCAGCCTGGAGTGCGGCGTGGCGTTCGACTGAGCGCTGCATTAACCCGCGCACGGGACGGACGGCCAGACACCACACGCCCATAACGGCGAGCGCCAGACCGCCCCCCAGTACAGCCGCGGCCTGAGGCAGCAGGCAGAGGAAAACACCGGCAAAAAACAGACTGCACAGTATTGCCCGCCAGCAGGGTACGGCGACATCCGTATACCAAGCCGCCACCCTGTCGGTATCGCTGACAAAGCGGCTCAGAATGTCCCCGCCCCGTACTGATACAAGGCCCGCAGGAGCCTGTGGCGCCAGACGGGCATAAAGCCAGCTACGCAGCCGTCCGGTCAGGCGCAGGGCTGTGTCATGCGTGCTGATTTTTTCCAGATACCGCGCAAGAATACGGGTCGTGGCAAAAAAACGTACCGCCGTTGCGGGCAGGAGAATATTGAAGCTCTGAGCCGCCACGGCACCTGCCAGCCCGGCCATTGCCGCACCAGCCAGCAACCAGCCGGACAGCGTTAACAGGCCAAAATTGGCTACAGCACCGGTGCAGGCAAGGAGTATGCCAAGCCGCATATGCCAGCGCACAGGTCTGAAAACTGGCAACCCCAACCCGGCGGGGGTGAGTAACACCCGTAGCCCGGAGCAGGCACGACCTGAGACATCAAGGTTGCTGAGGGTTTTCATGCCGGGCAAACCTCCCCTGCATTCAGGTGTGGAGCACGTTTAGCCTCGGGCTTCTTCCGCACTGAAACCCGCCCATGTGCAATGTCCAGAATCTGATCTGCGCAGGCCAGAACATCGGCTTTGTGGGTGGCTACAATGACAATCCGCCCCGCCACACAGAGCCGTATAGCGGCTGTGATACGGCGAGCGCTGTCCGGGTCCAGATCGGCTGTGGGTTCATCAAGCACCAGCACATCAGGCTTGCGCAGTAGTGCGCGCGCCAGTGCCAGACGCCGCACCTGCCCCTTGGACAGACAACAACCCCGTTCGCCCACAAGAGTCAGAAAGCCTTGTGGCAGGGCTTCGATAAACTCCAGTGCATCGGCTATGCGGGCTGCTTCACATAGCGTGTCGAAGGCGACATCTGTCAGCCCCATACACAGGTTATCCGCAATGGTGCCGTAAACAAGCTGGGGCCGTTGTGGCACGTAGGCAACATTGAGAGCGCTACGAGGTAGAGGCTGCCCCTTGGCATCCCGTGCGTAACAGCGCCCGGCCATAGGGGGCAGCAAGCCCAGCAGCACCGAGAGGAGCGTGCTTTTGCCTGCTCCGCTGACACCAGACAGGGCGCTGAGCTGGCTGCGGGCGAAAGTGCTGTTCACATCATGCAGCACAACCGTATTAGCCTCGTACGCAGCGCTCAGATGTTCGCAGACCAGTTCCTCCACTTCTATGTGCGCAGTCGGGTGTTCAGCAGGTCTCGCATCAAGTGCTACAGCCAGTTCAGGCAGGGCCTGCACGGTAGCAATCTGTTCTAGAGCTGCCATTGCGTTCTGCCGGGCATGGTAGCTGGCGGAAAAGTTACGTAACGGAGCAAAATATTCAGGCGCCAGCAGCAACACCAGAAACGCACTGCGAAAATCGACCGTGCCAGCCAGCAGCCGACTGCCGAAAACAACGGCAACCAGAGCAATGGAGAGAGAGGCAAAAAACTCCAGTGAGGCCGATGTCAGAAACGCAATTTTCATTACTGACAGTGTAGCCTGCCTATGAGCGTCCGCCAGTTGGCCTATTCTTTCAAGACTTCCTGCCGTGCGGCCGAACAGGCGCAGGGTTTTCAGTCCCCGCAAAGCATCAAGAAAGCTCCCAGCCAGCGTGCTGAGGTGTCCCCACTGCCGATCCATGGCTTTTTGCGCACTGTAGCCGACAAATACCATGCAAACTGGTACCAATGGTCCCGTGCAGGCCAGAATAACAAAGCTCCAGCCATCCACGCCGCACACGACTGCCAAAATCAGCAGAGGCAAAACAACCATCATGGCCGCACTCGGCACATACCGGGCGAAAAA
This sequence comes from Acetobacter suratthaniensis, assembly GCF_017377745.1. GTDB lineage: Bacteria > Pseudomonadota > Alphaproteobacteria > Acetobacterales > Acetobacteraceae > Acetobacter > Acetobacter suratthaniensis. Next base: position 98,940 of record NZ_JAFVMG010000006.1, on the reverse strand, counting down.
AGGCTCAAGAGCCTCAACACCATCATCCAGCACACTCAGAATCTGACCGGCAGGCAAACGCAGGCTGGCGACCGGGCCAGCTTTGGCAATGTGCCGCAGCAATGCGGTGCGAACAGAGGCAACAATCCGCAGTCCGGCTTCTGTTCCGGCCATATCAGAGGCAAAGCGCGTGCCGACATATCCGAGCAGGCACACCAGAAACACCATCAACAGGGTATGCTCGGCCCATAATGTCCGGGCGTGGAAAACCGTGTCGTCCACAATATGGGCCAGCGCGACAAACTGTCCGACCAGACAAGCCGCAGACACCGCGCCGCACCCTACGGACACAGCCAGCCAGCCACGTGCCCTGCGTGCGAGTGCTGCCACTTGCCCTTTGCTTGTGTCTGTGTTGCCTGCGTTGCTCATAATTACATTTCTAATGTAAGTGCCAGTTACGTTATTAACTTAAGTGTGAAAACATTTGGGGGTCAAGCAAAAATCATCCCGTGGTGGATCACTCCCCCTCCCCTGCATTCGGGCATCGGGTTATGTTGCCTCGTAATTTGTGTATGCCCGCTTGCTGGAAGGCCGCCTTATGCCCAGACCTGTTGCTGTAATGACACGTCGTCAGGCTTTGGCCGGTGTGGCGGCATGGGCCGCAATACCCGCCCTTGGACATGCAGCCGCCAGAACAGCGCCGGTTAGAATCGTCACTGTCCTACCTGTTAAACCGCCAGCCCTGACGGAGTTCCTGCCTGTCATGAAGGAAAATGCACGTGTTGCACGCGCGCATCCCGGCAATCAGGCTTTTGGCGTTTTTATGGATACTGAAAGCCCTGCAACACTGTATCTGTTCGAAAGCTGGGACAGCTTGCCTGATCTGGCTGATTTCATGAAAACCGATGCACAACAGGCATTGGCCACCCTTGAGCAAAGCACACTCTCAGGGGAAGCGCTCAGTCTCCATCTCTCCGATGTGCCCAACATCCCTGCATACGATAGCCATACGAAAGGGCCTGCGGATGATGCGCAGGAGGACGTCGCACAAACACTTGTGATCAGATTTCAGGTTCGCCCGCAGGAGCGCACGACTTTTATTGCCGCATTCCATGATGTCATTCCCCTCGTGCGGGCAGGACGTCAGACTGAAACCTATGATCTCTTTCATGTCAGTGGACGCCCAGATAATTTCATCCTGCTGGGCCGCTGGCGCGATGCTGCCGCTTACGAAAAACATGAACGCCTGCCCTGTATCATCAGGCTGCGCCAAATCCTGCCTGCCATGCTCAGGCACGCTTCCGAGCGGCATGAACTGCACGATGCCGCGCTGTAGCTGACTCACCCACCATCACGCTAAACCTAACCACGCGAATGTGTGCATAAAGCTGTTGCGGTTCGTCTGTCCCTGTTATACTCAACTTGAGCAATATGGTCAGACAAGGATCACCGTGGTGACATCACTCCTTTCCGGCAACCGTGATGCCCTGTACGGCCCGGTTTCGCGCATCATGCGCCGAGATCAATGGGAACAGCTTTACGCTGACGATATTGAGGCGATCCTGCGCCTCAAACAGCAGCATAACGCGGTAATTCTGGCGCATAATTACCAGACACCGGAAATCTTTCATTGTGTGGCGGATATTCGCGGAGACAGTCTGGCACTGGCCCGCGCCGCACAGGATGTTGAGGCCGATGTCATTGTCATTGCCGGTGTCCATTTTATGGCGGAAACCGCCAAGCTGCTGAACCCGGAAAAAACCGTGCTGATCCCAGATGCCGCAGCCGGGTGCTCGCTGGCTGAAGGCATTACCGAAGCCGATGTGCTGGCGTTAAAGCAGGCAAACCCCGGTGTGCCAGTTGTCACCTACGTCAATAGTTCGGCCGCCGTGAAGGCGCAAAGCGATATCTGCTGTACCTCCGGCAATGCCAAAAGGGTTGTGGAAAGCCTTGGTGTTCCGCGCGTTATCATGATCCCGGATGAGTTTCTGGCCCGCAATATCGAAGCCGAAACCGGGATAGAAATGATCACATGGCCCGCTCATTGCGAGGTGCATGAGCGCTTTACTCCGCAGGAAATCCGGCAGTATCGCAGAGTGCATCCCGGCGTGACGGTCATGGCGCATCCTGAATGTCCGCCTGCGGTTCTGGCAGAGGCTGATTGCGCCGGGTCTACAGCCCAGATGTCGGAATATATCCGCGCGCATAACCCGGAAAAAATCCTGCTGGTGACAGAATGTTCCATGAGCGACAATCTTTCGGTCGAATTTCCCGAAACAGAGTTTGTGCGGCCATGCAACCTGTGTGCCCACATGAAGCGCATAACCTTGGCAACCATTCGCCGTGCTCTTGAAACAATGCAGACACAGGTGAGCATTCCCCCGGACATCGCAGCAAACGCCCGGCGTGCCGTGGAACGGATGCTTGCCGTCTGATAGTCTTTCGAAACGGATACCCCGCCATGTTTCTCCCCCCTCTTCCCCTTCCCTTATGGGAAAGCATTATCCGCGTGGCCCTGCTGGAAGATCTGGGGACTGCGGGCGATATTACGACACAGAGCCTGCTGCGGCCGGGACAAAGCCTGCAAGCGACTTTTCGTGCGCGTGAAAGTGGTGTGCTGGCCGGGCTGGAAGGAGCGCGGCTGGCATTTGCCCAACTCGACCCGCACAGTCTGTTTACGCCCCATATGCAGGATGGCGCGTCTGTAAAACCCGGCGATGTGTTGGCAACCATCAGCGCCGGGGCTGAAACCGTGCTGGCGGGCGAACGCACGGCGTTGAACCTGCTCTCGCATCTGAGTGGCATTGCCAGCACGACGGCTCAGGTTGTCAAAGCGGTTGAGGGTACAAAGGCCCGCGTATGCTGTACACGCAAAACCCTGCCGGGTTTGCGGGCCGTGCAGAAATACGCGGTGCGGGCGGGTGGCGGTTCCAACCATCGTTTCCGGCTGGATGATGCAATCCTTATCAAGGATAATCATCTTGCCCTTGCCGGGGGAGATGTGGTTCATGCCCTGCAAGCCGCCCGGTCGCATGCTGGCCATCTGGTCAGCATAGAGCTGGAAGTCGATACATTGGCCCAGCTTGAAGCAGCCCTAACCTGCGCGATAGCGGATGCCTATTTGCTGGACAATATGCCTCCCGCCACACTCCGCACGGCGGTGGAGATGATAGGTGGCCGCGCCATTGCCGAGGCATCCGGCGGGATCACCCCAACCAATGCCGCACAAATTGCAGCAACAGGGGTTGATATCCTGTCTCTCGGGTGGCTTACGCACAGCGTGAAAGCGCTCGATATTGGTCTGGATATAGACTGAACTTTTCTGTTTTTACCCTTGCATATGCCCCGCTGGCTGCTACACGAACCTTTGATCGGTATCGTTAAGGGGAAAACGCACCCACATGCAGGCTCCGGCCCTTTGCGAAACAGAACTGGTTGCCGTTCTGGTCTGCCTGGAACGCGGTGATCCGCAGGTTCTCACCCTGAATCGTGGGGCTATCCTGCCATCAGGCCCATTGATGTCTGGACAGCACTCGCTCCAGAAGAGCCTGCGGGAATGGGTGCGCCAGCAAACCGGGATCAGGCCCGGTCATACAGAGCAGCTTTATACCTTTGCTGATACCCATACAGGAAACGGCCACCGCAGGGTGCGGATTTCCTATATGACCTGCCTACCCCCAAACGCCAAAAGTGCCGAGGTCAAAAGCCTCCCCTTCGCGCCGGTTTTGTTCGATCAGGACACAAAACCCACAAACCCGCTTGTGTCGTTTTATGCGTATTTTCCATGGGAGGATCGTAGAAACCCCGATCATGCGGCAAGGCTTGCTCCGGTTTTACTGGCCCTGAAAGACTGGGCCGGGCAGGATGTCGCACGACAACAGCGTTGTGCGATTACATTCGGGCTTGCGGGCCATAGCTGGAATGATGAACTCGCCCTGTCTCGCTATGAGTTGCTGTGGGAAGCTGGCCTGCTACAGGAATCCTGCCCGCAGAGTGAACCGGCATGCACCACCGGACAGCCCATGCAGTATGATTACCGGCATGTTCTGGCCACGGCTCTTTCGCGCCTTCGCGCCAAAATACGCTATACGCCGATCGTATTTGATCTGCTGGCTTCGCATTTCACGCTTTTGCATCTGCAGCAGGCCATGGAAGCACTGGCCGGTCGGCCTATGCACAAACAGAATTTCCGGCGACTGGTGTTGCAGCAGGGCCTGTTGGAAGAAACCGAACAGATGGACAGTTCCGGCTCTGGTCGACCTGCACGGTTATATGTGGCAGGTCGTGGAGCACAAGATAATTGCTATCTTGCTGGCGCAAAAAGCCCCCTGCCTGACCTTGCGTGGTAGGCAGGGCCGCAATGGATTTATGGGAGCGGTGCAGTCTGAAACAGAGAGACCCGCAGCCCACCATGAGGCACCGGTGCTCGCATAGGCAGGAACGGTAATCCGGTTTCTCGCGCCAGATCAGGCGCGCTGGTTACGAAGGCGGCGCGCCAGCCACTAAAGCGCTCGCGCAATACCTGCCCGAAAGCGCGGTACAGGGGCACCAGACTACGCGGGTCACCCAGCCGTGCGCCATAAGGCGGATTGCAGATGACCAACCCCTTGGGGCCTTCGGGGGGCGTAAGAGCGCTGATCGGGGCAGTTTCAAAAGTAACATATGCCTCCACGCCTGCGCGCGTTGCATTCGCTATGCTCATGGCTGTGGCCCCCGCATCCCGGTCGCTGCCATGAAACCGGACAGAAGGGACGCGCTGGCTGTTGACACTGCGCATACGTTCCCACGCCTGCGCGTCAAAGGTCGCCAGTTCTTCAAACGCGAATTTCCGCCCCCGTCCCGGATTGAGCCGGGCCGCAATTTCCGCCGCTTCTATGATGAATGTGCCTGATCCGCACATGGGGTCAACAACAGGCTCCGTACCATCATAACCGCACTGGCGCAGAAAAAGAGCTGCCATTGTCTCGCGTAACGGCGCACGGTTGACCGCCTGTTTATAGCCTCTGCGGTGCAGTAGTACGCCGGATGTATCAATGCTCAGGGTGCACTCATCACGCTCAATGCGAGCACGGACAACCACCGCCGCATCCGGCTGACACGGTGCGCCCAGTGTTTCGCTAATCGCGCGGCTGATCCGCTCGGCTGCTGCGCCAGCATGGTAGATACGTGATGCTGCGCAATGGGCTTCAACACGAAATGGCACATCAGGCCGTAATACGGTAGCCCACGGCACGCGGCGCGCCAGATGATCAAGCTGAGCAAGATGGACGACCCGGAATGTCTCTATCCGTGCCAGAACCCGGCTGGCTCCGCGTATCCATAAATTTGCACGCCAGACTTCAGGCCAGCCACCGCGCAGGACAACGCCACCGGGGACCGTTTTAGGCCGCTTGAAGCCTTTGAGGCGAACCTCATCACAGAGTGTTTCTTCAAAACCCGGCGCGGTCGCCAAAAAGATTTCAAAGTCTTCATGCTTGGTTTCTGAAGCGGGTGGGTGCGTCGTCATGCGCCTGCATGGCAGGAAGCAGAGGAAACGGCAATTCTTTTCCATCACGCTAGCATGACACCATACATTCAAAAGAATGAAAGCAACACATAGCCTCGTTTTTTGTTGTATTTATTGTTTTTATGTGGCTTTAGTGGCGCAACATCGCATGACAAACAGCAGGTAAAGTGCAGATCATGACACAACCGGATATTGCCAGCATTGCTTCCTGCGCTGTGGAACTGGCGGATACAGCCCGTGTGCTGGCACGACGCCATTTTCGTCAGGTTACGGCTTATGACCGTAAGGCGGATGATAGCCCGGTTACCGTGGCCGATAAGGCAATAGAAGCGGCATTGCGCGATATTCTGCGCCAGCGTTTTCCCGAACACGCCATTTTGGGTGAGGAAGAGGGCCTGAGCGGCGACAGTCGCAATCTGTGGGCGCTTGATCCGATTGACGGCACCAAAAGCTTCATGACCGGTTTTCCACTTTTTGGCGCTCTGGTTGCCTTTACCCGTGACCGACTGCCCACTTTGGGTGTGATTGAAATTCCCGCAACCGGAGAGCGATGGAGTGCTTATTCAGGCAAAACCCTGTTTACGCAGGATGGTCAGGAACAGAGCGTGTCTGTCAGCACATGCCAGTCTCTTGAAGCGGCACGGGTTTACACAACCTCACCGGACTGTTTTTCGGCTTCCGACCTTGAGCGCTATAATACATTAAGCCGACAGGCCGCAGTCAGGCGCTATGGCGGCGACTGCTATATTTATGGACTTCTGGCCTCGGGCTTTTGCGATCTGGTGGTTGAAGCCTCGCTCCAGCCGTATGACTATCTGGCTCTGGTGCCGGTCGTGCAGAATGCAGGCGGAATTATTACTGACTGGCAAGGCCAGCCTTTGGGCCTGAACTCGACGGGTAAGGTCGTTGCAGCTGCCACGCCAGCCTTGCATGCCCGCGCACTCGAAATTCTTAACGCGTAAGGCTTTCCGGTTTAGTCATCTTTTGCGGAGTTTGTGCTCCTGCCTGTCTCTGGCAGGAGTATTTTAACCCCTTCCTCCGCACAACGCGTTGCAAACGGTGCAGGGGGCGGGGCGCTGGTTACGATCGCATCGACAGCGCCAAGCTGGCAGACTTTTACCGGTGCTTCGCGCCGGAACTTGCTCTCATCCGCAATAATCCATGTCTCCTGCGCCTGCTGCAAGGCGGCCTGTGCAAAATCAGCCTCGAAGAGATGGAAGTTGCCAAACTCCCCATCCAGGCTGATCCCGGCGACTGACAGAATAGCGTAACGCACCTGAAACTGTTGAATAAAGCTGATAACCGAAGGGCCATTGGCCGTGCCATCTTCTCCCGATAGCTCGCCACCCGCCATAAAAACGCGGTTGCCGTTACGGGCAGACAGTCTGTAGGCAATCTGCACGGAATGCGTAATAACGGTCAGGCTGGAATGATTCAGAAGAGCCTCAGCCACATAAGCCGAGGTGGTGCCATTATCCAGAATGAGGCTATCACCATCACGGATATGCGCTCGCACAGTTTCAGCGACAGCTTTTTTAGCCATGTAATTGATATGCATGCGCCGCTGGAAAGGCGGTTCTTCCCGCCCTTCTGGCACCATCACGCCGCCGTGGAAGCGGGTCAACACCCCCATTGCCAGCAATGGGGGTATATTGCGACGGATGGTTTCCGTGGACACATCGAGTTCTGTCGCCAGATCGGTAATGCTGCAGCTGCCTCTGGCCCGTACGGCCTGCATGATCGCATTCTGGCGTTTAAGAGACATGGTGCCGGCCTTTTTTCGCAGTTTTATGCAAATTGCGGCAAATGCTAACAAAAATTTGGCTACGGCACCATGATTTCCAACAAAATATTATGGTTTTGTGGCTATGCCTCAACGGGCTGCGCTGGTTAGGTCTTGCTTTCTCTGTTTGCTGCAATCCGTCCAGCACTGAGGCAGAAAATCTCAAACAGGATCTGCGCTGCGGCATGGGCCGTATTGGTGGTTGAATCGTATTGTGGCGCAACCTCTACCACATCGCCTCCCACCACATTCAGCCCATCAAGCCCGCGCAGGATTTCCAGTGCTTCCCGGGTGGTTAGGCCACCAATTTCGGGTGTGCCGGTGCCTGGAGCAAAAGCCGGATCCAGACAGTCCACATCGAACGTGATGTAAACCGGCCCATCGCCCACCACGCGCCGAACGGTTTCAATAATGGCGGCGGCTCCCAGATGGGGCACCTGTTCGCCATGAATAACCGTCATGCCGGAGTCTTTTGAAAACTCCCACAGATATTCCGAAGCCCCCCGGATGCCGATCTGCACACAGCGTGTGGGGTCAAGCACACCTTCCAGCACCGCGTGCCGGAATGGGCCACCATGATGGAACTTTGCTCCTTCATAATTGCCGCCGGTATCGCAATGGGCATCAAAATGCACCATGCCGACGGGGCGTTCAGCCCCCAGTGCCTTGAGAATGGAATAGCTGATGGAGTGATCGCCACCAACAGAAAGAGGGATAACCCCTGCCTTTGTCAGCACATGATAAAAGGCCTGAATGTCCTCATGAGACTGCTCAAGGCTGAAACGGCTGCGGAACGGTACATCCCCAATATCGGCAGCACGGCACAGGGCTGCGGGCTGGCGATGCAGCACATGATTATACGGACCGATACGTTCGATGCTGCGTACTGCCCGCGGGCCAAAACGTGCGCCTGAACGGTTGGTTACCCCCAGATCCATGGGAACACCAACCACCGCAATATCGAGAGCGGAGAGTGTGTCGGGGGTTACTTCAGGCTGATAGGGCAACCCCATAAAGGTTGGCACGCCGGAATAAGGTTTAGCCCGACTGGCCCCGGCGGAAAACTGCCCTTCCGCTACAGCACGAAACTCGGGGGTGTGCACTGTTTCTCCGGCGGCACCGCCATATTTTTTACGCAGGGCATCAAGTTTTTCGGTGCTCATGGGGCTTTTCCTTGTCAGGCTGGAGCTTGGCGCGCTCCACAAGAGGGGTAGCCCAATAGACCATAGATACCTGTCTGGAAAAATTGCTCAGTCAGAACGTTTAGTTTGATGTTCATTGACCTAATCACGGCCTGCTGCATCCGGGCAACTGCTCTCACCCCAGACCTTCAGCCTTACCGCCTTCTGGTATATCCAGATGAACAGCGGCCAGATCCGCCAGAAAAGCACGGGCGATTTCGCTCACGTGCTGGCGCTGTCGTGTTACGACATGGAACGTGACCTCATAATGCAATGCCTGCTGGTTAAGAGGCGCCATCAGTCCCTGGCGGCAGTAAGGCAAAGCAAAATGTTGCGGTAAAAAAGCCAGATGGTGCCCCGATAACACCAACATGGCCAATGCCTCCATATTATCAGCAACGGCCGTAATATGGCGGGGCTGCGTTGGAAAAACGGTTTCAGGTAAGGGGTAGCTACGCCAGGCCCAGTCATAATCCCATGCCTGAGTTACAGAAACTTCCCCTGCAAGAGCAAACAATGGGTGCTGCTGGCCGCAATAGGCTACCTGCCGTTCCAGAAACAGAGGGGTAAAATGCAGGCTGGCGGTTCTGTGCCAGAAATACCCGACAGCAATATCCAGCTCGCCACTCAGGAGTTGTTCCTCCATGGCGCTGGGTGAACAGACTTTTATAAAAAGGCGTACAGCTTCATCGCGCTGCCGAAACCGCGCAATCGCATGGCTGATCCGGCTGTTTTCGCTGAAAGGTGTATGCCCGATCATACCAATCCTCAGCGCACCCACCAGTTTGCGGTCCATGTTGCGGGCCTGCATGCTGAAATCTTCCACCGCCCCGACAAGGGTGCGGGCAAGCTCAGCAAACCGCAGCCCTTTGGCTGTCAGCCTGAAGCCTCCACGGCCTCTTTCGCACAGCCTGAAACCAAGCCGTGTTTCAAGTGTGGCTAACTGGGTGCTGATCGTGGACTGACCAACATTAAGGCTACCCTGCGCTACGGAAATACCGCCCGCATCCACAATCGCCAGAAAAACCCGGATGAGCCTTAGATCAAGGTCGCTCAGTGTGCCCAGCATGGTTCAGGCCGCTTTGATAAAAATCAATGTAACCATTCTCACAACCAAACACCTCCGAAACGATCTTCTCGTGCCCTGTTTATAGCATGTCCTCTCAGGCATATGAAAGCTGTCAGGAAAAGTGCCGACAAGCGTGGTTATCACACGATTTTTTCTTGTTATTCCATCATGGTGTGAGAGTGGTGGAGCGGTTTAATTCCCCCTGAAGTCAGGCCCGCATAAAACATCTATAAACCTTGATGCAAAGATCGCAAGAACAGCATTCAAAAAACCGTCCTCCCACGCTTATCGTTGTATCAGCTTCGACCGGGGCACCACACGCCAGATCGTTTCTTTTGTGGAACGCCTATGGAGGGTGTGGCTGGACACCGTGTCAGATGCCCGCAAATGTATCGTGATCGTTCCGAGCGGAGAAACCGTACCATGACCCGTTACCGTATCGGCCTGCCCCTCCTTGTTGCCTGCACGTTTCTTTCCGGATGGGGAACGGGCGCGCGCGCTGAAACAGGCGCCCTGAATGTTCTGACATGGTGCGACCATGAAGATCCCGCCCTGCTTGAACCGTTTGAAAAAGCCCATAACGTCAAGGTTCACTACAAGGACATTGATAGTACCGGGGCAGCTTTGGCCGTTATCCAGCAGTCTCACCCCGGAGACTGGGACGTGCTGGTGCTCGATGAAACCGATACTGGCCGACTGGCTGACATGGGATTGCTCGCAGCACTTGACCCGGCAGACTTTCCCATGACGGATCTGTTCGAGGGGGTGAGTAACCCCGCGCTGAATGTTGTGAACGGCAAGATGTATTCTGTGCCGGAAAAATTCGGCTACAACGCCGTGGCTTATGATTCAGCCCATATAAAAGCGCCTGCCCTTAGCAATATTCAGGCCCCGTGGAGCGCTGAATACAAAGACCGGGTTGCCATTTATGATTACTATGTGCCGATTATCGCCTATGCGGCCCAAGCGCTGGGTAAAGACCCCGAACACCTGACCGATGCCGATTTACCAGCCTTGCGCGACAAGCTTGCAGCCTTGCGACATAATGCGGCTCTTGTGGGTGACATCACAACCACACAGCAGGCGCTGGCTACCGGACAGGTGGATATTCTGGTCGGCGGGGGTGAGTGGGTAACCGCTGGCATGCATAAGGACCGGCCCGATCTGGCCTACCTCGTGCCTGAGCAGGGTGGCATTCGCTGGCAGCAGGGGATCGCTGTTTTTGCGGCATCCAGTCATAAGGATCTGGCAACGGCTTTTGCCAAGTATATTCTCACGCCTGCGGCACAAGCCAAACTGGCAACTTCAAGCTGTTACTGGGGCATGCCCGCCAACCGCAAAGCGGTTCTCAACGATGCAGACAAGGCCATTCTGCAATGGGCGCAGCAACCAGCTTATATTGCCCGCACCGCCACCTATCCTCAGCTTACCCCCGCTTTTGATAAAACGCTCCAGAAACTCTGGACGGAAGTCATGCAGAATGAATAAGGTCGCCACCGTGTCACGACGGGAGAGCCTTCCGGGCCTCCTGTTCGTCTCCCCTGCCCTGTTATGGCTGCTGGCGTTCTTTGCCGCCCCCTTACTGGCGATGATTGCGGTGAGCCTGCATGATAGCGCAACCGGGCAATACGGGATTGGTAATTTCGTTCAGGTTTTTACTGAAAAAGCCTACACGGATGCGCTGTTCAACTCCCTGACACTCACAGCCGTTGTGACACTGGCAAGCCTTGTTCTGGCCTATCCGCTGGCTTACTCCATTGCCTCTCTCCGCTCGGCGAGAATACAGCGCCTTGCCCTGACCTTTGCCGTGCTGCCGTTCTGGACATCCTACGTCGTGCGTTCATACGCATGGCTTCTGGTTCTTGCGCCTACAGGGCCACTCAATGCGGCACTTATGGCTTTGGGGCTTATCCATACGCCGCTCAGGCTGGCGTACAGCACAACGGCGACTGAAATCGGGTTCGTGCATTTTTTCATCATGCTCGACACACTGACAATCTATGCCTCGCTGGTGCAGATCAACCCACGGCTGGCGTTGGCAGCGCGTGATCTGGGAGCGTCTGCCTTGCGCACCTTCCTCAGTATAACACTGCCGCTCAGCGTGCCCGGCATTGCCGTTGGAGCGTTCCTGACCATTGTGTTGTGTATAGGCGATTATGTTACCCCCCAGATTCTGGGTGGCATGCGTGCTATCGTACTGCCCCAGACCGTCATGATGCAGATACAAAAACATCTTGATCTGCCTATGGCTTCCGCCATGTCGCTGGTGCTTACGGTTATCATGGCTGTGGCGTATCTGGCGCTATACCGTTTCCTCAGGCCAGAGGAGCCCGGACGATGAGCGCCGTGCAGACCCGCTACGCGGGCGGGTGGAAGCAACTGATCTGCAAAGGACTAACAGCGACGTATATCGCCGCCTGTTTTTGCTTCATTTTCGCGCCGGTTGCCGTTCTTGTGCTGTTTTCCTTTCAGGATGGCCGCCTGCCCGTACCGCCTTTCCATGGCCCGACCCTGCATTGGTACGGGCAGGCACTTGCTAATGATCGACTGCTTTCCGCTATGGGGCATTCGTTTGTTGTTGGAGCCGGTTCGGCATTTCTGTCTGTTGTGCTGGGCTTTCTGGCAGCTTACGGTCTGGCGCGCTATCGCTTTCGTGGTCAGGCGCTTGTGCGCGGCATTCTCGTGCTGCCTATGGCTGTTTCTTACCTGATTGTGGGCATGGGGCTGCTGGTCATGGCCTCGTGGCTGAACATAGCCCCTTCGCTCTGGCTTGTCTGTATTTCGCATATTGTTATCAATATGCCGCTGGCCTTTGCAATCTGCTCAGCCCAGTTCAACCCCGCGCAGGTGCGGATGGAAATGGCGGCGGCTGATCTTGGAGCATCCCTGCCGCGCGTGTTGCTCCAGATAACCGTGCCGATGATGGCCCCTGCCCTGATTGCTGCCTTTATCCTCTGTTTTACCCTGTCGTGGGATGAGTTTCTGACGGCTTTTCTGCTCAGTCGCTTTGACATTACCCTACCTGTCGCCATCTGGGGACTGCTGCGCGGTGGTCTGAACCCGCAAACCAATGCGATTGGTTCCATGGTTTTCTTCGGTGCCGCCGCCCTTGCGTTGGGTGCGGAATATCTCATGTTCCGAAAAAAGAGTTCCTGAATGACGGTTTCACATCCCTCTTCCGCCTCCACGAACCATCTGTCTGTGGAAGCCGTTTCCAAGCACTATCCGGGGCAAATCGCGCTGGAGACTGTTTCTCTGCATGTGGAACGCGGTAATTATGTTGTGCTGCTTGGCCCCTCGGGGAGTGGTAAAACCACGCTGCTATCCCTTATTGGTGGTTTTACATTGCCCAGTTCAGGCGTTATCCGCATTGGTGGGCAGGATGTAACCGATCTGCCACCAGCAAAAAGACCCACGACAACGGTCTTTCAGGATTATGCACTGTTCCCGCATATGAGTGTTGCCGCCAATATCGAGTTTGGCCTGAAGCTGCGCGGTCTGAAAGCGGATGCCCGCAAAGTCCGGGTGTCGGAAATGCTTGAATTGGTCGGGCTTGGCCAGCATGGCGAGCGTAGCATACAAGCGCTGTCCGGTGGCCAGCGCCAGCGCGTGGCTCTGGCGCGCGCACTGGCGGTAGAACCGGAAATCCTGTTGCTGGACGAGCCGCTCGGCGCGCTTGATCTGGCCCTGCGCCGCCAGATGCAGGACGAACTACACCGCATCCAGCGGCAGATGAACCGTACTTTTGTTCATGTGACCCATGATCAGGAAGAAGCTATGGCTCTGGCGGATCTGATTGTTGTCATGAGCCATGGTCGCATTGAGGATATGGGGCCACCCCGCCGGGTTTATATGCGCCCGGCAACACGTTTTGCCGCTACATTCATGGGTGAAAGTACGCAAATAGAAGGACGCATTCATGCGCAGGATGGTCAGGTCATTACTCTTGAAACCCAGCAAGGGTTTTTACGGGGCATGGCCGCTCCCGCTGAAGGTGCTATGACAGACACGGACACACAGAGCCGAACCTGGTGTATAGGGGATAAGGCTGTTGCAATCATTCGGCCTGAAAATATCAAAACCACCCCCGATTACGGGCAGGCCATAGGTCAGGCGCTTGTGTGCGAAACGGTTTTTCAGGGGAATTATGTCAGGGTTTTTGCGCGCTCAGAAACAGGCCAGACCTTTGTGCTGCACAGCCCTGCACGGCAGGTACCCGCAAGTGGGGATACCATAACACCCCATGCTCTGGTGGACGATATTACCATCGTACCCGCACAGGAAGGCTAGACTTCCCCGCCCCCACAGACGCCAGAGGATGCAATGGCAGGTTTTATCGCCCATGACAGATGGTATGAGACCGTACCGTATGCCGATGATATAACGCTAATCCACGAACCGTGGATCAAGCCCTTTTTCCGTTGTAATATGTGGCATGTGCGTGGGCGCGATTACGATCTGCTGTTTGATAGCGGCTTAGGAGCGGTACCCTTACGCCAGCATGTGCGGATGCTGGCGGAACGTCCTGTGCTTTGCGTGGCCAGCCATGCTCATTTCGATCATATCGGCTGCCACCATGAGTTCGAACACTGTGCTATTCATGCCGCAGAGGCTCCTATCCTGCAAAATCCGGACGGCGAGCATACTCTGGCTGCACTCTATGCAAACGAGGATATGTTCGATGCCTGCCCGCAGGGCTGGAACACACAGCAGTACAGTATTACCGCCGTCACCCCCACGCGCCTGCTTAAACAGGGCGATGTCATAGATATGGGCAACCGGGTTTTTGAAGTCCTGCACACACCCGGCCATTCACCCGGAGGCATTGCATTGTGGGAAAAGGCGACCGGTACCTTGCTATCTGGCGATGTTGTGTATGATGGCCCCCTGCTGGATGATACCTATCATTCCTCTGTGCCGGATTACGTCTCCACACTTGAAAAACTTGAGAAAATGCCCGTCAGTATCGTGCATGGTGGGCATTTCCCCAGTTTTGGGGGCGTGCGGTTCCGCCAGCTTTGCGCCGAATATATCAATGGACGACGCAAGGCAGGTTGCCCAGTGGCTACAATCCACCCCGCTCGATAATAAAGCGCGCGATTGCCTCAACCCCTTCTCCTGCGCGGATATTGGTAAACACAAAAGGCCGTTCTCCCCGCATACGGCGGCTATCCCGGTCCATAACAGCGAGATCAGCTCCTACATGCGGCGCCAGATCAATCTTGTTGATCACCAGCAGATCGCTACGGGTAATGCCGGGGCCACCTTTACGCGGGATTTTATCCCCTGCTGAAACATCAATGACATAAATGGTTAAATCAGCCAGTTCCGGACTGAAGGTAGCTGCCAGATTATCGCCTCCGCTTTCAACCAGAATCAGTTCCAGCCCTTCAAAACGGGCCGTCAGCTCCGCTACTCCGGCCAGATTAATGCTGGCATCTTCACGGATAGCCGTATGCGGACAGCCGCCGGTTTCAATGCCCATGATCCGCTCTGAAGGCAGAGAGCCAGCGCGGGTCAGGAATTCGGCATCCTCTCGCGTATAGATGTCGTTTGTTATGGCCGCGATGTTGTAATCATTGCGGAAATAACGGCACAGCGCATCCATCAATGCGGTTTTTCCTGTGCCAACCGGCCCGCCAATGCCCACCCGAAGCGGGCCGTATTTTGCTTTTGTCATGTTCTGAAAAGCCTCGTTTCCTGTGTTTCATGGTGCATGGCTGCCAGATCGGAGCGGAAACAGGCTGTGCCGACATCATCCAGCCCGCATTGTTCTGTCTGTTTAAGCGCGTCCAGTATGACTGTTTCCAGTTTTACCTGCGCACGCAGGCCATCAGTCTGGCCAAGTGGTACAAGGCGGACAGCAGCAGACACCAAAGCCGCAACCGCCATATGCCCCCCAGCCAGCACGGCCTGCCGGACAGGTGCGCCCCCGCGCCGGAAAACCGCACCCTGTGCTACCGGCAGGGGCCAGCGTATTGCTGCACGGCGCGTTTGCAGTACAGTATCATCCCACACGGCCGCAGCTTTCAGAAAAGCCTCGCCCTGATAAACTGTTTCTTCATATCGCTCACGGGAGGATGCACAGGCGCAAGCATAGGCGGCCAGGTCTTCCAACTGGCGCACATCTTCTCCTGCCTGCCAGGCATGGCGAACAAAAATCATATCCGCACGCAGGCTACCGTGGGTAAGCAGGGCGCTGATCCAGTCCACCAGACTGTCTACTGCCGTAATATCTCCGTGTTCTACTGCCCATTCCAGCGCATGGCTGTAAGCAAAACCCCCGGTCGGAAAGGCAGGAGAAACCCATGACAGCAAACGCAGGAAATCCAGACCGTGGTCTTCCATCCTGTTTTCATCCGGCACGCGGGGTGCAGGAGCCGTGTTAATGCCCATGATCATGAGGACGTGGAGCGTAAGCTCCACCTTCAGGATCGAATGCGGCTTCTATCCGGTGAACATGCGCACCCAGCCCGTGCAGCATTTCGGCAATAACGTGATCCTCACGCACGAGAATACGGGAACTCTCTATCGCGGCAGGTAAATGACGGTTGCCGATGTGCCATGCCAGTTGCAGCAGATGGAGCGGCGTATGGGCTGTAACCTCCATCAACTGCTCCGGCAGGGCGTGGATGCTGACAAGGCGTCCGTCATCCAGCCGCAGGGCTTCTCCCTCGCGTAGCAGGCGTGGGTGTTCGAGTTCCAGCATAACCCGCTCTCCCGATTGCAGGGTCAGGCTCGCACGGCGTCGGTGCCGTCCTTCGTAATCAGCAGTAAAGCGTTCTACCGCATCTTCCGTGTTCCAGCTTCCAGCCGCCAGAATCTCTACAATATCGTGCATCAGAACAGGAAATACCTCTGGGCCATAGGCAGTATATCCGCAGCCTCGCAGGTCAGTAGAACACCATCGGCACGGACTTCGTATGTTTCGGAATCTACTTCAATATGGGGTGTGGCGCTGTTGTGGATCATGCTGCGTTTGCCAATACCGCCGCGCGTGTTGCATACAGCCGACAACGGCCTGCGCAAGCCGAGATTACGGGCTATATTGTTTTCCAAAGCAGCCTTGGAAACAAAGGTTAAGCTCGTGCATAGGCGCGCCCCCCCATATGCCCCGAACATCATGCGCCCGTAAACTGGCTGCGGCGTGGGAATGGAAGCATTGGGATCGCCCATCATGGCGTAAGCAATGGCCCCTCCCTTGATCACCAGATCGGGCTTGACACCAAAGAAGGCCGGTGTCCACAGCACCAGGTCAGCCAGCTTGCCCGCCTCGACCGAGCCAACTTCATGCGATAGCCCATGGGCAATGGCGGGGTTAATCGTGTATTTAGCAATGTAGCGTTTGACGCGGTTGTTATCCGCATCGCCATCGCCAGCCAGAGCGCCGCGCTGAACCTTCATTTTATGGGCTGTCTGCCATGTGCGCAGAGGTACCTCGCCCACCCGGCCCATGGCCTGACTGTCGGAAGACATCATCGACAGGGCGCCCATGTCATGAAAAATATCTTCAGCAGCGATGGTTTCCCGCCGGATACGGCTTTCAGCAAAAGCAATATCTTCTGGCACACGGGAATCAAGATGATGGCAGACCATCAACATGTCCAGATGTTCGTCAAGCGTATTGCGGGTGTACGGTCGTGTTGGGTTGGTAGAAGATGGCAGCACATTCGGCAATCCGGCCACGCGGATAATATCGGGTGCATGCCCGCCCCCTGCCCCTTCGGTATGGAAAGCGTGGATGGTACGACCTTCAAAAGCGGCAATGGTATCTTCCACAAAGCCGCTTTCATTGAGCGTGTCGGTGTGGATCATGACCTGCACGTCCATCCGGTCGGCCACATCAAGGCAGCAGTTGATGGCAGCAGGGGTTGATCCCCAGTCCTCATGCAGTTTCAGGCATGAAGCACCCGCGCGCACCATTTCCTCAAGCGCTTCGGGTCGGGAGGCGTTGCCCTTGCCCGCAAAAGCCAGATTGACCGGAAAATCTTCCGCTGCCTGAATCATGCGCGAAAGATGCCACGGGCCGGGCGTGCAGGTTGTGGCAGCCGTACCGGTGGCGGGGCCGGTGCCTCCCCCCACCATCGTGGTGATGCCCGAGGCCAGCGCCTCCTCAATCTGTTGGGGGCAGATGAAATGGATATGACTATCCACCCCGCCAGCCGTCAGGATTTTGCCTTCCCCCGCGATAATTTCTGTTCCCGGCCCCACGATAATATCGACACCGGGTTGAATATCGGGATTGCCCGCCTTGCCAATAGCCGCAATCCGGCCATCGCGCAGGGCCACATCTGCTTTGACAATGCCCCAGTAATCAATAATCACCACATTGGTAATGACTGTATCGGCGGCCCCTTCGGCGCGGGAAACCTGTGACTGGCCCATGCCGTCACGGATGGTTTTGCCGCCGCCAAAACGCACTTCCTCGCCATAGATGGTGTAGTCTTTCTCCACTTCCACCAGCAGGGCTGTATCAGCCAGACGCACCCGGTCTCCCACGGTGGGGCCGAACTGTGCTGCGTATTCGAACCGTGAAAGCCGCGTCATGCCCCCAGTCTCCCCATGACATCCCCCCGAAAGCCGATGACCCGTCGCTTGCCACGCAGCGGCACGAGCGTGACCTCGCGCTCCTGCCCCGGCTCAAACCGTAGCGCCCCGCCAGATGGCACATCCAGCCGCCAGCCACGTGTGCGAAGGCGGTCGAATATCAAAGCCGGGTTGACCTCGGCAAAGTGATAATGGCTCCCGACCTGCACGGGCCTGTCGCCCGTATTGGTAACGGACACCACCATGCGGGGCTGGCCTTCATTGAGGGTAATATCACCTTCAGCCACAAGGAACTCTCCCGGCACGGCGCCGGGGGGCAGCGGATCATCGTATCGGGTCATGGACTGTCACCAGTTTTGTGCCATCGGGAAAAGTTGCTTCTACCTGAACATCATGGATCATTTCCGGCACGCCACGCATGACCTGATCGCGTGTCAGCACATGCCCACCACTTTCCATCAGTTCAGAAACGCTGCGGCCATCGCGCGCGCCTTCCACCACATGGTCGGTAATCAGGGCCACGGCCTCGGGGTAGTTGAGCAATACCCCTCGTTCCAACCTGCGCCGCGCCACCATGGCAGCCATGGCAACAAGCAGCTTGTCTTTCTCGCGCGGGAGCAGATTCATCGTCCTGTCCGGTCCTTGTTCCCAGATAAAATGATTATGTGCGCCAGGTAACGGGCGCGGCTTTTTGTTGCCGCAACTGCGCTACAAGAGCGTGGCATGCCTGATCAAGCTGCCAGCCGCTGGCAGCAAGCCCGCGCACCACCAGCATGCCGTTCCATGCTGATGCGGCCAGATCGACCGCATTGTATGTTTTGCATAGGGTGCGTATGTCAGCCAGCTGCGCTTGCGCCTCGGGCGCCACCCACACCAGCGTGGCTACGGCCATCTGCCCCGCTGCCACCACGGCGCGGTCAAAGAACGCGGTCATCTCTTCACCCGCAATCGCCAGACGGTCTTCCAAGAGCGGCTGTCCATCCCGCTTGATTGACAGAGTGTCGCGCACATTGAGCCGACTAAGCACCTCGCCGGAAGCTGTCCGGCCGAACACCCGATTTTCGAGATAAAGAAAGCGCGATGTGCTGGTCATTTCAACGCACATGCGCCGCTCAAGGTGGCTGTTATCAAAAAAGATGGTGCCATGCGGCAGCCATTCCAGGGTGGCATCCGCCCCGATCTCACACGTAACGCTGATCTGGGCAGCGCTCTCGCCCGGCCGCGCCCGGTAGATACGTTCAGCCGCCTGAGAGGTTACGACCAGTTCCGTTCCTTCCCGGCACTGGATACGTCCCTCGATCCGATCCCCCGCGACAATGCCGCCTGAGATATTGACGGTAACGGCCTCCAGTCCTGAACGGGCAATGCGAGGGAACAACAGCCGACAGCACCCACCTTGCGCCAGATCGGCACAACGGGTCTGGCCTTCCCTGTTCTGGACGGTCAGGCCGAAGCGTCCCTGCGCGCGCTGGAGGCTACTCACCTGTTTTTCCTGTTCCCGCACTGTCTGTTGCTATGTTGTGATTATGACGATGGCGCAAAAAACCTGCCGGTTCAATCCCTTTCAAGCCGACATCACGGGATCGGACATCCGTAGAATTGCGTATGGCGCAGGGCATGAAAACATCGCCCCTCTTTCCAAGGAGGGTGAATACAGGTTAACGTGTCGGCCATCTGGACACGGTTTCCGCTATAACAAGGAAGCTCCAGAAGCACAGACGTCGCTAAAAAAACAAAAACAGAAAGAGTAGCAGAGTGCTTCCTTCCCCTTCTCCCCTTGCTGGGTCGCATCAGCGTTTCCTTTATCTTCAGGTCATCATTGCCGTTATTGCCGGTGTTATTGTTGGTGTCCTGTTTCCGTCTTTCGGCGCATCGCTGAAACCGCTGGGAGATGCTTTCGTCAAACTGATCAAGATGGTTATCGCGCCGGTTATTTTTCTGACCGTCTGCACCGGTATTGCCGGTATGGCCGACTTGAAACAGACAGGACGGATCGCGGGCAAGGCCATGATCTACTTCCTGTTTTTCTCAACATTCGCACTTGTGATCGGCATGGTGGTGGCGAATGTCGTTCGCCCCGGTGCGGGCATGCATATCCATGCCGACAGTCTGGATACGCGTTCCGTCAGCCAGTTTGTTGCCGCGGCACAGGAGCACCACGGTTTTTCGGACTTTCTGCTCCAGATCATTCCTTCCACCACCGCTGGGGCTTTTACCTCGGGTGAGATCCTGCAGGTGCTGCTGGTCGCCATTCTGTTCGGGATCAGCCTCGCCCGGATGGGCAAGGCTGGAGAAACCGTGCTGAACCTGTTCCGCAGTCTGACCGAAATGGTTTTTGGCGTTGTACGGCTGGTCATGTACCTTGCCCCGGTTGGGGCGTTCGGGGCTATGGCGTTTACAATCGGCAAATTCGGCATTGGCACAGTGCTGCACCTGATCGGCCTTGTTCTGGCTTTTTACCTGACTGCTATTCTGTTTGTCGGGATCGTGCTGGGTGTGGTGGCCCGTCTGGCCGGGTTCAGCATTATCCGGCTGCTAGGATTCATAAAGGAAGAACTGCTGATCGTGCTGGGCACCAGTTCTTCTGAATCTGCTCTGCCGGGCCTGATCGCCAAACTGGAACAGGCCGGCTGTAATCAGGGCATTGTCGGATTGGTTGTGCCTATGGGGTATTCTTTCAACCTTGATGGGACGAATATCTACATGACCCTGTCTGCCCTGTTCATTGCACAGGCGACGGATATCCATCTCTCTTTCAGCGAACAGATTGCCCTGCTTCTGGTTGCCATGGTCAGTTCCAAGGGGGCAGCAGGGGTTACAGGAGCCGGGTTTATTACTCTGGCGGCAACCCTCTCTGTCGTGCCCAGCGTGCCTGTGGGTGGCATGGCGCTTATTCTGGGTATTGACCGCTTTATGTCCGAATGCCGATCGCTCACCAACCTGATTGGAAATGCGGTCGCCGCTATTGTGATCTCGCGCTGGGAAAACGCGCTGGATGACAAAAAACTGCACGATGCCCTGCATGGACAGGGCACGGCAGGCATCATTGAATAATAAGAAAAAGAAAAAACCAATGATCAATCTCTCTCTCGATGCTCCTCCCCGTTCACAAAACCGCACCGTAGCCGCCGTATCGCCGGGCTTCGCGGTCTGATACTGCGGCCGTAAACCGGCGGGACACGCTCCCACACGCACCATAACGAGACCGGCCCCGCCACATCCTGTGTCCAGCAGGGCCGGCGCTCAGTCTTTTGCTGTTTCTGCAGCCTGTTCGCGCGTGCCTGTCTGGCCGCAGCGCTAGCGGTCTGCAGTCGGTTTTGTGGATTATCGCCATGCGTCATGCACTATCTTTGCACGCGGCCCACTGGAACGGGCTGCGCCATTCCTTGCATCGTTTTTTCTGTAGCTGCGCAGCCCCCATACTGGCCTGCATTGTGTTTGTGAGCTCGGGTCTTTCGCTCAACCCTGCCGTAGCTCAGACCACCGCTCCTGCTGATAGAACCGAGGCAGCAGATCACGCGATGACACCCCCCATTGCGCCGCCTGAGGTGCCCAAGCCCCACGCCAAACCCAAGCGACCGATTGCCGAAGAGCATCTGGATTCATGGTTTCAGACGGTTAGCCTCTCTTATCTGCTCAGCCATAATACGGATGCACTCCGCCGGCAGGATGTCAGTGCTGGGTATTTTGTGGCGGAGCAGGCTGGCGGCAACCTTGTTCCCGCTCTCAAACCGTGGCGTGAGCGCCTGCGCGATAAGGGATTCAGCTTTGAATTCACCTACAAGGGTGAAGGCATGGGTAATGTCGCAGGCGGCCTGTCGAAAGGGATGGACTACACCCATGAAGTGCGCGCCAGCATGCTGTTCGATCTTGGCAGGCTAACGGACTGGCGCCCGCTGGCAGGCTGGTATCTGCACGGTATTGTCATGAACCGTGAAGGCCGTCAGGTTGGCTGGGATCATGTTGGGGAGCGCAATGTGCTCCTGACGGAAGTCTGGAGCATTCATGGCCCGGCAGCAGCCCGGCTGGCTGATCTGTATCTGGAAAAATCCTTTCTTAACAACCGGATCAACATCAATATCGGTCGCATTGCCATCACGCACACCTATGCCACATCGGTGCTGCTATGTACGTTCATGACGATGTGCTCAGCACCTATGGCGATCCGAGAACCGGCAGGCTGGAGCGTTTATCCCAAAACCTCGTGGGGTGGCACGCTGCGCATTCGCCCGACCCGTGATCTGACGCTGCGTACGGGTATTTACAGGATTGGCCCCAAGCCGCAGGACAATACCGGCTGGGCATGGGGTAGCGAAACCGCAACGGGCATACAGACCCCTATTGAATTGACATGGGAGCCCTTTATTGGCCCCAAAAAACTGCCCGGACATTACAAAATTGGTTACGGGCATGACACCTCGCCCTACCCGGATCTGATTGGGACAATTCCTGCGGCTTATGCCGGTTCCGTGCCCCGGCATGCGGATAAAGCGCGCGATACATTCTATATCGAAGCAGATCAGATGGTTTATCGCGCCAGTGGCGAACATCAGATGGCGGGGGGATATGTGCTCGCAGGGTTTGTACACAACACACCGAGCAATTCCACTTTTGCCAACGAGTTCTATGTCGGCACATCGCTCCTCGGTCTGGTGCCCGGTCGTCCACGAGACAGGGTGGGCATCATGTATTCCTATTACCAACTCAGCCCGCGGCTGACCTACGGGCAGGAGTTACGCCAATCCGCGGGGATGTCGATGGGAGCTTATGTCAACGCCCCACAGACACACTCCGCCATACTGGAGGCCTATTACGGTATTCCCGTTACACCGGGTCTGGTGGTTACACCGGAATTTGAATACGTGATGCGCCCCGGTGAGACCTCTGTCATTCCCAACGCCGTGCTGGCTGGTCTGAAGGTGATTGCCGCTCTGTAACATCCACTCTTAACAGGTGTCGCCCCATCTTGCATAAACACAGGCTTATAGGGGCTACCCGCATGCAGGCCATGACATAGAGTGCTCCAATGTCATGGCGGCCGCATGCGCGGCATATCAAGGAAGCTGTTTTCATGTCGCCCACACCGTCTGCCGCCTCCCCCGCCGCAGAAACGCCCATGCGCATGCTGTACTGGCAGGTGGGAGCCTTATTCCTGTCGTACCTGTGCGTGGCTATGTCCATGCCGACAACGGCCATTCAGGTTGCAACCACCCTGCACATGGGTAACGCCATGGCGGGACTGGCTGTGGGCGTTGCATTTGCCTCCACCATCCTGACACGGGGTTTTGCCGGCCGACTGGCTGACCAGCGGGGTGGACGGCACTGCATGTTACAAGGGCTTGTACTATACGCGCTCAGCAGTCTGATCTGTATCGGCTCCACATGGATTGAGGCTACGGTTCCGAGTTTTCTCGTCTTAATTCTGGGGCGTCTGGTGCTTGGGCTGGGTGAAAGCCTGACCGTTGTCGGGCTTCTGGCCTGGAGTATCGGCCTGATGGGGCATCATCGCTCTGGCCGCGTGTTGTCCGTGGTGGGTATGGGCATGTATGGCTCACTGGCCGCAGGTAGCCCGCTAGGGCTGACCCTTTATGATCACGCCGGGTATCTTGGGGTGGGTTTGGCCTGCCTGATCGCACCGCTGGCGGGCCTTGCCATAGTCTGGCCCATTACTCCCGTAGCGCCGCATCCTGGTGAACGCCAGCCATTGACCTCCATCATTGCCCGCATCCGCGACCTTGGCTTTATCGTCTTTTTGCAAGGGATCGGCTTTGCGGCAATCGGCGCTTTCATGCCACTGATTTTTCTGCACCAGCACTGGCCACATGCCAGTCTGGGCTTAACATTTTTCGGCGGTGCTTTTGTGCTGGTGCGTATTCTGTGTGGTCATCTCCCCGATAAAATAGGCGGAGCAAGGGTGGCCGTACTGTCTCTGGGCGTCGAAACCTGCGGACAGCTTTTGTTATGGTGTGCCACGGGCCCTGAACTCGCCCTTGCTGGAGCCGCCCTGACCGGTGCTGGCTGTTCCATGATTTTTCCCGCAATGGGTCTGGAAGTCGTGCGTCGGGTTTCGCCTCATATGCGGGGTACGGCGATGGGGGGCTTTGCCGCGTTTCAGGATCTTGCTTATGGAGCCACTGGCCCGCTTACAGGCCTTCTGGCTGACAGAATGGGCGAGAGCGTGGTTTTTCTGGTTGGTATGCTGGCAGCTTGTGCCGGTTGGGGGTTGAGCATTTCCCTGGCGCTGAAAGAAGCCCGCCAGACCAGGGAAAGCCCTTAACCTGCCAGCCAGAAGACCGTCAGTGTTTGTTAAGCTGCTGCATGGTGTCAGCCGGTGTTTGCAAACCGGAATACTGCATGACACCAAATGTCATGGTGGCATCAGGTGTTGGCAGGTCGCTCTGACGCCAGCCACCGCCCAGAGCACGGATAAGCCCTACCGTGCTTTGCAGAGCGCGCGCCTGCACCTGCACTCGGTCGATCCGGGCGTCCAGTGTATTAACCTGCGCAATCAGGGCATCCAGATAGCTGTCAGCGCCCCCTTTATAGAGAGTCATTGTCAGGGTCTGAGCTTTTTGCGCCGTTTCAACCGCCTGCCCCAGACGCTCGGTTTCCGCCCGCAGCCGGTTTGTCAGGGACAGACCGTTTTCGACATCACCAAAAGCCGAGAGAACCGTCATGCGGTAATGATCCAGCGTTTCACGATAGACAGACCACGAATGCTGCAACTGGGCACGGCGTAACCCACCTTCAAACAGAGGCATGGAAACCGAGGCGCCATAAGACCACATGCTGTTGGCCAGATTGGCCAGATTGAACCCATTGGAATCAAACCCGCCATTGGCACTGAAAAACACATGTGGGTAAAACGCCGCCCGTGCGATACCAATCGCCCGGTTAGCCTGCGCCATACTGCGTTCTGAGGCTGCGATATCGGGCCTGCGTTCCAGCAGGTCGGATGGCAGGCCGGTGGGTACGATCGGCTCCACATTGGTCAGCTCATCCACCGGCGCGATATGGAAGGTGGAAGGCTGTTCATTCACCAGCACCGCAATGCCGTGCTCAAGCACTTCGCGCTGGGCCTGCACATCAAGCAGGCGCGCCTGTGTCATGTAGAGCTGGTTCTGGGCGCGCGCTACATCAATGCCTGTGGCGTCCTGATTATCAAGCCGTGTCTGGGTTACGTGCAGAGCCTGCTGATAATACGCGATAGACTGGGTATAAATAGCATGCTGGGCATCCAGCCCGCGCAAGGCAAAATAGTCTGTCGCCAGTTCTGACTGAAGGCTGAGGCGTGCGGCGGCATAATCAGCCGCCTGCTCCTGAGCGTAGTATTTCTGCACCCGCACCTGATTACGGATAGCCGACCAGATATCCGGCTCCCAGCTTGCAAGGCCCGAATAAAACTCGTCCGTTGCCGTAATCGGCCCTTTGTAGCGGAACAGACGGTCAGCCGAGCTTTTGTTGTCGCTCGCGCCAAACGCCATGCCCAGATGCGGCAACAGATCCGAACGCGCTTCCATGACAATCGCGCGGGATTGCGAGAAACGCTCTGCCGCCGCCTGAAGATCGGCATTGTTTGCCAAAGCTTCCTGCTCAAGTCCGTTCAGGGTGGTGTCACCAAACACTGTCCACCAGTCCGGCTTCAGGGTTACGGTGCTGGGCACCGCATCCTTGAAGGGGCCTTGTCCGTGCCATGATGCCGGAACCACATAATGTGGCGGATCATAACGTGGCGCCAGATCGCAGGCGCTCAGCACTGTCAGGGAAAGCAGCAGGGCTGCCCGCGCCGTCAGACGACGCGCGCGCACTGTACCCAAACGCGAGAGGGTCTGTTTCATTCGTCCTCCTCCTCCCCAGCGGCGGCTGGCGTATTGAGGTAGCCTTTTTCCGGTTCGACAGGCCTGACCTTGCCGCCTTCCATCAGGTCAGCCGGTGGGTTGTTGATGATCCGGTCATCAGGAGACAGGCCGGCACTGACTTCGGTATAGGCGTCCGACATCCGACCCACGGTAATGTTGTGATAATGGGTGATTTCCTTGGCATCGACTGTCGCCACCTGCATGCCGTGCTCCTGGAATACCAGTGCGCCGGTGGGGATGGTGAAAACGCCCTGATCCGCCGGAGCTGTAAGCGTGACGGAAGCAAAGCTGCCCGGCCACAGTTTCTGCTCCGCATTGTCGATGGAAAATTCCGTCACCACCGTACGGGTATTCGGATCAAATCCCTTGGCAATGGTCAGGAACTTGGCGTCAAACACCTTGTTGGGGAACTGCGGTACGCTCACCTTTGCCACCAGCCCCGGACGCAGGATGGAAGAAAACGTTTCCGGCACGGATACAAAGAGCCGCATGGCATGCGTGTCCGCCACGGTAAACAGCTCACTGGCCGTGCCGTTCGCGTTCATATTGCCGCTACCCGCCCCAACATAATCCCCCACGTTGATGCTACGTGCGATCACCACGCCATCAAACGGGGCTTCAATGCTCTTGAAGTGGATCGTAGCCTGATACTGGGCCACCTTGTGTTCGGCGGCTTCCAGTTCAGCCTTGGCGGATTGCTCGTTGGCGTTCTGCACGGAAACAGACTGACCAGAAACCGCCTGAGACTGCCCCATTGAGCGCCAGCGTGTAGCGGTTATGGCCGCCAGACCATATTTGGCCTGAGCAACTTTCAGGTCTGCCTGTGCCTGAGCGTATTCCGCATCAAGTCTGGGCGCGTTGATCTCTGCCAGAAGATCGCCTTTTTTCACGATCGCACCATAATCACGGTACCACATTTTCACATAGCCCGAGACCTGTGCGTAAATGGGCGCTTCGTACCATGCGCTGATTGTGCCCGGCAGGGTCATGGTGACGGTTGGCGGCGCGGGCTTTGGCAGCACAAGCGCTACATCGGGCACCCGACTATAGGCCGCATCCTGCTGGATGCGAACGCCATTGCGGGCACGCTGAACCAGCAGATGCGCGACATCCGCCACGATGACAACCACAAGAAGAATGATGAAGATTCTGCCTTTGCGGGAAACAGACATCAGACAGCCTCCTGCCGGTGTGCCGTATCCGTGCTGGACGGCTTTTCCGGACGATGATGGAAAATTGCATAAACACAGGGGACAAAAAGCAGGGTGGAAATAGTGGCCACAATCAGCCCGCCAATGACCGCCTTACCCAGCGGAGCATTCTGAGAGTTGCTGATAGCCATTGGCACCATGCCGATAATCATAGCCGATGCTGTCATGATGACAGGACGGATACGACCTATCCCCGCTTCAACCGCAGCCGCTACAGCACTACGGTGCATGGCGAAACGCTCCTTGGCGAAGGACACCACCAGAATGGAGTTGGCCGTAGCCGTTCCCATGCACATGATGGCCCCCGTCAATGCCGGCACGGACAGGCGTGTCTGGGTCAGGAACAGGCTCCATGCAATACCGGCCAACGCGCCCGGCAATGCCGAGATGATAATGAAAGGATCAATCCAAGACTGGAAGTTGACCACAATCAGCATGTAGATCAGCACCACCGAAACCACGAGACCGGCAATCAGCTCCACATAAGCGCTGTGCATGGTTGTGGCCTGCCCACGGATATCCACAGCAACACCACGCGGTAGATCGCCTTTTGTCGCTGCGATGTCACGTTTGACCTGAGCCAGAACAGACCCGAGATCGGTAAACTCTGTCGAAACGTAAATATCAATATCAGGCATGGAGTTATAGTGAGACACCTGTCCCGGCGTGCCGATAGGCGTAACCGTGCTGATACTGCCCAGAAGCTGCATGTCCTTGCCTTCGGGGTCGTTATCCCCCTTATCGACAGGAATGGTCAGCAGGTTGTTGTAGTGGGTAAGCTGATCCTGTGAGACATAGACATTAAGTGGAAACGTAATGCCGGTTTTTGGGTCGAGCCAGTATTGCGGGTCTACCGTCTGGCTGCCTGAGAGAGTCATCAGTTCGTTATTGGCAATATCACCTTCCGTCATGCCAGTGGCCTGACTGAATGTACGGTTGCCCTGCACGAACAGTGTTGGCGTGCGCATGGTCTGCTGGATAACTGTATCCACGGCTCCGGGTATGCTGCGCAGGCGGTTAACCAGCAGGCGGGCATAACGGTAGTTATCGCGAATATCCGGGCCGGATATCTGGATATCAACCGGTGCGGGTGAGCCGAAGTTCAGGATTTTTTCAGTCAGGTCGGCAGGCTGGAACGTAAAGACCGTGCCGGGGAAACTGGCTGAAAGCTTGCGCCGTAGCAGGGCGCGGTAATCCCATACGGGAGAGACCTCGTCCTTAAGGGTAATGCTCAGGTCGCAATCCTGTGTACCGATTGTGGGCGTGGGAATAAACGCCTGATTATGCGGGCCTTCGGGCAGACCGCAGTTGTTGATAATGCCTTCCACCTTGCCAGGCAGAATCTGCTCAATCCGGTCATCTATCAGACTGGCGATACGCCCCGTGGTTTCAATACGCGAGCCAAGGGGCGCGCGCACATGCATTTGCAACGCGCCGGATTTCACCTCGGGAAAGAAATCCTGTCCGACGACTGCAAAGAGCGCAAGAGAGAGAACAGATAACCCGAGAAACACCGTGACAAACTTGCGACGTCGAGTGACGGCACGTTCCAGCACCCGCCCGTAGCGGAGCTTGAAAGCGTGAAACGCATGTTCGAACTTGTTCTGGAACTGCCCAAAAAACCCTTTTGGCAAGGCTTCATGCTCATCGCCATGCAGCCCCGGATGTACCTGTCCTGCCAGAAGATATTTGGCCATGGTCGGCACCAGAGTACGCGACAGGATAAACGATGCCAGCATGGCGAAGACAATCGCCTCGGCCATCGGCATGAACAGCCAGCCAGCCACACCGCTCAGGCGGAACAGTGGTGTCCACACAATGCAGATGCACAGGGTGGAAACCAGCGTGGGAATAACAATCTGGTTAGCCGCATCGATAATGGCTGTTTCCAGATCTTTGCCCATTTCAAGGTGGGTATCGATATTCTCGATCATGACGGTTGCATCATCCACCAGAATACCAACGGCCAGCGCCAGACCACCCAAAGTCATGACATTGATGGTCTGCCCCGCCCAAAGCAGGCAGATAATGGCAGCCAGAATGCACAGCGGAATAGACGTGGCGATAATGATGGTCGAGCGCCAGGAACCAAGGAACAGCAGCACGACAAGGCCAGTCAGCACAGCGGCTGTCAGCATTTCGCGGACCACATCCTTGATGGCGTCTTTCACGAAAACCGAGGCATCGTTCAGCACCGAAATATGCACGTCAGGCGGTACGAGCTGGCGCACACGCGGCAGCAGTTCCTTGGTTCTGGACACGACATCAAGCGTTGATGCTTCGCCACTTTTCATGACGACGATCATGACACCCTGCTTGCCCTGCACCAGCACAAGGTTGGTCTGGGGGTGTCCGCCACGGTACACATTGGCCACGTCATGGACATAAATGACCGAGTTACCTACACGCTTGACGGGAATATCACCCAGTTCCTGCATGGAGCGGGGGGTGGCGTTGGTCTGAACCATCCAGTCCGTGCGATCAATTTTCTGATCACCCGCAGGCAGTACGATGTTCTGCTTACGCAAAGCGTTCTGCACGTCCATAGCGGAGAGATGGTGTGCCTGAAGCTGCTTCTGGTTCAGTGCGACCATAATGAAGCTGTCCATACCGCCATAAGCCTGTGGCAGCACCGAGCCCGGCACTGTCACGAGAATAGGCCGGATGCGCGTCATCGCGATCTTGAACAGATCTGACGGGGTCTGTTTGTCAGATGTGACCTGCAGCGCCAGAACCGGCACGGAGGACGCATCCAGACGCATGACCATAGGGGCAGGAATATTATCGGGAAGCTGCTTGATAACGGTCTGGGAAATAGCCGTAACTTCAGCTTCCGCCTCGCCGATATCCGTGCCGGGCTGGAAGTAGATGTTGACGATACTGCGGCCATAATACGAGCTGCTTTCCATATGCTCGATGCCCTCCACGGTGGAGGTTACAGCCAGTTCGTAATTGTACGTTATGCGTCCTGCAAATTCCTCTGGCAGCATGCCGCCGTATGTCCACACAACGGACACAACTGGCAGCTTGATATTGGGAAACACATCGGTTGGCGCGCGCATTACGGACAGCACGCCAAACGCGAGAATGAGCAGTGAAAGGACCACAAAAGTATAGGGCCGTTTCAATGCGGTTATGACGATTGCATTCATGCCTTCCCAGTTCTCGATGGATTGTGGTCGGGATCGGCCTGACGGTAGGAATTTTTTATTCAAAAATCTGTTACAAAAAATTTTATTGATATAAAAAACAAATTAATATTGCGCCATACAGCCTGTAAAAGCGCTATTAAGTGCCGTTTTTTCTGCTGTTGCCGGGCTATCGCTCTTTGCCTATCATACGCAGACAAACCATTCCGCAATCAGAACGCAGGGCCACATCATGTCAGAATCAGCCACCATGCGGGCCGTGCAACTCATTGAGCCGGGCAAGCCTTTTGCCCTGCGCGCCGTCTCTATCCCCTCACCCGCTGAAGGAGAGGTGCTGGTGCGGATCAATGCCTGCGGTGTCTGCCGCACGGATCTGCATATCCGCGATGGACTGCTTGATCTGGGTGGACGGAACTTTGCTGTTGGTCATGAAATTGCCGGCACCATTATGTGTTGTGGTGCTGGTGTTTCCGACACATGGCTGGGACAGCGTGCCGCTATTTATTATTATGAGGGTTGTGGCCATTGCCGCTACTGCCTGAAAGGAGACGAGCATCTCTGCCCCGCCCCGCATGCGCAGCCCGGTTTCAATGCGGATGGCGGTTTTGCTGAATATATCTGTGTGCCAGTGCGTAACTGCGTCCCCCTCCCCGATCATGTTTCTACGGCTGAGGCCGCCGTTATGGGCTGTGCGGGTTCAACAGCCGTACATGCCGGGCGCTTGGCTACAATCAGGCCGGGTGAATGGGTGGTCGTTTATGGCACGGGTGGGGTGGGGCTGGCCCTGTTGCAATATGCCAGAAATGCAGGCGCACGCGTTATCGCTGTTGGGCGCGGGGGAGCCAGAGAGGTTCTCGCTCATGAACAGGGAGCCGAATACACCCTCGATGCCACGCAGGAACCCGATCTTGCCGCACGCGTGAAGGAAATAACGGGCGAAGGTGCGGATATAGTCTTTGAACTGGTGGGGACAGCGGCCAGTATCCGCTCCGGCATGGATATGCTGCGCCGCCGTGGCAGACTGGTGCTTATCGGCTATACACAGGATACATTCCAGACACACCCGATTGACCTGATCGTGCGCGAAGTCTCATTTATCGGCTCCGTTGGAGCCACCCTGTCAGATCTGCACGAAGCCATAGACCTTCTGGCCCGTGGCATACTGCGTGTTCCGGTTGCTCAGACCCTGCCGTTGGAAGCGTTTGAAACAGCACTTGAACAGACCCGCAAGGGTGGCCTGCCCGGCCGTATTGTGTTGGCTCCCTAAAAAGGGCCCATCAGCCTCGCATGATGTTGAGTATCTCAAGTTCCTGCTCGAACACGCTCATATTCATGCGGGTATAATCCCGATAATCAAAAGCGATTGTGGATTCCGTTTCAGAAACCATGCTCCACAATCCTTCACGCAGCATCGAAGCTACGGCCATAACCTGCAAGCGATAACGCAGGGCATCATCTGGTGGATGACCATAATAAAGTGCCAGCATGGCCTCACGCTCGGCTGCATCAAACGCATTGTTCGAAGCCAGGTTACCGAGATCGAACAGCGGCGTGTTAAACCCACCATAGTCCCAGTCGATCAACCAGATACGCTGCCCATCATCGAGAAAATTCGCAGGCAGCAGGTCATTATGGGCAAAAACGGTCTCGACAGGCCCCAAAGCCTGCTCCAGTTCATGGGTAATCCGCTCCAGTCTATCAAGCTCTACTGGTGGGCTGGAATCCTTGCGTCGTAAAACGCGCAGGTAATTCCGTAGAACATGAAAAATCCAGAAACTCAGAGCAGGCCCGGACAGATGTTCCTGTATGCCATGATGCATACGGCGAACAAGATCGACGACAGCCGGCAAACGGGCGCGTACTCCTGCCGCGTCGAGTGTTTGCCCCTCTATGAAATCAATAACCAGTAAATCGGCTTCGGCATAGCGCACTGAAGGAGAAATACCGGCTAACGCGGCCGCATGGGAGGCCGCCTGCTCGTTAAAACGCATGACATTGTGCAGGGGAATATCCTGCCCCACACGCACGACATAACGCCGGGGCCCATCATCCACCACAAAATTGCTGTTTGTAATGCCGCCCCCTAACGGGCGCGGATCAACTGGCCCCGTCCAGCATGGCAGCGCCTTCAGCCTATCATGCAGTGTCTGTGTCATGCGCCGTCCTTCTCAGATGCCGTCATGCTAACCTGCGGGCCTGGAAAGCCCGCTCCTGCCTGCTCCCTTACCCTAGAATACGGCTGCGCTGGGCATCGTAAAGCGGTTTCAGATGAGCCGTTGCCGGCACACGTATTGTTGCGACATCCAGTTCATACTGGCCGGACAGCACGAACTCATCGGTGACATCCCCTTCTGACTGCCGGACATAACCATAAGCAATGGGTTTACCAATCGTATGCCCAAAACCTGCGGAACCAACCCAACCTACGCGCTCTCCATTGCGATAGATCGTCTCACGCCCCAGCAGCACAACCGTAGGGTCTTCTACAGTGAAACAAACCAGTTTCTTGCGTAATGGCGCATCCTGCAGTTTTTCCAATGCTTCTCGACCGATAAAGGGCAGACCGCTCTTCATTTTCAGCAGCCAGCCAAGTCCTGCCTCGTAAGGGGTATGGTCGGGGCCAATGTCAGAGCCAAAAGCCCGATAGCCTTTTTCCAGACGCAGGGTTTCAATGGCACGATAACCGGCATTGCAAAGACCAAAAGCCTGCCCGGCCTGCATCAGCGCATCATAAACAGTTGCGGCGAATTCAACCGGTATATGCAGCTCCCAACCGAGTTCACCCACATAAGTAACGCGTAAGGCCCGTACTGGCGCGCCCGCAATATGCAACGTGCGCCATGTTCCGAACGGGAACGCGGCATTCGAGACATCATCGCGCGTCAGTTTTTCCAGTACACGCCGTGCCTGTGGCCCCATGAGCGACAGGGTTGAATACATTGAAGAGACATCAATCAGCCGCGCATCCATGCCGCGGGGGATATGCCGCTTGATCCAGTCAAAGTCGCGGGTTGCAGCCCCTGTGCCGCAAACAAGGTAGTATTCATCCTGCGCAATGCGTGCAGCGGTAAAGTCTGATTCAATGCCACCATGCGAGTTGAGCATCAACGAATAGATCAGACTGCCGGGAGCTTTGTGTACGTTCGCCGCACTGATAACGGATAGAGCCTCTGCCGCATCTCGCCCAGCCAGCATAAATTTGGCGAAAGATGTCTGATCAAACACACTTACCGCATCACGTGTTGCCGCATGCTCTCGCGCAACAGCTCCGAACCAGTTGGGACGCCCAAAAGTGTAGTGATCGGCGGCGTCCTCACCGGGGGCAGCAAACCAGTTTGGCCTTTCCCATCCCAGTTTCTCACCAAATACGGCGCCCTGTACCTTAAGCCGGTCGTAAAGCGGAGAACGTCGCAGGGGACGGCCGCTTTTATATTCCTCGCTGGGCCATGCAATTGTGTAATGCTTTGCATACGCTTCCAGAGTGCGGCTGCGCACCCAGTTGACGTCCTGATGGTTGCGACCAAACCGTAGAATATCAACTGCAGAGAGATCATAGGGCGGCTCTCCCCCCACGATCCACTCCGCCAGAACCTTGCCAGCCCCACCACCTGCCGCAATACCAAAGGCGTTAAAACCACAGCCCAGATAATAATTATCCAGCTCGGGCGCCAATCCTAGGATGAAGTTACCATCTGGCGTAAAGCTTTCCGGCCCGTTGATCAGCTCTTTTACCCCGGCAGTCGCCAGAGCAGGGACGCGGCCTAGAGCCAGCTCAGTCAACTGTTCGAAATGATCGAAATTCGAGCCTAGAAGCTGGAAATTGAACCTGTCGGGAAAACCATCCGCCGCCCATGCGATGGGATTGGGTTCATATCCACCCATGACTAACCCGCCGACTTCTTCTTTATAATAAGTCAGACGATCGGGATCACGCAGGGTTGGCAAGTTGGATGTTACACCCGCGATCTGCTCTGTGATCATATACTGATGCTCAACAGAAACCAGCGGCACATTCACACCCACTTGAGCACCCAGTTCACGCGCCCACTGCCCTGCACAGTTGACCACGATCTCGCACTGAACCGTGCCACGGCTGGTCTGCACCTCTGTCACACGGCCATTCTCAACCTTGAAGCCGGTTACATCGGTATCTTCAAAAATACGCGCACCGTGCAAACGAGCGCCCTTGGCCAGAGAGGCAGTAATGTCGGATGGATTGGCCTGTCCGTCGGTTGGCAGGAAAGCCGCCCCCACGAGATCCGAAATATCCATAAGGGGCCAGAGATCCAGCGCCTCTTTGGGAGATAGCAGGTGCATCTCCAGCCCAAACGAGCGCGCCGTTGTGGCCTGACGCCGCACCTCGGTCCAACGTTCCTCGTTACAGGCGAGCCGCAGCCCACCATTCATCTTCCAGCCGGTTGCCAGACCGGTTTCCTGCTCGAGAGTTTTGTAGAGTTTGACGGACTCCCCCAGAAGCTGGGTAATGTTGGCATTAGAGCGTAGCTGCCCTACCAGCCCTGCCGCATGAAATGTGGTGCCTGAGGTTAGCTTGTGCCGCTCAATGACAATCGTATCCTTCCAGCCCAGCTTGGCCAGATGATACGCGGTCGAGGCCCCCATAATGCCCCCGCCAATGACAACAACACGCGCGTGTGTGGGAAACTCCGACATGAACCTTGCTCCGTGCGGCCGGGAAGGCATTCCCGGACAGTGCTTACGTATCAGATGTTCAGTGTGCGGCTTTTCCCACTCAAGTCAACAACAAAACCACACTATATGTTGCTTTTAGTGGCTATGTGCGGAGCCAACCTGAACGGGGGCCAAAGCATCCAGCAAAGCAGCCGGGGTTTTCACCAGTTCATGGGCATCTGTCAGCATGTCCGCATCCTGCCAGCCCCACAAAACGCCAACGGCCCTGATACCCACGGCACGGGCGGCTTCCATGTCGCTGGCGGCGTCCCCCACCATAATTCTGGCCCCTGCTGGCAGGAGTGCGCGCAGGACTTCCACCTTCGAGGGATAGACATCGCTGCCGATCACATCGTTAAAGACATGACTCAGATCATGTTCCACCAGAAACCGCTCGATCACGGCCCGGCGGCTGGAACTGACAATAACCAGAGGTTCCTGCCCCAGCAGGGTATCCAAAACGCTCCGCATACCCTTTACCAGAGGGGGCACAGCAGCATTGCTGGCGGCTTCTGCCGCCATAGCATTACTGAAGGCTACAGGATCGACCCCGAGCGCCTTGCCCAATGTTTCGAAAGTCAGCGGACGCAGGCGCTGGAAAGGCCGCATATCATCAGGCAGGTCGATACTGAACCGGGCTGCCGTTTTATGCAGCACACCGCCCCACATGAGCAGGGAGTCCGAAATAACGCCATCAAAATCAAAACAGATCATGTCTGTCTCACCCCATTACACTGCACGCCCGGCACAGCGTTACCCAATGGGCAACGCGCACACGAGCCAGTGCAGATTTGTTCTATTTCAGGCGACAAGTTCCGCAGGCTCAGAGGCGCCGACTGCACGGCAGCAGGCTGTCAGAGCGTTGGCCAGCAGGCAGGCAATGGTCATGGGGCCAACACCGCCGGGCACCGGCGTAATGGCTCCGGCTACCTGCACAGCCTGTTCAAACGCAACATCCCCCACCAGAACAGGCTTGCCATCCCGCTCTATACGATTGATCCCGACATCAATCACCACAGCTCCGGGCTTAATCCACGCACCAGGGATCAGTTCTGCCCGGCCTGCCGCCACAACCAGAATTTCCGCCTGACGCACTTCCGCCTCCAGATCTCGGGTTTTGGAATGCGCAATGCTGACAGTGCATTTTTCAGCCAGAAGTAATTGCGCCATAGGTTTGCCGACAATATTGGACGCCCCCACAATCAACGCCTTATACCCTGCCAGACTGCCAAGCCGATCTCTCAGCAGCATAAGGCATCCAAGGGGTGTGCAGGGCACCATGGCCTCCTGCCCGGTCGCAAGCAGACCGGCATTGATCACATGAAAACCATCCACGTCTTTTGCGGGGGTAATGGTATTGATAACCTTACGGGCATCCATGTGGGCAGGCAGGGGTAACTGCACCAGAATACCATGAATGGACGCATCGGCATTCAACTGTTCTATCAGTTCAAGCAGTTCCGCTTCCGAAGCGCTTGCTTGCAGTTTGAATGCGTGCCCATTCATGCCCACTTCTGCTGTCATACGCTCTTTGTTGCGCACATACACCGCAGAGGCCGGGTCTTCTCCCACCAGCACTACGGCCAGCCCCGGCACGATGTCGTATTCGGCCTTCAGACGCGCCACCTGCGTGGCAATTTTCTGCCTGAGAGCCGCTGCAAAAGCCTTTCCGTCGATAATATCCGCCCGCGCACTACACATATCTGTCACACCTGCCCCTTGCGTTTCATACGGCAAACCCTGCGGGCTGTCTTCGCGCATGAAACGACAGGCCGCAGGCACATGCAGCCTTTGTCTGTGCTTTTGTGTGGTGTGTTGTCCAGAAAGAAAAAAGCGGCTTAGCGATCAACCAGACAGGGACGACCATCCTGATCAAGAGCGACAAAGGTAAAACGTGCCTGCGTCACTTTCTGCCGGATAGCCGTGCGGCGTACCCGGCGAATGGCTTCGACCTCAATAGTCATGGACGTACGGCCCACACGCAGGATACGCGTATAAACATTCAGTTCATCACCCACGGCCATGGGCCGGTGAAAAACCAGACCATCGACCGCGACAGTCGCGCATTTACATCCGGCCCGATCTTCCGCTGCCGTGCTGGCCGCAAGATCCATGTGCGAGGCAACCCAACCGCCAAATACATCGCCTGCGGCATTGGTATCACGCCGCATGGCCACCACGCGCACGGCCAGATTTGCGTCATGAATCCAATTACTCTGTTCCGCGTTTTCCACTGAAACGGCTCCGGTCCTGATATAACAGCATCAGGAAAATTGCACATTTTCCCTTTATACGTAACGCGCTTAATGCACAGGGTAGCCCTGTCCGGCCATTTTTCACACAGGGTTGATCACAAACCCCCAACAGCATCACCTGACAAGCAGGAAAAAAGGCGTTCAAGAGGTTCGAGTGGAAAATTATTCCATCCATATGAGCAAGAATAAAGCGCGAACACCATGATATAAAGTGCCCAGATAGCAAGACATATAACCCAGAAAAAGGTTGAGACCGTGCATACAACCACGTCGGCCGCAGCGCCCACACGCCAGCCTGTGCTTTTTTTACCCCATGGTGGTGGCCCGTGCTTTTTCATGGACTGGCCGGGATGGGAAAATCTGGCGGCCCATCTGCAAGGGCTTGCCATAACCCTCCCCCGCAAACCATCGGGTATTGTCGTTATGTCGGGCCATTGGGAGACGTCCGTTCCAACCGTTACAACAGCCGCGCACCCTCCCCTGATCTATGATTATTATGGTTTTCCCGAGCATACTTATGCTCTGAAATATCCCGCCCCCGGATCCCCCGCGCTAGCAGCTCATGTGCAGGCTTTGCTCCGGCAGAACGATATTGCCTGCGAGGGCGATGCCACACGCGGCTTGGACCACGGGGTTTTCATTCCATTTCTACTGGCATTTCCTGATGCTGATATTCCGGTTATCGAGCTTTCCATGAGTGCTAAACTGGATGCTGCGCAGGAAATGCGTGTCGGTCAGGCGCTGGAGCCGCTGCGTCAGGACAATATCCTGATTATCGCTACAGGCATGAGTTACCATAACCTCCGACATTTCATGAGTGGCAGCCCACGAACGGATGAGACATCCGTGCAGTTTGATACATGGCTGCGCAATACAGCAGAAGCCCTGCCCGCAGAGCGCAATCAGCGCCTGCTGGCATGGGAGCAGGCGCCCGGAGCACGCATCTGCCACCCGCGTGAGGAACACCTCCTCCCGCTCATGTTCGCAGCTGGTGCGGCAGGTCATGACCGGGGTGTCCGTACCTATAGCGATATTGTCATGGGCAAGGCTCTTTCGGGCTTTCGCTTTGGCTAGACGGGTTCAATTGCCGGGCGGGGCGTCTGTATGCTAATCATGGAGAAATCCGTCCTTTGACGGGCAATGCCGTGTCTGGAAACAGGAAAGAAAACGCCATGTCCTCTTCTTC
This sequence comes from Acetobacter suratthaniensis, assembly GCF_017377745.1. GTDB lineage: Bacteria > Pseudomonadota > Alphaproteobacteria > Acetobacterales > Acetobacteraceae > Acetobacter > Acetobacter suratthaniensis. The sequence continues at coordinate 60,526 of NZ_JAFVMG010000006.1, read as the reverse complement.
ATCTCTCAGCACAGCGACATTGACCAAAAGCCTGTTGGATACCCTGACATCGGGCAACAGCGGAACCGATACTGACAGCGCGAGCAGTTCTGACACGAACAGCTCGTCTTCGTCATCTTCAACCGTTACGATTACTTCCGCCAGTGCTGATGGCACACCGGTCATTATTGAAAAAGATTCTAGTGGAAATATCATTTCCGTCATGAGTGTTAGCGGAACACAAACCACCGATCAGACTGACAGCAGTGATCAGAGCGGACTGAGCCTGTACGCCTGAACAACAAATTTATGACAACGAAGTGCCGCCTGCCAATTGTCTTGGCAGGCGTTTTTTGTCTGAATAATTCAGGCCAGCTCTTTAAGAGCTTCAAAGCGGGCCGGGTCTTTCATTTTCAGGCGTCCTGCTGCGCCATATCCTACAATAAAGGATACAAGCACCAGCACCCCAACTCCCCATGCGGCAACCGAGGCATTATCTCCCCCGATAAGAGCCGGAAGATTGACAATGGCGACCCCTAAACAGAGCAGCAACCCGCACAGCGCCCCGATCGGTGCAATGAGTGTGTGCCACACACCCCCTTTTCCACCACGACGCACATTGAAGAATACCAGAATGGACAGGCAGGTCATGGACAGAATAACCATATAACCCAACGTGCCAGCCGTTGCTGCCCAAGCATAGATTTGCGTGACAGGATCAAGACCCAGAATGACGAGCACAATCAGCCCCACCAGCGAAGTGCCTGTCTGTACCAAAGACGACATATGCGGAGATTCATGCTTGTCATGCACGCGTGAAATCAGGGGCGGCAGCACATTGTAGCGCGCCATGACAAACTGATACCGCACAACAACATTATGGAACGCCAGAATACAGGCAAACAGGCTGGTAATCAGCAGGACATTGACAATATCCTCAGCGACTTTTCCCATATAGCTATGGATGAAAATCAGGTACATATCGCCTGTGTGCTCATTGGCCATCTGGACAGTCTGGCCCAGCCCGATGCCCGCAACTTCGCACCACATGGAAATAACGTAAAACAGTCCAACACCAAACACGGCGATATAAGTTGCGCGCGGAATGGTTACTTCAGGATTGCGTGCTTCATCCCGAAAAATGACGGTCGATTCAAAGCCGATAAAGCAGTAAATGGCAAACATCAGGCCCAGACCGGGCGACCCGCTCAGGGCTGCATGTTGTGTAAATGGCGCGGGATCAAGCAATGCCGTGCCTTTGGTAACCAGCACCACCAGATCGGCCAGCAAAACAACGCCCACCTCAAGTACAAGGGCTACACCGAGAAAGCGTGAACTCATTTCAATATGCCGATACCCCAGAAAACCGGCAACCAATACGACTACAAACGACATGATCCACCAAGGCACTGTAATGGATAATGTATTGTGCAGCAGTTCGGCCAACGTGTAGCCAAGATAGGCCTCCAGCGCCAACACAATGAACGTATATGACGCCGTTGCCAGCGTAGCAGAAGCCAGCCCAACCTGACGGCCAAGCCCTTTCTGAATATAGGCGTAAAACGCTCCGGCATTGGTCACATAGCGCGACATAACAATAAAACCGGCGGTAAACAAATACATGATCAGCGTTGCAATCGCTGCATCCAATGGAGCTGCAATGCCATTGCCCATCGCAATAATAAGCGGACTATTGGCGGCCATGACGGTCAGTGGGGCTGCGGCCGCCACCACCATCATGACAATGGACGCAACGCCGAGATTTCCCTTTAACCCCGATGGCCCGTTATCCGAAAGCGGGACTGTTCCGTTTTCTTTTGTCAAAGTCTTTCCCTTTCCATGACCGTGATGACCTGCTCCGATAGTCACTAATTGCCATTTCGTAACAATATACCCACAAAGCCCCGCCCATATGGCCCGGTGCCCCAGTAGGTGCACCGTCTCTCCCCACCATGCGTCAGACATTCCCCGCGGGTAGGCTGATTGGTTATGTTATGACCGGTCGCCGCCTGAGCTAATGACAGCCGGGCACAATCTGATAACATCAGAGCACAGTCGATCAGACAGCCTGCCTATACCGTGGCAGTCTTTGTCTTCTCGTGGTTCGTGATACATTCGGCATCAGTTATTAAAGAACCATCGCCACGATCAGGATCCGCCTCATGACGCCTTCTCCCTTCCCTTCCCTGCTTGATGCGGCTCTGGCTCTGGCGGATGGTCGCACCACGGCCCGTGAACTGGTGGAACAGGCCCTTGAGCGTATCCACGATGTAAACGGCGAAGGATCACGTGTTTTCATGGCCGTGCATGCGGATAAAGCCCGCCAGCAGGCTAATATAATAGACACACTCCGCCAGCAGGGGCGTGCGCCCTCCATTGCAGCCGGGCTGCCGCTTTCTATCAAGGATCTGTTTGATGAAGCAGGCTCTGTCAGCCGTGCAGGCTCTCGGGTATTGGACAAGGCTGCTCCCGCCAGCACGGATGCCCCCGCCATACGCAGCCTGAAGCAGGCGGGCATGATCAGTATGGGCCGCACCACAATGACGGAATTTGCGTTTTCCGGGGTTGGTATTAACCCACATTTCGGCACCCCGGCCAATCCGTGGCACAGGGCTGAGCGGCGCATTCCCGGCGGGTCTTCCTCTGGTGCCGCCATTTCAGTTTCCGATGGCATGGCCTGTGTCGGGATTGGCAGCGATACTGGCGGGTCATGCCGGATCCCGGCGGCCCTGACCGGTCTTGTCGGTTTCAAACCAACCGCACGACGTATTTCCACCCAGGGTACGGTGCCATTATCTTACACACTGGATTCAGTTGGCAGCCTTGGTCGCACGGTGCAGTGCTGCTGGGCCGCTGACAGCCTGATGGCAACGGGGAACCTGCGCCTACAGGACGCACCAGACGGACGAAATGGCCGGTTACTGCGCCTAGGCATACTGAATACTGTGGTAATGGACGGCATGGAGCCAACCGTTGCTCAGACATGGGAGCATTGTCTGAGCCGTCTTTCCGCCAGAGGCGTTATCCTCGAAACCTTTTCCTGCCCCCCTTTGCTCGATATTCCTGCCGCCAACGCCAAAGGAGGCTTTCCTGCGGCGGAGGCACTCGCATGGCACACACCTTTGCTCGCAGAGCATCGTCTGGCGTATGATCCGTTCGTGCTACAGCGTATCCTGCGGGGGCAGGAACAAAGTGCGGTAGACTATATTACCTTGCATCAGACCCGCACTCGGCTGATCCGGCAGGCATCAGATATTATGGAACATTATGATGCCGTCATTCTGCCAACTGTGCCCATTATCGCGCCCAAAATAAGCGATATGGACGATAACGCACATTATGTCGCAACCAACCTTCTGCTTCTACGCAATACAGCCATTGCCAATTTTCTGGATCTCTGCGCCATCAGCCTGCCCTGCCATCAACCGGGTGATGCGCCTGTCGGGCTAATGGTCATGGGACATCACGGGCAGGATAGCGCCCTGTTTCAGATAGCCGCACAGCTTGAGCGGTTCTTGGGAGCTTAAGCTTCAGCCTCTACAGGCCGCAAAATCTCCTGTATGATCGCGCCATGAAATCCTTTCCGCACAAAAGAAAGAAATCCGCTCCTATCCGGGAAGGCATAAGGCGCGACAGAAAAACACTCGCGGTTCTTGCCCTGGTTACAGTCTTTCTGCTGGCAGGTGCGGCTGGTTTTCGTATGCTGCTGAGCAAGCCCACACAGAGTATTGGTGGTGCCTATATGCTGTTTGATACACAGGGGCATAAGGTCACACAGGACGATTTTCAGGGACATTATACAGCACTTTACTTTGGCTATACGCATTGCATAGATGTATGCCCTCTCACACTTGATACGATTTCAACCGCTCTGGAGCGCCTTGGGCCAGAAGGGCGCAAGGTTGTTCCGATTTTTATTTCAGTCGATCCGCAACGTGATACCCCTGCCGTCATGCGCACTTATCTTGCCCGGTTCTCTCCGCGCATTATCGGCTTGAGTGGTTCGGCGGAACAACTCAAGCCTGTGCTTGAGACCTTTCACGTCACAACACATCGCCGTGACAGGCAAGATTCTGATTACCTGATCGACCACACATCCATCCTGTATGTCATGGATGGCCGGAACCATCTTGCCGGGATGATTCCGATTGATGACAGTGCTGAACAAATGGCGGTGGATCTGGCGCGTGTTCTGCGAAAAAACTGACCCTTTACCGACTATCCCCATCTCGCTTACAGGCTGAGCCTTACACCCCCAAAATAAGCCCGTAGAGACCCTGCATAAATAGACCCGGTGCTGCTCATGAGTGCCGCTGCACCTGCCTGTTGTCCGTTGCCCAACAGGGTATCGTTGATATTTGTGGCCCCTGCGACATACACCTGATCTGCCACATTCTGCACCTCGCAATACCAGTGTAGCCGATGCGCCCAACCCATGCGTGCTGGTGGGTTGTAATGCACCTCCAGATTCAGCAGCGCATAGCCTGGCGCTTTCAACTGGTTGGCATTATCCAGCCAGTAGGAATCACGCCATATAACTTCGGCATACCCTCCCAGCCCTTCGGCTGGCCCATCTGGCTGATCGTACAGAAAACGGGCATTGAGGAAATTCGGAATAACCCCCGGAATAGCATTGCCTGCACGGTCGAAAGCCCGTGAAAGCGTGCTGTTGGAAAGCACCTCGGTATAATTGGTATACACCTGATTATCGTAGGTATAGCTCAGCTTGATCCGGCCGCCCGGTATCATGCGGGGGAGTGGTTGCCAGTCCACCCCCAGAACCACCCCACGGTGCTGAGACGCCGGAGCGTTGAAAGTGTAGCTGCCAACAGCGTTAACCCCCGCTGACTGGCTGACAAGCTCGTTGTTATAAAACTCGTAAAACCCGGTAGCCTGAACCCGCAACGTGTCACTCGGCCGCCAGTCAGCACCCAGATCAACCCCCACGCTGCTCTGGCTTTGTATTTGTGTATTGTTGCCGTAATTTCCTTGCGGCGTAATGAACAGATTGGAAGAGGAAGGCGTGCCATACGCCGTGCCAACACGTGTATGGAGTGTCCAGTTTTTCGACGGCGTGTAAATCAACGCCCCTTCAGGAGCCAGATTGAAAAAGAAACGGTTGGCGGTAACATACCGCCGGGTCGTCGAAGTGGCGGAATAACCATAGAGAGTTTCTGTGGCTCCTATATCTGTATACGTTCCCCCCAGCCCGATTACGAAATGCCATTTAGGCGCAAAATGCCAGTCTTCCTGAAAGCGGGCGCCAAGATTCCACTGATGCCCATATGATTCGCTACTCATCGCCCCACGGCTTGCACCGCCATAGGGCATGATATTGTAAGTTTGATATCCGTAATCGAGATAGTCAAAACTAATGCCACCAAAAGTCTCAAGCGGTGTGCGGCCGATCAGAACATGGTTTGTGACATCGCTGCTGACGGCATAAGAATTATAGGGGCCAACAAAAGACGTGGGAGAGGTCGGTTGGTTCACATGGCGCTGATCATAGGTAAACTGGTTGCGCCAGAGTGTGCGGGTACTGAAATCGTGCTCCCAGCGTAAGCCGACTATCGTGCGACGGTCGAAGCGCCCCAGACCCGCCGCTTCCGGGCTAACGGCCTCTTTGGTACCGTAACGGCCATTTTGTAGCAATAAAACCGAGGCGCAGCCAGCAGCGGCACTGGTGGCCTGATAGCAGCTCTGCTGGTAAGGGTTAGCCTGATATTGGTTGAGAGACAGCCGAACCGGCAGATAGGCGTCCGTCTGGTTGTTCACTACCTTCAGCACAAGGCGGTCAGTTTCTGTCAGGCTCACACGTAGGCGCATGCTTTCGGTCGCTGTATTATAGCGGCTATTGGCAATAAAGCCCTTGCTCCATACATCGCTACCAAAAACCATGAGGTCGTAATGTCTGTTGCCATACCCCACGGTTGCATAGGTATTGAATAGGCCGAAACTGCCAAAATCAGACCCTAGTTCTACACCGTGAATATCTGCTCCCTTGCGGGTACGAAAATTGATCGCTCCATTTATTGCGTAATTACCGTATACAGTTGACGCTGGACCTTCGAATACATCAACACCTTCATAGGCGTGCGGATCAATCAGGTCGGCTCTGGCTGTGCCATCAGGCTGGGTCATGGGAAATCCATCCTCCAGCACCTGTAGGTTTTTGAGGCCGTAAGACTGACGATCACCCGACCCACGGATGGAAACCACCGTATCGCGCGGGCCATTCCCCTGCGTAAAGCTGGCACCCGGAATAGTCACCACCATATCGGCCACGCTCTGGGCAACCTGATTGGCATAATTATCCCGACCAGAGCTGAAAGTCGTTTGCCCTGCGGGCCTCATGGGGGCTGGAGCATGGCTGGTGCCTGCGACCGTAATCTCTTCGGTTTTGTCCGCCTTGATGACAGCATGAGCTGTTTTGGAAAAAGACTGGGGCTCCTTCGCGCTGGCTTCACGAACAAGAGCGATGGAAACCATAAACAGGCCAACCGCCAGGCCAGAAACGCGACGGGCGGTATCATAAGGATAGGGCATATTGCTGAACCTGAACAAACAACGCAAAAAACCCATGCGTTTTTACACATAGGCAGGCGGCATAAGGTCAGTTCAACAAGGTGGCCCTTGTGGGCAAAGGGCCGTACGCTCAGGCCGTGGTGGCCCACGGATGGGAGCAAAAACCCAGACCCGTTGCGCTATATCGCACAACAGTCGTCCAATAACGGGGCCATGGCCCATAACCGGCAGAAAAAGCTCAAGAGCATCAGACAGTAAAAGACTGTCATCCAGTGAGGCCGCTCCGTGATGATGCCCGTCCTGAGCCGGGGTGGCTGTGCTGTCATCACAAAAAATGGCCAGCTTTGCCAGATCCCCGATCTGATCCACCAGCATGGAGGATGGCGCCGCCATCCCCCCGAATGTAAGGCGTAGAATCAGCGCAAGCAGAACCAGTGGCCAGAAGACCACAAGCTGTACCGGACTGTTCAGACGCATACCCATAAATCGGGCATACTCCACAACCACACCGATAACCAGACAGGTTTTATCCGAAGCACCAGACCCGGATGGCTTTGGTTGTGGTTTCGGGCCTGTTGCTCGGCCAATAAAAACGATTGTATAAAAAACGCACCGAAGCTTCCCTATTGCGTAAAAGCCCCGGTTTGAGCGGAACCGTAACCACAGTTCAGAACCTCTCCAGGCAGGATACCCAAGGACGCAACCCGCTGCATGCAGGGCTATTTGCCCCCTACCTGAGCGGGTGCATGCCAGCACACATGAGCCAGTTGCGGATTTGATTACACGGGCCGAAAGAGCGGAAATCTGTTTCTTGGGAAATTATGCTGTCACAGATATCCGTTCAGCCTCCGGTCTGTCTGAACTGCATTGCCTGTTGTCCCACGGATATGGCGAAATTCCGGGTGAAAGCATCGGCTCTCTGTGTGCCAGACTACGCGCCGTAGCGTGATACTCGGCACCGCAAAAGAGCATGGTCTGACAACCCGGCATCGCGTATGCTCTGCCCATTAAAGGATGCTGACGCACAAAACATGATGGAGATCATGCCATGAAACGCACTGCACTGGTTCCGGGTCTGATGCTGGCTCTTTTGGGCATGGCTGGCTGTGAACACCATGAGGAACCACAAATCCGACAAATCCGGCCGCTGAATATGCCTAACCCGGCATCCTTATACTGCGTCAAACACGGCGGGACACTGACCATCAAGGACACAGACAAAGGACAGGTTGGCTATTGCACCCTGCCTGACGGTACCACGGAAGAAGAATGGGTACTCTTCCGCAAAAACTATCCCAAGCAGTAAAAGCACAGCCCCCTATCCCCAAGCGTTATCGGGAATAGGGGGCGTTACGCTTACGCCGAGTATCAGTTTAATAACTAGCGGACAGGTTGAACAAGAACGAGCGGCCAATCGCGGGGGTGACGCGGTTCTGGAACAGGTTGCTATAATTGAGCCGGTTGGCCAGATTATAACCGTTCATCGCAACACGCCAATGCTTGCCAAAATTGTGCGAAATCAGTGCATCAAAATCAACCGTCGCGGGCACACGCGCGGTATTGCCAGCATCCAGCCATACCCCCTGCCGCCATGTGATCCCGCCACCGACTGTCAGATTATACAATGTTTTGGGCGCAATATTATAGCTGCTCCACAATGTGCCGGAGTTGTTAGGCACATACTGAATACGCTTTCCAACATCAGCCGCTGTTTCAGAGCCTGTGACCCGGCTATCATAAAACGCATAAGTGCCGATAATGCTCCAGTCAGATGTGATATTGCCAGAAGCACTCAGCTCCAACCCCTGATTGCGCTGCCTGTCTGATGAAGCAGAAACATCACCCGTGGTCGGATCTGTAATGGTCGAGTTGTTTTTTTCCAGTCGGAACAGTGCGGCTGTAAAACCCATTCGGCCGTTGAAAGCATTATATTTTGCCCCGACTTCGTACAGTCTACTGCGTTCAGGAGCATAGCCCGAACTGGTAGTAAAGGGAGCGTTGCTGTTAGTTACATAAAGACTTGTTGGTGTTGTCGATTCAGACCAGTTAAAATACACCATTAGATTATCGTTTGGTGTATACATAAGATTGACTGTCGGATTAACCGTTGTTTCGTTCTGGTTAAAATGCGTATCTGGCGTTGTGCTGACGCCACCTGTGGCCGAATACGAACTATACCACTGATCAAGACGAAAACCACCCTTGATGGCAAACCACTTTGTAAGCCAGATCTGATCTGACAGGAAAACGCCAATATCCGTAGCACTCCCGTCCTTATAACATTTCTTACCCACACCATTAGGGATCGAGGCCAGACCGCTTGGATTATCCGCGCAGTTTACGCGCTGGAGGCCCGGAACATCCATGGATGGATTAATCAGGTTCGTACCCGGACGGGTTTTGTTATACGGGTAATTCTGTCTGTGATCCTCGACATGTTCGATGTCAAAACCCCCAATAACCTCGTGACGGAATCTGCCGGTGTTGAAATGTGCAACCCCGGAAAATACGTTCTGGATAGACCAGTCGCTCTGATTGTAGGGGTTAGGGCCACCCAGATTACCGTTTCTGATAATGGAGGCTTCACTCTGGTTGCCTCCGAAATATTGTTGAACGCACCCACCCTTAGGGTGGCTCGGATCTATTTTTACGCTATTACAGTTAGGTTGTGATGCCGAATAGTAACGATGATAAATACCACCCTTGGTGTCGTTATAAAGACTGAGCCACGGGGCAACCTTGGCTGTCAGGCGTCCGCTCAACATATCCGTGCTGATATCATCCTGATCAAACGAAGTGCCATACCAGTTGTTACGGTTGATACCGTACTCGGTAATAGGCTTGGAAATAGTCGTGCCCGGCTTCTGGACAACCCAGACACCATAATCTGGGATGCGATTATCATTCTGATGAAAATAATCTATGGTATAAGAAATTTTCTTGTTCAGGCCAAACGTGATGGAGGGTGCAATACCCCATCGGTGAGAATAAACGTAATCCCGCCCGACTACGTTATTTTCATTCCCCATTGCAGAAAGACGTACCGCAATGCTGTCTGTAATCTGCTGGTTAATATCCAGCGTGCCACGATAATAAGAGCCGGACCCACCAGAAAAACTACCCTGATAAGAATTACCGGCATGAGGAGCCTTGGTAACGATATTAATGGCCCCGCCGGTTGTACCATTCCCGAACACTTCAGAGGACGGACCTTTGATGACGGACACATGGTCGTAATAGAAGCTATCACGCGTATAAACGCCAAAATCTCTCAGACCATTTTCATAAATATCATTCTGCGCCTGAAATCCACGGATCAGAAACTGATCGCCTGACATACCGCCTTCACCTTCCCCAACTGAGGCCGTAATGCCAGGAACATTGCGTAGCGCTTCATCAAGAGATTTGACATTCTGCTGCTCCATCAGGGCACGTGGCACGACATTGACTGCCTGCGGTGTGTGCATGACATCGGTTGGCATGCGGCTCAGGCCAATATCCTCATGCAGAATGTTCATACGGCTGCCGACAACCGTAATATGTTCTTCAGCCGGGGGAACCCCATGCACCTCTCCCGCAAGGGGCCCATTCAGCGGGTGAGCCGCTGTGTCATGCGCAGTAACGGCTTCTCCAGCATTTTTTGGCGGGGTAGATCCGTTTACTTTATCTGACAGAGCAGCATGCTGTGGAGCTTTGGCGGGCTTGTCGCCTGTTGTCGCGGCTTCCACATTTTCAATCGGGAGCCCCGAATACAAAAGGGCCACACTCGCAACAAGCGGGGTTGAGCAAACTCTACGTGGGGTGAGCAGGCGTGACATTTCAGTGCTTTCATGACCGGAATTTTGATCACAGAAAACACAAATGCGATTTAGTCACAATTGCATAGAATGGTTTTTATGTATATACTTTGGTATAGGTTCCACAAAAATATACCAGCATGATAGAAGAATTGTTTTTCGCGACAGTTAAATATGCTCAGGGTTACAAAGAACATTCTTCTTATACGGATAAAGTATTTCCTATAGCTTATGATCGGGAGTTTTTTTATGCATTACTGGACATGGCTTTCCGCTGCCGGAATAGCCGTTCTGGTATTCCTGATTACACTCACCCCCGCCCATGATGCCTTCGGCGTCCTTTACACACTGGTTATCGTGCTGATTGCCGGTCGGTGTAGTATCAAGACACTCCGGATCGTAGCGATCGGTTGCCTCGTTCTTGAATGCATCGCATTTTTTATTGTACATGACGGCGCTCTTTTTAACACCGGGGTGGCCCGCCTTGCATTGAGTATCACAGCCACACTCATCGTCACCATTATTGCTGAACGCGATAAACGGGCGCGTGATACACTGGAAAGGCAGGCCAGAATACTGGCCCATGCGGATCGTATAAAAACGCTGGGACAAATCGGCATTGCCATAGCTCACGAGGTAAACCAGCCGCTTTCAGCTATTGCAACCTTTGCCCAATCTGGCACCCGGTGGTTGCATCGCCCTGCTCCCGATCTGAAAGAAGCCCTGTATTGTCTGGATCAGATCGATGCCAATACCAGACGTGCCGCAGCTATTATCCGCAATGTTCAGGACATGACACGCGGGGAACAGGTTGAACGCAGGACGATCCTTGATTTAAGAAAAGTCATTCAGGAAACAATTACTCTTCTGAAAAATACCGATATGTCGAACACTATTGAAATACACAAAATATCCGGTGGTAAATTGCCGTTCATCCACGGAAACAAAACGGAAATACAGCAATTAATCATCAATCTACTGATGAACGCCAGTGAGGCTGTCACGCAGGCCCATATTCCCGCTCCAGTAATAAGTGTGTCCGCACAGGTTATTTCTGAAAAAGGCGCTTTTGTTCAAATACAGATCAAGGATAACGGCTCAGGCTTTCAAAACGCGCCAACCGATAGCTATTTCGAGCCGTTCCGCACAACTAAAAAATCTGGAATGGGCATGGGTCTTTCCATTTGCCAAACTATTGTGGAGGCGCATGGAGGCACTATACGGGCTGAAAACACGCCCCCCTCCGGCGCAATGGTTACAGTAACACTCCCCCTTGCAGAACCCACTCCATGACAGGGACTACAAACAATCCGGGCCATATCATAATTGTTGATGATGATGCCGGGATAAGGAATGCACTCGACAGTCTGCTGCGGGCTGAAGGCTTTTCAGTTTCTGCCTTTTCTGATCCGCTTCAGTTTCTTAAAACCGGTGTGCCGCAGGGGCCGTGCTGCTTACTGCTCGACGTCAAGCTCGGGACTGTCAATGGGCTGGACATTCAGGACGAAATCAACAACGCCCAGCTTGGAATCCCGGTTATCATGATGACAGGCCACGGCACTATGCCTATGGCGGTCCGCGGCATGAAGGCAGGAGCCATAGATTTCCTTGCCAAACCTTTCTCTGATGAAATTCTACTACACGCCATAACCGAGGGCCTTAATCTCTGGCAGCATAACAAAATGCAGGAACAGGTTGCCTGCGAAGCAAAAAGAAACTTCTCCTCTCTTTCGGTCAGAGAGCGCGAGGTTATGGGGCTCGCCATTGCTGGCCTGCTGAACAAACAGATAGCCGATCATCTCGGTCTGAGCATTGTCTCCATTAAAATACACCGCGCCAGTGTTATGAAAAAAATGAAAACACGCTCTTTTGCCGATCTCGTGCGCTTGGGCGAACTGCTGGGAATCAGAGATCCGTCAATCAAGCGCTATAAAGCCTAACGATCCTTCACCCTCTCTTGGGCTAACACATACCAACCGATCCGGCCCGCTCGCCAGCCTGTATCCACGCCTGTTTCATATGGTGGTCTCATGCCACTTTTGCACCCGCGGCCCGTTCAGGGGCGCACACTTACAGACTTCATGATGCTGAAAATTGATAACCTTTTGTCTGCCGCGCACAAAACCGCTATCAGCTCCCTGACCCTATGCCCTTTTTCCTACGCACCAAAGGCACCAACCGACGAGAGCACCCAATCTGAGAACGAGCCATGATTGGTCAACACGTGCTGTCGGCATCGTGCATATACATCATGACAATCCTATTGTTATAACGGCACCAGAATACCCCTTGCCATCATCCCCTTTTCACCGATGGCATTGATACTGCCCGGAGCACGCGCTCCTACATTGTGGAACGACAGGAATGAACATCACAACACCACAGCGATCTTGGATTACCAGCGGGTGCCGGATCGCTTTCGCCTTAATCAGTTTGGCCGTTGGCATTGCCCTTCTCTATGGCGGCTTCCGGCTGGTGACACTGGGCGGTTCACTTTATTACTTGATCGCTGGCATCGCTTATGCGGCGTTGGGTGGGCTTTTTCTGCTCCGCCAGAAAACCTCATGGGCGCTGATCCTTTCTGTGGCGATCTTTGTCGCCACAGTGCTCTGGGCTTTGTATGACACGCCGGCTCTGGCTTTCTGGCCGTTGCTGCCACGCCTTATGGTTCCCGCAGTTCTGTTCATGCTCAGTCTGCTGACAGCCGCAATACAGCCTGACACGTCTGTGACCACACGGCGGTTCAGTGCAGGTGGGGGGATTACGGTTCTTGCGGGCGTTGTTGTAACGCTGGTTGCAATGTTCTCGCCTCATGGCGGTCTGTACGGCGAGGGCTTTGGCAAGGCACGTGTAGCCTCTACTGTTCCGACCCAACCTGATGACTGGCAGTTTTACGGCCGCAATGCCAATGGAACCCGCTACGTTCCCTATACCCAGATCACGCCTCAGAATGTCACGGACCTGAAGGTTGCATGGGTGTACCATACCGGCCGTCGCACCAAAGGGCCGGGGGCTGGTGTTGACGAAAACACCCCCATGCAGGTTGGCACAACGCTCTATACCTGCACCCCGGAAAATGTCGTTGCCGCAGTTGATGCCGATAACGGCAAGGAACTCTGGCGCTTTGACCCCCATGCCCATGCTCAGGAGCATGTATCATGCCGTGGGGTCGGTTATTACGATATCAGTGCCGATGACAGCCTGAGCATTGAAGACCGGCAGGCCGCAACCAACCAGCCCTGCGCACAACGCATTGTGGTTTCAACCGTTGATGCCCGCCTGTTTACTGTAGATGCCCATACGGGCAACCTTTGCCAGGGTTTTGGCAATAACGGCTATGTTGATCTGAAGCCCAACATGGGCCCAACGGAAAATGGCAAGCGCTATCATCCGACTGCGGTGCCTGTCATCATGGGACATCTGGCAGTTATTGGCGGCTGGGTGCGTGACATCGTGCATGGTGAACCCTCGGGCGCGGTGCGGGCTTATGATGTTCGCACAGGGGATCTGGCATGGGCATGGGATGTTGGTAACCCCGACAATCCTGTCCCGCCGGATGCAAATACGCCGTTTACACTTGAAACCCCGAATGTCTGGGCCATTCCGACTTACGACAAAGCGCTCAATCAGGTCTATCTGCCCACAGGCAACGGCCCTCCCGATTACTGGGGTGGGGATCGTGATGCGGTAAAAAACAAGTTCGGAGCAGCTCTCGTTGCGGTTGACGCCACCACAGGCAAGACCAAATGGGTGCGTCAGTTAACACACCATGATGTGTGGGATTTTGACCTGCCTTCTCAGCCGGTTATGTACGATGTGACCAATGAGAAAGGCGAGAAGGTTCCCTCGCTGATCCAGACCACCAAAACCGGGCATATTTTCGTTATCGACCGTCGTAATGGTGAGTTTGTAACCGCTGTTGAAGAACGCCCTGTCCCGACCACCCCAGCCGCACAGGGTGAGCAACTGTCGCCCACGCAGCCGTTCTCTGTCGGTATGCCCACCATCGGCGCAGACCCGCTTTCCGAACAGGCTATGTGGGGTGTCAGCACCTTTGACCAGCTCTACTGCCGTATCATGTTCAAAAACTCGGTTTATGAAGGCCCCTATACGCCTCCCGGCGAGAAGCCCTACATCGAGTGGCCCAGCCTGCTGGGGGGTATGAACTGGGGCGGCATTTCGATTGATGAGGCAAATGACATCATGTTCGTCAACGACATGCGCATGCCCCTGCGTATGATGCTGGTGAACCATGAAGACGCCAAACATTACAAGATCTCGACCGACGAAGTGCCCGGCTTCATGGGCACACTCCGCCCCCAGATCGCTGGTCCTTATTCCGGCGTGCGGATCGACATCCTGCAATCTCCGTTGCAGGTGCCCTGTAACACTCCGCCTTTTGGCACCATGAGCGCGATTGACCTGCGTACCAAAAAGCTGTTGTGGCAGGTACCTATGGGCACGGCCGAGCAGCTTGGCCCGATGGGGATCAAAAGCCATCTGCCTATGCCTATGGGAATGCCCACTCTGGGTGGCCCGACCACCACAGCATCCGGACTGCTGTTCTTTGCTGGCACACAGGACTACTACCTGCGCGCACTGGATAGCATGAGCGGCAAGGAACTGTGGAAAGCACCTCTGCCCGCTGGTGCGGTTGCAGCGCCGCTGGTTTATAAGTCGCCCAAAACCGGCAAGGAATATGTCGTGATTTCAGTGGGCGGGGCCAGTCATTCGCCTGACGTTGCTGATGACGTCATTGCCTTTGACCTGCCGACGAAAGAGTAAACTCTCAGCACATGGGCGGGAGCTGTATGGCTCCCGCTTTTTTACAGGCCCTTGCCTTTCGCAAGGGCCTGTTTCAATTCTTCTGCCAGTGTTTTGACCAATATTGGTGCTGGCATTGTGCGGGCCAGCGGCGCTCCCTGCCCTGCCCAATAAGCACCATAACCGTTTTCACCGTGCTTCATGGCGGCCTTGTGGAGTGCTTTGCCAGCATCATAGGCTACAGGGTAGGCCGGAAGAACTGGTTGCCCAGAAACGCTTTCGAGCGCGGTAAACCTGTTCCCGAGACAGCGGGCCGGACGGCCTGAAACAAGCCGTGTCAATCTGGTATGAAAAGCCGCCGGGCCTGTCAGGGTTTGCCGGTAGCCCGCATCGGCATTTGATTCAGGGCAGAGAATGAATGCCGTACCCATCTGCGCCGCGCAGGCCCCTAACGCCAAGGCCGCCGCTATTCCGCCTCCATCCATAATCCCGCCAGCCGCTATCACAGGCACACGCACATGCCGCACCAGCAGACGGGTTAATGCCATAATACCCAGGGCATCATCCCCGGCATCAGGATTGAAAATCCCTCTATGCCCTCCGGCTTCGATCCCCTGCGCCACCACCACATCCATACCCGCAGCCTCAGCCGCACGGGCTTCCTCTATACTGGTAGCCGAGGCCAGCAGAACGGTGCCGATGGCTTTCAGGGCTGAAACCGCGTGCGCAGACGGCAAGCCAAAATGGAAACTGACAACAGGCGGCCTGACATGCAGCAGCATGGCGAGCATGTCGGGATCATCATTAAAACTGGTATAAAGAGTATTCAGACGCTCAGGAGGCACTTCACCAAACTCGGCGAAAAGAGGTGCAAGCCAGTTCAGCCATGCGGCGTCCCGCTCGGCTGAGAGGGCTGGCGTAGTATGTACGAATAGATTGACGTTAAAGGGGCGTTCAGTCTGTTCACGCACCCTATGGATCATATCCTGTGCGGTCGTAGCGTTGGCAGCCCCCACCCCGATGGAACCCAGCCCCCCGGCATTGGAAACTGCCGCCGCCAATGCCGGGGTAGATACGCCCGCCATCGGTGCCTGTACAAGAGGGATTGTCATGCCAAGTTGTGCCAGCAGATCCATGACCACTCCTTATGCTGTATCCGTTCGACCATAAGGCCGACAGCTTACGCTTTCAAATATGCGACAGGGTAGGCCTGCTTTCCTACGCCTGTTGGCCAGATGGACGACTTCACTTTATGTTCAGGAAAAGAGGCTTTCCCCTCCATGCCATCTCGGCAATAATACCGCCCACATATTCCCCGTCCCTTTGTGCCGGATCCTGATGATGCGGTGCCCCGTTTTATGGAGGCTCCCATGAAACCTGCTTTTGCCGCAGCGTTCCTTACCCTGCTTGGTGTCTCTCCCGCTCTGGCTGCCCCTGTAGCGCTCACGCATGTCCGCCTGATCGATGGAACGGGTGCGCCTCCTGTGGAAGACATGACCATATTGATAGACGGCCCCATGATCCGCGCCGTAGGTCATAACCTGCCCCTACCCGCTGGCACGCAGGTTATGGACAGAACGGGTGATACGGTCATGCCCGGTCTTATTTCCGACCACAGTCATATCGGTCAGGTCGGGGGCACGGCCACGGGGCCGCAATTCTATACCAATGACACCATTGAGGCAGAACTGGCGCAGTTCCGCCGCTACGGCGTAACCACTGTGACCGCCCTCGGTAACAATGCCCCCGGTCTGTTTGATACCTTGCGGCATGAAGCTCATGCAGCGCGTCTGCCCGCAGACCTGTTCGGAGTTGACGCTGGTATTGGCGTGCCTAGAGGCGCCCCCCCGGTCAATGTGGCGCCGGATCAGTTGATCAGACCTCGTACACCAGCAGAAGCCCGTGCCGCAGTAGGCGAAATGGCAGCGCATGGAACTGATCTGGTCAAAATCTGGGTGGATGATTTTGATCACACTCTACCCGTGAAAATGAAACCTGAAATCATTACCGCCGTTGTGGAGGAATCACACCGACGGGGGCTTCGTGTTGCCGCTCATATTCATGATCTGGCCGATGCTCAGCGTGTTGTGGCGGCTGGAGTGGATATTCTGGCCCATGGCGTACGGGACAAACCCGTACCCGCCGCTTTTGCCGAAACCCTGCGCACAAGAGGAATCTGGTACATTCCTACTCTGGAACTGGATGAGGCCTCAACCGCATGGGCCGATGACGCCCCCTGGACACGCACCCCTTTTATCCGCATGGGTCTGTCCGGCGCTCTACAGAAGCAGATTGCTGATCCTGCATGGCGCCAGCAACACGCTAACGGCAAAGCAGCAACCTTTGCGCGTGATTCACTGGCCATCAATCTGCAAAATCTCAAGACATTGCATGATGCCGGGGTGAAAATTGGCTTCGGCACTGATAGCGGCGCCATGCCGCTGCGAGTGCCGGGCGTTGCAGAGCATCGTGAGCTGGCTTTGTCCGTGCAGGCGGGCCTGTCTCCTTCTGAGGCAATACAACTGGCGACCAGCAATGCCGCAGCGCTTCTGGGCCTTGCTGATCGCGGGCGTGTAGCACCGGGAATGAGGGCAGATCTGCTCGTGGTAGCTGGCAATCCTGCCGAAACAATCAGCGATGCAGACAGGATTATTGAAACATGGGAAAACGGCACCTCCGTTCCCGGCCCACTGCCACTGAGCGGGAACTGACCATGACACAACGTTTTGTCGCCTTGCTGCTCGGTCTGGCCGCCGTTTCTCCTGCCGCCTTTGCTAACCCGCTCGTGCAGAACAACCGCGATCCCGGATTTGGCGCACACGGACAGGTTGAAATCGTTGCCCGTATTGCGCAACCTGATCCGTCAGGGATAGCGGTTATTGACGGGCGGCTGTTTCTGACTTTCCCTAAACATGATGGCGATCACGCAGGGCCAGTTCTGGGAGAATGGAAAAACAACCGCCTTGTGCCGTTTCCATCAGCATCTGCACAGGCAGCCCTTCTTTCACCACACGGCATGACTGCTGATAGTAACGGCCATCTGTGGATTATTGATGATGGTAAAATCAAGGGCCACCCTATCCCCGATGGCGGGGCAAAGGTTGTTGGCTTTGACCCGCACACGGGCGCACAGATTGCTTCTGTAACGCTCAGGGATGCCCTGCGCCCCGGCAGCCATATGAATGACCTGCGGATAGACCTCACACATGGCCCCAAAGGCACCGCTTTTGTGACGGACAGTTCATTCGATGGGCACCCAGCGCTTGTCGTGGTCGATCTGGCTACAGGCCGCCAACGCCGGGTGCTGGAAAATACGCCCTCCATCCTGCCTGATCATGGGTATCAGACTGTTCTGGATGGCCGTGTGCTGCGTATGGATCCGAACAAACCTGCGTTTCCGGCGAGTGGAGTGGACGGCATAACTCTTTCGGCTGATTCAACCCGGTTATATTATGCCCCGCTAGCCAGCAGGCGACTGTACAGCCTACCGACCGAAAAACTGGCAGATTTTTCCGTGTCCACTGATGAACTGGCGCGCCTCGTAACCGATGAAGGTGAAAAAGGTGCGGCTGATGGTCTGGCAACAGACCCTTGGAATCGTATCTACACCACGGCGGCCGATCATGATGCCGTCTTTCGTCGCAATACAGATGGCTCCTTCGACCTGATCGCTACGGACCCGCGCTTTGTCTGGCCAGACGGCATTTTTGCCAACGATCATTATGTTTATGTTGTTCTCGGGCAGTGGAGCCGTCTGCCTCTGTTCCACAACGGACAGGATTTGCGCCGTCCGCCCTACCTGATTGCCCGTATGCCGATTTCACCCCCCACAGCTAACTGATCAGCACACGCGCGGTGGCAGTTTGGGCCGCATCATCTCGCGACGATCAAGCGGGGGGCCTTCTGTAACAAAGGTCCCATCGCCGATCGCATGCAGCGGCGAACGGCCACTGCGGTGCGGGTCGGCATGGGCTGTAACGCCTTCGAGAATGACAAGGCCATACTGCTCGATAATATCGACCACGCGACACTCGATATTCGCCAGACAGCCACTAAGTAATGGGGCTTTTACTCTGTCGGCCTTATGCCGGGCCAGCCCGAATTTCTCGAACTTGTCAGTATCCTGCCCTGAGCACAGACCAATCCCGATAACGGTATCGAGCAGTTCGGCGGGAGGAATAGCCAGCACACATTCCCGCGTGGCGACAAGAGCCTGCCATGAGTAATTCCACGGCCCGGTAGACAAGGCAAAGCGGGCTTCGAAATCCATCACCATCGTCCAGGTGATTGTCATGACATTGTCGCGTTGTCCGTTATGTGTGGTGACCAGTGTAACCGGGCCGGACTCGAGCAGTGTAAACGCCCGATTGAGGGGAAAATGCTGCATGAAAGCCTCCATCCCGCTACCGCCTATGCCTGCAGCAGTTGCCACATACGAACCACTCGGGTTTTAACCAGCCACACTCATGCCGTGAGCGGCCTTACGTCAATGCTCAGCCCCCCGCTCGGCCTGAACCGTAATGAAAGCCCCCTGCACGGCCAGCCCATGCTCGGCCGCAACGCGCCGTAATAGATTGGCTATTTCCGGCGCATCACAGGCAATCTTCCTGCCTGTTCCGGCTTCGACAAAAGTAATGGTTAATGCAGCTTTGCGCTCGGGGGCTACCCGATAGTGCCACTGTCGCTCCGATGAAACATCTCGCCGCAGAATATTGCGCTCTACCAGCAAATTGAGATTACGCTGGATAGACCCCTGACTGGGGGCATGCCCATTATCGAGCATCCGCCCCAGTGTCTGCCATATTTCCACAGCACTTACGCCCGGCCCCGCTTCCAGAATACCATGCAGCAAAACACGGCGCAGATCGGTCATTTTTATACCGGCCTCAAGGCAGCGCCGCTCCAGTTCATTTGCCGCGTGGCAGTCACCTCCCATACCGGGGCGGATCTGATGGGGAGCCGGAGGAGAACGGCGGTGTTCGGAAAAGGCTGTCATACAAACCCCTATCAAAAACCGGGAAAAGGAATGCTCAGTTCTGGTGAATGTAGAACTCAACTGGGACAGTCAGCGTAATGGGGTCTCCCGCGACACTCTCTGGCGGAACGGGAAGAGGTTGCGCCCGCTGTGGAAGGGCCAGGGCCTCCTGATCCAGAAGCGGATGGCCGGAGCTTCCTGCCAACGTAACCGACAGAACATGCCCCTTACGATCCATGGAGAACGTAACGGTTGGCACGCCTTCCTGATGGTCGGCCATGGCGTCAGCCGGGTAGCGTTTATATTTTTCCAACTGGGCCAGCAGCGTTCCCTGCCATGTAAGCGGGTCATGTGAGACCTTGGATGACGACGCCCCGGAAGCTGGAGCCGCCTGCGTAGGGGCTGGCGGCGCTTCTGATGACGGGGGGACTGTTGTCGCTTCTGCTGGTGGTGTCTGGTCTGGTTTTTGCGGGTTTAATACCGGTATCGGCTTATGTTTTTTAACAATCCTGCGCCGCTTGTCGGGGGCTGGCACCGGCACGGGTGGATTAAGTGCGGGAGACGGCGGCGCCGTAATTTTAGGCGGCTCCATGGGAGCCGGGTCAGGAATGGAACGTGTCTGCTGTGGCCCCGGCGGGACATCGGCTGGTGGGGTCGGCGTGGCCACGGGTTCTGGGGCCATGTCAATAGCAATGGCCGCTGGTGGCGGTTCTGGCACCGTGGCTGGCGGGGCTGGCAACCGCATGACCCACCACAGGCATCCGCCGCTCACAGCCAGCACGGTAAAAAAGGACACCCCCCAGCGCAGAATATCCGCCTGTCGGGCAAGACGCAGCCGTGCGCGCTGCCAGTCTGCAAAGGCATAAGAGAAAGGGCCACCCTGCACGCTGCCATGGGGTGCCATACCAGTGCTGCGGTTCACGGCGTAACACTCGGCGTAGCAGCCGGCTCGTCTGTTGCCGGCACAGCGTTGGCAGGCATGGGAACACTGGCCTCGCTTCCCTCCTCCTGCCCCTGCAAATTAACCAGAGCAACCTTGAGGTAACCAACCGCACGCAGTTTATCCATAACGCCCATCAGCGTGCCATAATCTACGCTCCTGTCAGCACGTAGGAAAATGCGTTCATCCTTGTTACCTTTTGTGGCCGTTTCCAATGCACCAGACAGGGCATCGGGGCTGATGTCGTCTTCTCCCAATGCCAGACTATGGTCAGCCTTGACGGTTAGAAACACGGGTGTATCCGGGCGGGGTGTCGGCTTTTGGGTTGATGAGGGCAGATCAACCGGTACGTTTACCGTTGTCAGCGGTGCGGTCACCATAAAAATCACCAACAACACCAGCATTACATCGATGAAGGGAGTGACGTTGATCTCACTCGCTTCATGCGGATTTTCGTCAGTATGGCGGATGCGGATCATGCGGCTTACTCCCCGGCAACACGGGACGCGCCCAACCGCACGACCTGACCGCCCCCATGGGCCTGTGCACGCCCCAGATCGCGGGAGACCAGCCGCATGACAAGTGAGGTCAGGTCAGCCACCTGTGCGCGGCACGCGGCTGTCTGTCGGGCCAGATGATTATAGATAACCACCGCCGGAATGGCGGCAACCAGACCAAGTGCAGTCGCCAGCAAAGCCTCGGCAATACCCGGAGCCACCACAGCCAGACTGGTCGCCTTGCTAGCTGCAATGCCGGTAAAAGCCGTCATAATCCCCCAGACTGTACCAAACAGGCCGATAAAGGGGGATGTGGCCCCAATGGTGGCCAGCACACCCGTGCCGCGCATGAGCCTGCGTCCCTCGGCGGATTCCAGCCGCTCAAGATGCAGGACAATACGTTCTTTCAGGCCATCGCTGTCGCCGGGTATATCCTGCGAACGCACGCGCTCTGCCCCTGCGGCCATAACCAGCGTGTGGGCGATGGAAGTATTACCGCGTGTCCACTCCTCCCCCACCTCAAGGCTTGTGGCGTCTTCCAGCGCTGTTTCTGCTTTTGCAAGCCGGGCTTTAACCCGCAGCAGTTCCACTGATTTGGCTATGAACACTGTCCATGTCAGCAGGCTGGCCATAGCCAGCAGACTCATGACACAGCGTACAACCGGCCCCGCACCGAGAAACATCTCCCACGGTGAAAAGGCGACAGGGGCAAGATCGGTCATGAAAGACCTCCTTTAAAAGAGGGTCGGTTCCAGACCCGGACAAGATAGGGGGCTGTGCGACGACAGGAGAGGATCTGACGGCCCTGCCCCGGAAACGCTGCACGATCACCATACGGGGTGGGGTGCGACGCCATCAATGCGTATAAGAGTGAGTCGCAACTTTTTGCGGGAGCAGAGCCTGCCTGTTCCATCGGGCTGCATACCTCGGAATACATCGAAAAAATAAGACAACCCGCATGCCGCCACCCCACAGGTGGAGCAGCATGCTATGCCCCTTACCCGTAAAGACGATTAAGCATTCTGTTTTTTCAGAAAAATCTGAAAATTTTATTCTGAAACCACCAGCCCCCTCATAATCAGGCAGATGGCTCGCCACCGTTACATTCTATGCTCTTTGCGGCTCAGCAGCTTCTTACGGCCTGTCCGCAAAGACAAAAAGACAGGGCTCCACAGAGAAAACCGCAGCATGCCGGAACGCATAAACTCTTAACACGTTGAGTCTTGGTAGCGCCCTTCCAGTCCGCTTATGAACTGGATACGATAGTTCTGTGGCAGGTTTCAGCCTCATGGCAGGGAAAAATGGATTAAATGGTGGCATCCGCTATAATCCCACCCATACAGGGGCGCATAACAGCAAAACAGATTTTACCAGACCCAGCCGGTTTTATGGATTGAAGGACAAAAATTGATAACGCCAGTTCAGGGTGAAAAGCCTCAGTCATTTTACCGTTTGGGGGTTGGCCGACAGTTATGGATTGGCGCTGTGGCGGCTGTTTTGCTGTCCACGGTAATGGCTGGCATTATTCTTTTTCATGTCAGCCAGCTTCTCATTCAGGCCCGCCATGCCGTTGCCGGGCTGGAAGAACTGCGTCAGGTTCTGGACACAGCCAGCCGTATAACGGCGGAACGCGCCCCGTCCAACGTGCTGATGGCAGGCGAGCCGGGCCAAACCGCCGAAGCCCGAGCCAGACTCAATGCCGCCCGCTCCAATACTGACCGAGCCTTAAATCAGGCCGCCACTATTGTTGATGGGGTGCCATTTAACGACATCATGCGCCATTTGGTGCAGGCGCGTGCGCTGGTGGAGCTGGCCGCGGCCGAAACGCCCGTGCGCTACGAGAGCGTGCAACGCGCGGCCGAGGCACTTTTCGCGACCTACGATGCCTATCAGGCCGTTGTCATGCGTAAAGCCGCCCTGCTGATCCACTCCGACCCAGAGCTTGCTGGCCCGGTTCAGCATGCGCTGATCCTGTGTGCCTTGCGTGATGACGCTGGACGTCTGGGCTCGACAGTGATCGCCCCCCTGATTGCGGGGGTTCCCATGCCGCCCGCCAATATCGCAGCGGGTGAACGACTGAACGGGCGGATCAAGATGCAACGGCAGTTGTTATTTCTCAGCCCCGACCTGAGCGACAGCAGTCGCCTGCCCATATCGCTCAGGGCTGCTGCGGAAAATGCGCTTGTGAAAGAAGGTGAGCCTCTGGTCACTCGTTTCGTGGTTGAAGGCACGTCTGGCGGCCCTTACTCCCTGACAGCCGCGGCCTTTTCCAACCGGTATGTTGAGGCGCTTAAACCACTGGAAGTCTGGCGCACAGCCTATCTGGACTCCCTTCTGGCCGACTACAAGCAGAAGGAACGTCAGGCATGGGGGCTGGCATGGGTGGTCGGCACCATCATGCTGTGCGTCATCAGCCTGATTGCTGGCGGGGTTCTGCTGGTTCACCAGCGGGTTTTGCGGCCACTGCTTGTCGCCAGTGAAGCCGTTGTGAACCTTGCCCACAGAGAGCCGGTTCATTTCCCCCTCATCCACAACGGCAGCCCAGAACTAAACCCTCTTTTCGAGGCAGTTGAACTGCTCGACCTCAAGCTACGGGAATGGGATGCTGATACCCAACGCCTGAAGCATCAAGCAGAAACCGATGAACTCACCAGCCTGCTCAATCGCAGGGCTTTCCAGATGCTGGGAGAGCCGTGGCTGGAGAGCGCAGGATCAGACCGAAACGCCTTTCTGATCCTGCTGGATATTGATCACTTCAAATCCATCAACGACCGCTATGGCCACGCTACGGGCGATCAGGTTCTGGTTATGGTTGCAACTGCCCTGCTGGCCCATGTCCGTTCCGATGATCTGGTGGGCCGCATCGGGGGCGAAGAATTTGCCGTTCTGATTCGCGCTCAGGATCAGGAAACAGCGGTGGCTCTGGCGCACCGGCTCCGCAAAGGCGTTGAAGATATTTTCATGCAGACCGCCGAGGGCGAGAAAATATCCGTAACATCCAGCTTCGGTGTCGCAGCCAACAAGCATCTGACATGGCGCCAGTTCATGGCAAAAGCTGATGTGGCTCTTTACGACGCCAAACAGGCAGGCAGAAACTGCGTGCGCGTTGCACAACAGGACATGCCGGGAGGACAGCCCCCCTCCCTTTCGTAATCTGGCCTGTGGGCAATACCCGCACAGAGTGTTGCCAACACTCGAGCAGGTCTTATACTGCCCGCACGCCACATGGCGTGATCCGTTCTGGCCATCAGCGGCGGTTACTCCGTTGCACCCCTCCATAACAATGATGGAGGCAGGGTATGCAGAGCCAGAACATGGCGTTGCCCACAAAGGCATAACCGCCAGTTTATACCAAGAAAACGCGATCTGAACTGCGTAAGGAGACTTCCATGATCTCACAGAACACCATCACCATTCCGGGGCTGGATTTGCCAGCATCACGCGTGGCACTCGGAACATGGGCGATCGGCGGCTGGATGTGGGGCGGACCGGATGACGACAACGCGGTACGCACTATCCATCGCGCTCTGGACGAGGGCGTAAACCTTATAGACACCGCCCCAGTATATGGCTTTGGCCATTCAGAAGAGGTCATCGGCCGCGCGCTGGAAGGACGGCGCGACAAAGTGCTGATCGCCACCAAAGTCGGCCTGAACTGGAAGGGTGAAAAGCCTTTCCGTGACAGTCGGCCTGCGCGTATCCGTCAGGAAGTTGAAGACTCCCTTCGTCGGCTTAAAACCGATTATCTCGACATCTATCAGGTGCATTGGCCTGATGATGAAACCCCCATTGCTGAAACAGCCGTCGCGCTTGCTGAATTGGTAAAGGAAGGCAAGGTCAGAACGCTCGGCGTATCAAACTACTCCGTGGCGCAGATGGAAGCCTTCCGTCAGCATGCGCCGCTCTCGGTTGTGCAGCCGCCATACAATCTGTTCGAACGTGGTATCGAACACGACATTCTGCCCTATATGGTCAAGCACAATCTGGTTGGACTGGGATACGGCCCGCTATGTCGGGGGCTGCTTGCAGGCAAAATGACCCCGCAGACCACCTTCCCCTCCACCGATCTACGGAGCGCTGATCCAAAATTTCAAGCGCCCCGCTTCCAGCATTACCTCGACGCTGTGGCTCAACTCCGCACTCTGGCTGAAAAACACGGCAAATCAGTTATGGTGCTGGCCATCCGCTGGGTGCTGGATCAAGGCCCTTTCATCGCTCTGTGGGGAGCGAGAAAACCCGCTCAAATCGAAGGGGTTTCGGGCGTATTCGGCTGGCACCTGTCTGATAATGACCGGGCAAAAATCGACCGTATCCTGAAAAATACCATTCCCGACCCTGTCGGCCCGGAATTTATGGCGCCACCCAACCGCTAACCACGCATAACCCTTGGCGATACCAGCGGATAAGCTGGAAAGGGTCAATGCTCTTTCCAGCCGCAAACGGCATCGCCTACCCCCGACTTTTCGTGATACAGAAACCTGCTATCGCCATAATAGGGGGTTCTGCTAATGACGTTGTCTTTCCGCGCAGGCATTGGCGCGTTATTCGGCATTGCCGTGGCCTATCTCCTCGGTGCCACGGTTTTAGATTTCGATGGCATTGCCCTTGTTGCGCCCATGGGGGCGTCTGCCGTGCTGGCCTTCGCAGTGCCAGCCAGTCCGCTGGCCACACCACGGGCCATCATTCTTGGCAACACGCTTTCCGCCGTGGTTGGGGTGGGGGTCTCTCTCTTGCCCGGTTTGCCGCTTTTTCTGGCCTGTGGGCTGTCTGTCTGTTTGGCCATTGTCGTTATGTCCATGACACGCTCCCTGCACCCGCCGGGTGGCGCTTCGGCACTGACAGCAACCTTGCTGCATCCTGCGGCACATGGGCTGACTATAGGCCTCCTTTTCCCTCTTATGCCTGTCGCGCTGAATTCGATTGTATTAACGCTGGCGGCAATCTTCTATCATCGGGCAACAGGCCACCGTTATCCACATATCCCCGGCCCCACAGGCTTACCAGCAGTGCCTAAAGGGCACTTCACCCGCGCAGATATTCACGCGGCACTCAGGCAAATGCCAGATGCGCTCGATGTTGAAGAGCCCGACATTGAAACACTCATCAATCTTGCCGAACAGGCTGCAACAGTCAGGCTCACCTCCACTGAGGGCAAAGCGGCTACCAGCCCGTAGCACTCCGCTCGAACACAACCTGTTGCCAATTTTTTATGTATAAAAATGGGAATTGCTATGCCACCGAAAACTCTCGCAATAGGCGATACCGTTTCATGGAACTCTGAGGCCGGTTATGTCAGTGGCCAGATCAGAAAAATACATACCGAGCCTTTTCTGGTGAATGGCTACCAGCACCATGCCTCCCCAGAAAACCCTCAATACGAAATTAAAAGCCTGAAAACAGACCATATTGCATTCCACAAAGGCGCTGCATTGACTCTGATTTCTTAACGACAAGTGGGTAAACTTCTGCAGGTCGCAGGAGAATTTCAACGAACTACGGTTTTTTCTGGCTATCGCTCAGGAACAGAGTTTTACATGGGCCGCTGCACGCCATTACGGGCGAATATTTTGTCCAGAATATTCGCCCTCTGCTTGATAAAATTGAAGACCGTCTATCCAGTCGGGATATGTTCCGTCAATGACCAGAGGCATATTACGGCTGACTGCTCCCTAAGAATACTGATCGTGCCTCCTGCCACCGAAACTATCTGTGTTCCTGAAAAAATCTCCTGAAATCACGATGGAAGTTTCAACGGATCTCCGCTTAACCGACGTTGTTGACGAATCTTTTTGTGCGGGGGTAAGACTGGGAGAAATGGTTACGAAAAATATTGTCTCTGCGCTGATCTTTATTGATATAGACTTTATGGTTATTGATATCCCAGCTTATTTTGCAGCCAACCTCATCCCTAAAAATCTAGAGGCTCTGGAAAAGCACAATTATTAATATGCGCCTGCCCACGCGTAGAAAAATTTATAGCTAGCGCTTCAGGCAGAATTGAAAAAACATCAAGTTTCAGTCTGCCGGACAGTGTATCTGCAATACAGTTTTTACCACGCGCGATGCTTACCTTGATGCCATAGGCCTTGCCTATATTCCCAAAATTGTTACATCGCCCCATATTCAGAATGGTGATCTTATTCAAGTTTTGGAAAAATTCTGCCTCGTACGATAGTGCGGTCATTAGGTGCATCGACAGGCCCTTCCGCGACCAGACCCTTGGCGGAAGGGCCAGCTATGCCAGCAGCCGAGACCGCGTGGTGCTGTCCTGTTTTGACACGCGATATCTCCCAGTTAAATCAAACACTCTATTTGGACTACATTTAAGGGAGCGTGATCCTGTATATTGCTCTCGCTACCTCTTACGCGGCCAGACAGTCCAGACAGTGTATTTACCGAGTTCACATCAGGTCGCTCCGTCACTCTGGATCACCTGAATATCCGCAGTTTCAAGATCGAGCATCTCATTGCGGCGTGTAACAGCCTGCTCAAAACATAATAGAAAACAGGATAGCCTTTTAGCTTGCCCATAGAGAAAAGTTGCATGATCACATCATTTTTATTGACAGCATGCAATCTTTTCCTGTTTAGCACTTATCAGTCATGGTTCTTTTTGTATGGCAATCATACAGAAAGCTAAGAGGGAAACCGGTTACAGGCCGGTGCTGCCCCCGCAACTGTAAGCCGCGAGGCCACCGGAACAAACGCCACTGCTGCCTCTGCAAAGAGCACGGGAAGGCTCCGGTGCGCTGAAGACCGGCAAGCCAGGAGACCTGCCATGGCGTGAAAGTCACGGACGAAGCTGCCGAACGGGGTGTGTCGGGGGCGAGGCGATGCTCCATCGTTTCCATCGTGGTGACGTTCTGTCGGAGCAACCTGTAGTGCGTGCCCTCTCCTCTGTTCTTGGCCTGATCCTGATTGGCATCGGTTATTCCGCGCCCTCCTGTGCGGCTTCCGCACAAGAGCCAAAAACCAAACCATCTACCCATAAAAAAACGACCGCCTTGGGGCTGGGTGCCCCTGAGGAAGTCACAACTTACGGTAAAACGCCCATACTCAAGAGCGTTCCGGCCATTGGCGGCAAGCTGGGCCTGTCCATTCAACACTCACCCGCAACAATCAATGTCATTTCCCATGACCTGATGATGCAGCGTGGCTATGCTCAGGTGGAAGATGCGGCAGACAGCGCCCCCGGTGTGACCTCAGGAGGCTCACCAGGCAGTCCAAGTCAGTTCATGATGCGCGGCTTCACTGGCAACCAGATACTGGTACTGCGTGATGGAATTTACTTTGGCCCAACCACGATGGTGAACCGCCCCCAAAACACCTTCAACCTCGAAAGCGTACAGATTTTAAAAGGCCCCTCATCCGTGCTGTATGGCCAAGGCGCTGTAGGCGGCACAGTAGATATGCGCACGCGTGACCCCGCATTTGATATGGCCCATGCCAATGCGCTGGTTTCTTACGGTAGTTTCAATACATGGAACGCCGGAATAGGCGGTTCCATTCCCATTACGAAAACACTCGCTATCCGAACGGATTTCAGCCGCACATCGTCAGATGGCTATGTAAAAGGCGCCGACCCACACTCTAATGACTTTACGACCACCATTCTGTGGAAACCGAATGAAAAATTCAGCGCACGCCTGAGCATGGATTATCTAACCGACCGATTGTCAACATATTACGGCACGCCGCTGGTTGATCTTTCCCAAACCGGTGGCGGTGTCAGTGGGCTATTAAGCTCCACAAAAGGGCTTGGCATCACCAAATCATCCATGTGGCAGTACTATAACGTTGGCAATGCACAGGCGAGCTCCGTCAACGCAACACCCACGCTGCACTTGCAATGGCAGGTAACACCCTCCCTACTGATCCATAACAGTAGCTACTTCATTTACTCCAAACGCTTGTGGAATAATGCTGAAAGCCTGAGCTACATCAGTCACTCTGGCAGTGTGGATGCCAATGGCCACGCCATTGCTCCCGGCCAGATTGCCCGTGACAGGTTTTACGTGTTCCAGAACCAGCATCAGGTGGGGGATAGCCTGTATGCCCGGTTCGATTCCACCATTTTTGGCATGAAAAATCGCTTCACACTGGGGGGAGATGCCTATTATCTGCGCTTCATCCGCAACCGTGGTTTTCCCGACGCGGATTACGCAGACAGCGTTTCTCTCTCCAACCCCAACACTACGCCTTTGGGAGAGTTCGCAGGCGAATACCCTTACAGAAAATCACCCACCACAATGGTGCAGGCCGGACTGTTTTTGGAAGATGTGCTGAACATTCGGGACAACCTGCGTCTTGTCGGGGGTTTTCGTTATGACTGGCTGTCACTTAACCGCCAGAACTATAACCAGAATGGCAGTTACAATGCAGCCACCAGTTTCAGCGGCACTTACAACCCCAGCAATTTTCGGATCGGCCCAGTTTTTGACATAACCAAAAATATCAGCGTGTATGGCGTTTACACGACAGGCGAAGACCCGCCCGGTTCCAACATTTTTCTGGTTAATAAGGGCCAGTTCACGCGCCTGAGCCATTCCCGGCAAGGTGAAATTGGCGTCAAGGCCAGTGCATGGGGTGGGCGCATAACCACAACGCTGGCTTTGTACGATATTCGCCGTACCCGCATGCTGGTCGCCACCGGGCCAGATACCGTGGCAACGGCCGGCGTTCAGACCTCACGCGGGCTTGAGTGGCAGGGGGATCTCACACTCAACCGGCACTGGAGCTTTTCGGGCAACGTGGCTTATACTTATTCTCGCTATGGCGCGTTTCGTCCAAGCGCTTCGGTTGATGCTTCTGGTAATCAAGTACCCAATGTTCCCGCGATTACGGCCAATGCCTGGGCCATTTGGTCGCGCGTTCAGAATTTGCCGCTCGATCTTGGAGCCGGAGTTCGATACGTTTCGGCCCGCAAGGGAGATTACGCGAACACACTCACGCTCAAGCAATACGCAACGGTTAATGTTTTTGCGGCATGGCATGCCTATAAAGGTATTACCGTTTACGGGCGCATCGATAATATCGGAAACAAATACTTCATCCAGTGGGCAGATACGAGCTACTCCAATCAGGTATTGCTCGGTGCTCCACGTTCTTTCTCCATCAGCGTTCAGGCCGGTTTTTAATACGCAATGCCACGGCAAGGTATGGTCTGGCGAAAAAAATGCTTGCGCGCGCTCTATCTGAGCCATCGGTGGCTTGGAGTGAGCATGGGTGTGCTGATGCTCTCATGGTGCCTGTCCGGCATGGTCATGTTATGGCGGCCATGGCCATCTCCAGCACCCGAGGCCGCGCAGGCGGGACATCGGCCGCTCCGTCTTCCCTCTACCCTGCCGGGTATTAATGCACTGACGGGGCCTGAGCGGTTCCAGTCCTTTCGGCTTAGCATGGTGGGGGCTGAACCGACCTTAACCCTCTTCCCAATCAATGGTGTGCCATTTGCCGTTGATCTGCGCACAGGCGTTAGGGGCAATATTGCCACGCAGGATACCAGCAAGCGTGCGCAGGCCTATGCCACCATAACAGGCGTGCATAGCCCCCCGGTTTTTGACGGCATAACTACAGACGATCAATGGGTTCTAGATACCCCGGCTCGGCTTGAGGGCTTCCAGCGCTTTCGCTTTTCTGGCCCGGAACAGCTTGTCGTGTATGTCTCTCCTGTTACAGGAGACATTGTGCAGGCCACAGACAGAACCTCTCGCGGCTGGGCATGGGTGGGAGCCATTCCCCACTGGCTTTACCCGGCCGTTCTGCGCAGACATCCGCCTGTGTGGAAAACAGTCGTGATTATTCTCTCCGGCACAGGTGTTTTCCTGACCGGAACCGGCCTATTGGTCGGCTTTTTGTGCCTGCGCCGTCGCTGGCCATTTTCTGCCTATCGACGCTGGCACCTATTCCACCATCTCTTCGGCATGCTTTTTGGTATGCTCGCACTTGTCTGGATAACCACCGGTTTCCTGACCATGACACCTGCTGGCCTGTTTGAAAGCAGCAAAGCTGCTCTTAACCCCGTGCAGGTAACAGGTAGCGTGAGTGGCTTGGATATTCTAGCCGTTCTTCAACGCATGACTGCATGCAACACCAACGATTGGACTGATGTACGCGGCGCGTTCCTGTCTGGACATATTTTTCTAGCCACGACGGCACAGGACGGACATCGTGACCGCCTAGACAAAGACCTCACCCCCCTGCCCTTGCACCCGTCCATGCTCGGGCATTCGGCACGGTTTTTAACAACACCTGATTCATATTATTTTAACCGTACAACACACCTCCGCCACTTCCCGGTAATCCGATTAAGCCATGACAACGGCGTGCTGTTTTATATAGACGCCCAGACAGGCGAGGAACTGGCAGCTTTTGACAGAGCTGCCAGACAGTCCCGTTGGTTTGTTTATGGTCTGCATGATATGAATTTTCTGCCGTGGCTGAGAACGCCTGCCGCTCGCCTGTGGGGCATATTCCCGCTGCTATGCGGTGTTTCTATGCTGTTTCTATCTGGCATGATCATAGGGGTGCGGCGCGCTTTTCTGCTCTGGCGTAAAACGCGCACTCACTCATAATCAGCGTTCCAGCCTGTCAGCCCGGTTCACCCAACCAATGGATATTGAACCCACTCCCATAATGTTTGCGTGATCAGCACTCCCCATAATGGAGAGTGCTGATCCTGTTTAAGAAAAATTAGCTATTTCCGATTACATTCAAAAAGTATGAAAATTCTGAGTTGAGTGGAAGGCAAAAAATGAGGCGTTTAGCTCTTAGGATATTGTCTTTCTCATTCTTACCTTTTTTAACCGGCTGCTACAGCTTGGGAAACTATCGGTTAGGAAAAGATCAGGATCAGTATTCAACATCCATCATTGAATCGAACAAAAAACAGACCTTAATGAACCTGATCCGCCTACGATACGCGGATACACCGGGCCTGCTTGACACCACACAGTTAATTTCGGGCTATCAGCTACAGCGTAGTGCTTTTGTGGGTGTTGCATCGGACACTTTTCCAATCAGGCCTAATGGTGGCCTGGCCGCCCAGTTGCAGGAAAGCCCCACCTTTACTTTTCAGCCTGTCACAGGCGATGCCTATGCTCATAGCTTCCTGCGTCCGTTACCCCCCGCCACGCTGCTGCCATTAGCAATGGGTGGGTTGCCTATTGATGTTCTGTTGCGGCTTTCGATCCAATCTATCAATATGATGAGTAATAATAGACCATTTTCGCGCAATAAAGGCGATATAGACGATCATATTGACCCCAATATCGATAATTTTTTCGAACTTATCTATGACCTTCGCCAACTGCAGGCTGCTGGCCTTCTTGGTATCCAGTTGCAGCAAACCTCTGATCCGTCAGGCAAATCATTGCCGACAAATCATGTCTATCTGAGCATTGCGTCAACCACTGACCCAACCCTTCTGGGCGTTGTCAAAAAAACTAGAGAACTTCTGAATTTTTCTCCGAAATATGATCGGATGGAAGTTGTTTACGGCGTAGGAGAGCCTCGCCCCGGAGAGATAAAAATACTCAGCCGCAGCATGCTCAGTATTTTGGGTCAGGTTGCCTACCAAATTCAGGTTCCTGATGACGAGGTGACATCTGGCAGCACAACCTCGCATGTTGATGTTCCCGTCCATCATGAAGACCGCTCTCTGATTACCGTTCACTCCAGTCATGATGACCCGAAACAGGCTTTTGTCTCGGTTTATTATGACAACTATTACTACTGGATCGACAAAAGGGATTTTGAAAGCAAGCTGGCTTTCACCATCACGCAAATGCTTTTCGAACTCTCGAAAACCTCACAAACGCCCGGTGCGCTCGTGACAATCCCTGTCAGCAAGTAAAACAGCCTCCCCCACCAAAAAACACAAGAGCTGAAGACTGCCTACGCGCCAGCTCCTGATTTCGCCTTGGAAAGAGGAAACGTGCCATGATTTACCCCGTATCATCCAAAGAGACGCCGCATTCCCTGATCAGCACCGCTTTAGCCACGCCCGCACTCCGCGCGGATCGCTGGCTTTCCGTTCTCTCTCTTGCCCGCGCATGGGCAGATTCCCATAAAGATACGACCAAAACCGCACTTGTGGCGGCTCTGACAGACCTCAAAGCTGTAGAGCGCTTTTTTGCTTATCCGGGCACCCTACTGCTTGAACGCCTGAATAGCTGGCTGGAGGATGACGATGCCAAAGCCTTTCTGCGGCTTGCCCAGCGCATTTCCACCACGATCATCTCAAAAAAATATCATCGTGATGTCACGGCATGGAATGTTGAGGAACTCGAAGATGAGCCCCTCAACCGCTTGCCCCAGGCCATTACACACCTCAAGAGCCGACCATATTTTGAAGTATTGAGCGTTGTCCCGCATAGCCCGGCACGCTGGCGTTTGATTCAGGAAGAAGTGGCAGGTGTCCGCAGGCCTGAGGATGATTTCGTTTATCAGGCCGTGATCGTGGGTAATGCCCCCGATGCACTGACGGCTATCCTGCTCAATCCTGATATTGGCGCAGTTGTTCTTTACGAAGGGTTTGCATCGGAAGGCGGTGAAGCTAATCCGCTGCTGGATGTTTTTCGCAGTCTCATCGACATCTCCCCCACTGGAGATGATGAAGTGCAGATTATTCAGCTGGCGCAGGCCATTCGGAAAATCCGTCCTGAACTCGATATTTATCTTTTGAGCGACCGTAATATCGAAACTCTGGCCGGTCGCCCCGAGATCCGTATCATCAACCGAATTTTCTACCAGATGGAAGAACCGCTAGAGCTGCATCTGTCCATTCTGGAAGGCATACGCAAACGCTATAAAACGCCCTTTTTTGATAATCTCAAACGCTACGCCCAACGCCCGATCGCAACCTTTCATGCGCTGCCTATCGCCCGCGGTAAGTCCGTTTTTACGTCAAACTGGATTAGCGATATGGGCGAGTTTTACGGCCCCAACCTTTTCTTGGCGGAAAGCTCTGCCACCACTGGGGGATTGGATAGCCTGCTTGAACCTACCGGTACCATTAAGGAGGCGCAGGACATGGCCGCGCGCGCTTTTGGCGCGGACCATGCTTTTTTTGTCACGAATGGCACATCCACCAGTAACAAAATGGTATTGCAGGCGCTGCTCGCCCCCGGCGACATCGTCATCCTTGACCGCAACTGCCACAAATCGCACCACTACGGATGCGTTCTGGCGGGTGCGCAGCCTTACTATGTCGAAGCTTTCCCGCTTATCGAATACTCGATGTACGGTGGCGTACCGCTAAAAACGATCAAGCAGGCCTTGTTAAAGCTGAAAGCACAGGGGGAGCTGGATCGTGTGAAAATGGTCGATCTGACCAACTGCACATTCGATGGCCATGTATATGATACCCGCCGCGTGATGGAAGAATGTCTGGCCATTAAGCCCGATCTTATTTTCCTATGGGATGAGGCATGGTTTGGCTTCGCACATTGGTCTCCGCTGCTACGGCAGCGCACAGCCATGGGTGCCGCAGCCGTAATGACTGAAGAGCTCGCAAAACCTGAGGCTATTGCTGCGTGGGAAGATCAACAGAAAGCACTAGGAGAGAATCCGTCTGAGGATACTCTGCTCTCGACGCGTCTTGTGCCTGATCCTCGCGCGGTTCGGCTGCGCATTTATCAGACCAATTCAGTGCATAAATCCATGTCGGCTTTGCGTCAGGGGTCGATCGTTCTGGTAAAGGATGTGGACTTTGAGCATGTAGAATCCCAGTTCCACGAAGCCGTGTTTACACATGCCTCAACCAGCCCAAACCAGCAGATCATTGCTTCTTTGGATGTGGCACGCAGGCAGATGCAGCTTGAAGGGTATGGCCTAGTCGCCAACGCTTTGCAGATTTCTCTGGAAATCCGTAAACAGGTTAACAGCCACCCTATTATCTCAAAATACTTCAAGGTGCTCAGCAATGCTGAAATGATCCCTGAAGCATTCCGCCAGTCCGGTCTGGATGATTATAATGACCCGGATATAAGCTGGGGGAAGGCAATCCAGTCCATCAAGGATGACGAGTTTCTTCTCGACCCCACCCGTATGACATTGTCTTGCGGTCATGCTGGTTTTGACGGCACAACATTCAAGAATATTCTGGCCGAAAAATTCAATATCCAGCTTAACAAAACCTCACGCAACAGCATCCTGCTGCAGTCCAACATCAATAATACCCGCAGCGATATTGCCCTGCTGATTCGTGTTTTAGTTGATATTGCAATGGATCTGGAAGCTAAGATTCTTGAAAATGGTGAAGGTTATCGCAAGGCTTTTGCTCATCAGGTGCGTGAACTGGTTGATGATCTGCCCAAACTCCCCAACTTTAGCTGTTTTGATGATCGCTACCGGGAAGATACAACCGGCGACACATTGCATGGCGATATCCGGCGTGCCTTCTATGATGCCTACAACGAAGCAGAATGCGAATATCTGCCGCTGGACAGTCAGGAACTCGACACGCGCCTACAGTCTGGCCCAACGCTTGTCTCTGCCAATTTTGTCATTCCCTACCCTCCGGGCTTTCCCATCATGGTGCCGGGACAGGTCATTACGCAGGAAATTGTGGATTTCATGCGTAAACTGGATGTGAAGGAAATTCACGGCTTTAACAAAGCTCTGGGGCTTAAGCTGCTTAAACGTTAAGCCTGCGGCACCGCCGTTCATTCTATTTCCCACTTAATGACGCCTCCACAGGAGCAATTCCGGTGGAGGCGTATTGCAGGACTGGCTCCCGGTCTCGGGCCACCCCATGTGTAAAGGGCTTACAGATGATCTTGCATTGGATCGCAGAGACACTCCGTGCCTCGCCGGAACTGGCCATTTTTCTGACACTGGCGATCGGTTTCTGGATTGGCGCCTTAAGATTCGGCAGTTTCAGCCTTGGTGCCGTTACGGGAACGCTGCTGGTGGGCGTACTTGTGGGGCAGGTCGGCATTACGATTTCGCCGCAGGTTAAGTCCGTCTTTTTTATTATGTTCCTCTTTGCTGTCGGCTTTGGTGTCGGGCCGCAGTTTGTCCGTGGCATTGCAAATGATGGTCTGCCACAGGCTCTTTTTGCGGTGATCATCTCTTTTTTATGTCTGGGGTGTATTTATACGGCAGCCCGTATTTCTGGTTATGGCCCCGGCATGGCCGAGGGCCTACTTGCCGGATCACAGACCATTTCCGCCTCAATCGGTCTGGCAACAGACGCGATCAACCGCAGTTCTCTGTCACCAGAGCGTATCCAGTCAGAGCTGAATGCAATACCTGTGGCTTATGCTGTCACATACCTGTTCGGCACGGTGGGAACTGGCTGGATACTGGCGTTTCTCGGCCCCAAGCTGCTTGGCATTAACCTTGAACAGGAATGCCAGCGCTACGAACGCGAGATGAACATCAAACCCGTGAATGAAAATGCTGAAACCGCGTGGCATGAATATATTGTTCGGGCGTACAAACTGAAAACGGCTGGACTGATTGCCGGGAAAACCGTGGAGGAAGCAGAATGCGCCACACAATCCCGTATTTTCCTTGAAAATCTACGCCGCAATGGAAAAATCATACCTTTCGATAATACAACTGTATTGCGGGAAGGAGATATTGTTGCAGTTTCCGGCCCGCATGATGCCCTGGTTTACTGGTCGAATCACGCGGAAGAAATTTCAGATCGTGAACTGATCGACATTCCCATCGAAACGGTTGATGTCGTCATTACCAGTAAAGCTCTGGACGGGCGCAAACTCCGGGAACTCTCAACCGCGCCTTATGCCGAGGGCATTTACATTAACAGCATTCGCCGCGGTTCAATGAATGTTGAAATTCCCGTTCTGTCCGAAACCGCCATCAATCGTGGAGACATCATCAGCATTACGGGAAGTCGGCGGAATGTCGAACGTGTTGTCAACGCCGCTGGTTATGCTGACCGACCGACCAATGTAACCAGTATGGTGCTGGTGGGGGCTGGTATCTTTGTTGGTGGCCTGCTTGGCTCCCTTGTTCTGCCTGTGGCGGGCATCCCCATTACGCTGTCTTCTTCCGGTGGCGCACTGATAGCAGGGTTGATCCTTGGCTGGCTTAGGGGAGTAACGCCGCGTCTGGGTAGTATTCCAGCGGCGTCCGTCTGGTTTATGAATACGGTGGGGTTAAATATTTTTATTGCCGTGGTGGGTATTTCAGCCGGGCCTACCTTTATCAAAGGGCTACAGGAAGCGGGCGTTAACATTTTTTTCTGGGGCATTTTTGCCAGCGCAATTCCCATGACACTCGCCCCTTTTATCGGCAAATATATTTTCCGCTTCGACCCTGCGATTAACCTCGGCTGTTGCGGGGGCGCTCGAACAAGCACGGCCTCTGTCGCCATGATAGCCGATGTGGCAAAAAGCAATGTACCAATGCTGGGCTATACCGTGCCCTATGCCGTCAGCAACACGCTGCTGACCATGTGGGGGCTGGTGATTGTTCTCCTGCTCTCCTGAGCGCGCTCGCGGGCCTTAGATCACTTAAAAATTTGCACTGAGTGAAGGGCCATTCCAGCCATAGGAATGGCCCTTTCAGTTACAATCCGTCTCATGCTTCCTTTGCCTGCTCCCCTTACTGCGGCATGGCCTTGACGCCCTGCATAAGCTGCTCCTCATAATATTCCTTGCCTTGGGAACATCCGGGCGGAGAAAATGTTAAGCCCGCAGTTACCCCATGCAGCTTGATCGCATTTAAAAAACGCGGGGCATGGCCGCTTCAGCCATCCTGCTCCGCATTGAAGGAGAGACATATGCCAATCCATTCGTGGAAAAACCGGCTCGCGGCGCTGAGCATCGGCCTGCTGGCCCTTCCCGTCTCCGCTTTTGCCGCGGATAAGCTGACCGGAGACATAAAGAGCAGCGACGGTGCAGCTCACGGCACGGTCGAGATTACAGAGGCCCCCAAAGGGGTTATCCTGCGTATTGCCGCAACTGGCCTCACCCCCGGCTGGCACGGTGTGCATTTTCATGAAAAAGGCGACTGCACCCCACCCGCATTCAAGAGCGCTGGCGGCCATATTCACCCGCATGGCGTAACCAAACCTGTACACGGCCTGCTAAACGCCGACGCTAACGATGCAGGCGACCTGCCCAACATCTACGTAGCGACAGATGGCAGCGTTACGGTTGAGCTGTTCTCGCCGCTGGTTTCCTTTAACGGCAATGGCGGACGCCCTGCCCTACTGGATGCGGATGGTTCATCTGTCGTCATTCACGCCAAACCTGATGACTACCAGACGCAGCCAATCGGTGGTGCGGGAGATCGCGTTGCCTGTGCGGTTGTGGGTAAATAACGCTTCGTCCCCATCCGTTTGCCTGGCCTCATACCCGTTGTGGAATGAGGCCAGAGCCACGGGCTAGATCCGACATTCCGGCTGCCCGATAAATACCATACATTTTTGAATATGGTGCATGAGGTTACAGCCTCATTAACGCTTAGGGATATTCATGGAACATCAGGTTAATTCACTCTGGACACAGCTGAACGGCTGGCTACCCGCCATCATGAGCTATGCCAGCCAGCTTGTGCTTGCCATTATTGTGCTGCTGGTGGGCTGGGCCATTATCAACATGGTCAGTCGCGGTCTAGGGCAGATGATGGCGGCCAGCCATATCGAGCCCACGCTTCGAGGCTTTCTGCTCAGTGTCGTCGGGCTTTTTCTTAAGGCCCTGCTGCTGATCAGCGTTGCCTCCATGGTCGGTATTGCCACCACGTCGTTTGTTGCCGTGCTGGGTGCTGCTGGTCTGGCTGTTGGCATGGCCTTGCAAGGTAGCCTCGCCAATTTTGCAGGAGGAGTTCTCATCCTGCTTTTTCGCCCCTTCAAGGTTGGGGATTCCATTACCTCGGGCGGCAGCACAGGCACGGTAGAGTCCATCGAGATGTTCCGCACGGTGCTGCGTGGCGCCACAAACGAAATTATTTATGTGCCAAACGGCAATCTTTCCAACAATATCGTCGTCAACACATCGCAGGAAGACAAACGCCTGGCTTCTGTCAGCCTGCTGATTGATTATAACGACGATACCGACAAAGCGCGCGCCCTGCTTCTTGAGCTGGTGCAAAATGAACCGCTGGTTCTAAACAGCCCTGTACCCAGCGTTTCGTTCCTGCCGCAGCCCGCCAATATTCAGGTCTCTCTCAGCTTCTGGTGCGCACCTTCCAATGTCACGCCCCTGACAGGAAAATACGCTGAAGCCTCGATCAAGACACTGAAACAGGCAGGTTTTCGCCTTGGTGTCAGCACACGCGCCGCAGCATAAACCCATCTGCTCACGGTAGTGGGGCTGACCAAACAGCCCCCTATTCCAAGCGGGCCTGAGCATTCTCATACGCTCGGGCCAACATGAGATTACCCTGCCCTGTCGGTTTTCAGATGGAAGAGGGTAATCTCTGATGGAATGCCCAACCGGAGCGCAAAACCCGGCCACAGACCTGTTCCATTGCTGACATAAAGCACCATACCACCAACGGTATAACGGCCAGACACAAAACCATTATTCCCGCGTGCCACAAGCCTGTCGAGGCCGGGGAGCATTCCACCATGAGTATGGCCTGACAGTTGCAATGCAATACCGCGTGCGGCTGCGGTTCGTGCATCTCCGGGCTGGTGATCAAGCAGCACGACACATGCCCCATCGGCACAATCGCGCAGTGCTGCATCCATATCCGGGCCAGCCTGCCCATATCGAGGGGCAGAGCGATCCGTAACACCAGCAAAAACCAAAGTATCTGTCCCGCGCGTCATGATGATATGACTATTCAGCAGCAGCCTGAACCCCAATGCTGAAAGGTGTTTCATCCACGCATCATAATCAAAGAAATATTCATGATTGCCCGGAATGGCCAGCACACCATCAGGGGCGTGCAACTGGGCAAAGGGCGCAACATCAGCCCGTCGCATCGCAACGGAACCATCAATAAAATCACCCGTAACGACAATGACATCCGCACCCACGGCATTAACCCGTTCCACAACGGATTGCGCCCATCTGGTCGAAAAAAGCCGACTGATATGCAGGTCGGTCAATTGCACCAACCGATAGCCATCGAATGCCGGTGGCAGACCGCGGATTGTTACACTCACATTCCTGACTGATGGTATGCGAAGCGCATTGGCTACCCCGATAGCGGCAAGCAGAGCCGCCATACCTCCTGCAAACACCCGCGCATTGGTAGGGATAGACACAGGCTGCCATGTTGCTAACGCCACTATCAAGGCCCCAAGATCAAGTGCGATCTGGAAGATCGTGAGTAACGCAATGGTGCCAAACGCCCAGTTGAACAGGATAATAAGGGGGCGAGGGAATTCAGGTGCGAACATGGAACCCGAAGACAGTCGGCACCAGTCATAATAAAACCCTGCCACAATCACCAGCAGCGCCCCACATATCTTCACCGCAACTGGCAAAGGTAGCGGCCATAACCAGTTAAGGATGACAACCAGTATGGGAACGCCAAAAACCAAACGATGCACGGGATCAATATCCTTGCATAAAAGATAGGAAAGACACCTTACTCCCCTATCTGGTCATATCGCCCCCATCAAGCAAACCCTGCCAAACAGATAGCCTTCGCTTCCGTGAACGAAATCCAACAATCGTGTGGAACATTTGCTCTGGAATAAAAATTCCGGCATTCTTATCCCATGACACGGATATTTATTGATTCAGATGCCTGCCCGGTAAAAGACGAAGTATATCGGGTTGCAGGCCGGTATAGCCTGCATGCTTATGTTGTTTCAAACAGAATGATTGCTGTACCACACTCACCATTAATCGAACGCGTTGTTGTCGATGCCGGGCCTGATGTTGCGGATGACTGGATAGCTGAAAGAGCCGTGGAACGGGATATCGTGATTACCTCAGATATTCCGCTGGCCGCACGGTGCATAGAAAAGGGTGCTGTGGTACTCGAACCCAAAGGACGCCGGTTGGATGCCGATGCAATTGGGATGGCTCTTGCCACCCGGAACCTTATGACCGACCTGCGCTCGGCTGGTATCATAACTCCGCATGGCTCTGCCTTTGGCAAGGCCGATCGTTCGCGCTTTTTGTCCGCACTTGATACGCTGGTGGTAAAATTACAGAAAATTCCCCCTGCAATCCGGCCAGCCTGAAGGAATAATCTCATCAGAGGCCTCTACTGCTCTGCAACGACATCCAACAAGCCTCTGCCTACCAGATCAGCATGATACCGTGCGGCAACATCAGGGTGTGAGCGCAGCCGCCCCTTAAGGGCGTTCAGGCCAACCTGAGAAAACAGTGGATTATCTGGATCAACCGTAACGCCCCGCGTCTCCGCTACCAACGCAGGTGGCAAATTTAGGACTGGCATCTGGGCATCCAGTCTGGCCCCAAGAAAAAATGCCACCGACAAACGCTCAAGTCCCGGTCGTGGACTGACAACCCTATGCACGCTGGCCCGCAGATAACCGCCCGTTGCGACTTCCAGCAATTCGGCAATATTGACGACAAAGGCACCCTTACGCGGGGGGGCCGCTGTCCATATCCCGGGGGCGGTTTCAACTTCCAGCCCACTTTGCTCATCCTGCAAAATAAGGCTCAGTAACCCGCTATCCTTGTGAGCACCAACACCCTGCTGGCCCTGAGAATGATGGCGGGCCGGATAACGGATCAGCTTCAGAAGCTGATGTGGCACCTCATCACAAACCGGGCTGAACACCCGCTCATCCTGTCCGAGTGCAAGCGCCAGCGCTTGCAGAATACGGGTCAAGACAGTGGTAATACGCTCTTGCCAGTGTAGTACAATCTCTCGGAAATCCGGCAGGGCTTCAGGCCATTGATTAGGGCCTTGCAAACGCTGCCAGATTGGCCCCTGCCGGTCGTGTAGGAGTGCCGGGCGCTCCGCCCCAATATCCATCTGTTCACGCCAGTCTCGTTGGCCACGGGTATATTCCAGCCCTTCGCGATTATAACCACGAAAATGCGGAGACCTAATCATGGCGACCTGATTCTTGGCTTCTTCCGGCAAGGCAAAAAAGCGTGCTGATTGCTGTAAAATTTCTCTGTTCAGGCTTTCAGGCACACCATGCCCAATCAGATAGAAAAAACCAGCCTTATGCGCAGCGTTACGCAGGTCATCAAGAAAACGGTTTTTAAGATCGCCCCCTTGCGTAAAGTGCGCAAGATCAAGAACCGGCAGAACAAACGAACTATCAGGCACGGCAGACGTAATCCCCAACAAACAAACATGCACCGGAACTGGTTGGGTAAGCCGAAAATGATTCCCGCACGGAATATGTTCCGTTTCTACCAGTTTTACGGCTTCTGTCCTGAGCTGTTTCAGATCAGGGATTTTCCTTCCTCATGCAGCAATGGTCAAAGCAGAAAGATCAAAACCAGCGATGAGGAAGGCTCAAGTTTTTAAGCGGCATTAAGCCCAGAATTTTTTACGGCTTGTCTTACCTATTCCAGGGTTAAAGCTGTTTGTTGGATCAAG
The DNA here is from genome assembly GCF_017377745.1 of Acetobacter suratthaniensis. Taxonomy (GTDB): domain Bacteria; phylum Pseudomonadota; class Alphaproteobacteria; order Acetobacterales; family Acetobacteraceae; genus Acetobacter; species Acetobacter suratthaniensis. The sequence goes on along the minus strand of NZ_JAFVMG010000006.1, from coordinate 17,584 downwards.
CGCCTTCATCTGCTGAACATAGTCAGGCGCGGCCTGATACAGATGCCCCACATTATGTTCTGCCGGGTAACGAGCCCCCCGCTCGTTTAGATATACCATAACCTGACATTTAAATTCGGCGGGATCGTAACCGGGTTTAAGAATATAATCCTGATGATTGACGAAGCAGAAAAAATGACCGCAACAGGATTCCAGCAAAACCTGTTCACGCAAAGCCTCTGGCAGTGTCAACCGCCAGTGTGGGTCGTTTCTACGCAAAGCCACATCGAAAGCGACAAGCCTTTCATCGGTATCAATGCCGTGAGCTTCGCAGTAATTTAGCGTACATGCGCCCACGCTAAACCGTAGCAGAAAAGCGTCACGCGCCTCATCTTGAGTGCATTCAAAAAAAGCACTGCTGTCCTGGTTAAGGTGTTCTTGCAACAGGGCGTGTATTTCCGTGGCGTCTTCCTTATCCGTTTTGATCATCAGGTGATGTTCAAAGCGCGTCCGGTAGGCAGCTAGCCGCTTGGGTAAGCCATGGGGCGTCAACCTGTTGCGTAGTTGTATCACAATATCAAGCGTATTGGCGGGAAGGATACGGGTTGCCCTGATATATTTTTCAATCTGTGCTTTACGCATAATCAGATCAGGCAGGCGCTCGGGGCCAAAACGGCGGATCGCTTTATAAACATGCTTGGCGTAACGCAATGTCAGATCAAAAGCATTACGATGAATATATTCAGCTTGAATGGGCAGGCGTGACAGTTTTTGCAGTAGCGATCGGCGCAAAGCAACCAGATCCGCCTCACTATTGGAGCCAATATAAAATGTGGTAGTTTTGGGTGATGCGTCAAATGTCGGCAACCGCACGGCAAAAACCGCCAGTTTTCCAGCACAACCCGCGCTTTCGCATAAATAGTCAGGGTCGCCATTATAGCGCGCGGGACTATCGGCTGAAACATCACGCAGCTTATCTGCATAATCGCTTGCCCATATCCGCCCGTTCCAATCTGGCGCATGGCCTGCTGTATAGGTACCGGCAACAAGATTGCTCAGGATTTCTTCAGGAGAGTCGCCCAAAGCAATACCCAGATTATTAATCAGCTTCAACTGACCATCGGCGTCGATCTGTGCGAAAAGCGATTTTTCCGTAAAGGCCGGGCCACGTCGCACCAAAGAGCCTCCAGAATTATTGCAAATTCCCCCTACAACCGAAGCCCCGATACAGGACGAGCCAATAACCGAATGCGGCTCCTTACCCAGCGGCCTGAGCGCATTTTCCAGTTCTGTCAGTGTGGAGCCGGGAAAAGCAATAACCTGACGAGCCTCATCAATAACCTGCACACCCGCCAGATGCCGGGTACTGACAACCACAACCGGCCTGTCATAATCAGACCCATAGGGGGTAGAGCCCCCTGTCACGCCAGTTTTGGCGGCCTGCATCAGCACAATGACATCATGCTCAACACAGCTCTGCAATACCCGCCACAGGGTAAGCAGCGTGCGCGGCAGCACAACCGCCTGCGCCTCTCCCCGGCCAAAACGCATGCCCCTAGTATAAAAGGCCATATCGCGTTCAGCACTCAGAACATCCCGCTCTCCAACCACAGTGCGCAACTGCGTTAGTAAAAGTTTGATCTGATAACTATTCGAGGAGAGGCTGACGTTATTCATTTACACTTCTCAATTAAAACCAATGTCTATTCCGGCAAATATGCCAAACCCATCGCCGGGCAGCATAGTTGCAGCCTGTGTACCCGGCTTAACCGTATAAGTCGGAATAACAGCAGTTGCATAGTGTGTATTGGCAAGATTATGTAGATCTAAATAGACCATCCGATGCTTGCCCGGCCACTGATAACCAAGCTGAGCATTAAAGATATGATACGCCGCAGATTTGTAATTATTATCATACGATGCCTCAACCGCCGAGGAAACCTGCGTATCGAAGGCAAAATACGGCCCGCTTTTCAGATCCAGATGTACCTGACCCTGATAAAAATGCTCAGGAATACCAGGAAGCCTGTTCTGACCAAAACGGGGATCATTATTAAACCGATTATCCTGATACGTATAAGCCTGCCTTAACGATAGTACCCCACCAGACCAGTTGTACAGTACTGAATGAGTCGAAAGTTCCACCCCCTGATGTGTCGTGGGCGTTGCGTTGGCCGTAATCGTCGTATTGGTTGCCTGTGATTCAGGCGTAATGACAGTCAGGAGTTCATTCCGTATGGCCGCATGGTAGTAAGTCAGGCTCCAATCAGTAGAAAGCCATTTACCTTCCATACCAACCTCAAATGTCGTGGCCGTCGTGGGTTTGACGTCGGTAAACCCGGAGACCAGTCCAGTGGCCGCACCAGAGGTAAACACGGAGCCTGACTGATAACGCCAGTTCGACTGCGGTTCTGCCCCTCTGGTTACGCTGCCATAAAACTGAAAATCCTTGTTTATAAGATAACGAAATGCCGCACGCGGCTGAAAATAAAGGGACGATGTGCTCAAGCTAGATGTCGTAGGATAGGAAATGGATATATCGCGTGGTGCATAGGTTAGCGCGCCAGCTGCCGTAACAAAGAAATTATGGAAGAGCTCATATTCATTACTGATATGAAATGTGGTTGTGCTTCCACCCCAGTTGTAATGGGCAATATTATCACCAGTTCTCAAACCATATTTGCCATATGCAGCGACACCGGCGGCATTTCCCGCGACCTTGATATCTTCATACAGATCCAGAATACTCGTCGTATAAACACCAACATGCGTTGTATCATGCCGTGAAAACAACGTATCCTCACGGGTATAATCTATCATGGTTGATGCGTTCTGCAGACCGTAAACAAGCTGATATGCAGGCCAACGGTGATCCATGGGCGTATTCTGGTAATCAAAGCCGACAGTCAGCTTTGACGCATCATCAAAACGCACGGTTGTCTTGTTACCGATAAAATAGCTACCGGGCTCAAGAGTATGCGAGTAGCTGTAACCCTTCTGATATTGACGCGGATCCTGCGCAATCTGATCGCGGGTAAGATAGCCCGGATATCCTTCCCGCGTCTGCCGATACCGAAAGAAGAAGCGTGTATCAACAGAATCATTAAATTTAAAGCCGTAATTGGCGTTAATCCCAAAACTATCGGCCTGCGTATTGTTCTGATATCCACCCCGATAAGAATTGGTCACACTGATATAATAATCGTTCTTACCATAAACACCGCCAGAGCTGAGCTGCTCTTTGACATAACCAAAGCTACCCGCTTCAACACGCGCTTGATAGCGATCCGCATCATACCCGGTTTTGGTAATGAAATTGATCGCTCCGCCCTGCTGTGTTCCCCCCATATCGAGAGCGCTGCCGCCACGCAGAACTTCCGTGTACTGAATGCCCAGCGGCTCCATCAGTTCATTGACCGCACCTGCAACCGTGGTAATCGGCAGGCCATCAAAAAAGAACATGATCCCCCAACGGGTAGCGGAAACCCCATCCTGCACGCCAGAGCCGCGCGATGAAATACGTAGATCATCCCCACCGCAAGCTGCCTGCGCATAAAGGCCGGGCTGAAATTTGAAAATATCTGCATTGGTTGCATTGCTGCGTTTTGCAGTATCTTTCGAATCAATAATGTTGGTCGCGCCAGGGATCGTACGCAGCACCTTCCATGCGGCTTCAACCTTACTGGAGCGATGGTGATGTACCAGAATATCTTCCTGCTCTCTGGCATTTATATCACCCGGCGGTGTATGGCCTGCATGGGCTGAACTGTCGTGCTCCGCGCCATGCCCTGCTGGTTGCGCCGTGCCATGCCCTGCCGTATGGGCTGCATGATGGTGTGTCGCCGGTTCAGAGGCCACATGTTCATGCCCGATATGCTCGTGGCTTACATGTTCATGCTCGGCATGCTCGTGGGTTTCATCAGCGGACACCGCAGCCGATGCCACACCATGCAAAGCGGTTGTGCAACCAAGTGAAAAAAATAGGGGTAGCCAGTAAACAGGGGCCGGTTTTTCAGAGAAACGCCAAGCTGAGCGTGCCATAACCTATCCTTTATTTAAATCCTGCACACAAAGCGCACGCGTCAGGAATTGTTCTGAATGTTGAGAGCGTTGGGCAGTCCAAGATTTTTACGAAGACCAGATCCCAGATAATCTTTTTTGAAAACACCACGTTTCTGTAACTCAGGAACGACAAGGCGAACGAAATCCTCGATCCCTGTTGGAGCCGATGTGAACATGATATTAAATCCGTCCACCGCTCCGGCTTCGAACCATTCCTGAACATGATCCGCTATATCTGTCGGCGTACCCGCCAGCAGTCTGTGACCACCACGATTGAAAAAGCGCAGCACATCATCCGGTGTCGGAGCCTGCTCCCTTATCCAGCGGGCAATCAGGCTTTGGCGGCTTTTATGACTATTGGTTTGCGCCAACGTATCAGGCAGGATAATGGCTTGCCCGCGTGGCCATGATGCCAGATCTATTCCCAGACTGGCATAATTTGCGAAAGCTCGCAGGGTTTCCTCTTGGTCAAGATAAGACAGATAACGGCCGAGCTTTTCCTGTGCTTCCTCTGATGTGCGACCCACAATAGGAGCAAGCCCGGGAAGAATACGAATATGATCAGCTCCGCGCTCGTAATACGCAGCACGGGCCAGAATGTCCTGGCGGAAAGCAATAGCCTCTTTCAGATCATATTCAGCCGTAAAAATTACTTCACCAATCCGTGCGGCCAGATCGCGTCCATCTTCAGATGAACCTGCCTGAGCAATAACCGGAAAACCTGCCGTACGGGTAGGCGGAGGCGTGTTCAGCGGTCCTTTGACGGAAAAATAACGACCTTTGTGATTAAGTGGCGTAATACGCGAAGGGTCAGCCCATTGCCCACTCTGCTTGTCCCTTACAAGGGCTTCAGGGGAAACTGTTCTCCACAGCCCTGCAACAACATCATAAAACTCCTGAGCTCGACTGTAGCGTTCTGCATGGTTCATATGGCTGGGCAGGTTAAAATTTTCACCGCCGCCTGTTGCTGTCACCACATTCCAGCCTGCACGACCGCCGCTGAGATGGTGAAGCGACAAGACCTTACGGGCAATATTGTAAGGTTCGTTAAACGTTGTGCTAGCCGTACCGATCAGACCAATATGGCGCGATGCTACGGCAAGACCGGCAAGAAGCGTAAATGTATCCCAGCGGGGGAACCCTGTGTTGTATTCAAGCGTTGTCGTATCAGCTACAGGAATGACATTGTCATACAGGAACAGACTATCGAATTTTCCTTCTTCGAGAATTTTGACGTAGTGAGCGTAACGAGAAAAATCGGTGTCTGCGTCAATATCATCCTCTGGCTGTCGCCATGCGTCACCATTAGTCGCCGCGCCACTGAGATACGCGCCCAGCACAAGATGCGGGCGCGGTTTTCGGTCATGGAATGTCATTGATTCTATTTCCCATAAAAAACAGTATTTTTTCTAAAACACTTTGTTTTTACGGAAAATAAAATAAGGGAAAAGTGATTGATTGCGATCAATCATGAAAGGGCAAGCACTACCCTAAACCAATGCCCAGTCACGCCTCAAAGGCGCGCCGCCCTACTTGCTCAAGCACGACATCTGCCTGAGGTGTATGAATGCGACCGCACAGCACGTCACGGTAGTGCCGTTCCAAGGGGTTATTCTGGCTTAAGCCCGGATTGCCCGTTACTTCAACCGCTCGTGCGACTGCAGCTATCGCGTTTTCCGTTACCAGTCTTTTGATCTGACGCCCTTTAGCCAGATCGCTTTCGTTCCCGCCTAGTTCAACGCCGTGGGCAAGGAGTACTTCATTACTTAAAAGCCAGCCATCAATTTCGCCCATAACAGCATGAAAGCGCGGCAGGCTGGATAATGGTTTACCCAATCCACTCGGCACGCGGTTTTTCAAAAAACTAACGAGCCAGTCCCGGGCAGAGACAGCAATAGCGTTATAAAGTGCCGGGACAATGATGGCATGCCATAATGCCAGAGCAGATGTTTCGCGCTCTACCCCCGGTGGGGCATCAAAACCGATCAGGTAGCGTTCGGGTATTTCCACATCCTCAAAAATCACGGTATCGCTCCCACTGGCGCGCATACCTAACTGGTGCCAGCTTTTTTCAATCCGCACACCGGGGCTTGTAAGCGGAACGAGCACTTGGCCAATCCGTGGTGTGTCTTCCTGAGTGGCACCCCAGACAATACCCCATGACAAGGCAGAGGAACCGGTAGAAAAAATCTTTCTCCCCGAAAGAAGCCAGCGCCCCTGACTGTAGCGCACCCGTGTGGCTGGTACACCCCCCCGTGCGGGCGTGCCCAGATCGGGCTCTACGCGCAGGGCATTGATCAGCGCACCATCCTGCAAAACCGAGCGCAGGACTTCCGCACGCACATCCTGCGGCCACAGAGGCGACCCTGCAACGCCCACGCTATGAATGCACTGCATGGCAAAAATCAGGGCGGTTGAGGGATCTCCTCGCGCAATACGTGCGACGATATCGGCGACACGGCGTAGATCAGCCCCCAGCCCACCCTGCTCTTGCGGAATAGCCAGCCCCAAAAGCCCGGCAGCACGCAACGATGCCAGATTATTAAAACTGATCTCGCCATTACGGTCGTGTTCCGCCGCATGCTGCGCAAAATGTCTGGCAAGAGCATCCGCCTGATCCGCCCCTGCATAATGAGGGAGAGAATATGCACCATCCATGATAAAATCTGCCTTAGATCGAAGGCTTTTCCAACCTGCTCCCTTCAGGTGAGCGGCGGGAAGCCCAGTTGTTCCAGAATACGGCGACGCAGATCAATCATGCGTGGACTATCACGATCTCTCGGCTGTTTTTCATCAATGGCTATGTCAGATAATACAACGGATGACCCAGCCCCCCCTAGAGTGATGACACGGGTTGCCAGAAACAGCGCTTCATCCACGTCATGCGTAACCATGACGGCCGTAAAGCCGCGCTTTTTCCATAGATTCATCAATTCGGTTTGAAGTGTCAGCCGTGTCAGGGCATCCAGCTTGCCAAGCGGTTCATCCAGAAGCAAAAGACGTGGCTGGTTAATGAGTGCTCGCGCCAGCGCCACACGCTGGGCCATACCCCCCGAAAGCTGGTGAGGCCAGGCATCCCGAAAGCCATCCAACCCAACCAGCCGTATAGCTGCATCAACTGCCGCCGCATCATGCTTGCCAGTAATATCCTGTGCCAGAGCGACATTCTGAAACACCGTGCGCCAAGGATATAATGTCGGGTCTTGGAACATCAGAATACGATCTGGCCCCGGCCCACGTACAGGGTGCCCATCTGCCCTGATCCAGCCCGATACGGGCTCTTCCAGCCCTGCAATCAAACGTAGGAGCGTGGATTTACCGCACCCTGATGGCCCCAGAAGCGCTACGAATTCACCCGCTTCAATCCGCAGATCCAACGCGTCAAGAACGGGACGAAAAGCACCATCCAACCTGTAGCCGTGATGTATGGTGTCCAGATGTACTGTCAGGCCACCACCCGCGTGATTATTCTGTGTGCTTACCATTTGAGCCTATCCTTCTGCCAGACCAGCACCTTGTCACGGAGCAGGAACAGGAGAGTAAGGAGGCCTGTGCACATCACAGACATCACAAGCAGAGCGGCGTACATATTAGGATAAGCGGCCCAGCCCTGTGCCCATTGGAGATAGAACCCAAGCCCTGCCTTAACACCCAGCATTTCGGCAACCACCAGCATGGCGAATGAACCGACAAGCCCCATGAACAGCCCCACAAAAATCTGCGGCATGGCCGCTGGCAAGGCCACCCGGAACACAAGAAAGCGCTCCCCTGCCCCCATTGTGCGCGCGACGTCATGCAAAGCGGGATCAACGGCGGCGATACCCGACCATGTCAACACGGCCACGGGAAACAGGGCAGCCAGAACCATCAAGGCCTCTCCCGCCACCCAACTGGACGGAATAAGCACGAATGCTAGCGGCAAAAGCGCTACCGGTGGCAACGGTCCCAGCATTCTCATAACAGGGTGGACCCAATAGCGAAAACGGGCTGAACGACCAAGACCTATTCCAACAGCAATCCCCAGTACGGAGCCAACCGTATAACCCACCGCCAGCACGGACAGAGAATGCAGAAGGGAATTACCGAGCTTGGGCCAGTCCGTCAGAAAAACATCAAGCAAATCCTGCGGTGTGCCGAAAAATGGCCGAGGCAGTAGTAAAAGCTTGGCCTGCACAATTTCCCACACACCAAGCCCGGCACCCAGAGCAATCGCCCACGGAGCACGAGCCTGCAAACGGCGGGTTGCTGCGGCGACCAGCAACACAAGGCCGATAGCCGCCATAAAAACAGCCAGCTCGGTCGTGGCGGGAAAGTCGTCTGCATCAGCCCAAAGCCATGTCAGCGCAGCCCCAGCCAGCCAAACCGGCCCGGCCAGCCACGCCGCCAGTGTGCGTGATGGGCGTGCTGTTATTTCTCTCGTGCGGCTTTTGACTGACAGCACGAGAGTTTCCGCTCCCGTATCACTCATGCGAACAGATCCTGTGTGACACGCGCTGCATAGCGCTTGGTATCGAAAGATGGGCGAAAAACTCCCACGTCTTTCAAAGCTTCAGCATAACGGGTTATTTCCGTACGCAGAGGATCGGCCAGCGTCTGATGATGATGCCCTTCCATACGGATCATGTCCGCAAGGGCGCTGGCGGAAACGCGGGGGGCATACGGCTGGAAAATCCGTGCGGCTTCATCAGGGTTGCAGGCAAGCCATGCACCGGCATCCAGAATGGCACGCGTGACAGCCCGTGCGACGTCAGGTTCATCCCGCACAAGACTGCCCCGCAGGCCAATAACACAGCACGCGGTATGCGCCCACTCTCCCGACATATTATTATCAATATCGCGCAAACCAAACTGTTTGCGCTGCCCAAGACTAAGGGGGTCGCTGTCTGAAATAGCCTGCACGTCACCTCGCTGTAAGGCCAACGGTAGAAGATCCGCAGGAAAAGCCCGCCAAGACACGTCACTTTCAGGATCCAGACCGGCTTCTTTAACGCGAATGGAAAAGAAATTCCGGTCCGGCCCACCAATATCAGTCACACCTACCGTCTTGCCTTTTAAGTCAGCCAGCGTGCGGATGGGGCTCTGTTCAGGCACCATCAGATACATGCACCCTGCGTGCAGCCCTGCAACCAGTTTGACATCAAAACCCTGCTGCAAGGGTTTGAGCCAACGCAGAACCATACCCGGCGCCGCATCGGCTTTGCCTGTGGAAATGGCTTCAAGAAGCTGATCAGTCGCGCCACCAAAATTGACGTAATCAACATCAAGATTATGTCTGGCAAAAAAGCCTTTTTCTCTAGCCACTGGCACAGCCGCCACGCATACGGCGGTCTCATTCCATGCAATCGTAAGTTTGCGTGGATTGGGTAGCGGCTTGATCGGCGCAGTAAAGGAACCTCCACACTCGACAGACTGCGCCTGCACCAGATGGGGAGCCAGCACACCCGCCGCAATGCCCCCGCCCAGCCCGGTCAAAAATCGACGCCGGGGAACAGTCACAGACGGGAAAATTCCTCTTTGCATTACAGACTTCCTCGTTTTGTATATTTTTCCGTGCCGTTATTGCCCAACCCCAGGGCATCCAGAACCTGCTCGGTTTCTGTCCGATCCAGCCAGTCTGGAGAAATATCGACAAAATCTACAATGCGACCGGGTTCTAAAATCAAAACCGCAGGCTTGGGCAGTTCCCACGTATCCGGCAAGCCGTTCAGGGGAGCACTGTCATCGCCACGCGCTATTGCTGCCTTGCGGGAGGCTTCATCGTACGTATAGGTCAATCCAAGTGCACGCAGCAGCGTTAAACCGTTATCTGTCAGAACCGGAAATTCAAGCGCCAGCCGCTCTCTGAAGGCCTGCAGGGCCGGAGCTGGTTGCCCGGAAATGGCAACCAGCGGCACACCAGCCGCCTTGAGCGCAGGCCAGAGTGTATCCCTGTAATGATTCAGGGCAATATTACAGGCGGGGCATTCACCAAACCGGAAAACAATCAATACGATCGGGCCAGACGCCAGGAGCGTATCAAGGGAATATGTGCGGCCCTGCACATCTACCAATACGGCGGGAGGCAGGACATCGCCACGGCGCACGGTGTCACCCGCACGAGCCTGTTCACGCACCAGTGTGGCGCGCTGATTAACACCCAGAGCCAGAGCTTCAGGGGGCCATTTGCGTTCGCGCTCCTCTTCCAAAGCACGGAATCTGGCGCGAAGCGGCGGGAGCAATACTGACAGCGTCATGCAGAGTTCTCTGAAACTGTAAGGATGAGATTAAATTCTACGTATTTTTTATGGTATTTTATAGAAAGTTCTTTTCATTCCTCGCTTGAGCGCAGCTCAATGAGCCACAATGGCACGCATTATAAGCACGTTAAATGCGTTACATTTCAATATTTCACTCTTTATGGAGATTTCATTAAGGTAAATTTTATCATATAACGTTTATTTATAGTGCATATGGAATCTGCCAGCCCATTCAGAGCATCCCTTACTCTTTGTGGCATGACAAAAGCAGTGGATTCCTGCCGCCCGTTTTACAGACAGGACCGCCATGACTGTTTCTTCCTACCAGACACTCCCCCCCAAAAACACGGCGCAAAGCCATTCACCGGGAGGAGCATCGTCTGATATCCGCACGCGCAGCCTGTCCCCTCATGCTGTCTCCGCAAACGCTGCGGCAGAACGTTTGCACCGCAAGCAACGCCTTGCCGCCACGTTTCGGCTATTTGGCCGTTACGGGTTCGACCAAGGACTGGCGGGCCATGTAACAGTGCGAGACCCGGAGTTTCCCGAGCAGTATTGGATCAACCCATTGGGGGTACATTTTTCACGTATCCGGGTGTCAGACCTGCAACTGGTCGACCATGATGGCACCATCCTGTTTGGTGAACGTCCCATCAACATGGCAGGGTTCACCATTCACTCCGCACTGCATAAGGCCCGCCCCGATGTTATCGCAGCCGCCCACACCCATTCGACTTATGGCAAGGCATTTTCCGCATTAGGTGAGCCGCTGCTTCCCATTACGCAGGATGCCTGTGCGTTTTATGAAGATCATGCGATTTTTGATCCGTTTACCGGCGTCGTGCTGGATGAACAGGAAGGAGTCCGGCTGGCCGATACACTGGGGCCACGTAAGGCGCTCATCCTGCAAAATCACGGCTTGCTGACGGTTGGCACTTCAATTGAAGCCGCAGCATGGTGGTTTATCAGTATGGATAACGCCGCCCACGCTCAGCTTCTCGCACAAGCCGCAGGCACAGTGCGCCCTATTGCTCCTGAAACAGCGCGTAAAACCGCCAGACAGGTGGGAACTGAACAAGGTGGTTATTTCTCTTTTCAACCCTTGTGGGACTGGATCGTATCGCAAGAGCCAGATCTGCTCGACTGACACAATACAGTGCTTCTTAACTGATAACCCGGCCATATGTTGCGTTCCTCACTACTTGAGCAAGCCAGGCAAAATTGTGAGGAACATGGCTTTATTTTATGCGTATCAGCTGAGTTGGCGCGAAATACGCCCTCTCTGGCCAGATTCCTTTCCTGCGACGAATGGTGGCGATCATCATAACGAACGAACCAGCTGCCTTGTCCTGAACGCCAGAAAAGCAGCCATAATCAGTGCAACGGCGCTGGCAGAAAAAGTAGCCTGATAACCAATCCTGTCAAAAAGAACGCCACCACACGTCGCACCTAGCGTGATCGCAAGCTGCACGACTGCAACCATAAGGCCGCCGCCTGCCTCGGCATCCTGCGGTAGGGTTCGGGCCAGCCAAGTCCACCACCCCACCGGTGCGGATGTTGCGAACAAGCCCCATGCGGTCAGTATCATCGCCGAGACGATAATCCATTTTCCCCAAATCAACAGGCCAACGGCCAGAAAAGCCATTAAAACCGGAATGACAATCAGCGTTGGGTAAACGCTGTTTTTTAAAGCACCGCCAATCAGTGCCGTGCCAATAAAGCCTGCAACCCCCATGGACAGCAGAACCAGCGACAGAGTGGCTACATCAACGTGAGCGACTGCTTCGAGAAAAGGTCTTACATAGGTAAACAGAGTAAACTGCCCCATAAAGAAGAGGCTGACGGCGATCATCCCCATCCTCACAATCGGTCGTGTCAACAAAGCGAACACGCTGGCCGATTGTCTGTGACGTTCGCTAGCCATAGATGGAAGGCTGAAAAGCTGCCAGAAAAATACAACAACCGCCACAGGCACCACGCAGAAAAACGCCCCTCGCCAGCCTATCAGACCACCAAGAAAACTGCCCGCAGGTGCGGCAATAACCGTTGCCAGAGCATTACCACCATTTAAGATAGCTAGCGCCCGCGGCACATGATGCTCTTCTACAAGACGCATTGCGGTTGCGGCGGACATGGACCAGAAACCGCCAATCACAACACCAATCATTGCCCGACCGACCATAAAAACAAGATAGTTCGGCGCGAGAGAAACAACGGTGCCTGACACAATCATCATTGCAATGAGTGCCAACAGGAGCGATTTGCGATTTACTCCCTTGGCCACAGAGGCAATAAACAGGCTTGTCATTACGGCGAACGCGCCAGAAACCGAAATGGCCTGCCCCGCCTGTCCTTCGCTGATATGCAGATCAGCAGCAATCGGTGTCAGCAGGCTAACGGGCATGAATTCCGATGCAACGAGCGCAAAGGCGCCCAGAGACATGGCGAGCACAGCCCCCCATGATCCCGCTTTTTTATCCGGGTTTTGGGTCATTTCAGAAACTGCGTGAGAGAGCGTATCCATTCCACCTCGGTTTTACGATATTTCATGCTCAGGTGCGTGGAGCAGGCCGCCAAAGGCGCAGGTAGCCACCCTCTCCGCTGAACTGTGTTAAGGGATGGTCAATTCTCACGCGCAGGCTGGCAGGGTCTAGGACATAAGGGACTGCCAGCACGCCGGACAGCCCCTATGCCTGTTGTATGGTGGGCTATGCGTGTATGCTTAACTGCATAGCCCGCAGGCATTTCAGACCGGCTGTTTGGTTGGGCGAAAGAGGATTTCGTTAATATCCACCTCTTCAGGCTGGTTAATGGCAAACGCCACACATCGGGCGAATGAATCCGCACTAATTGCAATACCGGGCACAAAGCTGCGGAGTTGTTCTGCGGTCGCCTCATCATGAATACCGTCGAGCAGTTCTGACTGGACGGCGCCCGGTGAAATAACTGTTGTGCGCAAATTATAGGGTTTCACTTCAGCCCGCAGTCCCTCAGAAAGGGCGCGCACAGCAAATTTTGTGGCCGAGTAAACGGCACTGTTTTCCAACACACGATGGCCCGCAACAGAGGACACATTAATAATGTGACCACTTTTCCGTGCTTTCATGTGAGGCAGGGCAGCCGCAATACCGTACAAAACGCCTTTGATATTGACGTCGATCATAAGATCCCATTCATCAACGCGCAGTTTTTCAAGCGGTGACAATGGCATGACACCTGCATTATTGAGCAGAACGTCAATCCGGCCATAGGTTTTAACTGCGGTGTCAACAAGGTTCTGCACCGAAGCACGATCAGTCACATCGGTTTCAACCGCCAGCGCCTTGCCCCCTTTGGCCTCAATACCTTCTGCAAGAGCTTTGATACGCTCTGTGCGTCGTGCACCCAGCACTACTGTTGCCCCCAACTCCGCAAGGTATCGTGCAGCTTCCGCACCCAGACCGCTACTTGCCCCGGTGATGACAATAATCTTGTTCCCAATGGTGTTCGTCATAATCTGGCTCCTTCTTTACTCAGTGACCGATTTTCTCGAATTTAAGGACAAAATTATCCCCTTCGCCAATCGCGACATACTTGGCGTGGTTCTTGTCCCCCAAGGCAAAGGTGGGCGGCAGTGTCCATACACCCTTTGGCCAGTTGGCTGTATCACGCGGATTAGCATTGATTTCTGACGAACCAACCAGCTTAAACCCAGCCTTTTCAATCAGGGCGATCGCATAAAACTGGCGAACATATCCATCCTCTGCACGCGGGTCTTGCCTGGCATCTGTATGACCACGATGGTCTTCAACGCCAAATATGCCACCCGGCTTCAGCACCCGATGGATGGCCGCGAGCATCTGCTGTGTCGTCCCGGCTTCCATCCAGTTATGGAGGTTGCGAAATGTCAGAACAAAATCCGCGCTATCAGCCGGAGCAAAGGCAAGATTTTTGTCGTCAAACTGCGTTGTTCTGAATGTTTCTTTAAGTTCCGGGTGTGTAAGCAGCATTTTGCTGAAAGCCGACCCTGCACCATCCTCCGGCCCTAGGGCGAGCGTATAAGTGCCCCTGTCATGCAGATAGGGGCCAAGGATTTGCGTCCAGTATCCACCACCGGGCCAGATTTCGACAACACTGGCATCGGGACGCAGGCCAAAAAACTGTAATTCCTCTAAAGGATGCCGGATTGGGTCGCGTGCAACAAACCGGGCCTCCCGCGTGGGAGAATGGACAGCCTGCTCCAGTGTTGGCGCTGCCTGCGCCTGCCCTGTCACGGTCATGGCAAACATACATACGATGGGATAAATTGTTTTCATGGTATCTCTGCGTCTGTCCCTACGCCCCAGTTGCCGGCGTTTTCTTATGTAGGGCGTCATCGCTCATGCGATTAGCCCCTCTCAGTTGCATACAGTCTTCGATTGTGTTCATGAATATGAAAATGCGCAGGGCAAATGGCTCTGACCCGTATGCTATGCTGTAACAATAAACCTGATCACGCTACGGCAACCGAGCAACACATCTGTGCGCAATACCAGACCGCAGCCATTGACTGTCAGAAGCTTATTAAAGGGTTGCGCCCGGCTTCACCCAAACCACGATAGAAACAGGAAAATAAAAACGGATACCGTCACTGGCTGTCCATGCCCCCATTCCCAAATGATCTTGTCCACCCGAAATATCTTCCTCAAACATTGCCTTTAAAGCAGGCCAGTCCTCTGGCGAGACCTGATCCTGCAGGCGGGCCTCCAGCCGATAATGTTGTATTAACGTGGGCTGCAGTCCTGCTTCTGCCCCCAGTAAAAGTAGCTGCTGCACAGTCAGCGCACAGGTATGAGAGGGATCGCGCAATGTTTCGGCTCGATCATAAGCCTGCTGACAGGAGGGAGCAGGCGTTGCATCCACAACAACGATATGGCCACCGGGGCGACAGACACGCACCATTTCAGCCAGCACTTTTTCCGGCGTCAGCATATGGTGAAAGCTGTAACGCGTGACAACCCGATCGAACGAAGCTGCTGCAAAAGGCAGGTGCATTGCATTGCCGATATAATACTCGGCCCTCACTTCCATGCTGTCAGCACGCAGCCGGGCCTGCTCAATCATGGCGGGTGTCAGATCAATACCTACGACCTGAGCCCCAGTCTGGGCCAATGCACACGTAACAATGCCCGGGCCACAGGCAATATCGAGCACCTTCATGCCTGCAGTAACGGAGCAGGCATGAAGTATCTGCGCCATACTTTCCGCCTCCGCATGAATGGGTAGCTCCGCAAACGGTTTAGCCCAACGGGTAAATTGTGCGACAATCCGTTCGTCATGATCGCTGTGTGGCTGTGTCATCGTTATTCCTTTCCATGTCTGGTCAGGATAAAGACGAAAAAACTGACCAGCTAACGCATTCCGGCCATAAATGAGCGGATAACGGCCAATGAAAACCCTCACTGCCAGCGAGACGCAGACTATTCTGATTAGAAACGGGCTTGATGAGCGCGGAAAGCCCGGTTTCGCATTTCGCAACCCATCCGCGCCCGTTTTTTACGATTGGCACGATCACCCCTGCCATCAGATTACTTATGCAAAATGTGGAACAACACAGATTGAGGGGCCGGATGGCTGGCATTTACTACCAACAGCCCATGCTTTATGGATTCCAGCGGAAACGCGCCACCGCACTATGATCCGCAATCTGGATAGCGTATCGGTTTACTTTGATCCGGCTAATTTCCCCACACAATGGACATCGCACATTCAAACATTTCCTGTGCCTGTCATGATAAGGGAAATGCTGTTTCATACCCTGCACTGGCCAGCAGGCTCTGCCGAGCAGTCTTCCATCGCCAGGAGTTTTTTCCATACTCTTGGATTATTGTGCGTGGAACAGATGCAGGTAAAAACAGAACAGATTTTTACACTCCCAAGAGCAACACATCCTTCGATCATACGGGCGATGGATGCTGCGCTGACTGATCCGGGTCGCGCTAGTCTGCCGCTGGCATTAGAACTGGCTGGCATGTCCGAGCGCAGTTTCCGGCGTCACTTTCATGATGAAACCCAGATGACGTGGCAACAATGGATTACTCAGGCACGCCTGTTTCATGCAGCAAGCCTGCTCGCGGGAGGACTACGTGTAACCGATGTTGCCAACGAATCCGGGTATGCGTCACTGAGTGCATTCGCAAAAGCCTTTACGCAGCAAATGGGCGTATCTCCGACAAACTACAAAAAATTACAGACAGAGCCCTGCCCTCTGACCACATAAAACAAATCATATGAAAACAGTGCTAGATCAGCCTCCTGAAGTCAGCTCGCATCCACATGGAATAAGCAAAAAAAACTAATTAAAACCCAAGAAAAACCACCCTTTTCACCACAGCGGTAGAAGATGGTTTTAAGCATAAATCTATGTCGGTTTTTCCTGCCTTCTTTTGCTATATTTTTTAGTCGATAAAAATAACACCGATTTTAAAAATATAAAAACTATATATAAATAAAATATAAACATATTATATTAATAGTAATCGATATTAATAATGTTAATATTAAAATCTTAAACCACGACAAGTTACTTTTAATTCATAAGTTATCGCTAGCGTCATCCAGAATATTCCACTCTAATGATTGATGGCAGAGCGATGACCCTGACCCCCCGCATGCTTCTCCTTGGCGTAACCGCTCTCACCCCCAGTTTTGCCTGGGCGCAAGCCCTGCCCACGGGAGGAGGCTATGTAGCCGGGTCGGGCAGCATCAATACGGCGGGGGCCACCACCACCATCGACCAGTCCTCCGCACGCGGGGTGATCAACTGGCAGGGCTTCTCCATCGGCGCAGGTGGTGCGGTTCAGTTCAACAATGGCAGCGGGGCTACCCTCAACCGCGTTACGGGTGATCAGCTCTCCTCCCTGCAGGGGCATCTGGGGGCTACCGGCACGGTGTTCCTCATCAACCCCAATGGGGTGGTGGTCGGCCCCGGCGGCACGGTGGTAACAGGCGGCAGCTTTGTGGCCTCAACCCGCGATACGCCCAACAGTGCCTTCATGAAGGGGGGCAACGTCACCCTGTCCGGCACGTCTGCGGGTACGGTGGCCAATGCGGGCAAGATCACCAGCACCAACGGTAATGTGGTGCTGGTGGGTGCCGCTGTCAGCAACAGCGGCACAATCAGTGCCGCTGGCGGCACGGCGGCACTGGTGGCGGGTAATCAGGTGGTGCTGAGCGAGGCCGATGGCCCGGCGGGCATCTATGTGGTGGCCGACAGCAAGGCCAAGGGCAATGTCACCAATACCGGTCGGATCAAGGCCGCCGCCGCCACGCTGGCCTCGGCCGGGGGG
>NZ_JAFVMG010000059.1 GCF_017377745.1 Acetobacter suratthaniensis | reverse complement strand
ACGCGCAGAGCAGAACCTCAGAAGAAAACACACGAAAACAGCAAAACGTGCCTGCCAGACCGGAACCGTGCGTTCAAACGGTGGGGCTTCGCTCCCGGCGCTGCGCGCCGCGTTTGAGCGCACGGCCGCCGTCCCGGCAGGCAGCAGAGTGTCAAAAAACCAGAAAAGGATACAGGCATGTCTGCAACACTTGAACACACCCAGCCTGCTGCGATCACGGCCGAGGCGCTGGCACAGTTTATCGGCACGACCCGGTATTACCGCTACACGATGGGGCTGATCCTGACCGATGGGGCTGCGTATCTGGCCAAAAATGGCGCAGGCTGGCTGCTGGATATCGTGGCGAGCGCGCGTCTGGTTCCGGCCGTCCGCCGGGCCGAGTTCGAGTGCTGGACCCTAAGGGTGGACCTCACCAGACAGTGCGCCGAGGTTGTGTGCACGGATGGCAACGGCGAACGCGAGGCCAACATCCTTTATCGCCAGCCTGTGGGCTATACGGATTTTCCGCTGGCTGAACTGAAACTTTACGCCGTCGCCGATAGCAATCTCGGCAAGGTCGTCATGCTCACATCCGAATACTGAGCGAGGGCGGGGCCGTGCGTGCGCCAAAA
>NZ_JAFVMG010000058.1 GCF_017377745.1 Acetobacter suratthaniensis | reverse complement strand
GGAGGCTGACGTCCGCTTATGCATTATGTGTTTTCGAAACCGACCTTCCGCTTCCCCTCCTAAACCGCCTGTCTGCTTACCAAGAGCGGTGCAGACAGGCGACCGTCGCCCACCCTGCGACATTTCCAAAGAACGGGTACTACGCTTTTCGATCCCTTTGAAGGGGCAGTAGTTCAAGGGTAGCAGGTAGCGCTTTCCTATAGATGAGGCGTGTCGTGTTCATCTTTCATACAACACGCTTTATTCAGAGCCATGGCGAAGCGAGTCCGTGTTGCTTGCCCCATACGACTCATGCCGCAGGCATCGCGCATTCTTGCAATGGCATCCTCGTCCAGGCAGTCAATGGCGATGGCACGACACGCCAGATCCACGAGGACAGCAAGAGGGAACATGGCCGGGTCCATGGGTTTTTCCACCATTAATGATGACAAAGGCAATCGTGAAACGACAGCCTGACGATCCGACCACAGAAAAGTGCCAACATCTTCCTCGGTGCGTGCCATCGATGAGGGAATGGCGCTCTGGATGCGTTCACGAATCTCACGACCGACACGACTGAACCCGTGTGCCCGTGATAGAATTTGAATAAGAATGTCTTCCCGCATGATCTTCGCCTGATCGATTGTACGAATGGTAAGTTGAGTCAACGTTGGCAAATAATCGTCATGCGTAAATCTGGATGGATCAGCCTCGATATCCG
>NZ_JAFVMG010000057.1 GCF_017377745.1 Acetobacter suratthaniensis | reverse complement strand
ATCTGCAGAAGAACGCTCGCTCAAAAAATAGAACACAAAGAGCAAACGTACCCGCCAGAACGGGACTGTGCGTTCAAACGGTGGGGCTTCGCTCCCGGCGCTACGCGCCGCGTTTGAGCGCACAGCCGCCGTCCCGGCAGGCAGCAGAGTGTCAAAAAACCATAAAGGATAGAGACATGTCTGCGACACTTGAACACACTCAGCCTGAGAAAATCACGGGCGAAGCTCTGGCACAGTTTATCGGCACGACCCGGTATCATCGCTACACGATGGGCCTGATCCTGACCGACGGGGCAGCGTATCTGGCTAAAAATGGCGCGGCATGGCTGCTGGACATCGTGGCGAGTGCGCGTCTGGTTCCGGCTGTCCGGCGTGCCGAGTTCGAGTTCTGGACGCTTAGGGTGGATCTTACCAAACACTGCGCCGAGGTTGTGTGCACGGATGGAAACGGCGAACGCGAGGCCAACATCCTGTACCGCCAGGGTGTGGGCTATACGGATTTCCCGCTAGCGGAACAGAGGCTTTACGTCGTGGCCGATAGCAGTCTCGGCAAAGTCGTCATGCTCACATCCGAATACTGAGAACGGGTGAGGCCGGGGTCGTGCGTGCGCCAAAATGGACACAGCCACGCACGGGCGCCTTCGGCCCTTAGCTGGGGATGTGCGCGCAGAGCGCCACCCAAAAAAGAAAAACAGCAAAACACAAC
>NZ_JAFVMG010000056.1 GCF_017377745.1 Acetobacter suratthaniensis | reverse complement strand
TACGGCGTGTCGTCAGTTAAGTTCTGAGTGTTGTGCGTGAGGGTTGTACTTTCTGTTTGCCTGTGGTGTCTGTTTTTCCGGTTTTGCGGGAGACAGATGGATGCGGCGCTATGGTTTGCGCGACGATCAGTGGGAGCGGATAAAGGATCTTCTACCCGGCCGGGAAGGTTATGTTGGCGGTACGGCTGCGGACAACCGGCTTTTTGTGGAAGCTGTGCTGTATCGTTACCGTGCAGGCATCCCGTGGCGTGACCTCCCCCCCCCCCCCGTTTTGGGGACTGGAAAAATGTGCATCGGCGTCTGCGCCGCTGGTGTGAAAGTGGAGTGATCGAACGGATATTTCGTGACCTGGCCGCCGATCATGACAATGAATACATGATGATCGACAGCACCATTGTCCGGGCTCATCAGCATAGCGCGGGTGCTCTCAAAAAAGGGGCGCGGACCAGGCCATCGGACGCTTACGAGGCGGACTGACCACAAAAATCCATGCCATCTGCGATGCCCTGGGCAACCCGGTGGAACTCGACATTACTCCGGGACAGGATGCCGATATCACCCAGGCGGAGCCCATTCTGGAAAAAATCAACCCGGATGCCTTCCTTGCCGACAGGGCGTATGATGCGGACAGGCTGATTGACCGACTGAAAGAGCGCGGGATTACCGTGGTGATCCCGCCAAAACGCAACAGGACGATCCAACGGGAAACAGACTTCGCTCTCTACCGTGAACGAAACCTTGTCGAGAGATTCTTCAATAAACTCAAACAGTTTCGCGCCATCGCAACCCGCTACGATAAACTCAAATCAACCTTTCTCGCAGCCGTTCAATTCG
>NZ_JAFVMG010000055.1 GCF_017377745.1 Acetobacter suratthaniensis | reverse complement strand
ATTAATTGATTGAACTGAGCGAGAGGTTGTGATTCACAGGCTTACAGATGGAGGGTAGGCCTGTGAGTGAGGTATTTTTGCTGTCTGAGCGCCAGATGGAGCGGATTGAGCCGTTTTTTCCTCTGGCGCACGGAGTGCCACGCGTGAATGACCGGCGTGTTCTGAGCGGGATCGTTTATGTCATCCGCAACGGCCTTCAGTGGAAGGATGCTCCGAAAGCGTATGGTCCACACAAGACTTTATACAACCGCTTTATCCGGTGGAGCCGCCTGGGTGTTTTTGACAGGATCTTTGTCGCCCTGACAGAACAGGCTGGCCGTTCGAAGCGTCTGATGATCGATGCAACACATCTCAAGGCACACCGGACATCGGCGTCCCTGCTCAAAAAGGGGCTTTTCCCCGCCATATCGGACGGACAAAAGGCGGCCTGAACTCAAAACTTCATGCCGTGTGCGATGATCAGGGCCGACCTGTCCGCCTTCATCTGACTGCTGGACAGGTCAGTGACTTCAGAGGCGCAGACGTGCTTCTGGCAGACCTCCCCGATGAGACAGAAGAAGTCATCGGGGACAGAGGCTACGATAGCAACCAGATCAGGTTATCGCTTGCAGACCGGAACATCACAGCCTGTATTCCGCCGAAGAAGAACCGGAAATCAAAGCCACCTTACAATTGGCATCTGTATAAAAAGCGCCATCTGATCGAAAACATGTTCGCAAAGCTGAAAGACTGGCGACGTGTTGCGACCCGATATGACCGCTGCGCTCATACATTCATGTCCGCAATCCACATCGCAGCAAGCGTCATCTTCTACCTCAAAGAATGAATCCTGAG
>NZ_JAFVMG010000054.1 GCF_017377745.1 Acetobacter suratthaniensis | reverse complement strand
TAGATGGGGTGGATGGCTCCCGCTCACGGCATCTATAGTGCCAAAGGTGAGAACATTATCATTGTGTCCTTCTGGCAGAGGAGCCACCCGATATGACGATTACCACGATTGGTCTTGATCTGGCGAAGAACGTCTTTCAAGTGCATGCCATAGATGAGGCGGGTACCGTTGTAGTGCGGAAAGCGCTACGTCGGGTGCAAGTCATTCCATTTTTCACGAGGCTTTCGCCGTGCCTGATTGGCATTGAGGCGTGTGGCACGTCTCACTATTGGGCGCGGGAACTGCAGAAGCTCGGCCATGAAGTCAGGCTCATGCCGCCAGCCTATGTCAAAGCATACGTGAAGCGCGGCAAAACGGATGCTGCCGATGCTGAAGCGATATGTGAAGCCGTCATGCGACCGACGATGCGTTTTGTTCCGGTGAAGTCACGCGAACAGCAGGCGGAATTGTCACTCCATCGGGTACGCTCCCTGATCATCAAACAGCGCACACAACTCATTAACATGGCGCGCGGGCATTTGGCCGAGTTTGGGGTCTGTATCCCTCAGGGCATTAACAATGCCCTGCACCTTCTTGAGAAATCTCTTGATGGTGATGTGGGTATGGATCTGCCAGAACCTGCTCTTGCCATGCTGCAGGTTCTGGCAAGGCAGGCTTTGCTTGCTCACGAGCAGATTCGGGATGTCGATCGCCAGTTGCATGTGCTGTGCCGAACGAATGATGTCGCACATCGTCTGACGACAGTGCCTGGTGTTGGTCCGGTCGGCGCCGCAGCGTTCGCCGCAGCCGTAACCGACCCAGGCCAGTTTAAATCCGGGCGTCAATTCGCGGCGTGGCTGGGTTTGACACCTTTGCAGAACTCAAGCGGTGGGAAAGAACGTTCGGGGCGAATTTCGAAAATGGGCGACAAGTATCTCCGCAAACTTTTGGTTGTTGGAGC
>NZ_JAFVMG010000053.1 GCF_017377745.1 Acetobacter suratthaniensis | reverse complement strand
CTCACTCTCGTCTGTTTCTGTGGATATGGGTCAATCGTGAACTGAGCGACGATATGCACACTGACACCGAGCCGGATCACTAACTAGAGTCGTCTCGCCCAACGACATCATTGTGATTGATGTCTGTGCTTCGTCAGTAAAGGGGGGGGGGAACGGAATGTCCGGTTATGGGGAAAAGAAGACCAAAATCAGCCATTCGCAGCGCTCACGTTCATCACAGCTGTCGGTCAACTCAAGCCGTTTTGAGGTGGTCGCAGGAATACCCGTTCACGCAGGGACTGATCGTTCGCGATCTTAGAGAGCTGATTACCAGCTACTCAGCCCAAATCTCCCAGTTCAATCCGATGTGGCACGGAATTAAAAACTGCCCTCAGTGATCTGGCGACGCAGAATTGAGCTAGAATGGAAAGTGGAAAATCCTAGTTAGCAGCAAAGGCACGAAGACATGCAGATATCAGAGACGGCACTCGCCACGAGTAAGCCATTATTCGTGAAATTTGTTGAGTGCATGCGAATCATCAAGGACTACCACTTTCAAGTTTTTACAAAAAATCCAGAAGAAACCTTGTATTCCGAGACGCTGCGGGTGCTGAACCAATTTCAGCAAGACCGCACTCAGGCAGCATATTGTCTTATAGTAAATGGGCTCGTCTGGGATGCCGAGGTCATAATCCGGGTCGTTTATGAGACGTTCGCTAAGGTGGCTTTTCTGGCAACTGCTTCTGAAGAGCAACGTCCGGAATTGCTCCACGAGTATTGGGAGCTGCTCGGCGCTGTCTATGACAGGCAGGCAGCCTTAAAAGCCGAGCCATGCGAACGTCTCTTCAATTGCTCTGGCAGCGATGGCAGTTCTCGCGTGATGGCAACGCTTCGCGATAAGCGCGTCTACAGGACCGACCCGCTTGAAAATAAGAGCTTCCGAAAACAATTGGAGCAACGATGGTCGTTCTCTGGAATACTTGAAGCGTTAAACAGTGGCCGTCACGGTACCATTCCACTGATTGGCATTGAGGTTTTTGCACACAACTATAGCATGT
>NZ_JAFVMG010000052.1 GCF_017377745.1 Acetobacter suratthaniensis | reverse complement strand
ATGGGGTTTACCTGCGAGACATGGCCGTAATCGTAGAACAGCCCCACCTGTTCCGTATCATGCACGGGCAGGTTGGGGGCGATGAACCTGGAGAGGCTGAAAGCTGGTGAGCGGATTTCGTTGGTGACACTCACCCCCTCGCTGCCCAGTGCGGTATCGGTAAAGTAGCCACGCGCGGTGTAAAGCCCACCAAGGCCAAGCTGGTTGTTATACATCAGGTTGGTGCTGGCCAGCTGGCCGGTAGCCTGCAAAATCCATGACAGGCCAGCGGGTAGCCAGGTGGTGCGGGTCAGGCTCAGCGTGTCATACACATACTGGTCGTTTGAGCCGGGCACGAGGGTTTCGAAATTGCGGCGGCGGTTGGCTCCGCTCATGCCGCCGGGGCTGAGCACGAGCTGGTTCTGGAACGTGGTCTGGCCATACGGGTCGTTCAGCATGGCATTGTAGATAATGGGAAACTGATCGACCTCGGCCAGACTGTCGAATACGTGCAGCCCACCGAATTCGAGCGTGTTGTTGGTGGTTTTGAAGTCAAAGCCGATCTGCACATCTTCGGTCATGCGCGTATGCGGGCCGAAGGTGATGGCGGGCAGGTCGTGGATATAGCGCAGGCTGGCCTGGCCGCTATGGCCGGTCTCGCCCAGATAGGCGCCGCTGGAGCGCATATCGGGTTTTTCCCACGCATAGGAGCCAAAGACCTGAATGCGGTCATGCCAGGGCAGGGGGGCTGTCCAGCTCAGGGCGTGGCCGCTGTAGCGGTCGCTGACACTATGGGTGAACTGGTAGGAGAGGATCTGCCCCAGCCCCGCCACATTACCCCATGTGCCGCCCACCGCCCATTCGGAAGCGCCGAGCGAGGGCACGCCCGCATTGTCGTAGGAGCCATAGACATGCAGGGGCAGGCGATCCTTTGTCTGCAGGGTGACATCGGTTGTGCCTTGTGCCGAGCCGGGTGAGAACAGGGCATCGACGGTGCGGAACGGATTGCTGTTCAGCCAGCCCAGCCCCGCCTGCATATCTGACAGGCTGAGGGTCTGGCCGGGCACCAGCCCGCTTTCCTGCCGGATCAGCTGATCGGAAAACCA
>NZ_JAFVMG010000051.1 GCF_017377745.1 Acetobacter suratthaniensis | reverse complement strand
TATTTCTTTGCAATCGTCAGGATCCTAATTATCAATATTTTGTATGATTGATCCAATCCAAACGCCTGTTCTTGGCAGCTGCAGGTTCCTCTATAAGGAACAAGAGCAGATGGACGGCGCTCCGCTTCGTACTATCGAATTTACCGAAGTCGATATCCGACCGCGCCCCTATGAGGAACTCGAAAATGCGAAAGCCAATGTCAGGATCACAATCCCTCTTGAAATGTATAACGGACGGATCGTTGAGACTAACATTGAGGGTATCGATTCTAGCCAATTCGTCAATATTAGGTCGACTTTAATCAGCCCGTTTACTTCGAAAGCAATAGGGCTTGTACGAGGAGGCTGGTTGCCATCCTCGCTCGCTGCGAAGCAGAGAGACGCTGTGGTCCTACCCGATGGCCATATTGTCACAGAGATCGCCAGTCGTTTCGACTTCGATAAAAAGATTGAACACGCGCAAGATTTCCTTGATCTTTTCCAAGGTGCTCCGGTTCGTATTAATCCGCTACTGTTCGCGCTGGAGGGCAATAAACGCTCACTACCGCCCCCCGATATTGCACGTGCACAGCTAGAAGAAGCGGTCGTCAAGCTGCGCAAGGCGTTACCAGAAGCAGCAGTGATATTCGGACCAGATTCGGCCAGTAGCCTATTGAGGCTGATCGAAGATATTCGACCAGCTATGGCGCGTAAGCAGGCGTTCCTTTGCCGCGTCGGACCGACATTAGCCTCACCAGTGGCACACCGAAATATGGACAAGCGATGGAACGATATCCTCGCTACAGCGAAGGACTGCGGAGTTCCCCTGAACTCGTTCGTGGTTCTCGCTGCGCTTAGCACCCTCGTGAACACAAGAAAATCGGCCGCGAAAAGCCTCCTCAAATTCAGCCAATCCTATAGCAGCGCGGATGCCTACAACACGTTATCGGATTTGCAGTCACTCGATTTGCTTGTCAATTTTCTGGCCCTCTTTCCCGAGATACAAATGCAACTTTGTACAGCGGACCGCAATCTTGCTCTGTTCTGGGTGGGTAGTGGCGTCTCTGATATCGTCCGTGACAGTGAAGGTATTCGCTTCAAGTTAACGCCGCATCACGCACTCCTTCCAAAGCACTATGCTGAGCGGTGGGTGGCCGAACTATCCCTTGATACATGATATGCTTTTAGTGCGCATTCGTGTCTTGCTTCAGCAAGAGGGCGGATTGGATATGTTGACTCGCCGCAAGCAGCCAGGCCTCAATTCGCCACCGAGAGATGTAATGCTCGTGTCCGCTATGTGGAAAGCAATTTATAGACGCGTATGTCAA
>NZ_JAFVMG010000050.1 GCF_017377745.1 Acetobacter suratthaniensis | reverse complement strand
TGAACTGCCCCGGGTTTACCGGAGAGTAAAACTCTCGGAGGATGAGCCCTATGGTAGAGAAGAAGAAGACATCGCGTTATTCGCCTGAGTTCCGTGAGCGCGCCGTGCGCCTTCTGGACGAGCATCGCTCGGATTACCCGAGCCTATCGGCGGCCTGTCGCGAGATTGGTAGCAAGCTTGGCTGCTCGGGCGACAGCCTGCATGACTGGTGGAAGCAGGCCCGGCGGGACGCGGGTACGCAACCGGGGCCGACCACAGCCGAGACGGCACGGATCAGAGCGTTGGAGCGTGAGGTCCGTGAACTGCGTCAGGCCAATGAGATCCTCAAGAAGGCCTCGGCTTATTTTGCACAGGCGGAGCTCGACCGCCCGTTTCGCAAATGATCGCGTTTATTGAAGCCTGCCGTGCCGATTACGGGGTCGAGCCAATCTGTCGTGTTCTGCCGATTGCCCCGTCCACGTTTTACCAGCATGCGGCCATAGCAAGAGATCCGGCCACGGCCAGCCCGCGTGCCCGGCGCGATAGGGAACTGATGGAACATATCCGCCGGATCTGGCAGGACAACCGTGCTGTTTATGGTGCGCGCAAGGTGTGGCACAGCCTGCACCGTGAAGGGCGACAGGTGGCGCGTTGCACTGTTGAGCGCCTGATGAGCAAGATGGGTCTGAAGGGTGTCATCCGGGGCAAGAAGATTATTACGACCCGTCCGGATACGGCGCGCCCCTGTCCCGATGACAGGGTCAACCGGCAGTTCCGGGCCGAGGCCCCCAACCAGCTCTGGGTTTCGGATTTCACCTATGTCCAGACCTGGAATGGCATGGTCTATGTGGCGTTCGTTATTGACGTGTTTGCCCGCAGGATCGTGGGCTGGAAAGTCTCGACTTCCATGACCACCCAGTTCGTGCTCGATGCCCTTGAACAGGCCATCTGGCAACGAAAGCCTGCGGGAAACAAAGCACTGATCCATCATTCAGACCGTGGATCACAATACCTGTCGATCCGATATACCGAACGCCTGGCGCTAGCTGACATAGACGCCTCGGTCGGCACGGTTGGTGACAGCTACGACAATGCACTGGCGGAGACTATCAACGGTTTATACAAGGCCGAGGTCATCCATCATCTGGGGCCATGGCAATCCATGGCGCAGGTCGAATGGGAAACCCTCAAATGGGTGGACTGGTATAATAACCGACGCCTGCTGGCGCCAATCGGCTACAGGCCGCCCGCCGAAGCCGAACGCGCCTTCTATGAAGATCAGAACACGCTTGATCTCGCTGCCTGATTACTGAACAAATCACTCTCCGGTAAACCCGGGGCAGTTCA
>NZ_JAFVMG010000005.1 GCF_017377745.1 Acetobacter suratthaniensis | reverse complement strand
GCCTTGGGCGGCGTGCGCGTGACATGCTGCATGGGCGGCTTGGGCGGCGGCGGCGTCTCGATTTTGGGCGGCGGAATATAGGGCGGGGGCGGCACCGTCATAACCGGCGGGGGTGGTGGCGGCGGCGGGGGCGGGGGCGGTGGAGGGGGCGGCGGTAGAATGCGCGTCTCAATCGGAGCATGGTGCTGCGGCGGCAGCGAACTGCCCCGCATGCCATACATCAGCCCCATAACTGCAAAAATGTGCAAAAGCACCACCACCAGCCCGGCTACCAGCAGCAGCACAAGCCCGGGACGCAAACCCTTTACCGCGCGCCCACCAAAAGGCACGCGCCATCCATCACGGGTATCGCCCGGTGCAGCGTCAATACTGCTCACAGCCCGCTCCACCCCGACAGGGCATGCGACACAAGCACAGCAACGGACAGGACCGATCCTGTACTACCCGGCCCATGCGGCACAGAAACCGACCACGAAACCGCATGCCGCACCCATGCGGCCTGCCCCGGCTGAACCCCCATGTCTGGCGCTCTCCCTTTTACACTACCAACGGATGGTCGCGCTCCGTGGATCGCGCGCCACCGGAGCGAAGTCGCTCCAAATTATACGTTTTAATTTGGTTGTTTATGCAGCAACCATCAGCGCACTGTATATTTTATACGTCAATTAACAAGTGATATTTTTTTATATAACAGATTGACATCGCATATAATGTTCCAACCACAGCGATGCCGGGGCCAATAATGCCCACCCCGTTCTGATCCGGCATGTGAGAAAAGACAGCCTGACGGCGGCGCACAGGCCGCCGTGCGCAGTCCCTAGACCTGTGGCGTGCGTCGCAGCACAATGATCATCAGAAGGTTCGCAACGTTGCGTGCCAGCATGCTCAGGCTCTGCAGCGGCTTGTCATTGGAATAATTGCTCCAGTGCAACCATGCGTCACTGCGGCCAAAAATCATCTCGATAATCGCGGTTTCATCCTGCGTGTCGCGGCATGCCCATTCAAGCCTGACAAGACCATCGCGCAGGTTGATGATCCGTGCTGGCACATTCATGCTGATCTTGTCACGCCGGTTGGTATAATGCACCTCCACCAGCTTCAGATCAGCCGGTAGGGGGGCGGTCGCCTTGACCGACAATCCACCCTTTGAAAGATCCTGTGTCTGCGCGGGATAACGCTGTTTTCCTTCCGGATCGTACAGGACAATATCAAGCTGCGCCGCAATACGGGGGGCGCGGCGCACCTGCTTGCGTTCATACCCGACTGTAATGGCCGCCAGCACGATCAGGAGATTGCCCGATGTCCACAGCAGGTTCATGCAGTAGGTCTGGAACAGAACCGGGTGGGCGCGCGTCTCGATCATGCCGGTCACCCCGGTAACTGTGGCAAGGATCAGCAGAATGCCCATAATAATATTGGGCCTGACCATGCGGGTATCGAGATAGTCCTTTGTAATAAGGCCACCTTTTGCCGTCACGTTGAACGTACCCCGTTTGGGTGCGAAAAACGCCACCACCACGACAGGTGCTAGAAAAATCGCGATAGCGGTTTCATAAACATAGTTCCAGACCGAGTAACGCCAGCGACCCTGCATACGCGACTGGGTAAGAACAGACTGCAACAGGTGAGGGATAACATAGGTCATGACCGCCAGCGGCGTGGCGTAGATGATATTCTGCCCAAGGAACAAAAACGCCATGGGTGCAAGCAGGAAGATAATACGCGGTATGGGAAAAAAGAAATGCAGCATGGCCGACAGGTAGCAAAACCGCTGCCCCAGGCTGAGCCCGCGCCCTATCAGGGGGTTATCGGTTCTGAAGATCTGCACCATGCCACGCGCCCAACGAATACGCTGACCGACATGCAGCGCCAGACTTTCGGTCGCTAAGCCGCCTGCAAGAGTTTCGCGCAGATAGGCAGATTCCCACCCTTTGCGCTGCATCTTGAGAGAGGTGTGAGCATCTTCTGTCACGGTTTCAATGGCAAACCCATCGATACTGTCCAGAGCCGTGCGACGCAGCACAGCGCAGGAACCACAGAACAATGTAGCATTCCAAAAATCGTTGCCCGGCTGCACCAGACCGTAGAACAGGTTACTTTCCGGCGGGATATGCCCCGATATATCAAGGTTACGCTGGAACGGATCGAGCGAATAGAAATGCTGCGGGGTCTGGATCAGGGATATATTGCGGTTCTGCACCATCCACCCGACAGTGCGGGTCAGGAAACTTTTGACCGGGATATGATCGCAGTCAAAAACAGCCACCAGTTCGCTGCTTGTATGCGCCAGCGCATGATTGAGATTACCCGCCTTGGCGTGCAGGTTGTTCGCGCGAACAATGTAATTGACACCGACTGCATCGGCAAAAACACGAAACTCCTCGCGCCGGCCATCATCAAGTAGGTGGACATGTAGCTTATCGGCAGGCCAGTCCATGGCCTTGGCGGCCAGAACGGTATTCCTGACCACGGACAGATCCTCGTTATACGTCGGGATGAAAACATCAATGCTGGGCCAGAGGCTTTCATCTTTGGGTAGAGGATACTCCTTGCGATTAAGCGGCCATGCCAGCTGCATGTACCCAAGGAACAGAATGATCCATGAATACACCTCGGCAAAAAGCAGCGTCAGCATAAGGAATGCCTGAAACCAGCCATCGAACTCCAGTGTATGGAGCAGGCGCCAGAAAATATAACGCAGCGATATGAAGGTGGATAACCCCATCATCAGCAGCCGCCCCACATGCCCGGACTTGCCACGAACCGCGAGTGTACAGACCAGAATGACAATACTCAGACAGATCTGAGCCGCAGGCGAGATAATGGCCTGACTGGCAAGAAGCAGGAGCAGAATCCCAAGCAGGATCAGGACGTACGGCACCAGACTGCTTATTCTTTCCGGGGCGGGCGGGGACTGTTGCATGGGCTTTCTTCCGCGGGCTGGTAACAGTTTACGGCCGTAAGCCTGATAACATTGCCTGCACGCTTAGGGGTTAAAGCTGTCAAAGGTGTAATGCGCCATAAGGAAAGCTGTCAGCTCAGACCAGTCGCCCGCGCGGCTGTAACCCACCTGCATACCCAGACGCAGCGAAGGCGTTGCCTGATAGACAACCTTACCCATGACATTGCCCGCAATGCCGCTGTCCGACTGACGTCCCTCCGTGGAAGGCGCAACCGCGCTCGCCTGAAGTCCGTCATGCAGGGGATAGTATTCAGACCCATTGCTGGAATAATGCTGGAACCCGCCTTCACCCCGCAGCAGCCATGTCCACATACCCCGATGGCCCGACCACTCAAGCGGGAACATGATGGCGTAGTATTCCTGCGGGGAGAAGTATCCGCCCTGCCCCCAGGTAAACAGATCGCTGTTACGCCGGTAGCCGTAATAGGAAAAATCAACGCCTGCGCGCACACGCTGGCGCTCCTGATCATTCCATAGGGTTGCGATACCCCCGGCATGGGCATCCACCTCCGTGTTGGAGATGACATGCGTGCCATCAAGATAGGCAAAGCCCGCCCCGGCATACAGGCTCCAGAGCTGGCGCACCCATTCGAACATGCCCTGGCCGTATTCACGTGTAACACCGCCCCATGTCCGGCCTGATACCGGGTCTTTTACCCCGGCGTAGGACAGTTCGCTGTTGGTCACCATCTCTCGCCCGCCACGCAGGCGCAGCACCAGATCTTTGGTCAGGTGGGGAGCGAACTCGATATCGCCCAGTATGTTGGCGATAGGGAAACCTAGTGGAGAAGACCCGATATCGGCGCTGAACCAGCGATTGACGTAATTAATGTTCAGCCCCACGCCCTGAGCGTAGTAGTGCCGCCCGCTACCGCCGCAAAGGCCATTCTCGCCGATGGTCGCGCACTGGCCGAACTGATGGTTAGCCGCATTGCTGTTATACGGGTTGCCCGTAAACAGGA
Organism: Acetobacter suratthaniensis; assembly: GCF_017377745.1. Taxonomy (GTDB): domain Bacteria; phylum Pseudomonadota; class Alphaproteobacteria; order Acetobacterales; family Acetobacteraceae; genus Acetobacter; species Acetobacter suratthaniensis. Next base: position 159,087 of record NZ_JAFVMG010000005.1, on the reverse strand, counting down.
AGGTGGGCGCAATCGAGAACGACAGCCGGTGGTTCCATGATTCAAACGGCAATGTACCCGTGATCGGCACCGCCAACTCGGTAAGCTGCCCCAGACCATCAACCCCGGTGCGGTTACGCACATAAAGATTGCCATCAAGCTGGGGGGAGAGGGAATCATGCAGATAAACGATGGAGCGACTATTGGCAGCGGATGCCGTATCTTCGGGCAGGTTGTGATAGGCGGCAGGCAGGGTGGCCCCGCGCAGATCATGATACCCGGCCTCTATAAGCGGCCAGCGGTAATCCGGCTTCAAGACATCATGGCGGTCGCAGGTATCGCTGTCGTCGCTATCGCACTCAAGGCTCTGGATATGCTCCATGGCCGCAAGCTGGCCGCGTGTATCGTCATGGGCTTGTGCGTTTTCCGCAACGGCGGACCATGTGTCACGCTCATCGGGGGCCAAGACCTGTAGCTTCTGTGTCAGGGCGGAGGCTGTCGCGCTGTCATCGGCCATCGTGGCGGCATGGATGGAAGCACGCAGCACGCGGGTGTCATCAGGCTTGCTTTTCAGCACCTCCAGATTTTCGGCCAGAGCCTTTGCGGGCATATTCTTGGATTCATACACGCGCGCCAGAGCCAGCCGGGACTGTATGGCATCGGGGTGTGTTGCGGTAAACTGGCGCAACTGACGCAACGCATCATCCGGCCAACCCTGTTTGACAAGAGCATCCGCCTGAATGGCGGCAAAGCCGTCCTCAACCTGTGCGCGGGTCTGCGTTTCGTGCTCGGTCGGTTCCTGCCCCGGCTCCTGTATTTGGGTGTCATAGGCATTCAGGTTCGCAAGCACACCCTGTTGCGCCCGTCTTTGCAACGAAACAGCGTCCGACATGGCCATGATATGCAGGTAAAGCCCCGCATAGCTCAGCCTTTGCGAAGAAGAGACCTTACCGGCCTGTTCTTCGCCTTTCTTGAGCACATCATAGGCGGCCTGTGGCTCATCATGCCGGAGCAGGGCGCTCGCGACCAGCAATGCCCTCTGCCCTGAAGGATCGGGGCGGTCGGCCAGAGCCTTCAGCCCATTCACGGCCGAGGCGCCAAGGTGCTCGGCGGCACTAATATCGGCCTGTGCCTGCGCGCGTTCCATCACCCGGTGCATGTCGGGGGTTACGGCTGCGGGGGGCATGCGCCTGATCAGGGCTTCGGATGTTGCAAAGTCATTCTGCCCATCGGCATACAGAGCCGCCGCCGCCAGCGCTTCCTGCGAGGGGTGGGGCTGGTCGGTCAGAGCGGCCATAACCGCCTGCCCCTGCGCCGCGCGATGGGTCGCGGCAAGAGCCTGCGCCAGTTTCAGCCGCACCCAAGGGTCGTTGGGCGTGGCCTGTACGGCATCGTTCAGCAGGGAGATACGTTCATCATCATCGGCGGCCTCGCCCGCCTGCTGGATCAGTCTGGCGCTGTGCACGCGTGCGGCAAGGGCGGAGTGCGCATAGCCATTGTTCTGGATAAGGCTTTCGGCGTCCTCTAGGCGGCCATCCTGTAGCAGCATGGTCACGAGCATGGCCACCGCCCCGGCATTGCCCGGTGTGCGCGACACCACACCGCGATAGGCTTCCTCGGCCTCCGCACGGTGGCCTTGCTTCATTTCAAGCTGGGCACGAAACAGCAGCGCAACTGTCTGCTGCCCCGGAACCTGCGCCAGCCGTGCAATATCGCGCCGGGCATCTTCATACCGACCGGCAGCAAGAGCGCGGGCAATCTGCCCGGGCAGCGGGCTGTTACCCGCCATGCTTTTGCGCACGCCCGCCAGAGCCGCATTCCACTGCTCAGCCGTTGCGGGGTCCGCCTCCATGGCCATCCTGAAGTGCTGCTCGGCGCGCTGCCAGTCATGCTGGCGTTCCGCAACAAGTCCAACACCCCCCAGCGCCGCCGCATCCTTGGCGTTATAGGACAGCGCCTGCTGGAAGCCCTTTTCGGCTTCATCCACATGCCCGGTATTAAGCTGGCTGTAACCGTCGATACGAGCAGCATCGGCATCAATCCGCTTTTGCTCCTCCCGCGCTTTCGCCAGCCTGTCCGCTATCTCGGCATCCTTGGGGTGCTGGGAAAGCCACTCGTAATACAGCGGAACAGAGGAACCACGGATGGCTGTCCACAACAGTGCCTGACGCCATGCATCATAAGCCTGACGGCGGATACGCGGCGAGACATCGGCCTGCGCCAGCTTTTTCAGACCATCCAGACCGACAATGCGCGAAGTCTCGCGGTAGGTCAGGATACGGTAGTAGAGAAGTTGCGCGTCCAGATCTGCGGGGTTGCGCTTGAGCCATTCCTGCAGGCGGGCCACGGCCTCCTGATAACCAAGGATGGTCGAACCCAGAACGGTATAATATTCCAGCGCCAGATCCTGCGGAGGCGGACCGTTGCCAAACAGTGCCTTATACGCCATGGCCGCAGGGAGCATCTTGCCCGAAACAGCCAGTGCACGCGCTTGGGCAAGCCGTTCGGGGTCCACCGGGTTGGCCGCGATGACATCACGCAAGGCCGCGCGAATATCTTGCGAAACACCGATACTTTCCATCCGCTCAAGCGTGTTTTCAGCCCCGGCCACATCGCCCTGCCCTTTCTGGGCGGTGCCGAGCAGAAGCAGAGCCTGAGCGTTTTGCGGCTCTATATCCAGCGCACGGTTGGCTGTGTCCTGCGCGTGCTTGAACTGATGCTGGGCTAGCCAGTATTCTGTTTCGGTCACAAGGCGGTAGAAAAGAGCCTTGTCCTGCGTGCCCTCACCTGTAACGGATTGAAGGGCTGTCCTGACAGGGGCTGCCGGAGCAAAAGCACTTGAGGAAAGGGCGGTCGAACCCGCAAGCCCACTGGGATCATCCGCCAGCGCCTGAGCCATGCCCGAGGAAAGCGTGCCGCCCCAGAGCGTTCCGAGCGCGCCCAGCAGCGCCAACCGCTTACCCGCACGCAAAGCCGTATGCTGGTGCGTTGCTTTCAGAACAAGCAGTCTGGGGTATTCCATGATGGGGCCAGGCACGATTTTTACCATTGGACGTATCAATGCACACGCGAGACGGCAGAAAGGCCCGCCAGCGACAGGGCGACCATAGCACACATCATTATCAGAATGATAACACCACGTTGGGCCGCAGCCGGTAGAGCGCGATTTTCGTAATCGAGCATGGGGCGCTCCACGCCAGCATAACTCAGCACCGCAGCAAAGGCACCCCCCAGGAGCACCAGCGCCATGCTCAGCCCCTGTGCGGGAAACGGCAGCAGATAGGCTGCCAGTACAATGGCGGGCCAGTGCCACAGATAGAGCGAGTAGGAAATGACCCCCACCGGCGAGAGGGGTTCGATCAGACGGCGGCTGGCGGCCTGCGGCAGCATGATGATCAGCATGGTGGCCACACACGGCACCAGCGCCATGGCCGATGGGCAGGCATCCGTCAGATCATAAAACACCGCACAGAGCAGCAGCGCCGCAACAGACGCCCCATAGCACAGAGCCGAAAACAGGCGCGATACCGGCAAAGCGGGAAGTACCCATATGACCGTACCCAGCGAGAACTCCCACAGGCGCGAGAGAATACTGTAATAGGCGGCGTGGTTTCCCGCATGGGCCGCATAAAGACTGCACCCGAACGACGCCACCAGCATGGCGTAAAGCAGAACCTGCCTGTAGCGAAGCAGCGGCAGCAACAGCGCAATCAGAAAAATAATGCAGTAGAACTGCATTTCAAGCGAAAGAGACCATGTGTGCAAGAAGGGGTAGGCAATGCTCTGCCCCTCGAAATACCCCACATGGTGACTGGCCCAGATATTGGAAAGATACACCAGAGCATACGCGCCATTCTGGGCAATATCAGAGCGATCACTTTGCAGTACCCACCACAACATGCCCGCAGAAACGACACAGATCATGACCAGCAGGGCTGGCACCAACCGGTAGAGACGCCGCAGCACAAAGCGTTCAGGCTGAAACGGATGCTGCATGAAGGCCGAACGCCCCATGAAGTAACCCGAAATAACGATAAAAATATCGACCCCGATAAACCCGCCGCTGATCCAGCCCGCATGAAAAAACATGACAAGCAGGACAGCCAGACCACGCAGCCCATCAATATCACGCCGCCGACCCGCAGGAAAAAACAGGGCCTGAAGGCTATTCTTCCCTGTTTGTGGCACCGAGAAAGACTGCATGACCCTGATCACCGCGCTATAATGGCCGATACAGCCACAATAAAAAAAGGCGTTACTGCTTACGCAGTTTTTCCAGAACTGGCATGGTCTGCTGTACAATGCCAGCGCCCCACACCCGGTAGCTTTCTCCTGTCAGATGCACACCATCAATCGTCTTGGGGCTGCCAGGCGTCATAAGCTGTGTGCCGTCGATATACGTACAGGGTGCGACTTCACTTTTAAGGAAAGAGGCCATTTCCTGAGCCCGCTTATCGGTTTTTCCATAACGGGGGCTGTATTCCCCCCATGTTGGCCCGATCCATATGCAGGCCGTATTGCCCAGAGTCATGGTCAAGGTCTTGACCTGCTCATCCGCCCAGTTGGTTGAAATTTCCTTCTGCCCATAGGCCGCCATGGTATCGCCCAGCACCACCAGCACAACATCGGGGTGCCATTGCGCGATCAGCGACGTAATAGGGGGCGGTGCTGTCGGCGTCATCGTGGCGGGGCCAATCGGTGCCGTACCCACACGCTGATACGCGCCACAGCCATTATTGCTATTGGGAACAACCCAGTCCGCCGCGGTGGAGGAGCACACGCCATACGTCACAACCTTCGCCCCTGCCTGAGCATAGGCCTCGGGCAGGATCGAAAGCAGCGAATCTTTAAAGGTAACGTGGCTGTCTCCAATAATCAGCAGGGTCAATCCGGCCAGTAGCGCACTCATAAATCAGTTTCCTGTATTCCATTTATCAATCATCGGGCGTTTGAAAATCCCGCCCCCCGCACACATCCAGAGTTCTGGCGGTGTGCGGGGTGTCCTTCCGGCAGCAAACCTCAGCTATCGAGCGGCTTGTTTTCTTTGGCGGCATCGCGCTGCTGCAACCGGCGGCGTGCATGATTGCGCAGCCATTTTGTCGCGCCAATCACCAGCAGCACCGTGCCAAGCAGACCGGCGATAATGAGAAGGGGCACATATTTCTCAAGCACCATTTCAATATGGATCCACTTCGGCAGCGTACCCAGCGTATAGCGATGTGCGTTCCTGTAGTTGGTTATGGAATCGCCATTTTTAATGACCAGATCGCCCTGCACGGCCGGGATACTCTGCCGGTCACGCAGGCTCGCCACCATCTGCTGGAGCTGCGCCGGGTGGTCACCCAGAATAGCTACAACGGAACGGTGCGCGGTATAGGGCGATTCACCGCCTATAAGCAGCGATGCGTTGGCAATCGGGGCATTGAGTACGGGCTGCGCCTTGTTGTGCTGGCCTGCGTCATCCTGATCCTGAAAGAGATACCAAAAGCCATCCAGGAAAGTTCTCTGGCCCAGACGGATGGTCTGCCCGTTGATTTCATACGCGCTGCGGGCCAGAAGCCCCTTGGCTGCGCCAAGCTGGTCAAGCGTGGAAAGCACCACGATATCCTTTGCCTGAGACAGACCAGCCAGACTGGAGCTGGAGGCAAGGTCTATCCCCACGACCGGATACTGGGTTGCGGATCCAAAGAAACCCATCAGATCCAGATACGCGCTGGTCACACCCAGATCTGGCTGCGGAGGCAGCACAATGGCTGTCTGCGAATAGTCCGCCATTCTGGAAAAGGGGAAGGCAGACTCTGCGAAATACGCAAGATTGGGCAACGTCGTGAAATGATAGCTCTTGCGGAAATCGAAGGTGGAGTTCGCATCTACCTCGGCAATGAACAGATCATTCACGCGGCGGCAGGCTCCACGGTCGATAGGCAGCACATTGAAATTGAAGGAAAGCAGGTTACGCCCGCCAAACAGCAGCCAAGGCGGTAGCGTGGCGTTGAACGACAGAGCGCTGTTCTGCCCGCCGGACAGATAGGTTTCAGCTTTCTGCCATATCGGGTTGGAGGCCAGAGGCAGGCTCTGCACGTAATTGCTGTTGAGCAGCAGATCCAGCCGCGCACCCTCGCGCTCGAACGCCACAGCCGCAGGCGTTCTAACCTGCAATTTGAGCGGAAATGCGCGCTGCCGCCAGGTAAACAGATCGGGGGGCAGGCGGAAGGGCAGGTCAATGCTTAGCGGCACGCCACCCTGATGTTGCAGGTCCACCGAGGACACAAGATCACCAAATCGCACGACACGATCTGTCGGCACAAAAGCCGGTGCATCATAAAGCTTGCGCGGATCAAGCGTGATATCCCCCACAACGCGGGCAGGCACATCGCCCAACGTGTCGGAAGAAAACGCCAGAACGCGGGCGGCTACTTCAACATCCTGCGGGTTGCGTCCCGTCACGACCAGAATAGTGCCCCAGCGGTCGTTGGGGTTGGGCATTTCAAACAGTGTCGGCCCGAACGGGGGGCTACCGTTGCGATCTACGGGGATGTTTTCGCCAATTTCGATTGCGTTACCCGTAGCCGGAAACGCAATGGACGCAGGGAAAGACGTACCCCTGAAATCAGCCAGCTTGCCGAACCACGAGGCGACAATGCCCGCAGCTTTCAAGTTGTTCTGCCCGCTGTAATGCGGGAAAACAAACGGCACACGCACGATATCGCGCATGTTCGCATCGAAAAACGGGGCGGGAAGGCGGGAAAGCCGCCGCACAGGCGGTAGCTTGATGGTGGTGATGATGACCTTTGACAGGTCTGAAACACGCGCCCACAGCACACCATTATGAAGGTCGTTACAGTCGCGCCGGTACTCCCCGGCAAACTGGAAGTTCAGATGATTGAGCCGGGTGAAAAACACCGGATCAATATCAAAAACCAGCGGACCGAAATGCGCGTTCTGCGGATCAACCTTGATCGTGCCGACATACTGCTCGTTCAGTGCCACCGTCAGGCTGCTGGCCTCGGGCAGCAGCGAAGGCGACATTGCACCATCAAGCACAATCTGCGCACGGGTTACGACCTCATCGGCCGGGATGGTAATATCCACCCCCTGCAAGGGCGAAAAACCACGCAATGTCATCGGGCCAGTCAGCCCGAGATCACGCAGGCTGAGTGTGCGCGTAATTTCCGGCTGGCTTACACCGACAGACGGCAGAGGAGCGGCCACGCCCGGCTGCGGCATGGGCGCAGCATATCCCGCAGGAGCCGCGTACCCGGCGGGGTATGCCCCCTGCACTGGCTGGGCAGGAGCCGGGATACCGGGAATACCCGGAGCAGCCCCCGGAAACGCCTGCCCCAACGGGGCTGGCGGCATGGGCGGGGGCGTAGGGGCCTGCACGGTATCGGCGGCGGGAATACTGGGCGGCGGCAGATCTGAAGGCGGCAGCCCAGCCACCGGCTGCGCCGGGTACAGGGCCGATGATGGCGCAGGAGACGGCGGCGCAACGGGAGCCGCCACAGGCGGGGGCGGAGGGGCTGGCACAGCCTCGGGCATGGTCGGGAAAACACCATCGCTCTGCCCGGCGGGCTGTGGCTGAACCGGAGCCGCCGCGGCAGGCTGCTGCCTTCTGGCGTTGACCGAAACATCCGTAGGGGCCAGAGGCGCACTCGCCTGCTCTGGCACCTCATACGGAGCAGATTCCTGCGCGGATGCCCCCCATGCAACGGAAACACTTGAAAGCGCCAGCGAACTTGCTGCACCATAAACGCCAGCAAGCCGGATCAGACGGGAACCTGCTTTGAGCACGAACGGTTTTTCCCTTGAATTTGACAAACAAAAAACCCGGCTGATACGCGTAATTTCACGCATAAACTGTTCAGCGGGCCATTATAGTGTACGAGGCTGAAAACACGCGCAAATCCTCTGGACGGAACACAAGCCAGACTACGCCTTCTATAACGACACCCTATTCATAACAATCGCACAACGATACAGCCTGATAGCGTATCACACCCCGAAATCAAAATAATTAAAATATTTTAATAGGAAACCCGGCCCATATTCCACGCCCCAGCGCCACTGCCCAACCCAAAACGGCCCAGATGCAAGCTATAATGCGGCACACACATAGCACCACAATGCCTCCAATACCGATTCGGTATCAGCATTATTATGTGTTTGCAGATATTCTTAATTCTATTAAAATAAGATGAACGCTTAATATAAGTTTTACTTTTTCTTATCCGATTAAACCGCACAGACATCACAAATATGTGATGACAACAGCGGAAGACGCCCCGGATACCAGTGCCCAGACGATGCCTGCCCGAGGCTTTCCGCCTCGGTAAAATACCCTATAAGAAAATCCACCATATTACAGAGCGAGAATTGCGTTGTTTTCTTCTGAAAAAGCAAGAGCAACCTGGTCAGAAGTGCACCTTGACGCACTGCGCGGCCTTGCTGCGTTAATCGTTGTGTTCGGGCATGCACGGGGGCTATTTTTTTCCAGCCTGACCGCCATAGACAACGCCCCACACCCGAAAACTGACGCTTTTGGGCCTTCCATCGTATCAATCAATATCGGCAATGAAGCCGTGATGGTTTTCTTTGCCCTCAGCGGCTATCTCGTCGGGGGCAGCGTTTTGCGGCAGATGAAGCAAAACCGCTGGGAATGGAAAAACTATCTGGTCAGCCGCTTAACCAGATTATGGATTGTGCTCATTCCCGCCATCCTGATCGGCGCGGCCATTGATTATACGGGCTTTGCTTTTTTCTCTCACGCCCACAGCATTTACACAGCCCCGCCCGGACAGGACTACGTTTCGGACAACACGTTCCCCTCCCTTGGAAACGTTTTTGTTTATTTAGGGAACTTTCTTTTTCTCCAGACCATTTTCGTCCCGATTATCGGCACGAACGTACCACTCTGGAGCCTGTCGAACGAGTTTTGGTACTATCTTCTTTTCCCTATGCTACTTTCCACCTTCATGCTGAAAAACAATGTGCTGAAATCATTGTTTTATCTCCTGCTGTGCAGCGCCATCCTTTACTGCAACAATCAGTACAGCAACTTCCTGTTTTCCATCTGGCTCATGGGAGCCGCCGTCTCGCTGCTCCCCATGGTCATCCCCCCGGCTCTTGCTTCGCGCATCGCCATGCTCTGCGCTGTGATGTTTTTCATTTTTTTCGCAGGACTGAAAAAACTCCACCTCCCGCTTTATACGAGCGACCTGCTGATGGGTGTTGCAACCTGCCTTCTGCTCTATTGCCTGACAGGCCATACCGCAAAATGCCAGCCTTCCCTTTACGGCCATGTTTCACGCTATCTGTCAGAAATTTCCTACACACTTTATTTGACACATCTGCCGGTGCTGGTCTTTGTCTGTGCGCTGATCAGCAGCCCGTGGAACATGCACGCCATCAATGCGGCCTCACTGGCAAAGCTCTTTGTCGCGTGTTTTCTTGCCATAGCATGGGCATCGGTTCTGTATAAACTCTTTGAGTCCAGAACAGACGTGCTCCGAAAAAAGCTGCTCGTTCTACTGAATACGAAAAAAGCCCAGAGCACGTCAGAGACAACCGCCCCCCGCACTCCTTCTCCCTGAGCACACGGCACGGCCTCGCGCATTTGCACAAGCACCCGGCACTCTGGTGCTTGGCCTCGGTGCGGGGCCAGGGAGCAAACCCCGCACGCCAACGCCGCCCAGAATAGGGCATCATGTTAGCTTACGGGCCGTGGTTTGCGCGCATCCAAAGCCGCCCCGGCTCGCCGGGGTGCCTGCACGCGTTGCACGCGCCATGCTATATTTAAATGAAAATTGGTGAGCCGGGAGGGACTCGAACCCTCGACCATTCGATTACGTACCACTTCGGCTTTCGCCGCCCCGTAGGTTCGTGGTCTGGACTTTACCTTCACCGTGGGCCGAAGCCTTTAGGTGGACCCTGTCAAGTCTCTACACGTTCCATCTTGCGATGGCTTCGCTCGGTATTGGCACGGCCAACCCAAGGGGTATGACCAGAGCGTTCACCGAATTTAAGGCCTGTTCCACAACCGGTTTCCCGACTGGGCTCCCATTGAAAGTCGAATGCTCTACCGACTGAGCTACCGGCTCTCACCAATGCGGCCCCTCTTACATCAAAGCCCTACACAGGGCAACCCCTCTCTCAACAGCTTATTTCCTGTGCGGGGTCACATCTGCATCCCACCGCCGTACCCGCACACGCAGGTTTTATTTTATGCTATAACAAGAGTGTGGCTCCGCACCGGCCGACTACGGCCCCCTGCCCTGCGGGTCAGCTTTCCCTGTTTGTTTTCACAACCCTGCCCGAGCCCATGAAAAGCCCCTCCCGCTCCCTGCTCCGCCTGAGCCGCAGGCTGCTGACTTTCCTGCCAGCCAACCTCCTGCCAACCGCCCTGCTGCACTGGTTGGGTGCGCGAGCTATTGCGGTCGCACCGGAGCAGATTGCTATCCGCGAGGGCATGCGGGCGGGCGTGGCGGTCGGGTCGGTCATGCTGGTAGCCTGGCGGCTGGATGCCCCGCTTATGGCCTGGGCAGCCTTTGCCGCATTCTGGACCTGTCTGGTTGACCCCGGCGGGCCACTACGCCAGCGCATACAGGCCCTGCTGCGCTTCAGCCTGTCTGGCACGCTCATAACCGGGCTGATTTCCGCCGCAGCCGGGTGGGGGCTGATACCGGGTTTTATTGCACTCGGCCTGTGTATCGCGCTGTGTGGCCTGTCCCGCATGGGGGGAGCCATCGCAACACAGATCAGTGTTCTGGCGGCCATTGTCGCGGTTGTCGCCGTCTGTTACCCGCAGGCGCCGATGGGGGCTTTGCACCTTGCAGGCCTGTTTGCCGCAGGCGCGGTCTGGGCCATCCTGATCTGTATTTTTGCCTGGCCGGTTGATCCTTTTGCACCACAAAAACAGGCCTGTGCCGCCATTTTCCGCGAACTGGCCCATATGGCAGGCAGGTTGCCCCGTGCCACCATGGCGCAAACACGCCTACCCGCTTCGGGCGCGCACCATATTATAAGTGCTTACCGGCGCGACATCCGCACCCGCATTGGGCAGGCCCGCGCAGCACTGGCCCTCCTACCCGCCAATGCCGAGCCACGCCTTACCCTTTCCGCTGCCCTTGATACGGCTGACCGGCTTTTTGCCGCCGTCATGGCGCTGGAACACGCAGCGTTTTCCCATCAGCCCACCCAGACAGGTCGCCGGGTTATCCGCCTGCTGACGCTCACCCTGCACCGTGTTGCGCGGGAAATTCTTACCACCCCACCCCGGCCCGAGCGGTTGGCACGCGATATCGCCCTGCTACGCCGCGCCAGCATGGGCGAGGATGACATCCATACCCGTGCCGCCACATTCTGTACCGATGCCTTGCAGGCTCTACAGGAAGCATGGGCGCTCTCCACCCAGACACCCACCGCACCAGCTGAGGTGGAGCAAACCACGCGCACCAGTTCCCCGGCAGGCCACAGCAAAGAACCCGAAGCCACCTCTCCACCGGCCTCACGCTGGCCGGACATGCTGTTCATCCGCCATGCCGCGCGGCTGGCTGTAGCGGTGCTGGTGGCCTACGCTATTTCTCTCGCACTGAACCTGCCTTACGCCTACTGGGCCATGATGGCCGTTGTGGTGGTGACACAGCCTAGCGTGACCTCCACCCTACCCCGCGCAATCGAACGCGTGGCAGGCAGCATAGCCGGGGGGCTGGTTGCTGCACTCATGGGGGTTTTTCTGCCTCAGGCGGCTATTCTGCTCCTGATCTTTCCGCTAGCAGCGGCCACCATTGCGCTACGCAGCGTCAATTATGCGCTCTGTGTCATGTTCATGTCCCAACTGTTTGTGCTGGTTACAGACCTTGTCAGCACCACGCATGGATGGGACGTGGCCCTATCGCGCGCTGCCAACAACACCATTGGCAGTCTTGTCGGGCTGGTGGCCTGCGTATCGCTCTGGCCCGGCAGGCGGCCACCCCCTCTGGCGGAACTGGTTTCCAGCGCCTTTACCGCCAACCTGCGTTACGCGGCACTGGCAGCCTGCCCGCCCCGTGCCCCCTGGCGCACGCTCGAACCTGCCCGCCGGGCAGCAGGCACCGCTTCCAGCCGTGCTGAAATTCTCTACCAGCAGAAACGTCTGGAAGGGCTGCACGAATCAGACAATGTAAGAGCCTGCGGCGAAATTCTGTTTCTTTTACGCCAGCTTGCCGGGGCCGCCAGCGTATGGTGGCTCGAACAAGCCCAAACCGACACACACAGCACCCCTCCACAGCCACGCGCCGCCATTCTGGCCGCTCTGGCTGGCCGTTACGCACAGCCACACACCCTGCCACCACAGGAAATGCTGGCGGCACTCCGCCAGCCCGCCCTGACAGAAACACAGGATAACACCTAGAAAAAACCGTTAGCGCGAAGGACTATTCTCCGCAGGCAGCCACAGCCTGCGGCTCTACCTCAAAAAGCCGCCACCCCTCGCGCTCATGCCTGAGGCGGACACACAGCGCCGCACCACCAACCCGTACCTGCACCAGTGCTCGGTTGGCAGTCTGCACAATGGTTGTGACCTCAAAAGGCACCTGCCCTACGACATCATCCGCCTTGGCATGCAGAAAATAAGCTGAAAGAGCCATGTTCTTTTGTGAGCAGCCCGCCGGCCCCACACCCTGAAAGCTCGCAAGAAGGGCCGGGCTGACAAACCGGCGCATGGCGGGATCATTCAACATTGTGCTTTGCGCACCTGCGGCACAAAGCCGGGCAGTATGCGCAGCCGCTGAAGCATACCACTGATAGAAAAGGGCTGTTTGCTGCTCCGGCTCACCCTGCGCGGCCGCAGCCGCTTGTGCCAGAACCGGGCGGGAAGCGCCGCACGGAAAACCCCCGCACGGCACAAGGACAATGGCCAGCCATAAAAACATTCGGCGGGCCATGACCTTACTCCCGATTAGCGACCTGTCAGGATCCGTTCGACCAACTGACCAACAGTCGGCACAAAACTATTCGAGTAGAACGGATCAGCCGCAAAACGCCATGCGTTGGTGCCACCAAACATCAGCGTATTGTCCATGACTTTGGTCTCATCAGGCCCGCTGGCATGGGCTGCGGCCTGTAGCGTCTTCTGGATACAGAAGGAGCGCGGGTCTGCTTTATGACCGTTGCTGTAATTCGGCCCGCGCTGGCTCCAGTTGGAGAAACGGCATTCAGACAGACAGCCCATGCAATCAGCCTGATCAGCCAGAATTTCACGTGCACTATCTGGAGTGACAAAAATCAGCGTTGAATCCGGCGTACGCATCGCCTCGACAAAACCCTGATTTTCCCATTCCTGTACATGGGCCAGATCATCCGCCGCCAGAAAAACCTGACGCTTACGCGCACCAACACCATACGGCACGGTCAAGGCACCCAGCGGCTCTGTCGAAAAGGCCACCTGCCTTTCGGAACGCGCCTGCAGGTCTTGCAAAAAGCTGTTATTGACAGCAGAGGAATAAAAACCCGTAGGCGAGAAACGGTTCAGATGCACATCGCCCTTTTTCAGGGTCATCAGCCGCTCTTTCCACGCCTGCGGAATAGGGCTTTCACGCGTAAGCAGCGGACGAGTGCCAAACTGGAAAACAATCGGCCCCAGCTCGGGATTGTCGATCCAGTCTTCCCATTCCTCAAGCCACCACACGCCACCTGCCATGATAATGGGCGTATCGTGCAGGCCAAAACCACGCATGGTCTGGCGCAGGGCCAGCACGCGGGGGTAGGGATCTTCTGGCTTAAGCGGATCTTCCGTGTTGGACAGGCCATTATGCCCGCCCGCACGCCACGGATCTTCATACACCACACCGCCCAGCAGATCGGCGGCCTTGTGGTACGAGCGCTTCCACAGCGCGTTGAACGCCCGCGCGGAACTGACGATGGGATAATAATGCACGCCAAACTGTATGGCGATATCCGCCAGCTTGTACGGCATACCCGCGCCACAGGTCAGGCCATGGATCAGACCCTTCGTGCCTTCGAGCACGCCGGTAATAACCCGTTCGGCCGAACCCATTTCCCACAGGATATTGGCATGAATACGCCCATGCCCACCTGAAACCTCATGCGCGATGCGGGTCTGGGCAATGCCGCCATCAATAGCGTACTGCACCAGTTCCTCATGCCGTTCGCGCCGGGTGCGGCCTTTATAGACCTGCGGTACGGGCTGGCCGTTTTCATCATAACTATCTGCATTAACGATGGACACGGTGCCCGCACCGCCCGCCGCTGCCCACGCGCCAGCCGAGGCTCCGTTGGAAACGGAAATCCCCTTGCCGCCTTCGACCAGAGGCAGAACATCCACCCCTCCCATGCGCAGCGTGTTGATCGCCTTCATGATCGTCCTATCGTTCCTGCAACTGCTCACAGACAGTACGGGCGGGCTTGCCCGCCCGAAAAGGGTGGGCCGTTATGGCCCGGCTTTTTTATACCGAAAAACCCGACACCGGAGCAGGCATGCGCCCGCTCCTGCCCAGCCGGATGTTACTCAGCGTCCCGACGAGGGGCGCGCGCAGGCTTTTCGCCCACGGTTTCGGTAATGTCGGCACCAGTCGCCTGATCCACAACGCGCATGGACAGCTTGACCTTGCCGCGGTCATCGAAGCCGATAACCTTTACCTTCACGGTATCGCCGTCCTTCACCACATCGCTGGTGCGGCCAACGCGACCCTGAGCCAGTTCGGAAATATGAACCAGCCCGTCACGTGCGCCAAGGAAGTTCACGAACGCGCCGAAATCGGCGGTCTTCACAACCTTACCGTCGTAAATCCGGCCCAGTTCCGGCTCGGCCACAATGCCGTTGATCCGGTCCATGGCCTTCTTGGTCTGCTCTTCAGAGGTGGAGGCGATGGTGATCGTGCCATCATCACCGATATCCACCTTGGCGCCGGAATATTCGACGATTTCGCGAATAACCTTACCGCCTGAACCAATGACGTCACGGATCTTTTCACGCGGCACCTTCATGGTGGTGATACGCGGCGCGGTGGAGGAAACATCCGTACGGGTTTCCGTCAGCGCACGGGACATTTCGCCCAGAATGTGCATCCGGCCTTCACGGGCCTGACCCAGCGCGATCTTCATGATCTCGGGGGTGATCGAGGTGATCTTGATGTCCATCTGCAGGGCGGTCACGCCGGATTCCGTGCCAGCCACCTTGAAGTCCATGTCGCCCAGGTGATCTTCATCACCAAGGATGTCGGACAGAACGGCGAACTTTTCGCCTTCCTTGATCAGGCCCATGGCAATACCGGCCACGGGGCGCTTGAGCGGCACGCCCGCATCCATCAGCGCCAGCGAACCGCCGCACACGCTTGCCATGGAGGAGGAGCCGTTGCTTTCCGTGATTTCGGACACAACGCGCACGGTGTAGGGGAAATCCTTGCGCGAGGGCATCAGCGGGTGAATGGCGCGCCATGCCAGCTTGCCATGACCCACTTCACGACGACCGGGGGAACCGATACGCCCGCACTCACCCACCGAGTAGGGAGGGAAGTTGTAGTGCAGCATGAAGTTGGTGCGGTATTCGCCTTCAAGCGCGTCGATCACCTGCTCGTCCTGACCGGTGCCCAGCGTGGTCACAACCAGCGCCTGGGTTTCGCCACGGGTAAACAGGGCGGAACCATGCACGCGGGGCAGCACGCCCACTTCCGGCACGATCGGGCGCACCGTTACCAGATCACGACCATCAATACGCTTGCCGGTCTTGAGCACGGAGGTGCGCACCACGTCGGCTTCGAGATCCTTGATGAAGGGCTTGGCAGCGGAGGCATCGGCTTCGGCTGCAACCAGCTTCTCGACAATGGCAGCGCGGGCGGCTTCGAGCTTTTCGTAGCGGACCTGCTTCTGCTTTTCCTTGTAGGCATCGGCAATCAGCTTGCGGCCCAGCTTGTCCACCTGCTTGCGCAGAGCGGCTTCTTCCTTGCTTTCTTCCGGCAGCGCCCAAGGTTCCTTGGCGGCGTGTTCGGCCAGAGAAATGATGGCGTCCAGCACGGGCTGGAAAGCGTTGTGGCCAAAGGTCACGGCATCGAGCATCACGTCTTCGGACAGCTCGGAGGCTTCGGATTCAACCATCAGCACGCCTTCGGCGGTGCCAGCCACAACCAGATCCAGAGCCGCATCGGTCATCTGCTCACGGGTGGGGTTGAGGATGAACGCGCCATCCTGAAAACCAACGCGAGCAGCACCCACGGGGCCAAAGAACGGAATGCCCGACAGCGTCAGCGCGGCGGAGCAGCCGATCAGCGCGGCGATATCGGGGCTGTTTTCCATATCGTGGGTCAGCACCGTGGCGATGACCTGCACTTCGTTACGGAAACCCTCGGGGAACAGCGGGCGGATGGGGCGATCAATCAGGCGCGAAACCAGCGTTTCGTTCTCGGAAGGACGGCCTTCACGCTTGAAGAAGCCACCGGGGATCTTACCCGCAGCGTAGGCTTTTTCCTGATAGTTAACGGTCAGGGGAAAGAAGTCCTGCCCGGCCTTGACGTTGCGCGCACCTACGGCGGTACACAGCACAACGGTTTCGCCATAGGTCACCAGCACGGCGCCATCGGCCTGACGGGCGATCTTGCCGGTTTCGAGAACCAGCGGGCGGCCGCCCCATTCGATTTCTTTACGGTAATAATTGAACATTCTGTTACTGCCTCATCAAAAACAAAAAACGCCAAGGCAGACAGAACGGAACCGGCGGGCGGACAGCGCCTCGGACGGCATGGAGACTGACGGCAACACCGCCCAGACGCCATGTGGTCGGAAACGCCGTGGCCGAACCGGCGCGCATGGCATCCGCGCCTGACCTGTGGCTAGCCCAGCATAAGGGGTTGTCGCACGCTTGACCAGTCCATCCGCTCAGGGCGGGGGCCTATGGCCGGCCAGCCAGCACGTGCACCGATCATAATCGCGCCAGAGCGGGGCTGCCTGCCCCACCCGCCCATTTGGCCGGGAAAAGGCAGGACAGCCCCGTCGAGCCAGAAGACTCAGCGGCGCGTAAAAATCAGCGACGCAGGCCCAGACGGGCGATCAGGCTTTCATAGCGCGTCTGGCTCTTGCCACGCAGGTAGTCCAGCAGGCTGCGGCGGCGGCCAACCAGAATGAGCAGACCACGGCGGGAGTGGAAGTCCTTCGCGTGGGTCTTGAGGTGCTCGGTCAGGTTGTTGATGCGCTCGGTCAGGATCGCGACCTGCACTTCCGGCGAACCGGTGTCCGTCGGGGTGGTCTGGTATTCAGCAATCAGCGCCGTACGGCGTTCAGCGGTAATCGACATCACATGTCTCCATAAACAGATTAATATTTAGAGAATCCGTACCGGCTTCAGCCATCCGTCTTCCAGACGGCCTATGCCCAGCACGCGCTCCCCTTCCATGACACGGAGCGTTCCCTGGTCATCGGTCGGGGGTATGCGCCCCTCAAGCCCGAAAAGTCCCAGTTTCTGCCCGTGCCGCAGAAGAACCGCCTCATCCGTGGTCAGGGCCAGCGCCGGGATGTCGGCCAGCGCGGTCTCAACCGGACAGAGAAGGTCTGCGGAAGCAGGGGCGTTGTCGTCGTTTGGCGCCAGTTTGTCCAGCATAATCGCATCGGACTCAAGAAAAGGCCCGACCCGCAGACGGCGCAATACGGTGATATGCCCAACCGTGCCCGCCGCCAGCGCCACATCACGCGCGAGGGCACGCATATACACCCCCTTGCCGGACTCCACCTCAAACACCGCCGTATCGGCATCCGGGCGGTCGATCAGCTCAAAACGATCCACTCGGGCCGGGCGGGGCGGCAGTTCGGGCGGGCGGCCATCACGCGCCATATCATAGGCGCGTTCACCAGCAACCTTGAGCGCCGAAAACACCGGGGGCACCTGCATGATATTGCCTGTCAGCGCAGGCAGGGCCGCGCGCAACTGGTCATCGGTCGGGCGCACATCGGATGTGGCGATGGGCGTTCCGTCCGCATCGTCGCTATCACGCGCCTCGCCCAACCGCAGGGTAAAGCGGTAAACCTTGGTGCCGTCCATAACATAAGGCACGGTTTTGGTGGCGGTGCCGAACGCCAGCGGCAGAAGCCCTGTCGCCAGCGGGTCGAGCGTGCCGCCATGACCCACTTTCTGGGCATCGAACACCCGACGCGCATACCCTACCACCTGCGTGGAGGTCATGCCCGAGGGCTTGTCCACAATAAGCCAGCCATTCAGCGGCCGACCGCGTCTGCGTCGCATACGGAGCTTCCTTTTGATCAGGCTGTGCGTCTAGCCGTTCACGCGCGCGGGGGCAATGCTCCACCACCCGGCATACGCCCCCGCGCGCGCAAACCGGAAAACCGCAAGCCCACACGCGCAACTCCGCCCCACCCCCGCAGGTCTGGGCTACCAAAACGGTCTGCCTCGCCCCCATCGGGGCCATGAAAGCCGGTTTTCCGCCGCGCTCACCCCCACCCACCCCTTCGCGCATGCGTGGCGGACGGGTCTAGCCAGTGCGGTCAGCTTGCCTTAGTGTTGCCATCACTTATGACAGAAGCCCTCTCCCCTTCCGCCGCGCCACCGGACGCGGGCACCCAGGCCCCGGTCTGGTCCATTGTCCCCACCGAGCAGGGCGGGCGCCTTGTGCTGGAAGGCACATGGACCGTACCCAAAGGGGGCGTTCCCACCTTTGACGCCAACGCGCTGAAAAACCTGCAAAACGGGCAAAGCCTACAGGTGGACGCCAAGGGCGTAGGCGAGTGGGATTCGGCTCTGATCTCCTTCCTGTGGAATGTGGAACAGGCCAGCACCGCTGCCGGGCTGACCTTTGATACCTCCATCCTGCCCGACCCCACCCAGCGGCTGCTTGCCCTGCTGCCCCCGACACCGCCTGCGGCCACGCCTTCGCAGTTTGTGCGGCAGAACCTGTTTGCCCGCACCGGACAGGCAACACTGGACGTGCTGGAAGAAACCGGGGTTCTGACAGACATGATGGCGCAGAGCTCCTTGGGGGCTGTGCGCGCCATCACCACCAAAAGCTTCATGCGCGGCAAAGACCTGCTGAGCGACATCTGGCGCGCTGGCCCCAATGCGCTGCTGATCGTGGGGGTGGTGAACTTCCTGCTGGGCGCCATTCTGGCCTTTGTGGGGCTGGTGGAACTGCGCCGCTTCGCCGCTGAAATCTATGTAACCGACCTTGTGGGCATTGCCTGCGCACGCGAGATTTCGGCCATTATGACCGCCATCATCATGGCGGGTCGTACGGGCGGAGCCTATGCCGCACGCATTTCCACCATGCTGGGCAATGAGGAAATAGACGCCCTTCAGGTGTTTGGCATTCCCATTTCCAGCTATATCCTGCTGCCTTCCATCATCTCGCTCTCGGTCATGATGCCGCTGCTGTATCTCTACGGCACGCTTATCGGCATTTTTGGCGGGTTCGTGGTGGCCATGAGCATGATGGACGTTTCCGCCACCGGGTACTGGATTGCCACCTTCAATGGGGTGGAGCTGAAAGAGTTCATTTTCGGCTTCATCAAATCCTATTTCTTCGCCAGCTTCATCGCTCTGGCTGCCTGCCGCGTAGGGCTTAAGGCTGGCCGGAGTGCGGCAGATGTGGGTGTGGCCGCCACCCGCGCCGTGGTGATCGGCATTGTTGGCATTATCGCCATGGATGCGGTGTTTGCCGTGCTGGCCAACGCGCTGGGGATCTGAACATGAGCGAACCCACAGCCCAGCTTACGGATGACACGCTGATTGCCGTGCGCGATCTCACCCTGTCCTTTGGCCCCAAGATCATCCAGCAAAGGGTGTCTTTCGACGTCAAACGCGGCTCTGTCTTTGCCGTCATGGGCGGGTCGGGCTGCGGCAAAAGCACCATGCTCAAGAGCATGATCGGACTTTTGCGCCCCACCACCGGCCAGATTCTGGTGGGTGGAGAAGACTACTGGGCACAGAACGAGCGCCGCCGCACCGACATCAACCACCGCTTTGGCGTGCTGTTCCAGAGCGGTGCTCTGTGGTCTTCCATGACGGTGGGCGAAAACGTGGCGCTGCCCATGGAAATGTTTACCGACCTCAAGCCCGCTGTCATCCGCCGCCTGGTGGAACTCAAGCTCGGGCTTGTGGGCATGGAACATGCCATAGACCTGTATCCGTCAGAAATTTCAGGTGGAATGCGCAAGCGTGCGGGCCTTGCCCGCGCCATGGCGCTCGACCCCGATATCCTGTTTTTTGACGAACCCTCCGCCGGTCTCGACCCCATTACCTCCGCCCGGCTGGATGACCTGATCCTGACCCTGCGCGATGGGCTTGGGGCTACGGTCATTATCGTCAGCCACGAACTGCCGAGCCTGTTCGCCATTGCGGATGACGGCATTTTCCTTGACGCCACGACCCATACCGCCATCGCACATGGCGCACCGCGCTCCCTGCGCGACAACAGCGATATTCCAGAGGTGCGGGCCTTTATGAACCGCGTCTCCTCTCTTTCATCCCCCACCACGACGGAAGGCTGAACGGCAATGTCTGAAAGCACAAACCGCAAGACAGTGCTGGGTGCCTTCGTCATTTTTGGCGGGGTGCTGGCGCTGGCCATTGTCATGGCCTTCGGGCACATGCGGCTCTTTACCCCCTCGCGCGAGGCGGCGGTGGTGTTCCAGAACTCCATCACCGGGCTGGCCGTGGGCGCACCCGTCAACTTCCGTGGCGTGAAGGTGGGCACGGTCAAAAGCATTACCCTGCGTTTCGACCCCATGGACCATAAGGCCTATATCCCTGTGGTGCTGACCCTCGACCCCGACCAGATTCATGTGGTGCGTGACGGGCCGGGCGGCACCAATATCAGCATCCAGCAGCTCATTTCCAGCGGGCTGCGGGCGGAGCTGAACCTGCAAAGCTTTGTAACCGGGCAGTCGAACATCGAACTCGATTTCGACAAGGCCGTGCCGCCGGAACTACACCCGCGCATTACCGACCTGCCCGAAATTCCCGTGCGCCTGTCCGCCATGGAAAAGCTCAAGGATTCGCTGGGCCAGATTCCGGTCAAGGATATCAGCCGCCATGTGGATACGGCCCTGCTGTCCATTACCGACCTGAGCAACAGCCTCCAGCATGACCTGCCGCCACTGGTGGCCAGCATGAAGGCGACCTCGGACCAGTCGCGTGAAGCGGTGGATGCCGCGGCCCAAGCCATTCATACCCTTCAGGAAAAGCTGGTGGTAACGCTCAACAAGATGGACACCATGCTTGATTCGGGCACCAACCAGCTTAACGCCCGTGGGGCAGACCTGCACGCCACTCTGGCCTCCACCACCAAAACGCTGGATTCGTTGCAGGGTATCCTGTCGCCACGTTCCACCGACCGCGCCAATCTGGACGCCGCCCTGCGCGACATCGCGGCCACCGCCGCAGCCCTGCGCGGCTTTGCCAACGATGTTGAACGCAACCCGCAACTGCTGCTGATGGGACGCCGCCCATGATCCGCCTGCCTCTGCCCCGCCTCTCCGCTTTTGCGGAACGCGCCCGCCACCCGGTACTGCGCGCCCTGCTGCTTACGGGCCTGACGGCTGGCACGGCCTTTGGCCTTGTCGGGTGTGCTGCCCCGCCCCTGCGCCTGTACACGCTGGGCATGCCCTCGGATGAAAACATCCGCCCCACCAACCAGCCCAGCCTGTCCAGCCGGGCAGCCACGGTGGCGGTCAGCACGGTGGTTATTCCTGACTATCTGGATTCGCAGGACATGGTGGTGCGCCGGGGCGAAGAAATCGTCCGTAGCCCGCGCTCACGCTGGGCCACGCGCCTGTCTATCGGCATTACCGATCTGATGACCAATGAAATGGCCAGCTTCCACCCCTCCATGCTGATTACGGATCAGCCACTGGCTGATGCCGCCATGCTGCGCGTGCAGGTGGATATTTCGCGCTTTGATGTGGATATGAACGGTCAGGCCACACTGGATGCTCACTGGGCCATCCTGCCCGCCGACCCCAATAAGCCTCTGATCCGCAACCGCGTACACCTGACCATGACCGGCCCCGTTACAACCGATGCGGATGTAGCAGCCCTTATGCGTAAAATGGTGATCATGCTGGCAGACAAGGTCAATGCCGACCTGCCGGTTGTCAGTGCCACCCCGAAATAAGCTCAGACCTGCCTGAGTGAACGCTTACGGCGGCGCTTGCGCCGCCGTTTTTTTGTGCCCACCCCCATACCCAACCCACGCGCATACGGCGCAAAGGGGGCATGGAGAACGTGGGCACCTCCTAAAAGTTGCGACTGATTTGCAACACCTACCCGCTCATCCTCCCGGTCATTTCATCCCACCCGTTGGCAAAAAGGCGCGAAAAACCGTGGTGTGGCCTGCCATCAGGGATCTCCAAAAAAATTTACTAATTCTTATTCGCATTGACGCATCCTTAATGCACCCAGTAGTTGCGATTAACTCTCACTCCTATCGCACTCCGAGGTTTCATGTCTTCGCGTTCCCCACACCGCAGAACCTACTCTGCGCTGCTCATGGCATCCGCCGTTTCCTTTGTGGGGTCTTCGACCGCTCTCGCCGCAGCCGCCAGCACAGGCCCCAAACAGGGCGTGGCCAGCCCGGCCAAAACTGCTCCCGACACCAGCGCAGCCCCCCACGCACAGGCCGCAAAACCCGCGCCAGCCGACACCACCCACGCCACCGCCGTAAACAGCGCCACCACCAGTGGCGCCAATAATGTGGAGAAGGTGACAGTCGTGGGGGAACGTTCAGCGATCATCACCAAATCGCTCAA
This sequence comes from Acetobacter suratthaniensis, assembly GCF_017377745.1. Classification (GTDB taxonomy): domain Bacteria; phylum Pseudomonadota; class Alphaproteobacteria; order Acetobacterales; family Acetobacteraceae; genus Acetobacter; species Acetobacter suratthaniensis. The sequence continues at coordinate 136,368 of NZ_JAFVMG010000005.1, read as the reverse complement.
TCCGAAAATGACCGCATCCCTGCTCGATACACCACGCTCCATTACGATGGTAACGCAGGAGCAGATGAAGCTGGTCAACGCGACCTCGTTTGAAGATGCGGTGCGCACTGTGCCGGGCATCAGCTTTCGCGGGGGGGATGCCTATGCCGTGCCGGGGGGAAACTACCCGGTTATTCGCGGCTTTGGCTCCTACAGCAATATGTATATCGACGGCATGCGCGACAGCGGCATTTCCTCGCGCGAAGTGTTCGATGTGGAAGACATTGAAATTCTCAAAGGCCCCGGCTCCGTCTATGGCGGGCGCGGCGGACTGGGTGGGCAGATCAATATCACCACCAAAAAGGCCAAGCTGGGCAACTTTCTCAACGCGCAGCTTGGTTTTGGCACGGCCGATTACAAGCGCGGCACGGTGGACATCAACCGCCAGATCGGCAGCCATACGGCATTTCGTATGAACGCCATGGGGGATGACGCCAGCGTGGCCGGGCGTGGCCCCATCGGGGGCTATAAATGGGGTGTAGCCCCCTCGCTGTCTTTCGGTCTGGGCACTCCCACCCGCCTGACACTGGGCTATTACCATATGTATTCGTCCGATCTGCCGGACTATTCCGCTCCGTACAGCGCGACCACGCATCAGCCGTTGGCCATTCCGCGCAATACGGTGTTTGCGTTGCAGAACCGTGATTTCGAGCACAGCACAACGGATATGGGGCAGGTTATTCTGGAGCGCGATCTGTGGAAGAGCTTTGTCTTCCGCAACACGCTGCAATGGACGTCCACCCAGTACAACTTCATCGCCACCAACCCGCAATGGAAGAGTGGCAGCACCGACACCATTCTGATGGAGGCAAAATCCGGCCTGTTCCACACGGATAACTTTCAGGAACAGGCGATGGTTTCGGGCAAGTTCAATACCCCCTTCATCCACCACAGCGTCAATTTCGGCATCGAGCTCTCGCGGGAGCGTTCGACCCGCAACGAATATTATGTGCGTGACGCGCAGGGCAACAACCTGCGTAACGGTGGCCCCTGCTCAGTGGCCTATAACTGCGTTTCCACCGGCAATCTGGGTGCGTGGTCGCCTTACGCGCCGTGGAATGGCTCCATTAGCATTGGCGAGCCGGGTATCCCCAACCTCAACACCAACCTGACCACTGGCTCGGCCTATGCGTTTGACACCATGAGCATGCTGAACGACCGCGTGCTGATTAATGGCGGCGTGCGCTTTGACCGCTTCATGAACTCCACCGTGCAGGGCGATTACGGCATTTCCAACAACCAGAGCTTCATTAACTATCAGGCGGGGATCGTGTACAAGCCCATCCACCCGGTGAGCCTGTATTTTTCCTATGCCACGGCCTCCAACCCGGTTGGGGTAAACGGCGTTGCCAATGGTCTGGGCTCGGTTTCGAGCAAGAACTACAACACCGCCCCCGAAAACGGCCAGAATATCGAAGTCGGCGCCAAGGCCGATCTGCTGCATGAGCGGCTGTCCGTTACCGGAGCGCTCTTCATGGGCCGCCTGACCAACGCGCAGGTTTCAGACGGGTTTGGCAATACGGTTAATGCGGGTACGCAGCGCGTGCGCGGGGCTGAAATCAACATTGCCGGTGCGCTGACCAAAAAATGGGACGTGTTCGGCGGCTGGACCTATCTGGACAGCACCATCACCAATGGTGGCCCCACCAATGCCAATGTGGGCAAGCGCTTTCCCTATACTCCGGCCAACTCCGTCACGCTGTGGACAACCTACCGCATTCTGCCGCAATTGCGCGTGGGTGGGGGGCTGACCTTCATGAGCCAGCGCTATGTCAACGCAGCCAACACGGCATGGGTGCCGAGCTATACCCGCTTTGATCTGGTGGCCAATTACCAGATTACCCCTTCGCTTGACCTCCAGGCCAATCTGCAAAACCTGACTGACAAGCTCTATTACGACCGCATCTACACCAATTATTCACGCATTGCGGCAGGCCGTACGCTCACCTTCCAGCTCTCTTTGCATATGTAAGAGCGCACCCTTTCAAACCGGGGCGGGTTCCAGACTGTAAAAGGCCGCAAGCAGGCCGGAACCCTGCACCAGACCGCGCACCGGCTCCGCCATGCCCGCCGGGCACAGCACTACAAGGGCATGAAAAGCCGGGCCGGTGCCACGTACATGCTCCTGTGCGCGGGCCAGAAGAAAACGATCCAGCCCGCCCACACCCACACAACAGGCACAGCCGGGCGGGTTTGCCGCCAAAGCGCTGCCCTGAACGCCCCCGGCCTGAGGCGGCAGGCTTTCAGCCACCAGCCCGCGTGACAAGGCCCGGCCTGCATCGCGCCTGCGGCCTGTGGCCAATGCGCCCACAGCCGCCGATGTCGCGGCGGCGGGTGGGGCAAAATCAGTCTGCAACGGGGCGTGCCATGTCCATACCCCCGCCCAGCCGGGGGGCGTTTCATCACAGACCTGCCCCCCATAGGGTAGCACGCGCACCAGTGCTACGCCGCTCTCTGGCAGTAAGGAGGCAGCGGGCTGATCCGTCACGCACAGGGACAGGCGGCCATCCCGCCGGGGGTGCGGGGGAACATAAACGCTTTTTGTCATTCCCGGATGCTGGCCCCGCGGGTGCGGGCTGTCCAGCCCCACCGCCACACACCCCGCCCCCTGTTTGTGCCGCGCGAATGCTGGACAGCCCTGCGTGTCTCTGAAATAAGAAGCGAGCGTGACCCGGCAGGCCGCCAAGGCCAGCCCGGCGTCCGGCCCTTTCAACGCCCTTTACCTCAGGGCGTGTCCTTCTTCTTTCCTTCTGTCTGGCTGCATGGTGCCCATGTCCTCTCGTCCGCCCCTTCTCGACGCCCTGCGTGAACACGTTCTGCTCTGTGACGGGGGCATGGGCTCACGTATCCAGATGCTCGATCTGGATGTGCAGCGCGACTACTGGGGACAGGAAAACTGCACCGAAGTGCTGACCCTCTCCCGCCCGGAGCTGATCCGCGAGATCCATCGCGGGTATTACGAGGCCGGGGCCGACATGGTGGAAACCAACACCTTCGGCGCTTCGCCCATTACGCTGGCGGAATTCGGCCTGACCGACCGCACGCGCGAGATCAACCGCGCCTCCGCCATTCTGGCGCGCGAAGCGGCTGAAAGCTTTGCCGATGGTCGCCACCGCTATGTGGTGGGCTCCATGGGGCCGGGCACCAAGCTGCCGTCTTTGGGCAATATTGATTACGACACGCTGGAAGACGCCCTGACCGAGCAGACACGCGGCCTGATCGAAGGTGGGGTAGACGCGGTTCTGATCGAAACCTGTCAGGACACGCTCCAGATCAAGGCGGCGGTCAACGGTGTCAAACGCGCCCGTGCCGAAGCAGGCGTGGTGCTGCCCGTTTTCGTGCAGGTTACGGTCGAAACCACCGGCACCCTGCTGGTTGGCCCCGATATTGCGGCGGCCGCCACGGTCATTCACGCGCTTGAAGCCGATCTGATCGGCCTGAACTGCGCCACCGGCCCGCAGGAAATGGCCGAGCATGTCAAATGGCTGGCCGAAAACTGGCCGCGCCTGATTTCGGCCCAGCCCAATGCGGGCCTGCCCGAACTGGTGGACGGCAAGACCCATTACCCCCTTTCCCCGCAGGAAATGGCCACATGGGTCGAGCGCTTCATTACCGAAGACGGGCTTAATCTCATTGGCGGGTGCTGCGGTACCTCCACCCCCCATATTCAGGCACTCGACGCCATGCTGCGCCGCCGGGCGGAAGGCACGGGCTACCATCGCCCGGCCCCCGTACGGCGCATTGCGCACTGGGTGCCTTCGGTGGCCAGCCTGTACGGTCAGGTGCCGCTGCGGCAGGAAAATGCCTATTTCTCCATTGGCGAACGCTGCAACGCCAACGGTTCCAAGAAATGGCGCGAACTGCAAGAAAGCCACGACTGGGATGGCTGCGTGGCCCTTGGCCGCGACCAGCTGCGTGAAGGCTCGAACGCGCTCGACATCTGCACCGCCTTTGTAGGCCGCAACGAACGCGCGGAAATGGATGAGGTGATCACGCGCTTCACCTCCTCCGTCAACGCCCCGCTGGTGATCGATTCGACCGAAACCCCGGTGATCGAAGCCGCCCTTAAGCTGCATGGCGGCAAGCCCATTATCAACTCGATCAACTTCGAGGATGGTGAAGGCCCGGCCAACGACCGTCTGGTTCTGGCCCGGCGCTTTGGCGCCGCCGTGGTGGCGCTGACCATTGATGAAGTGGGCATGGCCCGCAAACCCGAAGACAAGCTGCGGATTGCGGCGCGGCTGGTGGACTATGCGTGCAACACGCACGGCCTGCCCCAGTCTGACCTGATGATCGATCCGCTGACCTTCACGATTGCCACAGGCGCGGAAGACGACCGCAAGCTGGGCCAGTGGACACTTGAAGGCATTCGCATGATCCGCGATGCCTTCCCCGATATCCAGATCGTGCTGGGGCTGTCGAACATCTCCTTCGGGCTGAACCCGGCCGCACGCGCGGTGCTGAACTCGGTCTATCTCGATCACGCCGTGCGCGCGGGCATGACGGCGGCCATTGTGCATGTCTCCAAAATCCGCCCGCTGCACCTGATCGCCCCAGAGGAAGTCAAGGTTGCGGAAGACCTGATCTTCGACCGCCGCAGCGAAGGCTATGACCCGCTGGCCACCATGCTGGCCATGTTTGCTGACCGCAAAGCCTCCGAGGCCGTGGTGCGCCAGCGCGCCGAAACCGCCACCGGCCGCCTGAAAGACCGCATTGTGGACGGCGACCGCAAGGGACTGGAAGCTGATCTGGAAGAAGCCATGCAGACCATGGCGCCGCTGGACATCATCAACACCGTGCTGCTGGACGGCATGAAGGTGGTGGGCGAGCTGTTCGGCTCGGGCAAGATGCAGCTCCCCTTCGTGCTGCAATCGGCTGAAACCATGAAAGCCGCCGTTGCCTGGCTGGAGCCGCACATGGAGCGGACAGAAGGCCAGAGCCGTGGCACCATCGTGCTGGCAACGGTCAAGGGCGATGTGCACGATATCGGCAAGAACCTTGTGGACATCATCCTGACCAATAACGGTTACCGGGTGGTCAATCTGGGGATCAAGGTGCCGGTGGCCGACATGATCGAGGCCGCGCGCATGCAAAAGGCCGATGCCATTGGCATGTCCGGCCTTTTGGTGAAATCCACCGTGATCATGCGCGAAAACCTTGAGGAAATTGCCCGCTCCGGGCTTGAAACCCCCGTGCTGCTGGGCGGTGCCGCCCTGACCCGCAACTATGTCGAAGAAGACTGCGTGGCCGCCTACGCCCCCACCGGGCGCGTGGCCTATGCGCGGGACGCCTTTGACGGGCTGACCCTGATGGATCAGATCGCCAGCGGCGGGTTTGAAGGCTATCTGGCCGCCATACAGACACGCCGTGCCGGCAAGGCCACCCGCACCCGCGCACCCGAAACCGCCGAAACACGCGGCTACGGCCCGGTGGATGCCCAAGCCGCGCGCGAACGCCGTGCACGCCTGTGCGCCGACGAGCCACGCAGTGCGCCGCCTTTCTGGGGCGCACGCGTGGTAGAAGCCACACCCGAGGCGGTGCTGCCGTTCCTGAACGAGCGTGCGCTGTATCAGTTCCAGTGGGGCTTTCGTAAACAGGGCCGCTCGCTGGATGAGTTCCTTATCTGGGCGCGGCAGGAACTGCGGCCTATCCTGCGCCGTATGCTCGACCTTGCCGCAAAGGATAACATCCTGCGCCCGCAGGCCTGCTACGGCTATTGGAAAGCAGCGGGCGACGGCAATGATCTGGTGCTGTTCGAGGAAGACGGCACCACCGAGGCCGCCCGCTTCAGCCTGCCCCGCCAGCCCCGCTCGGATGGCGAATGCATTGCCGATTTCGTGCGTGACATTGCCGACCCCGAGCGCGATGTCGTGGGCCTTCAGGTTGTTACCGTAGGGCAGAAAGCCTCGGACATCGCCCGCGACTGGTTCGAGGAAAACCGCTATCAGGACTACCTGTACCTGCACGGCCTGTCGGTAGAAATGGCAGAAGCCATGGCCGAATACACGCACAAGCGTATCCGCGCGGAGCTGGGCTTCTCGGCTGAAGATTCGCGCGAAATGGATACCCTGCTGCAACAGGGCTATCGGGGTTCGCGCTATTCCTTCGGGTATCCGGCCTGCCCACGGCTGGAAGATCAGGCGCCGCTGCTGCGCCTGCTGGGAGCCGAGCGCATTGGTGTCTCCCTGACCGATGGCGATCAGCTCCACCCTGAACAGTCCACCTCGGCGCTGGTGGTTCTCAACCGCCACGCCAAGTATTTTACGGTCTGAAGCCCACCCCCGCACGGCGGGTCACACACAGGTTACGGGGGCAGATTTGCCTTTGGCGGCAAATTTGCCCACCATGCTCCCTCAGCAAACGCCGAGAAGGAGCTGTGGACATGACCACTCCCCCCATCCCGAACGTCGCTCTCAATGACGGCGCTACCATGCCCGCCATTGGTTTTGGCACCTATCTTCTGAACGGCTCACAGGGTGTGAGCGACATGGTCAGCGCGCTGCATGTTGGCTACACCCTGCTCGATTCCGCTTTCAATTACGAAAACGAAGGGGCCGTAGGCGAGGCCATCCGCAAGGCGGGCCTGCCACGCGAGACCCTGCGCGTGACCTCCAAGCTGCCGGGGCGGCACCACCATTACAAGGAAGCCATCGCCACGGTGGAGGAATCGCTCTACCGCGCGCAGCTTGACTATTACGACCAGTATCTCATCCACTGGCCCAACCCCTCCAAGGGGCTGTATGTCGAGGCATGGACCGCACTGGTGGAAGCCCAGAAACGCGGCCTGATCCGCTCCATCGGGGTGTGCAACTTCCTGCCTGAGCATCTTGAGGCCATCATCAGCGCCACAGGGGTTACGCCTGCGGTCAACCAGATCGAACTGCACCCCTATTTTCCGCAGGACGCCCAGCGCGCCTTCAATGCCAAACAGGGCATTGCCACCCAGTCATGGAGTCCGCTGGGCCGCGCCAGCCACATGCTGCAAGACCCTGTGCTGCAGGAAATCGCCACCCGCATCGGGCGCAGCATCGTACAGGTTATCCTGCGCTGGCATGTGCAGCTTGGCGCAGTGCCGTTGCCCAAGGCCTCCAGCCCGGAACGGCAGGCGCAGAACCTCAATATCTTCGATTTCGAACTGGCGGCGGATGACATGGCCAAAATCGCCACGCTGGCCCGCCCCGATGGCCGCACCTTCGATCAGGACCCCGCCCGTTACGAGGAGTTCTGAACCGTGCGGCAAATGCCGCCAACAGCCCGCGCCCGTGCGCCACGTCCGGACAAAACCGGCGTGCGGGCAGCGCAGGCCCGACAAACCCGCATGAAAGGTGCCTCCCCTCTCATTTGAGTGATTGACCCACCGGCTCAATAAGACGCATCATGAGATAATGGTACCAACCCGACCCGCGCAGCCCTCCACCGCCCCCGGCGGTAGCCCCAAACCCGCCACCATGCGGGTGTGCCAGAAGGCAGGACTGCACGCCACCAACTGCACGGCGGCCTTTATTGCAGGGCGGCGGCAGGACATCATCCGTGAAAGCGCTCAGTTCCTGCTCGCTCTTGAAGAAATCTGGCGTACACAGGACATGCCACCCGGCGAGGTCTGGACTGAATTGCTGCGCAGGCTGGAAGTCTCTGAACTCCTGCACCGGCTCAACCAGCCCCCGCACCGCCGCAAATCTGTCGGGCGGCGGGCGCGGGCGTGGCGTATCACCACCAGCAAGCTGCCCTGACCCATTTGGGGCGGATACAGGCAGACAGCCCGACCGCAGACAGGCCAGATCTGCCCTGCGCACGGCAGGCCACAAGCCCGCCGCCTTGACAGGCTCCCTGCGGCCCGCCACCAGAGTATCCACCCTCCAGAACACGGTAGTCCTATGGCGGCCATAGACGGTATCGCGCTTGCTCTCATCACCCTGTCAGTCCTGCATGGTCTGTGGCGCGGGCTGACGCGCGCGGCACTGGGCATTGTGGTGTGGACACTCGCCGGGCTTGCCGCACTCCGGTTCAACCCGCCCCTAACCCACTGGGCGCAGACCTATATCAGCTCACCCACAGGTGCGCGGGCTGCGGCTTTTCTGGGTGTGCTGCTGGTTGCGGCCCTTGCGGGGGGGCTGTTATCCGCCCGGATCGTGCAGGTGGTGCGCGCAACCCCGCTCGATGGCCCCGACCGCCTGCTGGGCGGGGTGTTCGGGCTTGTGCGCGGCGGGCTTATTGTCGTGGTCGGCTACATGCTCGCGCACTGGCTTTTGCAACCACAGGACATGCGGGCACTGGAAAAAGACAGCAGGCTCACCCCATATATACAGGCAGCCGCTCATGGCCTGCAGACCTATATGGCCGATTTCAGCGCAAAAGGGGTTGCGCCTTCGTCACCAACAGGTCATGACGCGAACTTGTAATCCCCTACCGGCTCCTGCCAGCCCATTGCGGAGGCCCTGCGCGTTCCATGCCCGTCCGTTCCTGCCTGTCTGATCCTTCCTGTGCTACCCTACCCGAGCCCGGCCCCGCCCGGCCCGTCCTGACCGCAGACCCGAGCACCTCCGCCTGTGGCCTGGAAGACGACCACCTGCATGAGGAATGCGCGGTCTTTGGTATCTGGAATGCCCGCGACGCCGCGCCGCTGACCACCCTTGGCCTGCATGCGCTCCAGCATCGTGGGCAGGAAGCGGCAGGCATTGTCTCCTTCGACCCCACGACCGAGCGTTTTCACTCGCATCGCGGGCTGGGCCTTGTGGGCGATGTCTTTGCAGACTCGCGCGTTCTGGCCACGCTGGAAGGCACACGCGCCATCGGCCATAACCGCTACGCGACATCCGGCGCGACCCTGCTGCGCAACGTGCAGCCGCTGTTCGCCGAATTCGCCTTTGGCGGGCTGGCGGTGGCCCATAACGGCAACCTGACCAACGCCAACATGCTGCGCCGCGAGCTGATCCGCCGGGGTTGCCTGTTCCAGTCCACTACGGACTCGGAAGTGTTTGTCCACCTGATTGCCATTTCGCTCTACGCCACGGTGGAAGACAGGCTGATTGACGCACTCAAGCGGGTTGAAGGCGCTTACTCGCTGGTGGTGCTGTCGCAGGATGCGCTCATTGGCGTGCGCGACCCCATGGGCGTGCGCCCGCTGGTTCTGGGCCGTATGCCCAAGGACGAAAGCGGCTCTGGCGATGCCAATGGCGGCGCATGGGTGCTGGCCTCCGAAACCTGCGGTCTGGACATTATTGGCGCGGAATTCGTGCGCGATGTAGAGCCGGGCGAGCTGGTCATCATCGACGATTCCGGCGTGCGTTCGCTCCGCCCCTTCGGCCAGACACAGCCGCATTTTTGCGTGTTTGAATATATCTACTTCGCCCGCCCTGATTCCGTGCTGGAAGGGCTGCCGGTTTACGGCGTGCGTAAGCAGATCGGGCGCGAACTCGCCCATGAAAGCGGCGTGGAAGCCGATGTAGTCGTACCCGTACCCGATTCCGGCGTGCCATCGGCCATTGGTTATGCGGAGGCCAGCGGCATTCCGTTTGAACTCGGGATCATCCGCAACCATTATGTGGGCCGTACCTTTATCGAACCCACCGACCAGGTGCGGCATCTGGGCGTTAAAATGAAGCATTCGCCCAACCGGCAGATGCTCGATGGCAAGCGCGTGGTGCTGGTGGACGATTCGATCGTGCGCGGCACAACCTCACGCAAGATCGTGGATATGGTGCGCGCCGCCGGGGCCAAGGAAGTGCATATGCGCATTTCCTCTCCGCCCACCCAGCATTCGTGCTTTTACGGGATTGATACGCCCGAACGCAGCAAGCTGCTGGCCGCCCAGCACGACCTGAAAACCATGGCCGAGCTGATCGGGGTGGATAGTCTGGCCTTTATCTCGCTTGATGGGCTGTATCGCGCCATGGGCCATGAAAGCCGCACCGCCAGCCCCAGCCGCTACTGCGATGCCTGCTTTACCGGCGACTACCCCATACCGCTGACGGATAACGACGCCGAAAACGGCCCCGGCAGCGCCTGAGCACCAGCCCTGTGGCGGCAAAGGCAAGCCCCTGCCGCCACAGGACATTTTTTCTCCGATTTGCGGTTGCGCCCACCGGGCCTGCGTGATAGTCACCGCTTCGGAAATATTCCAAGCCCGCTTAGCTCAGTTGGTAGAGCACGTCATTCGTAATGATGGGGCCGGTGGTTCGAATCCGCCAGCGGGCACCATTTTCCTCTCCCCTTCCATCGCTATCAAACAGACACCCTGAGCACAGGGCTGTTTCGCCATGCCCTGTCAGGACGGCCGCATATCCTCTCCCTCCAGCGGGGAGCGCCCGGCCATGCGTGAGACGATAGTGCGCGTCATAAGCGAAGCCGCCGTGCCTTCTGGCGTGTCCGTGCGGGTGATCATGTAAATGGAATAGCGTGGCAGCAGATCATCCGGCAGCAGCGGCACCAGCCGCCCTGCCGCTACGTCCGGCCGGGCAAAATCAACGGGCAGAAAACCGATCCCTACCCCCAGCAACACCAGACGCCGGGCCTCGCTCAACGTATCGACCTGACCGGATACGGTCTCACCCAGCCCGTAGCGGGCGCGCAGGTCGCGCAGTTCACGCGGCTCGTCACTCCCTGTCAGGATAAAGCTCTCGCCCGTCAGGCGACCGGGTTCAAAACGGGTCTGCCCTTCCAATGCTCCCGGCCCACAGGCAGCCAGCCGGGAGAGCACGGGCGCCCTCTCCGCACAGTAAAGCTGCTGTGTCTCCTGCCCTATGCCCACATAGCGCAGGCTCCTGCGCCGGATGTCGTCGCAGGTAATGCCAATATCCGCATCGCCCCGCTCCACCGCCTCAATGGTCTGCCGCCATGGAGCGATGTCGATATGCAGCGAAACCGCCGGATAGGCGCTGTTAAACTGCATGATGGCCTCATCCACCGCTGGCACCGCCACATCGGGGATCATGCACAGCCGCAGCGTGCCTTCCACCCGCCCGGCAGCGGCGGCGGCATGGAGCGGAATGGCCATGGCGCTGCCCGCCATATCACGGCACAGGGCCAGAACCGCCACCCCCATAGGGGTCAGCACCACGCCCTTGCTGGAACGATCGCAGAGTGTGTAGCCCACATGCGCCTCAAACCGGCGCAGGGCGGCACTCAGGCTGGGTTGCCGCCGCCCGGTGGCACGGGCCGCAGCACCCACGCCGCCATGCTGGGCAATAGCCAGAAAGTCGCGGCACAGGTTCCAGTCCACCTTGCGCACAAAGGCATGCAGGTTCTGATCGGTCCACTCAGGGGCTGTCTCCCTTTTCATGAACCGTCCCCCCGTGCCTGCGTCTATGGCCCCTGCCTTGCGGAGCCTACTCCTTCAAAGCGGATAGCAACCCGCCATCAAGATATTTGGACACAGGCTGGGGCGTTTTGTAAACGCCTTCCCTGACATTGAAAGCATCCGCCAGCCGTGTCGATTCATACAAAGACATAATATCGTGCGAATCCACAAAGCTCCTGCGGTTGTCTGCCAGCGTCATAAGCCGTGTGCCATCGAGCAGCTTTCTGTAGGTCGCCACATCAACGCCCACCCGTGCTGACATGATCCGCAGGGCGTCATCCTGTGTTGCGGGGTCGTTTATGTAGCGCACGACACGTTCCCAGATTCGCATAATATCGAGCCATTGCGCCCGGTGTGCCGCAAGGCTTTCCGGCCCCACGGCAATCACATCGCAGAGCAGGCCGGGGGCTGCACGCGAGGTAAAGACAGGGTGCGCCCCTACCGCAAGCCGGAGTACCTGTCCTGCCGTAGGCTGCCACACACTGACGGCATCCACCCCGCCCGAAGCCAGCACCTGCGGGGCTTCGTTGGTTTTGATATTAACGAGCGTGACATCATTTTCGCTCAGCCCCACACCCTTGAGGGCGTAATCGAGCATGAAATCGTCCACCAGACCTTTTTCCACCGCCACCTTACGGCCCTTGAGGTCTTTAAGGTCATGCACATCGGCCGTGGCAATAATCATGTCATTGCCGTTGGAATAGTCGCTTTGCAGGATGATAGCGCTCTTGCGCCCCGTTGCCCCGATTGTCAGGACATCCCCTGCCGCAGCGGCAATGGCATCAAGCCTGCCCGCCGCGAACGCATCAAGCGACGCGCCGTAATCAAACCACTGGAACGCGACATCAAGCCCAGCCTCGCGAAACCAATTTTTGTCGATCGCCACCTGCCAGGCCACATAGCCGGGGTAGTCGCTATAGCCGATCCGCAGCGGCTCGGCCCGCACCCGCGCGCTGCCCCCCACGCTCAGAAACACCGCAAAAAGCATAAAGGACAGCAAAAACGCGGCAAAAGACGCACACCGCGATGCGGCTCGCATGACATGGTTCATGATGTTTCCTTCCAGAGCTATGCGGCCCCGGCACGAACCGAGGCCTGCGGGTTGCCTCAGTCCTGCAGGGCAGCGCCCCTGCGCCCATGCCGGGCCTCCTGCCCGAAAACCGACAGGCCGACATGACTTTCAGGCAGGCTGATACGGCCTTCAGCCACGCGCTGCTTGAGATAGGTGAAGGTCTGCATGGTCTGGGCGGCCAGATGCTCGCCCGCCACAAGGCTTTGCGCGGGCAGGCCATCGGCCATCGGCACGACAGGCTGCACCCGCACATGATAATCGAGCGAGAAAAACAGCGGGAAGGAATAGCGCTCCTCTGCCACCTTACGTACCCGGTGCGATGTGGCGACAAAGCGCCCGCCGCTTAACAATTCGAGCATATCGCCCGTATTCACCACAAAGGCGTTTTCAACCGGGGGCGCATCCACCCACACACCTTTCTGGTTCATGACCTCCAGCCCCGGCGCTGTGGAGCGCAGCAGGGTAAAGCACTCGTAATCGGTATGCGCGCCAATACCCGCCACGTCATGCGCATCCGGGTCGAACGGGTAATGGATGAGCCGGAGCTGGCTGGGGGGGCGTGTCAGGCTGGATTCGAAGGCATTTTCCTCCAACCCGAGGGCAAGGGCAAAAGCCCCCATAAGCCTGCACCCGATCTGAAAGGCGGCATCGTAATACTGGTTCACGACCTGCCTGAACGTCTCATTATCCGGCCACTGGTTAGGCCCAAGCAAAGGATTGCCCGCAAGGTATTCGGGATCGTTGGCGGGCAGGTCGCGCGACAGATCGTAGGCTTCCTTAAGATCCTTGCTGCCGGCGCTGAACACTTCCTCCCCCTGAGGCACGTAGCCACGATGGTTGGTGGAATTGCCGATATAAACTTTCATTTTCTCGTCCAGAGACTGTGCGAAAAAATGCTTTGTCTGCGCCAGCAGAGCATCGAACAGGGCCGGATCAAGCCCATGCCCTGTTATATGCATGAAGCCTACATCCTGTGCTGCGGTCGCCAGAGCTTTTACCACAGCGGCTTTTTCTTCCGCCGTACCAGAAAGACCCGCGATATCGACAACGGGGATGGAGGTAAAATCCGTGTTCATGAACGCAGTCCTTCTGTTGACCGTCATACCCTGTGCAGATCAGGCGGCGTGGGGAAGTGAGGGACATATGTCCCATAGTTGGGTGCAGGGGCGGCCATCTGCCTCCTGCCCCGGTGTTGCCAGCGCACCATCAGCCATCGCAGACAGATGAAAGGAACACCCCACCCGCCACGGCAGGGTGGAACGCATGATAACGGGCAACCCGTCAGGCCCATGCAGATGCCCAAAGGAAATTTCGCACGCGACCAGCGCACGCGCCGCAGCCAGTGTATCGGCCCGGGCTACGGCTTCGGCCAGTGTCTGGGGCAAAGCAGGCGTTATGGGCAGCTCCGCCATCGCTCCGGGCGTGAAAGAAGCAGCCTGTGCAAACATGAAATACGGCCCCACGCGCAGGGCCATGCCACCGCCCCTGACGCCCCGCTCACGCAGGCGCAACAGCACCCCATCGGGGGCCTGCCAGCCACGCGGCGGCACAATACCTGTGGCGGGCTGGGTGGTCTCGCGGTGCCAGTGTTCCACATAGGGCTGATGCCGCCCTGTCTCCACCAGCATGCCGTCCTTCCAGGCCAGAAACCCGGAATCCGGCGTGGGTTCAGCAGGCTGGTAGTCCAGCTCACGCTCCCACACAAAAGCCGCGCCATCGCTCTGCAGCGTACCGGCAAACCCCTGCTGTTGCGCCAGCGCCTTACAGTTGTCCCATGTCAGATCATTCAGGCAGCGTACGGTGGCAAAACCCGGCAGATCGGCTGGTTGGCGCAGGTCTATATACCCGCCCGCCCCCTGCAGCCAGACAACGCGGGTTGTCGTATCCTGCCGTCCGTCAGGCCATGCAATGAGAGAGCGTGTCCACAACCCCTGCAGATCGGCCAGAGCGGGCGTTGCCTGTTCAGGCGCCAGAGCCACGCTGGGGGCGGGTGCAAAACCTGTCATGTCCCTGACTTTCCATTCGTCCTGTTACAGAACGAACTGTCTCACAGACCATAACGGATACGGAACGTCTAAAAAAGCGATGGAGAGCATAGATATAATCTATGGGCCGCACAGAAAAGCGGCTCACTCAGGGCGTGCCGGTTGCCGCCGGTGATGGTGATGACGATGCCGGTGCCGCGGCTTCGGGGGCCAGCGTGTACAGGCTGATATCGAGCGTGCGCCCGTTAGAGTAATTCATGCCCTGTACCTGCCCATGTGCGCGCAAGCGATTTTTCTGCGCGCCCAGTGCATCAAGCAGCAAAGGCCGATCCCGCGTGGCCAGCAGCACGGCCGCGCAGGCAGGATCAGTCAGCAACCCGCCAGCCGCGCCCACCGGAGAAGACAGGACAACCTGCCCACCAAGCAGAAAAACCAGACTGGGTTCGGAAAAAGACACGGAATAAACCCGCGTAACCGGGCAGGGTTTTTCCTGCTCCACCAAAGCCGCCAGCCGGGGGGCAAGCCAGATGGTGTTCAGGTTGGGTATGACAAACGTAAACAGCTCAACATAAAGTAATCCCGCCGCCACAAGCACGCAAAGCAGCGCCCGCTGTAGTTCCAGCCGCCAGATCAGCACCATCGACAGACCTATCAGCGGCAGGGCACCACCAGCCAGCACCAGCGCCTGCGCCGAAATCTGGTGCTCCAGCCGCCAGAGCAGCACGGGGCCCGCCAGCACCAGCAGACACCCCACCAGACACCACGCAACGCCATAGCCCCCCAGCAGCACCCGGCCCCAGCGACTTTGTGGCCCATTGCGCCATGTCGCCCCACCACGGAACAGCAGCCCCGCAATCAGTATGGCGATGGCAGGATAGGTAGGCAGCACATAATGTGGCAGTTTGGTTGCAATGGCCTCAAACACCAGCCAGTGCGGGATAATCCAGCACAGCAGGTAACGCACGGCCGGTGCGGTGCGCTGCCGCCAGACCTGCGAGGCGACCGCTGCCGCAAAATACGAACCCGGCCAGAATGCCAGCACAAACACCAAAAGATGGTAGCCCGGCGGCAAGCCATGCGCTTCCTGCCCGGACGCAACCTTGCCCAGAAAATTATGCCCCACCGCACGGCGGAAAAATTCACCGTGGCTGACAATACCAATGGCAATGAACCAGGGCATCGCCACGGCTATGGCCACAAGCCAGCCCCAGGCGGGGCGCATCCTGCGCCACAGATCAGCCCGGCGTTCCACCAGCGCCAGCGCCAGTGGCGTGCCTAATGCCGGAACCAGCACCACCGGCCCCTTGAGCATCAGCCCACACCCTATAGCGCCCCAGTACAGCAGGGCCACACGCAGCGCGGTCGGGCGGTCAGCCTCACGATCCTTCAGTGCGCGGGTCAGGGCAAGCTGGGTCAGCAGAATGCTGAGCAACAAACACGAATCAATGGTGGCCATGCGGCCTTCGGCCATAACCAGCACGCTGGCCAGCAGGATCGCCCCCGCCCAGAGCCCCGCCAGTTCACCAAACAACGCTCCGCCAATAACGGCGGTCAGCACCACGGAGGCTGTCATGGCCAGCAGCGACGGAATACGATACGGCCAGACCGCACGCTCCTGAGACTGCCCCGTTAGGGCAGAAGCCAGTGCGGTGGAGGCGGATTCCAGCCAGTAAATTCCTGCGGGCTGAAGATAGCGCGGCGCATCCTGAAAGCGCACATCTATGAAATCATGCGACCGCAGCATTTGTGCGGACGCTTCCATATAACGGGGTTCATCCCGGTCAAACGGTGGAATGGAAGCCCGGCCAAACAGCAGCATGACAAAAGCTGCAAGCCCGAGAAAACTCAGCCTGAGCAAACGCGCGTGTTTTTTCAGCATTCCCGAACCGAGGCAGGCAGGCGCGTACGGTTTCGCAGCCACATGACGCCCAGCAGATCACGCACGCCTACAACCGCACGGTTGAAGTTGGTGTATTTGGAATACCCATGCAGCCGGGGCCGGTGCGAAACCGGATGGCAGACCAGTGGCACACCATAAGAGGCCAGCAGGGCGGGCAAAAATCGATGCAGCCCTTCAAACTGGGGCAGAGCCAAAAAATCAGCCCGCTGGAAAATCTTGATCGGCGCACCCGTATCCGGGCAGTGATCCTGCAACAGACGCTGGCGCAGACCATTGGCAAACCGGGTTGCAAACCGGCGCGACCAGCCATCCTTGCGGCGTGTGCGCACCCCTACAACCAGCGGTGGCCTGCCATTGGCCGTACGGGCCAGCTCAAACAGAGGGGCAAGCTCACGCGGGTCATCCTGCCCATCGCCATCAATCGTGGCGATCCAGACACCCCGTGCGGCCGTAATACCGGTGCGCAGGGCGGCCGATTTACCGCATCGCCGGTCGTGCCGCAGAACACGCAGATTTAACCCGCTTTCCGTACGGATGCGTTGCAGCACCTCCACGGTTGAATCCGTGCTGCCATCATCAACAAACACGATTTCCACGGATGGCAGGGCCGCGCTGGCCTCGGCCAGTTCACGACAGACCTGCGGGAGATTGTCCTGCTCATTCAAAACGGCAATGACGATACTCAGCAGAGGCGGAGTATCGTCATCAGAAACCAGAGATGTCTGTTCTACCTGCGTCATGCTCAGGCAGGCCTTGGGGCGCGCGCTATCAGGCCGCGTGCGCCGCCAGAGCCTTGGGCAGGTTGACCAGAGCCTGATCAACCAGAGCAGAGGCGGAATTGGTATCCAGCGTCTGCGGAATAACATCGTGGGCTGCTTCAACCGCCACATCGATGGCGAGCTGGCGCACTTCCTTAAGGGCGGCGCGTTCGACAGCGGCAATCCGGTCACGCGCCATCTGCTCGTGACGCTTGACGGCGTCTTCCGCATCCTGACGGGCCTTCAGGGCGATATCCTGCGCCTGCTTGCGGGACTGCTCGATCAGGCTGCGAGCTTCTGCCAGAGCGTGTTCACGCTCACGCGTGGCGTCTTCAAGCATCTGCTCGGCTTCACGACGCAGGTCGGCTGCTTCGTCCAGTTCCTTGCGGATACGATCCGCGCGGTTATCCAGAATAGCCGCGAGCGGTGTCCAGATCTTCTTGCCAACGAGCACGAAGAACAGAACAAACGAAACCGCGACCCAGAAACCCGCTTCGTGAAAAATGCCGGACATGACGTATATTCTCCCCGAACCGGATCAGACAGCGCGGCGCGCGGAGGCGCCTTCGACCTTTTGCGCCACAAGCTGGGCATCAGGCGCGAGACCTGTCAGGCGCTGCACGAGAGCCTGTGTGGTATCGAGCGCGATTTCCCTGAGCGCACCCAGCGCACGGGCTTTTTCAGCCGCGATACGCTCTTCGGCGTCCGCGATTTCCTTGTCCAGACGGGAGCTGATGTCCTGCATCTGCTTTTCAGCAGCCTGACGTTCTTCGTCGAGGGCTTTCTGCAGGTTGGCCTGAGCCTCCGCCATGGCATCCTTACGGGCCTGCTGGAGTTCGGCCACAGCCCTGTCCGCATCGTGCTTGGCGGCGCGAGCAATTTCGAGATCACCCGAAATGCGGTGCGCGCGGTCTTCCAGCACACGGGACACACGCGGCAACATGGCGCGTGAAAGGACAAGATAGAATACAAGAAAGATCACCGCCCCCCACATGACCTGACCGGTCACGAGAGGGTTGGCGAAATCAAGCTGAGGCATTCCCGAGGCGTATGCACCAGGTGCGGTGGCGGCCAGCAGGGAAACACCGCAAGCCGACATAAGCAGTCCAGCGCGAACTGTCTTTGTCATCATACGCACGGAAATGTCTCCTCCCTAAGTACTGATCTATCTCAGACGAAGAGGATCAGGAATGCGATCAGCAGCGCGAACAGAGCGATAGCTTCCGTCAGCGCGAAGCCGAGCATGCCCAGGCCGAACACATGCGGGCGCGAAGCGGGGTTGCGCGCGATGCTGCTGACCAGCGTTGAAAAGATGTTGCCGAGGCCGATACCAACGCCGGCGAGGGCGATCACGGCGATACCTGCACCGATTTCCCGGGCTGCAGCGATGTCCATATCAGTCACTTCCTTGTTGCAAGACAGTTTGAAAAGAAACGGGCAAAGCAGCTCCTCAGTGAGCCACGGCCTCCCGCAGGTAGATGCACGTCAGAATGGCAAACACATAGGCCTGCAACACACCGACAAGCAACTCAAGAGCCATGAGCGCCACGTTAATGGCGATAGGCCCAATCGCGAACACGTCACCCACCACGCCAAAGCTGGCGAGCATGATAACGAAGCTTGCGAAAATATCGAACATGACATGCCCCGCCACCATATTGGCGAACAGTCGGATGGACAGGCTCACCGGACGGGACAGAAAGGACAGGATTTCGATCGGAATCAGCAGCGGCGCAAGGAACGGGCTGGCACCATCGGGCATGAAGTGCGCGAAGAAACGCAGCCCCTGCGACTTGAGCGACACCACCACGCTCAGCACGAACACCATCAGCGCCAGTGCAAACGTAACCGCAATATGGCTGGTGAAGGTGAAGGAGAAAGGCAGAAGCCCGATGTAGTTACCCGCCAGAATGAAGAAGAACAGCGTAAACACGAAGGGGAAGAACGCTGCCCCTTCGGCGCCGATCGTATCAACCGCCATGGTGTGGATAAACTCGTAGCACACTTCCGCCGCCGCCTGCAGGCGACCGGGAACCACAGCAGCAGGCTTCATGCCCAGATACAGGAATGCCAGAACCAGACAGACCGCCACCACCATGTAAATCGGAGACTGGCTCAGACGCAGTGCTTCGCCCAGACTCCCGAGAATGGGATGAAGCTCAAACTGCTCAAGTACGTTGATGCTGGAACCGCCCGCCACAACCGCTCTCCCAAACCCGGCCCCGAATCCCCCGCGCCCACGCGCATGGCTGATACCGGGCCTTCAGCTTCCTATGTTCTGTCCATCGGCCTGACAAGCCGCCAGACATTGAGTACGCCTGCACCACCGCCAAGCAGGGCGAAGATGACAAGAAAAACCGCACGCGTTCCAAGCCAGTGATCCAGCCCCCACCCGATCGCAACCCCCACGACAAGCGCCGAGAGCATTTCGGTGCCAGCCCGCAGGGCTAGCGAGGACAGGGCCTTGTCTGCCCCTTCAAGGGCAACCTGATCCGCTGTTTTTTCCTCCACCACCAAGCCGTTGCGGCGTTCTGCCGCATTCAGCCGACTGGAAAAGGAATCGTCTTTTTTCCCATTCATTCTCCGCACCTCCCAAGGGGTGCAGGCGCTTGCTAACGGGGCGGGCATATCCTGTCAAGAAAGCATGACAGACCAGAACACCAAAATATTGCCTTATCCCCGACTACGCCGCATTCCGCGTCATTTCCGCCACGGGCGCACCATGCGCCGCAGCCGCTTATTCCGCCGTGTTTTCCGCCGCAGCAGGCAGCACGCCCACCAGACCACGCGCGTAATCTGCCGCCTCGAACGGGCGCAGATCCTCCGCCTGCTCGCCCACACCCACGGCATGCACCGGCAGGCCGAACGTATCGGCCAGCGCCACAACAATGCCGCCACGGGCCGAGCCGTCGAGCTTGGTCACCACAAGACCGGTCACATTCACAAGTTCGCGAAACACCCGCACCTGCTCCACCGCGTTCTGCCCTGTGGTGGCATCGAGCACCAGCAGCACGGAATGGGGGGCCGTTTCATCGAACTTACGCATGACGCGGATAATCTTGGCCAACTCTTCCATCAGCGCGCTTTTGTTGTGCAGCCGCCCCGCCGTATCCACAAACAACAGGTCCGCCCCTTCCGTTGTGGCGCGTTGCAGCCCCTCGAACGCCAGCCCTGCGGCATCGGCTCCCGGCGGCCCGGCCATGACAGGACAGCCCGTGCGCTGGCCCCAGACCTGCAACTGCTCCACCGCCGCAGCACGGAACGTATCGCCCGCAACCAGCATGACCTTGCGGCCCTGATCGGTAAAGAAACGCGCCATTTTGCCGATGGTTGTGGTTTTACCCACACCGTTCACCCCGACAACCAGCACCACATGCGGGCGGTGGGCAGGGTCAGGCTCGAACGGTTTGGCCACGGGTTCGAGAATCCGGGCTATTTCATCCGCCAGCGTGGTGCGGATTTCCTCATCCGTCACTTCCGCGCCAAAACGGCTGGCACGGAAGGACTCAATCACCCGCTCCGCCACCGCCGGGCCAAGATCCGCCGTAATCAGCAGCTCTTCCAGCTCTTCCAGCGCCGCGTCATCCAGCTTGCGGCGCGTAAACAGGCCGCTTAGCCCGCCGCCCAGCTTCTGGGTGGAGCGCGAAAGCCCCTGTTTGAGACGAGAGAAAAAACCAAGCGCCATCTCAGATCCTTTCGGCCACCAGCCCCACGCCGTCCACCGCCACGGGCATGAGGGTCACAATCTCTCCCACGCTGGCCTCACCTTGGGCCAACCGCACAGGCGCGAACTGTTCGCTATGCCCTGTGGTGGGGGTTTCCATCAGCACGCGCAGAGGCTGCCCCAGCAGCCCGGCATGGTAGCGGGCCGCAGCCTGCGCTCCCACATCGCGCAGGATAGCAGCGCGGGCGCGGCGCTCAGGCACCGGCACAGCCCGCATACGGGCCGCAGGCGTGCCCGGCCGCTCGCTATAGGGAAATACATGCAGGTAGGGCAGCGCCTGCTCAGCCAGAAACTGCCGCGTTTCTTCAAACAGGGTCTCGTCCTCGGTCGGGAAACCCGCGATCACGTCCGCCCCGATCCCGATATCGGGCCGCAGGCGGCGCGCACGGGCTACAACCGCCGCTGCATCCTGCGCCAGATGGCGGCGCTTCATACGCTTGAGAATCATATCCGACCCGGCCTGTAGCGACAGATGCAGATACGGCATGAAACGCGGCTCCAGTTCCAGAAGCTGCCAGACGTCCTCGTCAATCTCCACCGGGTCAACCGAGGACAGGCGCAGGCGCTCAAGCTCGGGCACCAGCCGCAGCACCCGGCGGCAAAGCTGCCCCAGAGCGGGCCGCCCCGGCAGGTCAGCCCCCCATGAGGTCATGTCCACGCCGGTCAGCACCACCTCGCGGTAGCCCGAGCGCACGAGAGCGCGCACCTGCTCCACCACCGCCCCCACCGGCACCGAGCGCGATGGCCCACGCCCGAAGGGAATGATGCAGAACGTGCAGCGATGGTCGCACCCCTGCTGCACCTGCACGAAAGCGCGCGTGCGCCCGGCAAATTCCGTTACCAGATGCGCCGCTGTCTCGCGCGCGGCCATAATGTCGGACACCGCGCGCGGCTCCGCCATGGCGGCGGGCGACCAGCTTTCCGCCTTGAGTTTTTCCTCGTTCCCCAGAACGCGGGTCACGCCCGGCAGAGCCGCCCAGCGATCAGGATCGATCTGGGCCGCGCAGCCGGTTACGACAATACGCGCCTCGGGGTTACGACGGTGCGCACGCCGGATGGCCTGACGTGCCTGCCGCTCGGCCTCGCCCGTAACCGCGCAGGTATTGACGATAATCACATCGTTCCCGCCATCCGCCGTCTCGCCCAGCCCTTGGGCATGGGTACGCATGACTTCGCTTTCCCATGTATTCAGGCGGCAGCCGAAGGTCAGGATTTCCGGCCCGGCGGCGGCGTTCTCGGCCACAGGCCCGGCACCCTCGACCGGGTTTTCAGCGGGTGCCGAATCGGGAATCTGGGTCATGACGCGTAAGCGGCCAGATCGACCACCCCTTCAAAACTGGCCGTGGCCGTGCCGGTCATTAGCACATGGTTGTTGGCGGCCCATTCTATGCGCAGCACGCCGCCATCAAGCTCCACTGTGCACAGGCGCGCGCCAAGCCCGCGCCGGGCGGCATTGACCACCGCCGCACAGGCACCCGAGCCACAGGCCTCGGTTACACCCGCGCCCCGCTCATGCACTTTCAGGCGCATGCGGTCAGGAGCGAGCATGATGGCCAGCCCGATATTGGCCCGCTCGGGAAAAAGCGGATCATGCTCTAGGGCGGCACCCTGATCGAGCAGGCTGAAATCCTCGACAAAAAAGGTCGCATGCGGGTTGCCCATGGACAGGGCCGCCGGTGCGCCCGGCAGGGGCAGGCTGAGCGTATCCACAGCCTTTGCCAGCGGCACGGCCTGCCAGTCCAGACGGGGTTCGCCCATATCCACCGTCACCAGCCCTGTAGCCGTATCCACCGTGGCGGGCAGCAGGCCCGCGCGGGTCTGGAGCACGGGGGCTGCCAGCCCCTGCTGGCGGTGCAGCAGATCCGCCACACAGCGTGAGGCATTGCCGCAGGCACCGGCCTCTGAACCATCGGGGTTGAAAAAGCGCACGAACACATCCGCCCCCGGCAGGGTGGGCGGAGCCAGTGTTACAAGCTGGTCGCACCCGATGCCGCGCCTGCGATGCGCCAGCGCCGCCACGCGGGCGGGAGTCAGCGGCAGGGGGGCGGGGCGCTCATCGAGAATGACAAAGTCATTCCCGAGCCCGTGCATTTTATGGAAGGCTGTCAGCATGGGCGCAGATATAAGCGAATTTGCACGCCAGCACCATGCCCGCGTGCAGGGCGTTACGCGAAAGGCTCAGGCAAAGCGGCCCGGCTCACCCCGCTCAAGCACCTCGATCCGGTAGCCATCGGGGTCTGTCAGGAAAAAGAACACCCCCACCACGCGCGGGTTTTCGCCGCCGCCATGTGTCATGGTCTTGACCGGTGTCACCGGGTGGCCAGCCGCACTCAGGCGCTCATGTTCGGCTCGTGCATCAGCCACGCTGACCGCCAGATGCCCATAAGCCGTACCCAGATCATATGGCTCGGTACGGTCGTGATTGATGGTCAGTTCCAGCTCGAAGGGGCCGCCCTCGCCCGCCATGTACACCAGCGTGAAGCTGTCAAAGACCAGTTTTTCGACCACATGCAGGCCTAATGTTTCTCTATAAAAACGAACTGACCGTTCTTCTTCCAGAACACGCAGCATGCTGTGGATGAGCCGTGCCATGATTGATATCCTTCCCCCGTAAGCGAAATATTAAACCTTTTCGTGTCCTTAAAGCATAACCCCAAGTGCTGAAATTATTTTTTAAGGAGCTTTCCCTTTACGAGCCGCCCGCGAAAATGGTTCAAACTCACTATTAAGTTCCGCCACCCCAATACTTGAAACACCGAGCGAATGCGCCCTTTAAGTCCTCAGTCGCCCTCCATGACCCTGTTTGTGAAAATCGGCCTGTTCGCAGGGACGGTTCTGGCAACAGCGCCCGCGCTGAGCGCCCTGCCCGGCCTGACGGGGCAAGCCCATGCGGCTGATCTGGACGCGCTGGAAGAACAGATCGCCAATATTCAGGCGCAGCAGCGCGCACTCCAAAAGGCGCTGGTTTCGGTGCAGCAGCAGATTGCAGCCCACCGCGCGGCTACCGGCGGCACAAGCCATGCCGCCCATGCCGCAAGCGGCGCGGCAGCACACCACGCCGCCCTACAGGGTATTTCAGGTGTTGCGGATACCTCCGACGGGATCGGGCTGGCCGCACCGGAACCGGCTGTCAGCCACCACCGCTACGCATCCGGCCCGGATGCGCAGCCCGTCTTCTCCGGTGCGCGTGATGTGCCTGAGGTCGAATCCGTTATCGGCCACAGGGCGGAAGACGTTGTCTCGCGTCTGGCGGAAAACAACGTTGGCCCCCACTCGCGTGAAACAGCGGGCGCGCAGGCCGCTGGCGCTCTGGGCGACCACGGCGTGTTCCATATGGGGCCTGTCACCCTTATTCTCGGTGGCTTTCTGGATGCGGCGGCGGTGGAAGAAAACCGCCACACCGCAACCGGCACCTTCAACTTCTGGCAGGATATCCCCTTCCAGAACCAGTCGCGCTACCACACGAATAATTTCGAAGGCAGCGCGCGCTACAGCCGCATTTCGCTCATGGCTCGTGGCAATGTGGACGCCCATTCCACCATTTCGGGCTTTTTCGAAATGGATTTTGGCGCGGGCGCTTCCACCACCGATGCGTATGAGAGCAATAGCTACGCGCTGCGTATGCGCCAGGCCTATCTGGCCTATGATAACAGCGAATATAATTTCCACTTTCTGGCCGGTCAGGCGTGGAGCATGCTCACACCCGGTCGTGTCGGCATTACGCCACGCCAGGAAAGCCTGCCCGAAACCATTGAATCCTCCATGCTGGCGGGCCAGACATGGGCGCGGCAGTTGCAGTTCCGTTTCGTCAAGGACTTCCTCAGCCACCGGCTGTGGGCGGGTCTTTCGATCGAAAACTCCGCAACCCTGTACAACACCAGCAGCTTTGACGGCACGGGCTGCGTAACCAATCAGGGCAGCGGTCAGGTCTGCATGCCGGGCGGGCAGACCGTGACAGTGGGTTACAACGGCACGGGCCTGACCAACCCGGCCCTGTTCTCGAACGAAATCGCGCCCGACATCATCGGCAAGCTCGCATGGGACCCGCACTGGGGCCATTACGAAGTGGAGGGCATCCTGCACTTCCCGCATGATCGCGTTTCCACGCCGGGCGGCGGCCATAACAACACCGCCGTTGCCGGGGGCGGCGGTGGCTCCATGATCCTGCCCGTCATTCCCCACAAGCTGGAAGTGCGCCTGAACGGTCTTGCTGGCTACGGTATTGGCCGCTACGGCTCGGTTCTGCTGCCGGATGCAACACTTAACGCCAATGGTGCGCCCTCTCCGCTGCTGTCGGTGCAGGCCACAGGCGGCATTGTAGCGCACCCCACGCCACGGCTCGATGTATATGGTTTCTTTGGCTACCAGTCCTCTGGCCGCAGCTATTTCAGCAGCGGCGGCAAAAACTACGGCTACGGCAACCCCAACTACAATACCTTTGGCTGTAGTGTTGAACTGTCCACCGACTGCACGGCCAACATCCACAGCGTGATGGAAGCCACCGCAGGGGCGTGGTACCGCTTCTTCAAAGGCAAATACGGCACCGTACAGGGCGGCCTTCAGCTTGCCTACTCGCGTGTAAATGCCTGGAGCGGCAATGGCGGCGCACCCAACACAAGCCTGAGCGAAGTGTTCATGGATTTCCGCTACCTGCCTTTCCAATAAGACTTTATTGCCGCCCGTGTTCGCCCGCTTACCCCCCGCGGGCCTTGCACGGGCGCAACACAGGCTTCACTGAAAAAGCATGAAGAGAGACAAGATGCTGGTCTTTCAAGGCCAGAGGCTATAATGGCCTTGTTCTTCTGCTGTTGCCTGGACTTAACGAATGCCCTTTCAGAACGCTCCCGCCCCACTAGCACGTGCCCTGTCGGCGCGCGGGTTTGAAGCCCCCACCCCCGTGCAGGCCGCCGTTGTGGCCCCGGAGGCGCTGGGGCGTGACCTGCTCGTGTCGGCCCGCACCGGCTCGGGCAAGACGGTAGCGTTCGGCCTGGCGCTGGCGGATACCCTGCTGGCCGGGGCAGAGCGCTGCCCCCCCGCCCCCACGCCGCTCGCGCTGGTGATTGCCCCCACGCGTGAACTGGCCCTGCAGGTCAAGAACGAACTGGAATGGCTGTACGCCGAAACCGGTGCGCGTATCGTCTCTTGCGTAGGGGGCATGGAACCCCGGCGCGAGGCCAGCGCACTGGCCCGGGGCTGCCACATTGTGGTGGGGACACCTGGCCGCCTGTGCGACCATCTGCGCCGTGGCAACCTTGATCTGAGCGAACTGCGCGCCGTCGTGCTGGACGAAGCCGACGAAATGCTTGATCTGGGCTTTCGCGAAGAGCTGGAAACCCTGCTCGATGCCGCGCCAAAAACTCGCCGCACGCTGCTGTTTTCCGCCACCATCGCACGCGAAATCGTAGCTCTTGCCCGCCGCTACCAGAACGATGCCCTGCGTCTGGACACGATGGGCGGCAACGCACCCCATAGCGACATCACCTACCGCGCCGTGCTGGCCAACCAGCCCGATATGGCGGCGGCAGTGGTGAACGTGCTGCGCCTTGAAGAAGCCCGCACGGCCATCGTGTTCTGCCACACGCGTGAAGCGGTGCGCCAGTTGCAGGCGATTCTGACCGAGCGCGGCTTTTCCTCCGTGGCCATTTCGGGCGATCTGGGCCAGAACGAACGCAGCCGCGCCATTGAAAGCCTGCGCCACGGTCAGGCCCGCGTCTGCGTGGCAACCGACGTGGCCGCCCGTGGTATCGACATTCCCGAACTCGGGCTTGTTATCCATGCCAGCCTGCCGTCCAGCCCGGCCACCCTGCTGCACCGCTCGGGCCGCACGGGCCGTGCGGGCCGCAAAGGCACCTGTGTGCTGCTGGTGCCGCCCGCACGCAAGCGCATGGCCGAACGCCTGCTGCAAGCCGCGAAAGTGGAAGCAGACTGGGCCGGGGTGCCTGATCGCGCCGCCATTAATCAGGCCGATGCCGAGCGCCTGCTGAACGCGCCGTTCCTCAATACCACCCCCAAAGACCAGACCCCGGACGATGAAGCCGCCGTGACGGACGAGGCCGCAACGCCCGCACCCCGCCACGACCCGTCTCTGCCGCTGGTTGATCGTCTGGTCGCCACCCACGCGCCGGAGCAACTGGCGCAAGCGCTGGTCGGACTGTGGCAGAAAAGCCTGCCCGAACCCATGCCTGTGCGGGTGATTACGCCCGATACCCCCCGCACCCGCCCGGCCCGCGACGATGCCGGGTTTGAGCGCGGCGAGCGCACCCCGCGCGAGCGTGGCCCCGCCATGCAGGGAAGCTGGTTCCGCCTGTCTGTTGGCCGGGCTGACCGGGCCGACCCCAAGTGGCTGGTGCCGATGCTGTGCAAGCTGGGCGGTATCCGCAAGCAGGATATTGGTGCGATCCGCATCGCAGGCGATCATACGCTGGTGGAAATCGCACAGGACAAGGCTGAGCGCTTTGCAAGCTGCGCCTCCGCTACCGACCCGGATGAAATCAGCATCGAACCCGCACGTGCCCCCGCTGGCGGCGGTGGATCGCATGGTGGTGGTGGCGGTCGTGGCGGCGCAGGTGGCCGTCCCCCGCGCGGCCCCAACCGTGGTTTCGAACGCAAGCGTGAAGAAGCCCCATGGGGCAACGCCGAACGCGGCGGCGCCGAGGGAGGTGAGCGCAAGCCCTCAAAGCCCCGCGCCGCTGGCAAGCCTTCAAAAGGCCCGTCCTCACGCAAGCGCAAGTCTCCCTGATTTTACTCACGGCCCGCAGGACACTCTCCTGCGGGCCGTTTTCTGACAAACAGGCGCCCACCCATGGCCAGTGACGGCGCCAGTGGAGGAAAGAGCCTGTCATGACCCACCCTGCCCCCGCAAAAACGCTCCGCCATACCGCTGCGCCACAGGCACGGCACCGGGTATGGGCGTGCCTGCCACGGCCTGCCCGCATGCGCCCTGTGGTGGCTGCGGCCCTGCTGCTATGCGGCACGGCCTTGCAGGCCAGCGGGGCATTGGGCGGGCTGACAGGCCAAGCCTGGGCAGGGCCTTCCCCTGCGGCCCTACCAGCCGCACCAGCCACCCCGGCCGTTAGTGTAAAACCACATGACAGCACCGAAAAAAGCGATGCGGACAATTTTACCAATGCCGCAGCCCTGCTGCCTGCCGACTCCACCACCCGCCATACCGGCCAGTTCGATGGCCACAAGATTGCCTATACCGCCCATGCAGGCACACTGACCCTGCGCGACGATAGCGGCAAACCCACTGCGCGGGTGTTCTACACCGCTTATACGCAGGATGACGCCGCCCCGGATCATCGCCCGGTGGCCTATTTTTTCAATGGCGGGCCGGGTGCGGCCACGGCCTATCTGCATCTGGGTGCCGCCGGGCCGGATATTCTGGCTTTCCCGGCGGGCAACCCGGCCGATGGCGCCAGCGCCAAGCTGCAACCCAACCCCGATAGCTGGCTTGCCGCAGCCGATCTCGTCTTTATCGACGCGCCGGGCACCGGCTGGTCCACCCCAACAGACCCCGCCCATGCAGCGGAAACCTTCTATGGCGTCAAAAAAGATGCCAGCGCTTTTGCCAAGGCCATCCAGCTCTGGGCCAGCAGCAACGGACGCCTTGAAGCCCCGCGCTACCTCGTAGGGGAAAGTTATGGCGGGATCCGCGCCATTGAAGTGGCGGATGCGCTGGCGCAGGAGCAGAATTTTCTGGTGAACGGGATTATCATGATCTCGCCCGCACTGGACATGACCCTGCTGGACACCGCCAACGACACGCTGGCACAGACTTTTGTGCTGCCCTCGCTTGAGATGGCCAGCCTGTCGCTTCAGCATAAACTGACGCCCGAAAACACGGCCTCGCACCTCGAAAACGCCTATGCCTATGCCCTAGGCCCTTATGCCAGCACGCTGATTGCAGCCCCCCCGCAGGGCGAGGCCCGCTCGGATTTTTACGACAGCGTTACCGCCCATACCGGCCTGCCGCATGACGTGGTGGAGCGTGAACGTGGCCGAATCCAGCCCGAAGCGCATGACGTGCGTAGCCGCGATGGACGGCTGTACTCACTTTATGACGCGACCCTGTCTATTGCCGACCCGTTCCCCGAAGGTGTGGATAACGGCGCCAGCCCCGACCCCGCACTGGATGGCTTTACCCGCGCCTATGGCAGCGCCATGGAGCATTACGCGGCCACAACGCTCAACTTCCGCACCCCGCTCAGCTACGACCTGCTGAACCTGAAGGTAAATGCCGCATGGGATTACCGTGACGGGCAGGAGCCGCTGGTGCGCCCCATCCCTACCCTGCGCCGCCTGCTGGCACTTAACCCAACGCTGCGGGTGTTTATTGCCAACGGCTATTACGATCTGGTGTGCCCGTATGCCTCATCCCGCTGGGTGGCTGAGCAGATGCCTGTAGGCCGCAACCGGATTGGCCTGCATACCTATGCGGGTGGGCACATGCTCTATACCCGCGCGGACAGCCGCACCGCTCTCTCGCGCGATGTTAGGGCTTTCCTGACCCCCTGAAACCACACGCCCCACCGGCGCGCACCAGTGCCGCCGGTGAGGAGCTTGGGCATAAGCCCGCAGGCAAGCCCATGCTCCGAACAACAAAAAAGGCGGATGGGCCATTGGCCATCCGCCTTTTTTGATCTCTGCGAAAACGATCTGCTTCTGGCAGCCGTTCCACGGGGCCATACGGCCCCGCCAGACTCAGCGCTTGCTGAACTGGAAGGAACGACGAGCCTTGGCGCGACCGTATTTCTTACGTTCAACCTGACGCGAATCGCGGGTCAGGAAGCCAGCAGCCTTAAGGATGCTGCGCAGTTCGGGTTCGTAGTTGGTCAGCGCGCGGCTGATACCGTGACGAACCGCACCAGCCTGACCGGACAGACCACCACCGGTAACCGTGCAGACCACGTCAAACTGGTTGTAGCGGTCGGACACGAGGAAGGGCTGGGTCAGCAGCATGCGCAGCACGGGGCGCGCGAAATACTGCACAACCGGACGACCGTTAACCGTGATCTCGCCTTTGCCGGGCTTGATCCACACGCGGGCAACCGCGTCCTTACGGCGACCCGTAGCATAAGAGCGGCCCTGGGCATCGCGCTTGACTTCGTAAACCGGCCCACCGGAAACCGCCACCGGAGCTACGGTCTTCAGATCGGCCAGCGTGCCTGTACGTTCCTGAGTTTCAGACATAAGACTCAGCCTTTCTGAGCGTTAACGACGTTCTTGCGGTTCAGCGCCGCAACATCCAGAACCTGCGGAGTCTGGCCACCATGCGGGTGCTCGGTGCCGGCATAGACATGCAGGCTGCGCATCTGCTGGCGCTGGAGCGGCCCGCGGGTAATCATGCGCTCGACAGCCTTTTCGACCAGATGGCCGGGGTGCTTGCCCGTCAGGCGCTGGCGCACGGTGCGGGTCTTGATGCCGCCCGGATAGCCGGTGTGGTAGTGGAACAGCTTCTGCTCAGCCTTGCGGCCGCTCAGGGCAACCTTTTCCGCGTTGATGACGACAACGTGGTCGCCGCAATCAACATGCGGGGTGAACTGGGGCTTGTGCTTGCCGCGCAGGCGCTGTGCGATGATGACGGCAAGACGACCCAGAGCGAGGCCTTCGGCATCGATCAGGATCCAGTTCTTCGTCACCTCCGCGGGCTTCAGCGAGAGGGTGGTCTTCATGGGACTGATTCCATATTTGGACAGTTACGCAATTTGGTGGTGCCTTATGGGAGCGGCGCGGGGTGCGCGTCAAGTATTTTTGCGTCAGGCGCGTTATTTTCAGGCATTTTTTACAAGGTAACATGTTACCGTGCGCCGACTTGCCCCCTGCCCCCATCAGGGCTAGAACTTGCCGCCTGAGCTAGAACTGTCAGGACGTTCCCACGTGAAGAAACATCTTCTTCTTATGGCTGGCGGCGCCGCCATACTGGGCAGCGTGGGCTGGTTTGCCACACGGCATGCCGAACACGTCATGCTGGAAACCAGCATAGACCATTTCAGGCAGGCACTCGGGCCGGATGCCAGTTTTACCTTTGCCACGGCAAAGCCCGGTATCCTTGGCCGCAGCGTCAACTTTACAAACCTGACCCTGCGGCAAGGGCCGGAAACCATCACCGCTGACAGGGCCGAACTCGAACGCCCCGGCCAGAGCGACGGCGACATAACCCAGATCGGGCGGCTGTCCTTTCATGGCTTTCAACTGACCGACCCGGCCATCAGCCTACAGATGGACCAGCTCGATATTGAAGACCTGACCCTGCCCATCCATGCCGATGCACCGGGCGATACGGCACAGACACTGGGTATCGGCCATGCCCATGCCGTGCGCCTGCGCGCCTTTGTCAGCCCCGTGCAGACAGACCTTGCGGCATCGGATGCGACACTGGATAATTTTGGCGATGGTCTGGCCTCCCGCCTGGAAACGCGTGACCTCGCACTCAATACCGATTCGCCCCCCGATGCCGGGCCGGGCGGTGGCCAGCGCCACCTGCACGCACAGGCTGTAAGCGTGGACGGCATGGATCTGTCCGGCTTTTATACCAGCCTCGCAACCGGAGCCCCCTACCTGCCCCGCCCCGGTGGGCATGACATCAACATCACCAATCTGGACATTGCCACCACAGCCCCCCTGATGCGCGCAGGCCGGGTTCTGGCCCATACCAACCGCACCGACAGCACGGAACAGGATGTTATCAGCATCCGCGGGCTGGAACTCTGGCCCGATGCCCCCAATCTGGGCTGGCTGCCGACACTGGGCTATTCGCATTTTGCCGGTGGGTTGGTACTGAACGAAACCCGCGACCTGCAAACCAATACCCTGCATGTTGAAGAACTGGCGCTGGATGCCCCCGATATGGGCCGCCTGCACATGAACGGCACATTCGCACGCGCCGGTTCCGCCCCGCTGCTCTCTGCCCCCCGCCCGGATATGCCGGTTATCGCGCTGGATCTGACCTATCTCGATCACGGTATGGTACCCCGCGCCCTTCAGGCCATCGGGCAGGCACGCGGCATGAGCCCCGCCATGCTGCTGAACACGCTGGCCACCCAGCAGCCCGGCACGCCTGAAGGCCGCGCCATTGTCGGGTTTCTGGCGCATCCGGGTGTAAAACCGCTCCATCTTGTCCTGCAACCACCCCAGCCGCAGCCACTCGTGGCCGTGCTGGCCGGGCTTGCGACACTGGGCGCCATACCGCAGGTCAACCAGCAACTGGGCCTGCACGTCAAAACGCCCTGACGGCGCAGCAAAAACGTCACTTTACAGAGAACGAACCCCCCGCCCACAGTGCCCGCGCAGACCGTCCGGCCTGCCCGGCGCTGGCCAGACAAGACAGGTCAGCCCCTATCCCTTCTGGCACAGGGCACCCCCGCAGGGTTGTCCTGACCTTTCGCGCGTATTGCCCGAAAAGGATTTTTCATGCGGTTCGTCCATACTTTTGACCTTCACAGCTTTGGCGACAGTGCAGCCAGCCTGCTCTCGGCTTTTGTTTTTGGCGTGCTGATCGGAGCGGAACGCCAGTACCGCCAGCGCACGGCGGGTATCCGCACCAATGCTCTGGTGGCGCTGGGTGGGGCCGCCTTTGTGGATCTGGCGCAAAGGCTGGCGGGGGATGTCGAATCCCTGCGGGTGATTGCCTATGTGGTCTCGGGAATCGGCTTTCTGGGGGCCGGGGCCATTATCAAGGAAGGCGTGAGTGTGCGGGGCATGAACACGGCGGCCACGCTGTGGTGCTCGGCTGCTGTCGGGGCATGCTGCGGCAGCGATATGCTGGCCGAAGGCACGCTGCTGACCTTTTTTGTGATTGCAGGCAACACAATGCTGCGCCCGCTGGTACGCGCCGTAGACAGCCTGCCTGTCAGGAGCGAGGCGATCGAAGCCACCTATGCGCTTGATCTCGAAATCCGTTCCGATGCCACGGGCGAAGCTCTGGCCGATGCCGAGGATGCCCTGTCCGATTCTGGTTATACGATCCGCCGCATGACGGTGCTGAAAACCTCTGACAGCACAACCCGCGTCAGCTTTGCGCTCCTGCCGGGCGAACACGACCCAGACACACTGCACAGGATCGCCAGCATTCTCGCCGCAAAATCCGCGATCCTGTCAGTAAGCTGGTATCTCAACGGCGAGAACTGAAAGCCCCCGTATCTCTCGCGCCGCACAATCAATAAACAGAACGGGGCGCGCCATGACAGCGCGCCCCGTTCTGGTTGGGCTACCGGATTGTGCTCCGGGTTTCAGCCCGGAATGGCCTTGGCGGCGTCGCCCCCGCGCGGACGTTCCGCAGGCAGCATGTCACCGGTTACGGCGTAGTAAATCCGCTCGGCAATATTGGTGGCGTGATCGCCGATCCGCTCCAGATTCTTGGCCATGAACAGCAGATGGATACACGGCCCGATATTGCGGGGGTCTTCCATCATGTATGTTACCAGTTCACGGAACATGGAGGTGTAGATTTCATCCACCTCGGTATCCGCGTTCCAGACTTCCTTCGCACGGGTGGCGTCGTTTTCCACCATGGCTTCCACCGCTTTATGCAGGTTTTCCTGTACAAGACGGCCCATAGCCCGCAGAGCGGAAAAAGACAGTGCCCCTTCAAGCTGCTCGACCTTGAGCGCACGGCGGGCGATGGACGAGGCGTAATCGCCAATACGCTCCAGATCGCCGCTCATTTTCAGCACGGCCACGATCTGGCGCAGGTCAACCGCCATAGGGGCGCGCAGGGCAAGAATACGGATGGCAAGCTGCTCGGCTTCACGCTCAAGCTGGTCCACCTCGGCATCAAGCCGCGGGGGTTCGCGGGCGGCTTCCTCGTTCTGGTCCACGACAGCGGCAATGGCCTGTGCGGTCTGCCGTTCAACCAGCCCACCCATGCGCGCCACAATGCCGCGCAGGCTTTCAAGCTCTTGGTCGTAACGGGTTACTGTATGCGTAGGTTCGTTCACCATGATGCGGTATCCTGATCAAGACCGAGGCAGAAAATCAGCCAAAACGGCCGGTAATGTAATCCTGCGTCTGCTTTTCACGCGGGGCGGTGAACATGCGCGGCGTGCTGTCCACTTCCACCAGACGGCCCATATAGAAAAAGGCCACCTGATCCGCGCAGCGCGCTGCCTGCTGCATGTTATGCGTCACAATAGCGATGGTGAACTCACCTTTAAGCTCATCGAGCAGCTCCTCGATACGCGCGGTGGACACCGGATCGAGCGCACTGGTCGGCTCATCAAGCAGAATGACTTCAGGCCGCACGGCAATAGTACGTGCAATGCACAGACGCTGCTGCTGGCCACCGGACAGGGCGGTGGCAGAGCTGTTCAGTCGGTCCTGCACTTCGGGCCACAAGGCCACGCGGCGCAGGGAGTCCTCTACCCGGCCATCCATTTCCGAACGCGAGACGCGCTCATGCAGGCGGATACCAAAGGCAATGTTGTCGTAAATCGACATGGGAAAGGGTGTGGGTTTCTGGAACACCATCCCCACGCGTGAGCGCAGCACGTTCAGGTTTACACCCGGCGCGAGAATATTCTGGTTATCGAACAGCACCTCGCCCGTGGCGCGCTGACCGGGATACAGGTCGTACATCCGGTTGAGCACACGCAGCAGCGTGGATTTGCCACAGCCCGAAGGCCCGATCATGCCCGTAACGCTCCGCTCGGGAAAGCGGATGGAAATATCGTGCAGCGCGTGGGACGTGCCATAATAGAAGTTCAGTCCGCGCACTTCCATCGCGGCAGGACGCGCCAGATGCTCGTCCTGCTCGGTCAGGGGCGTGGCCGAAGCCTGCACAGGGCTGACAGTGCCACCAAAGCGGGCCTCTGCCTGCGTGCTCTCCTGAGAACCGTTGGGGGAAGCCTGCGTGCCCCCCGTGGCCTGGACGCCTGTATTCATGTCCGTCCTCCGCGGGTTCCGACCCGCACAACAATATTGATAATCAGAACCCCGAAAGTCACCAGCAACGCGCCGCTCCAGGCCTGCTGCATCCAGTCCTGATAGGCCGAGCCAGCGTACTGGTAGATCGCAACCGGCAAGCTGGCCATGGGCCGCGACATGTCCAAAGACCATTCGGAGTTGCCAAGAGAGGTAAACAGCAGGGGTGCGGTTTCACCCGCCACACGCGCCACCGCCAGCAGAACCCCGGTCATGACCCCGGCACGCACGGCGCGCAGGCAGATGAACAGGATAACCCGCCATTTGGGCGCACCCAGCGCAATGCCCGCCTCACGCATGGAAACCGGCACAAGGCGCAGCATGTCCTCGGTCGTACGCACCACGATAGGCATGGCCAGAATGGCCAGCGCCACACCACCCGAGAAACCCGAGAAATGCCCGAACGGCGCCACCATGATCATATAGATGAACAGGCCGATCAGGATTGATGGCGCAGACAGCAGCATGTCCGAAACAAAGCGCACCATGCGCGCCAGCTTGCTGTTGGCACCGTATTCCGCAAGGAAAATGCCCGTCAGCAGGCCTGCGGGCGCACCCAGCAGCACACCCAGACCGGTTTGCAGGATATCGCCCACAATCGCGTTGGCCAGACCACCATCCTGACCGGGAGGGGCCATGGAGCGGGTGAACAGATGCACGCTCAGGCCCGGCAGGCCATTACGCAGCAGCGTCCACAAAATGGAGGCGAGCATCCACACCACAACGGCCATGGCCACCCAGCCAAACCCTGTGGCCAGCCTGTCGGATAACTGGCGGCGCACCAGCAGCGAGCGCGAGCGATCCGCCCGCATGAGAGAAGGAGAGGTGGTGC
Organism: Acetobacter suratthaniensis; assembly: GCF_017377745.1. GTDB lineage: Bacteria > Pseudomonadota > Alphaproteobacteria > Acetobacterales > Acetobacteraceae > Acetobacter > Acetobacter suratthaniensis. The sequence continues at coordinate 100,842 of NZ_JAFVMG010000005.1, read as the reverse complement.
TCATGCCCGGCGTCCCGTGTTTTCGCCCCGTGACAGCAGCCAGCGGGAGAACCAGAGGGTTACGAAGGAAATCGCCATCAGAATAGCCCCGAGCGCCAGCAGCGAGGCCAGCTTGAGGCTACCTGCGGGGCTTTCGGGAAATTCGAGCGCAATCAGCGAGGCAATGGTATTGGCGGGCGCGAAAAGCGACCAGCCGATATGGTTGCTGTCCCCAATCACGAAGGTGACGGCCATGGTCTCACCCATGGCGCGGCCCATGCCCAGCACGATACCGCCTACCAGCCCCTCGCGCGACCAGGGCAGCACCACGTTACGCATGACCTCCCAGCGGGTGGCCCCAAGCCCGTAGCCGCTCTCACGCAGCACGGCGGGCATGGAGGCAAACACATCGCGCATGACGGCGGTGATGGAAGGCGTGATCATGACGGCAAGGATAAAGCCCGCCGTCAGCAGCCCGGTGCCGAACGGCGCACCCGCCACCAGCACCGACAGCACCGGCACATGGCCGAATGTGTGGTGCAGGAAGGGCTGTACGTAATGGGCGATAACCGGCACCACCACAAAAAAGCCCCACATACCGAAAATGATCGAGGGCACCGCCGCGAGGAGCTGCACCGCCATGCCAATGACCGAAGCCACCGTGGGCGGGGCCAGCGCCGTCAGCCAGAACGCCGTGCCAAAGGCCAGCGGCACCGCCAGCAACAGCGCCAGCGCACTGCTGACAACCGTGCCAAAAACAGGGGCCGCCGCCCCGAAATGCTGTGTAACCGGGTTCCAGGCATCAGAAATCAGAAACCCCGGCCCGAAAGTGGCAAAAGCATGCCACCCACCGTTGACCATGACGGCAATGATAGCCCCCAGCACGACCAGAACAGCCATGCCGGTTATGGTCACAAGCAGGCGGAACGCAGGGTCTGCCGTACGGCGCCCACTCCGTGCGGCGCCAGCCTGATCCGGGCTGGCAGGCGCGTTTTGCCTTGCAGGTATATCCATGTTCACTCCGTTCCGAGCATTCTGTCGGACTTGAGTCCGAGCAATACTGAACGCCCTGCGCTCCTGCAACCGGCAGAAGCCGCCGCCATGACGCAAACCGCCGCTTATCATAAAACTGTAGCATGCGGGCCAAACGCCCCAGCGGGCCGTTCGGATGCCGGGCTTATGGGCCGCACGCGGTTAATGAATGCCCGGCGTTACCCCCGCGCCACACCACGCCACCCTTGCTGTGTTACACTGGCCTGACAGCCGCACACATATGGCGTATGGTGCCGCGCGCGGTGCCACACCGCCTTGATCCACGCCCCTTCATCCCAGCATGGAACCAGAACAGAGAGACCCCCGAATGCCCGGTTATAGATCCCGCACCACCACCCACGGGCGCAACATGGCAGGCGCACGCAGCCTGTGGCGCGCAACAGGCATGAAAGACAGCGATTTTGGCAAGCCCATTATCGCGGTAGCCAACTCTTTCACCCAGTTTGTACCGGGGCATGTCCACCTCAAGGATCTGGGCCAACTTGTCTGTAGCGCCATTGAGGAAGCAGGCGGGATCGGGCGCGAATTCAACACCATCGCGGTGGATGACGGGATCGCCATGGGGCATGGCGGCATGCTGTACAGCCTGCCCTCGCGCGAGCTGATTGCCGATGCAGTGGAATACATGGTGAACGCCCACTGCGCGGATGCGCTGGTGTGTATTTCCAACTGCGACAAAATCACCCCCGGTATGCTGATGGCCGCCATGCGGCTGAACATTCCGGTTATTTTCGTCTCTGGCGGGCCGATGGAAGCCGGGCGTGTCACGCTGGCGGATATCGAACAGAAGGTGGATCTGGTCACCTCCATGGTGTCCGCTGCCAATCCGGGCGTGAGCGATGCGGATTCGCTGGCGATCGAACGCTCGGCCTGCCCCACCTGCGGCTCGTGCTCGGGCATGTTCACCGCCAACTCCATGAACTGCCTGACCGAAGCCCTTGGCCTGTCGCTGCCGGGCAACGGTAGCCTTGTAGCCACCCATGCCGGACGGCGTGAGCTATTCGTGCAGGCAGGCAAGCGGATTGTGGAACTGGCCCGGCGCTATTACGAGCAGGACGATGCCTCGGTGCTGCCGCGCGCCATTGCCTCGTTTGCCGCGTTTGAAAACGCCATGTCGGTCGATATCGCCATGGGTGGCTCCACCAACACGGTGCTGCACCTGCTGGCCGCCGCCCATGAGGGCGAGGTGCCTTTCACCATGAAGGACATCGACCGCCTCTCGCGCATGGTGCCGCATCTGTGCAAGGTCTCTCCCTCCCGCGCGGATGTGCATATGGAAGATGTGCATCGCGCCGGTGGCGTGCCCGCCATCATGGGCGAGCTTGACCGGCTGGGCCTGCTGCACCGCGCTGTGCAGATGGTACACGCCCCCAGCCTGCCCGAAGCGCTGGCGCAGTGGGATATTCGCGGGGCAAGCCCCACCGAGCAGGCGCAGGCCTTCTTCCGTGCATCCCCCGGCGGGGTGCGCACCACGGAAGCGTTCTCGCAGTCCAGCCAGTACCATACGCTAGATACAGACGCGCAGGCCGGGGCCATCCGCGATGGCGCACATGCCTATAATCAGGATGGCGGTCTGGCCGTTCTGTACGGCAATCTAGCCGAAGACGGCGCGATTGTGAAAACCGCAGGCGTTGCCGCCGGGCTGGAGCTGTTCCGTGGCCCCGCGCGTATTTTTGAAAGCCAGGATGCCGCCGTGTCCGCCATTCTGGGCGACCGTATCAAGGCGGGTGATGTGGTGCTGATCCGCTACGAAGGGCCGCGCGGCGGGCCGGGCATGCAGGAAATGCTCTACCCCACCAGCTACCTGAAATCCAAAGGTCTGGCCGAGCATTGCGCCCTGATTACCGATGGCCGCTTTTCGGGCGGGAGCGCTGGCCTGTCCATCGGCCATATCTCGCCTGAAGCAGCGGAAGGCGGCGTGATCGGTCTGGTGGAAGAAGGCGATATGATCGAAATCGACATTCCCGCCCGCAGGCTGGCTGTCGCACTCAGCGATGCCGAGCTTTCAGACCGCCGTGCGCGTATGGAAGACAAGGGAAGTGCTGCATGGCAGCCCCAGCGCGAGCGTGTTGTTTCCAACGCGCTGCGGGCTTACGCGGCCCTGACCACCAGTGCGGCACGCGGCGCCGTGCGCGATGTTGACCAACTGACCCGCCGCCCCCGTTAAGCGGCACGGGCGGGCCTTGCCACCAGCACAGGCCCGCCCCACACCTCTGCCCCGGATGTCATAATGTCATTTGGCACGGGGTTACACAGGGCGTTTGATAGCCAGTCCGGCGGCTCTGCCCCGCCACCTTGAGGACTGCCCCATGCCCCGCCTGCCATCTGCCCGCCCTGCCCCGCTCTCCACGCGTAGCCTTACAGCCCTTGTTGTGGCGCTAATGGCGGCACTCACACCCGTATACGCCGGGGCCGAAGGCGCCACTGCCCCCACCGGCATGGCCTCTCCTGCTTTTTTGCCACCACCACCCGCCCCCGGCTCCGCGCCCGATCTGGCCGACCGCCAGATATTCGCCACCACCCGCGCCCTGCGCGACAGCCCGCGCTGGCGCATGGCCACCGAGGATGCAGACCTCGCCTTTCCCGCCATGCTGCATGATTTTTCCTGTGCCGCGGGCTTCACGCTTGAGGCCAAAGCCCTGCCCCATGTGGTGGCGGCCCTCGCGGCCCTTCAGGCTGTAACCAAGCCTGCCGTCAAAGCGCAGAAAGAACACTATGCCCGCCCCCGCCCGTTCGAGGGCAATACGCTGCCTGTCTGCACGCCCAGTCAGGGGTTGGGTTATGCCTATCCATCCGGCCATACCGTGGCGGGATGGACAACCGGCCTGCTGCTAGGCCGCCTGATGCCCGAGCGGGAAGAAGCCCTGATGCAGCGTGCGCGGGTCTTTGGCGAAAGCCGCGTGATCTGCGGCGTGCATTGGGCGTCCGATGTCTGGGCAGGCTATATGGATGGCAGCGTGCTGTTCGAGCAGTTTGAAAACACCCCCGAGCACAAAGCCCTGCTGGACGAAGCCGGGCGCGAACTGGCTACCGCCGCCCGCCATGCAACCCCGCCCGATGCCGCGCGCTGCACACTTGAAACCGAAGCGGCGCAGCATTCGGTACTGGCTGGCGCACCCTAACTTTTCCTTCTGATTCAGGCGCTCAAAAAGACATCGGTTTTTCCGATGGCGTGCATTGGCATTATCTATTGGTTTGGCACCGAAACATATGTCAGGCTCGTGACAGATCGGAAAAACGGGGTTTGTCCCGCGCTGCGTCAGTGAGGTTTGCCAATAATGTTCACAAAGATGCTATCGGGTGGCGGTTTTGTCGAAGGGGTCGGAGAAAGCGAAATCATCTTCGCGCCCGCCACAGGTGAAGTCATTATGGAACTGCCCGAGGCCTCGGCCGGGCAGGTCAATGATGCCGTGGCGGCAGCCGTAAAGGCTTTCCCCGCATGGGCGCTGGCTACTCCGGCGGAACGCTCCGGCATGCTGCTGAAAGTGGCCGATGCAATCGAAGCCGAGGCCGACACTCTGGCCCGCATCGAATCCCTGAACACCGGCAAGCCCTATCACCTTGTTCTGGCGGATGAAATTCCCGCCATTGCAGACTGTTTCCGCTACTTTGCCGCCGCCGCGCGCAACCTGCATGGCCCCGTGGCGGGCGAGTATCTGGCAGGCCACACCTCCATGCTGCGCCGCGACCCGGTGGGCGTGGTGGCGGGAATCGCACCGTGGAACTACCCGCTGATGATGGGCGCATGGAAACTCGGCCCCGCACTGGCGGCCGGTAACACCTGCGTTATCAAACCTTCGGAAAACACGCCGCTCAGCCTGCTCGCACTCGGGCGGATCATGGGCGATATTTTCCCTGCCGGTGTGGTCAACATCGTACTGGGCCGGGGTGCTACCGTGGGCCAGCAACTGCTCGACCACCCCGATATTGCCATGGTGTCGCTCACGGGTGACATCGCCACGGGCCGCAAGGTCATTGCGGCAGCAGCCCGCTCGGTCAAGCGCACGCATCTGGAACTGGGCGGCAAAGCCCCGGTTATTGTCTATGACGATGCCGATATTGACGCCGTAGTGGAAGGCGTGCGCGGCTTTGGCTACTACAATGCCGGGCAGGACTGCACGGCAGCGTGCCGGATTTACGCGCACGAGAAAATCTACGACCGTCTGGTGGCCGACCTGAGTGCCGCAGTCTCCACCATCCGTTTTGGCAACGCGGATGACGCACAGAACGAAATGCCGCCCCTGATTTCCGCCCGCCAGCGCTCCCGCGTTGCGGCTTTTGTGGAGCGCGCCGCCGAACTCAAACATATCGAAATCACCACTGGCGGCAAAATGGGGCCGGGCAACGGCTATTTTTACGAACCCACGGTGGTGGCGGGCGCACTGGCCACAGATGAAATCGTCGAGCGCGAAGTGTTTGGCCCCGTTGTTTCCATCACGCGCTGTACCGACATGGACAATGTTATTGAAACCGTAAACGCCTCTGCCTACGGTCTGGCCTCCTCCGTATGGACTGGCAACATCCAGCGCGGCATGGCCGCAGCCGCCCGGCTACGCTACGGCTGCACATGGGTGAACACCCATTTCATGCTCACCAATGAAATGCCGCATGGTGGTTTCCGCCAGTCGGGCTACGGCAAGGACCTGAGCCTTGGCGCGGTGGAAGATTACACCGTGGCGCGGCATGTCATGGTCAAATGGGGCTGAGGGCCGCACCATGACCGACCTTTCCCCCACCCCGGCCGTACGCCTGCATGGGCTGACCAAATCCTATGGCCGTGGGGCCACGGTACTCCGGGGGATTGACCTTGAAATCGCCCAAGGGGAGTTTTTTACGCTCCTCGGGCCTTCGGGGTCTGGCAAAACCACCACCCTGCGGCTTATCGGCGGGTTTGAACTGCCCGATACCGGGCAGATTCATCTGGGTGAGGCCGATGTCACCACCCTGCCGCCCTACCGCCGCAACGTAAACACCATGTTTCAGGACTACGCGCTGTTCCCGCACATGACGCTGCTGGACAACGTAGCCTACGGCATGAAGGTGCGCGGCGTGGCGCGGGCCGAGCGGATGGAACGTGCGCGTGCAGCGCTGGACATGGTGCATCTGGCGGCTGTAGCCGACCGCAAGCCCACCCAGCTTTCCGGCGGGCAGCGCCAGCGCGTGGCTCTGGCGCGCGCTCTGGTGAACAAGCCTGCACTCATCTTGCTGGATGAGCCACTGGGGGCGCTCGACCTCAAGCTGCGGCGCGAAATGCAGGTCGAACTCAAGCGTATCCAGAAACAGACCGGCATCACATTCGTTTACGTCACGCATGATCAGGAAGAAGCCCTGAGCATGAGCGATCGTATCGCCGTGTTTTCTGAAGGGGTGATCGAACAGGTGGGCACACCGGCGGATCTGTACGAACGCCCGGCCAGCGCCTTTGTGGCGCGGTTTATCGGCTCGTCCAGCATTCTGCATGAAAACGGGCGCGACATCCTGCTCCGGCCTGAAGATGTGCGGCTGGAAGCACCGGACTATACCCCCGCCCCACATGAGCGGAGCATGGCCGGTACGATTGCCGAAGTTTCCTATCTGGGGCCGGTCACGCGCGTCACACTCTGCGGGCCGGACGAACAGGACGGCGTGACGGCAATCGTGCCCTCACGCCATGCGCGAGGCTGGCGCGAGCGCATGGCCGTTGTGGCCGTCTGGCCGGAAGAGGCCGCCTACCCCCTGCCACACAGGCAGGGTTAAGCGCCGGGCTGTCTGTTTTCAACATGGAAAAGGCGATGAACATGAAGGCTTACGGCACACTGCTTCTGGCGACCTGTAGCGCCATCCTGACAACACAGTTCAGCACGGCAGCGCACGCGCAGGCTCCGCTTTCCGCAATCGGCAAAAGCGAAGGCGACCTGAACGTGGTCGCATGGGAAGGCTACGCGGACGATGCGTGGGTCAAACCGTTTGAAGAAAAGACAGGCTGCAAGGTTCACCGCAAATATGTCGGCTCGTCCGATGAAATGGTGGCCCTGACCCGCATGGGCGGCGGCAAGGGTTTTGACGTGGTTTCCGCCTCGGGCGATGCCTCGCTGCGGCTGATCTTCGGCAAAACGGTACAGCCGGTGAACACCGCCCTTATTCCCGCTTTTGACGACATCATGCCCGAACTCAAGGCGCCGGGGTTCAACACCGTCAAGGACGTGCATTACGGCGTGTCCTATGAATGGGGCCCCAATGTGCTGATGTGGAACACCAAAGACATCACCACCGCCCCCACGAGCTGGTCGATCATTTACGACAAGGCCTATGCGGGCGTGATTACCGTGCCTGACAACCCGATCCAGATCGCGGATGCGGCCCTGTACCTGTCGCACACCAAGCCGGAACTGGGCATTACCGACCCCTACGAGCTCACCCAGCCACAGATGGACGCCGTGGTGGCGCTGCTCAAGGAACAGCGCGCACTGGTCAAAAAATACTGGGCGCTGGCCTCTGACGAGGTGGATCTGTTCAAGAGTGGCGATGCCCATGTAGGCGCTGCATGGCCGTATCAGGCCAATACGCTACGCGCGGCGGGTGTGCCTGTGCAGGACACCATCCCCACCGAGGGTGCTACCGGCTGGGCCGATTCATGGATGATCAGCGCCCACGCCCAGCACCCCAACTGCGCCTATCTGTGGATCAACCATGTAATGACGCCCAAGGTGCAGGCGCAGCAGGCGCTCTCTTTTGGCGAAACCCCGGCCAACACCAAGGCCTGTGCTGAAATGGACGCTTTGCAGCCCGGCTCGTGCAAGCAGTACCATGCCGATGCCTCGCCTGCTTATTTCTCGTCCATCAAGTTCTGGAAAACCCCCGTGCGCCAGTGCGGCAATGGCCAGAACACCTGTCTTGACTACTCGGCCTGGCAGCGCGCCTGGCAGCAGGTCAAACAGTAATGACGCAGGGCCGGAAGCTTCTGGGGCATATAGCCCTGCTGGTGCCGCCTTTCGGGTGGCTTGGCGTGTTCTATCTGGGCAGCCTGTCTGTCCTGCTGCTTTCGGCCTTCTGGCAGGTTGATGCGATGTCAGGAGAGATCGTGCGGGACTGGACGCTGGATAATTTCCGCATCCTGTTTTCTGACACGACCTATTCCATCATCGCCCGCCGCACGACGGGTATCGCCCTGCTGGTTACGGTCACGGACATCATTCTGGCCTGGCCACTGGCCTGGGTGATCGCCCGCAAGGTTGGCCCGCGCCTGAAGCTGACACTGCTGGTGCTGGTGGCACTCCCGCTCTGGTCGAGCATGCTCGCACGCATTTATGCGTGGCGGCTGATCCTCGGCCATGACGGCGTGCTCAACTGGGGCCTGCGGCTTGTAGGCCTGCCTGACCAGAACGTGGCGTTTACCAATATCGCGCTGTGGATCGTCTTTTCATATCTGTGGCTGCCGTTCATGCTCATGCCTATGGTGGCGGCCCTTGAGCGTATTCCTGCCTCCCTTCTGGATGCGGCGGGCGATCAGGGGGCGACACCGTGGCAGGTATTCCGCACGGTTGTTTTCCCGCTGGCCATACCGGGCATGGCGGCAGGGTCGGTCTTTACCTTTGCCGTCACGCAGGGGGATTACGTCGCCCCCATGCTGGTGGGGGGGGCTGGCTCCGAGTTTATCGGCAATGTGGTGTATTCCAATGTCGGGGTTTCGGGCAACGTGCCCTTTGCGGCCGCTTTTTCACTGGTTCTGCTAGGTATGGTCGCGGCTTACATGCTGCTGGCCCGCCGGTTTGGCGCGTTCGATGCCCAGTAGCCAGCGCCCTCAGCCCGGCCCGGCAGGCCGCGCGGCCTGCCGGAGCCGCCGTTTTTCATGGGGCCTGCATGCGCCCGCCCGCACCCGCTGCATCATGGCCGAAAGGACAACCGCATGAAACACGCGCGCAACCCTGCCGCGGACATGACCATATGGGCCGCCGCCATAGCGGTGCTGGGCTTTTTGCTGCTCCCGCTTGTTATTGTGCTGTTATACGCCTTTGATGCCTCCTCCGTGCAGGTCTGGCCCATCCGCGCCCTGTCGCTGCGCTGGTTCGCCGCCACATGGGCGGATGAGGAAGTGCGCAGCGCCCTGCTGGTTTCGCTGGAAGTAGCAGGGCTTGCGACGCTGCTCGCCACGGTGCTGGGCACACTCGCCGCACTGGGCATGAATGGGCTGTCCACACGCAGTATGCAGGCAGGCTCGTTCCTGCTGACCCTGCCCATTGCCCTGCCCGGCGTGCTGACGGGTATCGCCATGAACAGCTTCTTCAGCCTGCTGGATATTCCTTTCAACTTCATCACGCTGGTGATCGCGCACACCACGTTCTGCATGGTGATTATCTTCAACAACGTCATGGCCCGGCTGCGCAGGCTCCCGCCCTCGTTGCGTGAGGCCGCGCAGGATATGGGGGCCACGCCGTGGCATGGTTTCATCACCATCACTCTGCCGCTGCTGGCGGGGTCGGTCATGTCGGGCATGCTGCTGGCTTTTGCCCTGTCGTTTGACGAAGTGATTGTCTCGACCTTTACCGCAGGGAGCGAGACCACGCTGCCGCTATGGATTTTTGGCGCGATCCGCCTTGGCCAGCACATGCCCGAAGTCAATGTGGTGGTGTTCGCGGTAATTGCCATTACCATCCTGCCCATTATCGCGGGGCAGAAACTCGCAGCCAGCGCCTCACGCGAGCATTAGGCCCGCAATAGACACCCTGCCCCCAAAGATGCGACAAACAGCCCGGTGGCCTGCAAACCAGCAGACCACCGGCCAGTAACAGCAACGAGGAACAGCACGGCGTGGCGCTAACCCTGCGACAGTTGCGGTATTTTGCCTCCGTAGCCGAAGTGGGTACCATTTCCGGTGCGGCCATGGTGCTGCTGGTTTCGCAATCGACCGTAACCGAAGCCCTGCATGAACTTGAAGCCGAGCTGGGTTTTCGCCTGTTCGACCGCCACGCACGCGGCGTAATGCTGACACGGCAGGGCCAGCAGTTTTTCCAGCGCACGCAGCGCATCCTTAATGACGTGGCCAACCTTGGCCGCATGAAAAACGAAGAAACCGAAGCCCTGCGCGGCACGCTGGTGCTGGGGGTTACGCCGGTTGTGGCCGGTTATGTCATTCCCGATCTGCTCACGCGCTTTCGCGCGGCTTTTCCAAGCATAAGCGTGACACTGGTGGAAGATCAGACCGATTATCTCGACCACATGCTCATAGGGGGCGAGCTTGACCTGAGCATTATCCTGCGCCCGGCCAGCACTGTGCCACATGCCTGCGGGGCGCGGGTTATGGGGGTTTCGCCGCACTCTGTCTGGCTGCCGCAAGGCCACCCGCTAACGGAACAGCCACAGATCAGCCTGCGCCAGCTTGAAAAAGAGCCTTTCATCACGCTGGTTTCAGATGTGCTGGAAAGCCGGATGCTCGCGGCATGGGAGCGGCTCTCTTTTCGCCCGTCCACCTATTTCCGCACAAGCTCGATTGAAGCGGTGCGTAGCCTTGTAGCGGCAGGGCACGGCATTGCGGTGCTCCCACAACTGATTTACCGCCCGTGGTCGCTGGAAGGCGAAAAAATAGAACGCCGCCCTGTACAGGAAGAACTGCCCACAGCCGACCTGCTGCTGATGTGGCGGCGCGGCCTCTCACTGGGGGTGCCGGCGCAGTATTTCATGGATATGGCGCTGCAACGCAGCAACCGGCTGGCCCGCCCACCCGGCGGCCCAACAGCCCGGCAGGCCGAAACACGCCCGCCCCCCAGAAAGGGCGCCGGGCTGAAAGAAGGGGAGCCGTAGCCGCCCCTTCCCTGATTTTTACGACAGAATGTCGAGCGCGCCAGAAGCCTGATCATTCGCGTTCTGGCTATTGCCGGACGCGGATTTGGTGCTGCCCGTGGTGGTTTCGGACACGACGTTACCACTCGAATCCTTGACGATGATCGTGACCGACCCATCCGCATTATAAACGGTCGTGGTGGTGGTGGATGACGACGATGAGGAAGAAGACCCCGAGGACGACCCCGAAGAGGAAGCCCCCGAAGCCGAAGAGGATGAAGACGTGTTGAACAGGCTTTCAACCACGCCCGAGGTGGCGGAACCGGAAACCGAGGAAGACATGCGCAATCCCTTGCCTAATGATTATGTAAGCTCAAAAATATAAACCAGTGTGCAAACGAGCCGATGGCTTGCCATGAGGCCCGTAAGAAATTTACCTTTTTAAAACTATTTGACCATAAAATGTTTGCGGTTAAATTTTAATTCATCATTCGTTCCCGTTTTTTCCGCTTTACCCCGCGACAATGGCTTCCTGTGCCGTGGCGGCCTGAACACGCGCCACCAGCCAGTTAATCAGAAGCTGCCCGCTCTCCGTTACCTCGCGCCCGTGGCACAGGTTTTCGGCCCAGTGCCATACGGGCTGACCCTGTTCGCCCTGCTGCACCAGCCACTGAGCCAGAGCGCAATCGTCCATATTGCCTGTGCCTTTGTACTGCCCGCCACGCAGCGCCAGCCAGACAAACGCCAGCGCCCCCAGATCACTCCTGATCTTGTGCAGGCCCGGACACTCGCCGTTAAAGCCGGACTGAAACTGCGTGTGCCAGTCAAACAGCGCCTCGGGGGCCATAGGCCGGGCAATGCCGTAACCCTGCCCGTACTGGCAGCCAAGCTGGCGCATGGCCTCGATAATATCTGCCGTTTCCAGCCCTTCCACCACCACGACATCATGAAAATCCGCACCGATATCGAGCAAGGAGCGCACAACCGAGAAAATCTGGAGCGGCATCGCACGGATATGGCGCAGCAGACCCTGATCAACCTTGATCACGTCAAACGGCAGCGAAGACAGGCGCAGCAGGCTGCTATGGCCCGAGCCAAGGTCGTCAATCGCCATGCCGACACCCATCGCCTTGAACCGCTCGATCGCCTCGTTCTGTGCGGCGGAATCAATTTCGTGGGTTTCGAGTATTTCCACCGTCAGGCGCTCGGGGGCGACACCATGCTTTTTCAGCAGTGCTTCCACCTGTGCAGGGCCACGGGCATTGTGCAGATACGTGGTGGGCATATTGACCGACAGGCCAATGACCAGCCCCTGCTCATCCCACCGGCGGAGCCATTTCAGCCCGTCTTCCAGCCCCATATGGAACAGCCGGTCCATTTCATCCTGCCCAAGCAGGGGCAGGAACACCCGTGGCGGCACGATCTCGCCATTGACATCGCGCAGGCGGGCCAGCGCCTCGGCCTTGAACAGCCGCCCGGTGTTAAGGTCCATGACAGGCTGGAAATACATAATCAGCCCACCACTGAACAGGCGCTCACGCAGCTTGCGCGAACGCGCATCCGTAACCCCCTGTGTCTCGCGGGAATGGCAGCGCTGCCAGACCTGCTCCATACGCTGCTGCAACCCACCGGCGAACTGCTGCATAAGCAGGGATTCGAACTGGTTGGGATAAGCCCCCAGCACGGTCAGGGCGGCGGCGGTCTGCCCGCCGGGCTGGCGGATCGGCACGCTAAGAACCGAGCGGACATCAAAGGCCTCGGCAATCTCGTGCCAGACATGGGTTTGCGGATCGAGTGCGTAGGAGGGGCAGCTCTGCCGCTCACGCGTGCGCCATGCCTTGGCGGTAATGGTCTGACCCAGAGGTGAGAACACATCCATACAGGGCTGCACACCCGCCTGCCTGACGGCCTGCGTAAACGCCTGCGCGACATCGCCCGCGCAATACGCCACCTCCAGTTCGCCATCGCAGCCCAGACGGTAAAGCACCGCGCCGCGCACACCGGGCAGGCCCGCCAGCACATCGACCTCGGCCGAACTGACAAGGCTCCATGTCCGCTCTGTCGGACGCGGGGCGGACAGGCGCGCCAGATAGGCGCGCTGCACCCCCTGACTGGCCTGCAACTGTGCGCGGCGGTCGTCCTGAATGCGTATTTCAGCAATCAGCAGGATGCGGTGGCGCTCGTCATTGCGGATAATCGTGCTTTCCAGCAGGTCGATCAGCCGCCGCAGATAAATGCTGTACGCCTCGGTCAGTTGCAGGGGGTCCACCCCGCACAGGGCATGGACAACACCGAGCCGTTCAGCCGTTTTCAGCACATCGGCCTGACTGGTCTGCGCGGCCAGCAGAAAATCGAGATGCTCGGCCTGAACAGTTTTCAGCCGCGCCTGTTCGGCAGGGGTCAGGGTATCCAGAATGAGGGCGCTGTCATTGACCTCCTCCAGCCCGGCGTAAAACCGGTCGATGAAGTCGCGCCTGATCCGGCCCAGCACATCCGTTACCCGCGACATCAGCGCTCCGGCTTCGGGGCTGTAGGCGTCGAAATGGGTTGTTTCGGAGGCATCTTCCACCATGCGCCACCAGCGGCTGCGCGTGTTGCGCACCTGCTTGGCCTGATACATGGCCTCGTCCGCGCGGCGCAGCAGCAGGCGGGGCTTTTCGCCATCAGACGGGTAGAGCGCCACCCCCATGGTCATACCCACGGCGACTGAAATATCGGCCCGCACATGAAAGGGTTTTTCAACGGCCTTGTGCAGCCGCTCAAGCGATTTGGTAATCTGCACCACAGGCTGGCGGGCATCCAGCCCTTCCAGCACCACCACGAACTCATCGCCCCCCAACCGCACGACATAGCCGTTAGCGGGCAGTTCGGCCCGCAGGCGGCGGCCGAGTTCCTTGAGCAGCACATCCCCCGCCGCATGGCCATGAATGTCGTTAACGGATTTGAATCCGTCCAGATCCATCATGCACACGGCCACGGCCTTGTCCCGCACCCGCGCACGCGCCAGTGCGCCGGGCAGGAACTCGCCCAGCGCCAGACGGTTTGGCAGGCTGGTCAGCGAATCCTCACGCGCGCGGCGGGCTTCCTCCTTCTGGAGCGTTTCCAGACGGTAGTGAATATCCATGCGCTCAAGGTCTTGCCCCAAGGACCCGGCAATACGCTCGCACAGCGTAACGCTTTCGGCATCGAACACATTCATATAGGGCGAGATAAAGCTCATGACCGCCCAGAGCGTCTCGCCCCGCCAGACCGGCGTGGCCAGCACGGCACGCCAGCGCCGCGCGCGCATGGCCTCGCGCCTTGGCGCATCCTCACACCCGGCCAGCAGATCGTTTTCATAAACGCTTGCGCGCGCGTCCCATGCCCGCCGCGCCAGCGAACTGTTGCGCTGATCATCGGGCACATGGAGTGCACTGACCTCCAGCCCATCCGCCCCCGAGCCAGCATGGGTTACAATTTGCAGGCGATTTTCTTCATCCACCCGTGTCACCACGACGGCATGATAAAAGGTATCGCGCACCAGCGCCTCGCACACGCCGCGCACCTTATCCATTTCGCCCCGGCCCTGACGCATGGCGTCACCCGCGCTCAGCATGCCACGGTACAGCCGCTGGTTCATATCGCGGCGGGTCACGTCCTCCACCGTCCAGACCGAAACGCGCTCCGCCTCGCGCCCCAGCGGCACGCCGGTCATATCCGCGATCATCAGCACGCCTTCATCGCGGGCTACGCGCACGCCGAGCACACTCACCCGCCCGTCCTGCCACAGATGCAGGGAGGCGGTGCGCACGCGCTCATAATCCTCGATGGTGGCGTAAAACTCGTGGCTTTGCCGCCCGACCATCTCGCCCTTGCCCACGCCGCAAAGCTGTTCAAGGCAGATGTTATTCTTCTCAACCGCGCCCTTGCACAGCACCGCAATCCCGACTGTGGCCTTGTCCAGCAGAGCTTTGCTCATACGGCGGCTGTCGAGCCGTTCCAGCCCGCGCGAGATGGTCTGGGCGGCTTCTTCCAGAACCACCTGCAGGCGTGAATCGAAGGTTCCGCGTTCGGCATCGCACACGCTCAGCACCGCCCATACCTTGCCATCGCGGAAAATGGGCAGGGAGGCATTGGCCCGCAGGCCCTGCTTGCGCGCCAGTTCGCGCCACGGAGCCAGATAGGGTGTCTGATCGAAAGACAGGCTGAAAACCGGCTTACCGCTATGCCATGCTCTGCCGGCCGTACCCTGCCAGTGCGGCTTGTCCGCGGCCACTGTGGGGGCGTTACTGTCGCCCCACCAGCACGGGCCGCTCAGGGCGAGCCTGACAAAACGCTGGTCTTCCCCCGGCTGGAGGATATGGGCTACCCGCAGATGCGCGTAGCGCACGGCCATGTCACACACGGCCTGCATGAGCACGGTTTCATCCCGCGCGGTATCCACGCACTGATAAATCTTGACGAGAAACGTATTGAAATCGGCCAGCCGCCGCAGCCGGGCGGCCTGATCGTTCTGGCCCCGTCCTGTCACGGCCCGTACGGCGCGCCATGCCGGGTGCTTCCGGTCTTTCAGAAGTAAGCGGAGAATACGCATGATCGTGGGCCCGGAACATTCGCACTACCGGACAACCGGCATGCCGTACACTTTTACGTGTCTATCATAATCAAATCATTTTGCGCGCTAAAACAGCGGTCCACACCCCACATGCCCGGCAGGGCCGCAGCCGCACCGGACACAGGTGTAATGGCGCAGACCCTACAGGGAAAATCAAACCTGTTAAGCCCCCTACAGGCCACACAGGCTAAAAATTGAACAAATGTCCGATGCCACCCGTTACCAGCATGGCAGCCACCCCCCAGAATGTTACCCGCAGCGTTGCCCGCAGGGGAGAGGCTCCGCCCGCCACAGCCCCCACACACCCCAGCACGGCCAATAGCACGACCGACACCACCGAAACCGCCCACGACACCTGCTGCTCGGGCAGCAGCGCCGCTACCATGACAGGAAAGAACGCTCCGGCGGAAAACGCCACGGCCGAGGCCAGCGCCGCCTCCAGCGGGCGGGCGGCGCTGGCCTCGGACAGGCCTAGCTCGTCCCGCGCATGGGCACCCAGCGCGTCATGCTGCATCAGCGCCACAGCCACCTCACGCGCGAGGGGTTCATCCAGCCCGCGCTGGCGGTACAGCCCCGCCAGTTCGGCCACTTCCGCATCCCAATCCGTCGCCAGTTCCTTTTTTTCGCGCTCAAGGTCTGCCTGTTCGGAATCCGCCTGCGAACTAACCGACACATATTCACCCGCCGCCATGGACAATGCCCCGGCCAGCAGGGCCGACAGCCCCGCCACCAGTATGCTCCCGCGCGAGGCATGAGAGCTGGCCACCCCCACAATCAGGCTACCGGTTGAAAGCGTGCCATCATTGGCCCCCAGAACGGCGGCACGTAGCCAGCCCAGCTTTTCCACCGCATGGCGTTCGGAATGTAATGGATGGCGTGACACGCGCTTACCCCTTTTTGACCCTTTGATGTCGTGCATTATGCACGGAAAAAGAGACAGGCAAGATGTAATTTTTCCTTACTGTGAAAGTGGTTTTCATTATCAATACCATGCGCTCAAGGGCATGGCCCGCATTCAGGTTTGTGTCAGCAAACCCTGTCAGGCTATGGATTTTAATCCACCCCGGCCCCGAACCCCCGAGCCACGCCATGCCCAACGCACACCCCACCGCCACACGCTATGACAGCCCGAGCATTATCCTGCACTGGCTCAGCGCTTTTCTGATCGTATTGCAGTTTGTGCTGGGAGAAACCTGGCACTGGCCACCCCGCCCGATCCATCACCTGATGGTCGTGGCGCATCTGAGCATTGGCGTGATTCTGAGCGTGCTGATCCCGCTACGCCTGTGGTGGCGCATAACGCGCGGGCGCCATTTTGCCGCGCAGCTTGCGCCTGTGGATCGCTTTTTCACCCTTGGTATGGAAAGCAGCCTGTATGGTCTGCTCTGTGCTGAAATCGTGCTGGGTTACGCATGGCGCTGGGGAGCGGGGCAGGCCATCAGCTTTTTCGGGCTGCTGATCCATGCTCCTTTTGCCCCACTCCCCCATGAAACCGTGGTGATTTTCAAAACCCTGCATTCATGGACCGCATGGCTGATTATCGGGCTGGCCTGCGGCCATGCTCTGGCAGCACTGGTGCATCAGTATCTTCTCAAAGACGGTGTTCTGGCCCGCATGCTGCCCCACCGCACGCCAACCACCCCCTAAACCTTGCGGGCTGTCAGCCCCGTGGGGGGAAAGCCAGCGTAACCAGTACGCCCCGCACGCCCCCCGGCACGGGCGAGACCAGCGTCATATCGGCATGAAGCAGTCTGGAAATCTGCCGGGCAATAGCAAGACCAAGGCCGCTGCCCTGTGCCTCGGTCTGCCCCCGCACGAAGGGTTTTTCCAGCATGACCAGCAGGGCCGGGTCAATGGCCGCACAGTCATTGGCAATCAGCACCCTGCGGTCATGCGTAACCGTAACCCGCACCGGCTGGCCTGCGGCACCATGCACCAGCGCATTTTCCAGCAGGTTCCGCAGCATGATGCCCGCCGTATCCATATCGCCTTCCACCAGCAGGCTTTCAGCCCCCTCCACCACCACCCGTTGGCCTTTTTCGCGCTCAAGCTCACGGGCCAGAAAGCTGATGACCGGCACCAGATCCACCGTGCCGCCACACAGCGCCATGCCCGAACCAATACGGGAAAGCTGGAGCAGTTTTTCAACCGTGCGGCCCATGCGCCGGGCCTGCTCCACAATAACGCCCGCACGCGGGGCGTAGTCGGTCTCGCCCAGTTGTCTTTGCAAAAGCTGTGCCTGCGCCAGCAAGGCCCCCGCAGGGTTGCGCAGTTCATGCGCGGCGTTGGCGGCAAAGGCCCGCTCGGTTGACAGGGCCAGATTCAGCCGCTCCAGCAGCAGATTGACCGCAGAATGGATGGTGACAAGCTCATCAGGCAGGTCAAGCGGGGGGACAGGGGCAAGATTGGCCCCACCACGGCTCCTGATTTCGTTCTGAAGATCCGTCAGCGGCCGCAGGGCACGCCGCACGCTCCAGCGCACCATGAACCAGATTGCCGGAAAAAACGCCACAACCGGCAGAACCGAAATCAGCATGGCGTGGCGTACGGCCTCGCGCCGATGGAAAGTCGGCTCCCCCACCAGAATGATATGGCGGCCTGAGGCCGAGGGTGTCACATATACCCGAAAAGACGGAACATTATAAAAACCCGTTTTCATATCAGGAACAAACAGGGTTTGTGGCGCGTTCTGCGAGCGCAGCTCCAGCCGCCCCTCCGGCGTTGCGATCTGATAAGCCAGTGTGCGCCTTTCATCCGTACCGGGCAGACGCGCCACCTGCCCCGCCGGTGTGGCGGGGCCTGCGCGATCCAGAGCGCTGAGCATGAACTCAAGACGCTCCGCAACTTCCTGCAAGGAGTTATCGAGCCGCTCCGTCACCTCAAACCGGGTAAAGCCCGCCACCAGCACCACCAGCAGCACCAAAGCCCCCAGCACCGCCACCAACGTGCCGGAAACCAACCGCGAGGCCAGACTCCAGTGCCGGTTATGCGGCGGCTTTGGCGCTGGAGCCGGTTGCGGCACCGCTATCATGCCGTCTCGGCCCCGCCCAGCCGGTAGCCCCGGCCTCGCATGGTGGTAATCAGCCCTGCTCCCGCCTTTTTGCGAATACGGCTGATGAACACCTCCACCGCGTTACTGTCCACATCCTCGCTCAGGCCGTACAGAACATCCTCGATCAGATCCCGGCTGCACACCGCACCGGGCCTGCGGGCCAGCAGTTCCACAATGGCCCATTCCCGCGCGGACAGATCCACCACCCGCCCCGCACGGGCAAGCTGGCGGCGTGCAATGTCGATCACCACATCGCCCACAGTCACCGAGTTATCCGGCAGTGCGGCGTAGCGCCGGGCCACAGCCTCTATGCGTGCAACCAGTTCGTTCAGGTCATAGGGTTTGACAAGGTAATCATCCGCCCCTTCGGACAGGCCCGCAATCCGCTCGCTAATCTGGTCACGCGCGGTAGCGATCAGCACCGCCACGGGTGAGCCTGTGCGGCGGATTTCGCGCAGGAAGGCCCGGCCATCGCCATCGGGCAGGCCCAAATCGAGCAGCACAAAATCATAAAGCGAAGCCGCCAGAGCCGCCCGCGCATCATCCAGCGTGGTAAACCAGTCCGCCACATGCCCCGCCTCGCGCACACGCTCACGCACGGCAGACCCCAGAGCGGATTCGTCCTCCACGATCAGGATTTTCATGTCGCGCGCCTTTTCATCAACCGGGCATAGAGTGCGGGCAGCACCAGAAGTGTCAGCAGGGTAGACGATACCAGCCCCCCTATGACAACCGTAGCCAGCGGGCGCTCCACCTCCGCCCCGGCCGAGGCTGAAAACGCCATAGGCAGAAAGCCCAGACTGGCCACCAGCGCCGTGGCCACAACCGGGCGAAAACGCTCTTCCGCCGCCAGCCGCGCACTGTGCGCAGCATCAAACCCACGGCTCCTGAGCGCCTGAATGGCGCTGACCAGCACCACCCCGTTCAGCACCGCCACACCAAACAGCGCAATAAACCCGATCCCTGCCGAAACGCTGAACGGCAGCCCCCGCGCACTCAGGGCGAAAATACCGCCCGTGGCCGCCACCGGCAGGTTAACAAACACCAGCCCCGCCAGCCGCACAGACCCAAAAGCCGCCACCAGCAGCCCGAAAATAAGGGCCAGCGCCACCGGCACCACCATTTCCAGCCGCGCCATGGCGGAATGCAGGTTCTGGAACTGTCCGGCCCACACCATACTGTAGCCCGGCGGCAGGGGTACACCCCGCGCCACCGCCCCCTGTGCCGCCGCCACAAAGGAGCTGAGGTCGCGCCCACGCACATTGGCCTGAACCACCAGACGGCGGCGTATACCATCACGGCTGATACGCGGCGGCCCGTTTTCCACGGTAATATGCGCCACCTCGGACAGCAGCACCGCGCCACGCCCATCGGCCCGCCGCACGCGCAGCCGCGCAATCTGCTCGCGCGTGCCAGCCTGCGCCGGATCAAACCGCACCTGTGTGCTAATCAGCGCGTTCTCCACCGTAACGGCCCGGCCAACATGCCCGCCCACGGCCTCCACCACATCCAGCACTTCCTGCTGGGTCACACCAAGGCGGGCGGCCTGTGCGCGGTCTATATCGACATGAATGAACGGCACCGTGCCATCCCCCTGCACCGCCACATCCGCAGCGCCTTCCACCCCTTGCAGGATGCTGGCAATCCGCGCACCGAGTTTGGCAAGGGTTTGCAGGTCATCTCCATAAACCGACAGGGCTATCTGGGTTCTCACACCTGAGAGCAGGTCATCCATACGCATCTGCACCGGCTGGCTCCAGGATTGCTGCACACCGGGGAAAGCCTCCTCCAGCGCGTGGCTCATGGCCATGACAAGCCCTTCCTGCGTTCTGGCTGTTTTCCATTCCGAAGGGGGTTTGAGAAAAATGAAACTGTCGGTTTCATTCACCCCCATCGGGTCAGTCGGAATGGCCGCAGTGCCCGTGCTGCTGACAATACGCACCACCTCGGGAAAACGGAGCAAAAGCCGCTCCTGCAAAGCCACTTCGCGCAGGGTTTCAGGCAGAGAGATACTGGGCAGGCGGGTCGCACTCAACGTAAGCGTGCCTTCGCCCAGCGAGGGAATGAACTCCCCACCCAAATGCGCCCCCACCCACAGCGAAAGCGCGAACACCACCGCCACCATGCCAAATACGCCGCGCGCATGCTGCTCGCTCCAGTCCAGCAGCCTGACATACACACGCCGCAGAACCGCGATCAGCCACGTATCCTCGTGCCGTCCGCGCACTTTCATGATCAGGGTGGCCAGAACCGGAATCCCCACCACGCAGTAAACAAGCGAGGCCAGCAGCGCCATGATAACCGTCTGCGCCATGGGGCGGAACATTTTGCCCTCGATCCCCTGCAACGTCAGGATGGGCAGATACACCATGACAATCACCACGATGCCAAACCCCACCGGGCGCAGCACCTCCGCCGCCGAGGATACGGCCAGCCGGGCAAAGGGCGTCTCCTCCCCGCTGGCCTGTGCGCGGGCGCGGTGGGTCATGAGATTTTCAACCACCACCAGCGTGCTGTCCACGATCATGCCAAAGTCGATCGCCCCCAGACTGAGCAGGTTGGCCGAAATACCGAACCAGCGCATGCCCATCATGGCGCAGACCAGCGCAAAGGGAATGACCGAAGCAATCACCACCGAGGCCCGCCAGTCGCCCGTCACCACAATCAGCACTGCGATCACCAGAAAAGCCCCCAGCACGAGGTTTTCGCGCACGGTGGCAATGGTGCTGTCCGTCAGGGTGGAGCGCAGGTAGAACGGCTCCAGCGTCACCCCTTTGGGTAAGGACTGGACAAGGCCGGGCATGGCTTCATGAATGGCCGCAAGTGTTGCATCCGAGCTGGCCCCCATACGCATCATGACAACGCCCGTTACGATCTCGCCCTGCCCGTTGCTGGTCACAGCCCCCAGC
This sequence comes from Acetobacter suratthaniensis, assembly GCF_017377745.1. Taxonomy (GTDB): domain Bacteria; phylum Pseudomonadota; class Alphaproteobacteria; order Acetobacterales; family Acetobacteraceae; genus Acetobacter; species Acetobacter suratthaniensis. The sequence goes on along the minus strand of NZ_JAFVMG010000005.1, from coordinate 79,499 downwards.
CGGGTGCGCATGCCCATGGACACATGCCCCACATCGCGCAGGAAAATAACGCTGCCGCCGGGGTTGAGCCTTACGGGTATGGCCCCGAAATCTGCCAGCGAGCCAATCAGCCCCCGCGCGGAGACAATCTGCTGTTCGGCATGGTGTTCGATCCACCCGCCCCCTGCGGCGGCATTATTGGCCTCCACCGCGCGATAGACATCGCCCACCGAAACACCCAGCGCCAGCAGCCGCGCCTGATCGAGTGCGACCTGAAAGGTCTGCTCACCCCCACCGCTGACATTGACCTCCACCACACCGGGCACCAGCTTGAGGGCCGGGGCCACGCGCCATGTCATGATCCGGTTCAGATCCATGAGCGAATACCCCGCACCATGAATCTGAAACTGCATGATCTCGCCCAGCCCCGTGGATAACGGGCCGATATTGACGCTGATCCCCGGCACCGTAATGAGGGCGCGCGCCTGCACGATACGCTCCTGCACGCGGGTGCGGTCGAGGTTGATGTCCGAGGCATCATCGAACTGCACATAAACAACCGAAACACCCGAACGCGAGACCGAGCGCAGGTCGGTCATGTCTGGCAGGCCCGCCATGCTGGTTTCGATCGGGAAGGTGATCAGCCGCTCGACTTCCTCGGTCGCCAGACCGGGGGCCACCACCGACACCAGCACCTGACGGGGCGAAATATCAGGCACGGCCTCCACCGGCAGGCCGCGCACCACAGCGCATCCCGCCACAAACACCGCGCACAGCACGCCCAGCACCAGCCAGCGGCGGGCCTGCAGAGCGCAGAGAAACGCCTGCATCACGCTCAGTCATCCCCCATGCTGGACTTGAGCAGAACCGATTTGAGGGTAAAGGCGCCCTGTGTCACCACCGGCTCGTCCACCGTCAGGCCGGACAGGATAACCGCCTTGCCATCCTGCTCCGCCCCAACCCGCACCGGCCGGGCCAGAAAATGCTCTGGCCCCTGTGCAACAAACACGGTGCTGACCCCATCAATATCCACCACCGCAGTAGCAGGCACCACCACGCCGGGCACCGGATCGCGCGTGGGCAGGCGCGTTGTCAGGAACATGCCCGGATGCAGGCGGCCATCGGCATTGTCCGCACGGCTGATAACATGCACCAGACCTGTCGAGGGGTCTGCCAGATAGCCGATAGACGTAATGGTGGAGCGCAGCACGGTACGGGCCTGCCCTTCAGGCACTGTTACCTGCACCCCGCCGGGCTGCACGCGCTGGGCATCCTGCGGCAGAATATCGGAAACAATCCACACCGTGGACAGATCAGCCAGAACGACAAGTTCGGTATTGGGGCTGATATCATCAGCCACCGCCACGCTGACCGTCTGCACCTCGCCCGCGCCGGGGGCGATAATGCGCGAGGTCTCATCATCCCGGCCGTGCTGGCCCGCATCGCTTTCGGTTACAGAGTTATATTCCTGCTCAAGCTGGTGGTTGAGCGTGTCCAGATCGGCCTGACGGGCCTGCACCTCATCCGTTGCCGCCTGCAACGCCGCAAACCGGCGGCGCGTCTCGCCCACGGCCACGGCCCCGCCCTCAAGCGCGCGCCCACGCTCATAGGTGGCGCGGGCATTCTGCAAGGCCGCCTGAGCGGTAGAAAGGGCCGCCCGCGCCTTGGAAACCTGCAATCGCACCATATGCAGCGTGTGGTTCTGATAGGTCAGCAGCACATCGCCCGCGCTAACATGCTGGCCCGGCACAACCGCCACCGTCAGCACCTTGCCAGACCCGGCAGGGTGAATCCGCACCAGATGGCTGGCCTCGGGCTGGATCATGGCCATGGCCTCGATCGTACCCGCAAGCGACCCCGCCTGCGCCTGCCCCACTACCAGCCCCGCATTACGCTGGGCCTCGGCACCAAGGCTGACCACGACCGGCTGTGTGGAGACGGGTGGCTCGGGATCAGCCGCCGCCGGAGCAGGCTCAGGAGCCAAAACAGGGCCTGCCGCCTGTTGCGCATGGCGTGGCATCTCAGCGCCGGAGTTCACCACAACTGGCAGAGGAGATGCCTGCGCGGGACTGGCCACGGGCGGCTGGACATTGGTGTCCACCGCACAGGCAGGCACCGGCGCAGCAACGCGGGCCAGCCCGACCGCCATGGCCAGCAGGCCCCACCATGGCACCCTGCCCCCCTCAACCGGCAGCCGTGCGTAAAGCTCCGGCTTTCGCTGCTTCATTAACATTCCCCACGCCCCGCGCCGCCTGACAGGCCAAACCACACCGGCAAGCCCGGATCATGTATTTTTTAACAAAGGAAGCTGACACAAGCCTGAACAGCCACCGCCACCCCGGAACAACCACCAGCCCCACGGGAAAAGACCCACCGGGCAAACCCACAGAGCCAGTGCGCAAACCAGTGCGCAAGCCGGAGCGGCAGGCCGCCTAGTGCTGCCCCATATCATCCTTGCTGGTGTCACCCGTGCCGAAATCATCCTTGCCGGGGTCATCCTGTGCAGGGCTACGCCGCTTGGTCAGCGGCACAAGGGGTGGGGGGGCGTTCTGGCTTATCTGCACCTTGAGGCAGTTTTCCAGCGCAACATAATCCTGCTTGCCGGTCGCACGGGTCTGGGCATCGCAGTCATCAGACAGAGCGGGGAGAATACTATCCCACGCCCGCCTGACCCGGTTGTACGCGTTACTCTGGGTCGCCAGACAGCTTGTTACGGAATCAGGGGAAAAACCATCGATCGAATTGGCGGTGCGAAAACACAGTCCATTCGTGTCATAGCGCGGCGGCAGCCCCTGCGCGCGCGGGGCGCCACCGCTCAGGCCGCAAAGCACCATAAAACCCACCAGCCCTCCGAGAGCGATCAGTTTCATGCACTCCTCCCCCGCCAGACCGAACGCAGGTGAGCCCCCAGCCAGTGCCAGACAGTCCGCAAGGCAAACAGCCCCAGAAGACGATGCGCCATCCATGCGGCGGCGACGGCGTTCACCGCTATGGCAAGCGATGTGGCAATGGCCGCCCCCACGCTACCGCCTGTTGGCACCAGCACCAGCAGCCCTACCAGCAGCACGCCAAGCGAGAAAAAATTGATCCGCCGCAAGGCCGTCATATGGCCCGTCATGCCCAGCAGATCGGGCATCCCGGCAAAACAGGCCGATACAAGCTGGCCAAGCGCCAGAATACGCAAGGTGGAGGCACCCTGACTGTAGCCCGGGCCAAACACCGCCAGCAGATACTCGGGAAAAAGCAGCATGCAGCCTGTTACGGGCAGCACCATGCACAGCACCAGCCCGATCGCCTGCGCAGCGCTACGGTTCAGGCTATGCTGGTCCCCACGCGCATGAAAGGCCGCGAATCTCGGCGCGGCCATGCCCGTAATGCCGTTGATAACCATCAGGTTGATCAGCGCGACACGCCACGCCAGTGCAAACAGCCCGGTCTGCTGAGGAGAGGAGGCAATGCCCAGCGCAATGGCCGGTACCGCCGCGATCATGAGCTGTGTCAGCTCAAGCGTGAAAAACGACAGACCGCGCCTCAAAAAATGTGGCTTTTCGGGCCGTGGCTCCTCGCGCCGCGCATAAGGCGACAGGGCGCGGTGGAGCAGAACAAACCCGACCGCGGCCGTTATGACAAAACTGAACGCCATCAACAGCATGGCATGGAGGACTGTAAACACCCCCCAATAAACCAGCGGTAACGCTGCAACGCAGAAAATGGTGGGCAACAGCCATGAATACACCATCTGGCTACGCCCCACATGGTGCAGCCCCGCCAACGCACCCGCCGCCACGGTGCTGAGATTTTGCGGAATAATGGACAACACCCCCACCATGAGCGGCAGGGCAAGGTCGGGCTTACGCATAACGAAATCGGTCAGGGGCACGGCGCTGAGCGCCAGCAGGACGGACACCACCAGCGAAACCAGCAGCACGATCCACCCGGCCCGGTGGGTATCGGCCCGCAGCGCCCCGTTACGCTCCGAAGCCATGTCCACAGCGAGCTGGCGGGTCAGGGCACGATCCACGCCCAACCGCCCGAACCCGGCAAGCATGCTGACAAGGCTGAAGACGATATAAAACCGCCCGCTCTGCACAACCCCGAGACTGGCCGCCACCAGCAGGTGCAACCCGTAGCGGCTGGGCAGGTCGAGCAGGCGCGCCCCCAGACTGGACAGCGCACCCCGCACGATCGAGCCATGTGTGCCAGAGGCAGGGGCAGGCGCACTCATGATCGCTTGCCGCCAGCCTTCTTGCTGCTGTTGCGGCGCAGGACAAGCATAAGCACACTCTGCTGTGGCAGCGTCACGTCGAGCACACCCTTGCTGTATTGGGTATCGGGCTTACGGGTCAGGGTATTATCGGCCAGCAGCCAGGATTCAACCCGCCCATGGTCGGGCAGGTTCGCCAGACTGATTTTGGCGGTGGCCGGGGCATCCAGCCGTTTGTTGATCACGACCACGGTGGTTGCGTCATCCTTACTCCGCTGGGCCGCGAAGGCTGAGACCTCATCGGGGTTCGGGGCATGCGTCAGCAGGCTGACATCGCCAAAGGCTCCGCCGTGGCTGTCGTAATTACGATAGAGCTTGATCGCCTTGTACACAGGCATATCCGGGTCCAGATCACCCCAGTGCGTGGCGATATCCATGCCTTCGCGCCCCAGAATACCCAGTACATCCGCCTGCGCTGTGGCGCCGTTCATCTGTTTGTCGCCGCCCCAGCTATACTCGGTCAGGGCGATAGGCGTGCCGGGATAGTAATACTGGTCCACCCACTGGCGCATCAGCGGCACCAGCGCCACCACGCTGTTGATCCATGACGGGTCTTTGTAAGTGGGGTCCCACAGGTCGCGGGTGGAGCGGTTACGGGCAAGCTGCACCTCGGGCTTATCTGAGTCCGAATACTCGCCCTCCTGCGGATAGAAATGCAGGCTGAACACATCCACCGGGTGCCCGGCCGCCTTCCATTGCGTCAGCAACCACGGCACATAGTCCATGCCGCCGGTTATGTTCTCGCGGTCGGGGGCGTGATCCAGCCCGTTCTTGATCGCGTATTGCTGGTCAAAACCGCTGTAATGGTAGCCCTGCCAGCCCCATTCTTCCGGAGCAACAACCTTGGTCGTGGGGCTGACGGCTTTGACCGCCGCTGAATAGTCGATAACTTTCTTGGCGATTTCATCCGCATGCGCCCCAACGGGGTGTACATCGCGGTGGATAAGCTGCCACAGGCTGGGCTCGTTATCGAGAATGACATAAGGCAGCGCACCAGACCCGAACTCCTTGAGCACATGGCGCAGCCTGTCCTGCTCGCTCTGCACGTCGCTCGGGGTCTGGGCGTCATGGGGGTCGTTATCGGTTATGGGCGTGCCATCGGGCTTGTAGCCATTGCCTGCATCGAACAGGCCATCGGCATCATTATCCTGCTGGGGGCCATATTTGGTAATGGCGAACGAGGCCAGGCGCGAGCGGTCGGGGGCAAGCTTTGCCTGCCAGCCCAGCATGGACAGGCTGGGCATGGGGGTGGCCCCGCCCTTGCGGGTCATGCTGATAAAATGCGGGCCAAACTGGTCGTGACTGACCTTGGGGTCGCAGGCCACGCTCTCGTAATACCAGTCCTTGCCCGCGTTGCGTGCATCAACCCGCCAGTTATAGGTGGAAGCACTGTCCCCCCCCGAGCGGTTGATGGGTACGCGCAGATCCTTGAGGGTTTCGGTCGAAGCGAAATTCACCCCATAGACCAGCGGGCTGATCGGGTGCCGGGTAGCCCCATCCACCGTGATTTCCTCAACAGACGCGGGAGCGGTCTGTGCATGACCCACGCCACAGGGAGCGACCAGCCCGCAGGCAATGCTACCTGCCAGACCATACCGGGCGACCGACATCCTGAAGTCCTTCAACACCATGTTCCGCAAAGCCCTGCCTGAAACCTTTTTTCAATGATGTGACGCTATCATACCTTTGCACACACAAGCATGTCAGAACCATGATACATTCCAGCCCGCATTTTTACGCCGCAGCCTTGGGGGAGTGTAACAGAACTCTTTTATTTTAACATGGTTATACGTTATTGAGTGTGGCAGACCCCGCTGATACAAAGGTAGCGGGTGGTATATCCTTCCCGAGAACGGCACAACTCTGGCTTTCGTAGTGTCCGGGCTACCTATGCACTCCAGGGGTCTAGAATCAGGAACAATGGTTATTTCCACCAGAGCACGACCGGCCCGCAAAGAAGGCGTTGTCTATACCCATATTACAACCCGTGATTACCTCAATACCCTATTTTTCTACCGCAAGATCGCCCTTATGGTCTTTGTCTGGACGGTTGCGGTCGGGGTTATCATCGGGCTGATGCAAAAACCCGCCTACCGGGCGGAAGCGCGGCTGCTTACGCTGCTGGCTGGCTATTACAACCAGTCCAGCGTGAATGACGGCCCTGCGGCACAGCCGGTCGAAGGCCAGCTTGTCAGCATTGAAGCGCAGATTCTCAACAGTTCGGAACTGCACCGCGCGGTGCTCAAGACCATGCTCGGCCCCGATGCCAGCCGCAAGCAGATCGATGACGCGCTACAGTCCTTCGAGAAGCATTTCCGTCTCCAGCAGGATGATCTGGCGAGCACGATCAGCCTTTTTTATACTGACACAAACCCCAAGCACGCGGCGGACATGCTCAACCGCATTCTGGCTGAGTATTTTCTCGAACGTGCGGCCATTTTCACCTCCGGGCGGGTTTCCTCTCTGGCCGCACGGCGCGATCTGGTGCGCACCCAGCTGGACAAGCTCAACGCCAACATGGTCGCGTTCCAGACCAAATACGGCATTGTCAGCATTGAAGACCAGATTGCCCATGCCGTGGCGCTGCAAGGCCTGATCCGCCAGCGTAAGCTCGAAAACAACGGCGTTCTGGCGCAGGACCGCAGCACTCTCGCATCGCTCCTCGTCTCGGCCAAGGATGTTCCTGCAACCATCCTGCTGTACAGCGACAACGGCGAAGCCGCACGCACGCTCGACACCATGCAGCTCTCGCAACTCCAGCTTGAGGCCCGCCGGGCGGATCTGGCCTCGCGCTATATGCCGGGCTCGCCCTTCGTCAAGCAGATCGACCGCCAGATCAAGGCGCTACGCGTTTCCATAACGCAGCAGAAAGAAAAGCTTATCGGCGTTGAGCGCTACGGCCACAACGCCTATTACGATACGGTGCAGGACAGGCTTTCTGTTGTCAGCTCCAACATCAAAGGCGAGATCGCCCGGCAGAAGGAGCTGGAAGACCAGATCAAGACAGCCGATGCCGGCCTGCAATCCCTGATCGGGGCTGCCAACGAACTCAGCCAGATGCAGACCGACCGCAATATCCTGACCGAAAGCCTGCGCAGCCTTTCGCGTCAGGTCGAGCTGGCGAGCATAGACCGTATTCAGGCCGATTCCGCCAGCAGCACCAACGTGCGCGTTATTCAGGCGCCTTTCCCGCCCTCGCAGCCCATCAACCCGCTGAACATGTTTATCGGTGCGAGCATTGCTGCAGGCATCGTCCTGCCTGCGCTCACCATCCTCATTCTGGTCAGCCTGCGCGAGACCTTTCTCAGCCCTGAACAGGTCGAGCGTGTTATCGGGCTGCCCGTGCTCAGCGCGCCCGTTACCCCGCGCACCAAAATCCGCAAACGCTGGTTCAGGCGGGCCAAGCCGAAGACAGGCGCGGGAGGCGCCCCAGCGCTCCCACCCTCCTACCCGTCACGCATCCTGTACGGGCGCACCATTACCGCTATCGACACCAGTTCCGATGCCCTGACCAAACTGGTGATGATGATCTCTTTCAATGATAGCGAAGGGCTGCTGGAAATCGTGCAGGGGCTGGCATCGGAACTTGAGCGCCGCTCATCGCGCCCCATTCTGGTTCTGGACATGGCCTCCCTACCCGATGCCCCGCCCCTTTACGGCGCACCGGACCAGAACGGCGAACTGGCGTGGCCTTTCGGTGAGGGCGAAAGCCGCTCGGATACCGCCGCGCCGGAAGAAGATACACTGAAGCTCCTCGAATTCCTGCCCGTAGCCGGGCACGATATTCTGGTGGCCCGCCCGCGCGAAGGCACGCTGACCCTTACCCCCCATGAAACGGTCTCCCTGTTTGACACCCTGCGCGCCCGGCATGATTATGTGGTCGTGCATGCGCCGCCGGTCAGCCGTTCTTTTATCGGGGTGGAAAACGCCCGCCTTGCCGATGCCACCATTCTGGCTGTGCGGGCAGAAAAGACACGCAAGCCAGTAGTGCTGGGCCTGAAGGAACAGATACAGGAAGCCGGTGGCTGGATTGTCGGGGTCGTGCTGACACACCGCAAAAGCTACATTCCTGCCATTATCTACCGCTTCCTGTGAAGATATCGTAGGGAACTTCAGGTACATGACAAAAATAAGCGCGATCCTGCCTATCAAAACACGCGGCCGCCATTACGCGGACAATATCGGCCGGTGCGATATTCTGTTTTCATCCCTGCGTCATTTCACCACGCCCGAAACCTTTGAACGCTTTGTGCTGATTGTCCCCCATGATGAGGTCGAATCTGTACGGGGCTATGCCAAAGCATGGTCTGATTTTCCGATAGAAATCGTAGACGAATCTGAACATTTTGCCATTTTCAAAGACTTTTCACAGCGGCATCAGATCAGGGGCTGGCACCGCCAGCAGATTATCAAACTCTACGCCCCAGCCCTGATCGATACGGAATACTTCCTGATTTTCGACCCGGACTGCTTTGCGACACACCCCTTTAATGTTGATTCGCTGATTATCGACGGCAAGGCCCTGACCCATTACCGCCCCCGCGTGGATGAGGAACGCTACTGGCTCGCCTCTGGCCAGATTTTGGGCGTACCCCCCCATATCGAGCGCGATGCCCTGTGGTGGACCCCCACAATCCTGTCACGCACGCTGTGTCTGGACCTGCAAAAAAGCCTTGAGGAAAAATATCAGATCGACGACTGGCGGCGGGTTTTGCTGCAAAACTACACGCTCGACTGGACGGAATATACGCTCTACTGGCTCAACGCCGAGCATAAGAACCTGCTTGATCGCTATCATACCCGAGCACGCCCCGGCCAGCGCACCCTGCACGCAGCCCAGAGCGTGTGGTTTGCCGATATGATGGACGGATGGGATGCACACAAGCATTTCATGATCGAAAGCGATGGGCTTTTTGCCGTCATACAAAGCAACACCCTGATTTCGCCCCAACAGGTGAAAGAAAAGCTCGCCCCCTATTTCCCGATTACGATACAGCCTTACAAGCGTGACAGGGCGATCCTGCTCCGTATTGCGGAGATCTACTCCGCCGTCACGCGGCGTCTGCTCAAATACGCCCGCGATTTTTTCAAACGCTAGGCCGCGCGAACATGCGCCCATTGCAACACAAGCTATCAGGGCTTGCTTTGGCAGCCCTCGTTCTGGCCCCCGTTGCCACACCTGTAGCAACACGGGCGCAGGAAGCCATTACACGGCAGAAACTCAATATTTACGCAGGCCCTCTTTTTCGCGATTTTCTGGGCTGTATTAACTGCGATATGTATGAGCCGACCTCAGTCTGGAACGACTATTCCTCCTTCGGGTGGGGGAACAGCTATACCGACATGAGCCATTTCCATATCTATTACGAAAGCCACGGCATTTATTCCGCCTGCGACCCTTTCGCCACCAAGCCGCCCCATATTCTGGACCCTCAGAACAGGCTGCACAACACGCTGAATGTCTCAAAAACTCAGACACTCAGCGTTTGCGGGCCGCATGGCGACAAAGCCCTGTGCAACAAGCTGAGCAGCATGTGTGAGCAACGGCATAACCCGACACTCGAATAAGACTCCGCGTGCTGCCGTTTTTTACAGAGCTGCGTCCGGCGGTTTACGCGCAGGCCGGGGCGAGCGCGAACGGCTGCGGTCATAAACCAGCGCCACGGGCCGGTCGAACCCGCCAGAACGCCATACATAGGCGAAAATCGCCAGAATAATGGCGCTTTCCCCCGGCGTAAGGGTGGGCGGATAAAAGAACGAAATCACCAGCACATAGATCAGATAATCTGACAGGCCATTCAGGAAATCGTCTTCCACATGCTGGCGCAGGCGGGCATGGAAAATAATGCCACGCAGTTCAAACAGCACAAAAATCGCGGCGCCAATCAGACCGTATTCGAAAACGATACCAAGCCACGTAATATCGGCCAGAAAAAAGAAATGATGGAAATAGGCGATCAGCGTATCCTTGCTGGTCGGGCTGAGGGTGCCTACGCCAAAAATCCAGCGCATTGGGGAATCGCCCAGAAAATTGCTCGCTTTTTCAGCCGTAATATAGCGCACATCAAAGCCCGTGCTGCGGCTGGTATTGAAGGTGCTCGCGAGATACCCGGTCGAAAACATGGCCACAAAGGCAAAGGGTGCGCTGAGTGCAAGCACCACCCGCAGCAGCGGGCGCGCCCACAGGATACTGTTGAGCACACAAACAACCGTAACCCCCACCACCATAGCGCGGGTTCGTACGATCAGCAGAATGACGGCAAAGGCAATCATCGCCCCGGCCAGACAAGTCAAGCTCTTTTCAAAAACTGCTCGGCGGTAGAAAAAGAATAGAGCGATAATGGGAAAATACATCTGCATACGGATGCGATGCCCACGGGCATCGTCGCTGAACAGAGGCGCTGTGCCGACAACATAATGGCCTTTATACCAGCTTGCCGGAACAACCAGCCAGAGCCCAATCAGGATGCCGACCGTTATCAGGCCCAAAAGCAGGAAGCTCTGCCTGATTTCCTTGAGCGTTGGCCGCAGGATCTGCAACAGCGCCAGAAAGGAAAAGAAGTAGAGCACAGGCAGCAGTTTGACCTGTGCCGCAACCCCTGTGAAAAACCCTTCCTGAAAATAGAAGATCGACGCGATGCTGGGCGAAAGCACCAGCCACGCGAAGCTGAGCAGCACCTGCCGTGTCATGGGAAAGCGCGCATAGGACGTAAGCCCGAGCACCAGCGGTAAAGACAGGATGGGAAACGCCTTGGACAGCATCCATAACGGGCGGATGCTTGTCATATAGTGGAATGTTTCACCAAAAATAGGCAGCGCAGCCAGCAGGGCAATTATGACTTTCAAGCGTACTGGCGCATCGGAAAAAAAACCGGCGGAGGAGACAGTCAGAGTATCCGCGCGGGAAGACGATGCCAAGGCGTCATGGTGCTCGGTCATGACTAACGGAAAAAACCTCCTGAGCCGACATTGTAATTGATGCTCTGGTTGAACGGCACAAGCCGGGTAATGTAACGATCCACCCACTGGTCGGCCTCGACCGCAGTGGCTTCAGGCACGAAAATGGTATCCGAGGGCTGAAGCGCTATGGATTCCTGCGGATCGGCCTTGCGGATCAGCGCCGTCAGGTTGACCGCACGCAGCATAGGCCTGCCATCGGGGCTGCGGCGGATGACCACCACCTGCCCCGAGCGGGCGGTGTCCATCATCCCGCCCGCAGCGGTAATGGCCTGAAGCACATCCATATCGCTCTGCATGGGAACCGCACCGGGTTTCTTGACCTGCCCGCCCACATAAATGCGTCCGGCATAGGTGCGGATACTAACCGAGGCATAGGCATCTTCCGTAATGCCTTTGACCGCCAGCATGTGATTTATATCGCGCCCGGCCTGATCAACCGTCTGCCCCCCGGCCTGAATTGTGCCGACCAGCGGCAGGGTCAGCCCGCCTTTCGGGTCTACCACGGCCTCGTAGTTCAGTTCCGGGTTAAACGGCATGACAACCGAGACATCGTCTCCCGGTTCGATCTTATAGGGGGTCTTGGGGGTATCCACCCATGCGGCGATGGTGCTCACCTTCGCGGCCTGAGGCGAGACCCATTTGCCCGTACAGGCGGCACAGACAACAAGCGCCAACAGGGGCAGGCGGCGCAGAATGCGTGAGAGTATCATGTAGGCGCGGTGCAAGACGGCAGTGCTCCCGAATCCATTCCAGTCGAAATCACACTGCAATGCGGCACGTCTCGCTGCCCATGGGGGCAATAACGGGCCGTAACTGGCTATACTATTTGCCTTTATGGGCTTATCAAGCCAAACTCAAGCCAATATACCGCAACAGCTCAAAAAAAACAGGTTCACGCGGCCTCGCCCCCTGCGTCTGACCGGCCTCTGGCCTGACGCCTATCGGTTTATCTGGGATCATTCATGGAATTTATGACCGATTTCGCGGATGAGGCCGTCATCCTTCCACTGTCCCTGTGCGTAACCATCCTGTTCTATGTCATGGGCTGGCAGCGGGGCTGGCGAATCTGGTGCACCGGTGTTGTCGCCATTCTGGGCTGTCTGGTGCTGATCAAGATACTGGGGTTGTACTGGGGCCAGTTCTTCGGCTTTACGCAGCGCCCTTTCAGCATCAGCGGGCACGTTACCGCCAGCACCGCGGTTTATGGCGCCCTGCTTACTCTGGTGCTGCATTCGCGCCAGACACAATGGCAGTGGGGCCGGGCCTTGCTACCCCCACTCTTGATCGCCGCGGTCATTGGCTATACGCGCCTGCGGCTCCATGCCCACACTCAGGCGGAAGTCCTGTGGGGTACCCTGCTCGGCACTGTGGGCGCCTTGTGGCTGGCGCGCTCGCTGCTTCCCATGCCTGCCAAGGCCACGCGCTATATCATGCTGGTTCCCGCCTGTGTGGCGCTGCTTTTCCACGGTTATATCTTCCGTGGCGAATTCCTGCTGCAAAGCCTGTTCTACAATTCCTACCATTGGGCACGCCATGCGCTCATCTGGTAACGGACAGAAATGAATGAATTTTTTTATGCACGGCAGAATTCTTGCAAGAGGAAATATCATTTCGTTCAAGGATATGCCAAACGTGGGACACTACCCCTCGGTAACGGATGCGTTCCTGTGTTTTATGCCGCGCACACACACCTGATAAGAACGACACATGCCACAGCCCACCGCTGAGCGCAGCCCGCAGACGTTCACGCTGTTCGGGCTGGAGTTTTCCACGCTATCGGAACAGGACATCGCAACCGAAGTGGCATCGACCCTGCGCACCCCGGCACAGGGTGTGGGGCAGATCATCACCCCCAACATCCAGCATATCAGCCTTATGCGCCACAACCCGGCGCTGCGGCAGGCCTGCCAGCACGCGGCCTTGCTGACCTGCGATGGCTTTCCCCTGTATTACTACGCAAAATGGCGCGGCAAGCCCACACACGGGCGCGTAACAGGCCGGGGGATCGTGGCGGAACTGGTGGCCCAGCCTGCACGCCTGACCCACCACCGTATCTTCATGGTGCTGGATAGCGCCCGAACCGTAGACATCGCCCGCGATTGGGCCGCCCGGCACGGGCTGGCAGAGCAGCTTGACTGTGCCGTGCCCGCCATGGGTTTTGACAAGCGCCCGGCCGAAATGCAGGCTCTGGCGGAGCAGATCGCCCGACATGGCACAACGTTGCTGCTCATGGGCGTGGGCGCACCCCGCAGCGAAATTTTTGTCGATCAGTACCGCGCAAGCCTGCCCCCCTGCTGGGCGCTGTGCATTGGTCAGGGTCTGCTGATCGCCCTTGGCTGCGTGCCCAAGCCCCCCCGTCTGGTCGAATATTTCAATATTGAATGGCTGTGGCGTATTATATTGGAGCCACGGCGTATGGTCGGACGTTACGCCTGCTCGGCGGTCGGCTTCATGCTGGCGGTTTTCAAGGACCTCCTGCATCATGGCTGACACACTCGCTCCCGGCCTGAAGGAAGCCTGCTTCCATCTGGCGCTACCCCTCTCTCCACTGCACCGGGTTCTGACGAACCCGACCAGACGGAAAGGATCTTCTGGTGCCATTTAATCATAAAAAAAGATATGGCCACAGACGTAAGGTTATCGTTCTGGGGGGCGCACCTGATGGGGATCTCGTAGCCAGCAAGCTGCTACAGATGCCTGACCGTTACGAGGTGATCGGCATTTTTGACGATCGCTGGCGGCGGCTCAAAAATCAGAACATGGAGCACTGCGTACCCATTCTGGGTTCGGTGGACGACATGATAACCCTGTGCCGGCAAGACCTGCCGGACATGATTGTTATCGCCATATTCGATGCCCGCCGCGAAAGACTGCGCGACATCCTGCACAAGGTTATCGTGCTGCCGGTGGACATCTATCTGGCGGCCGATATTTTTCCGCCCGGTTTTTCCAGCGGTATCCTTCAGGATGATGATCTGGGCCTGTGCCTGATCCCCATCAGCAAGGTATTGCTCTCGGGTGGGCGCTACTGGGTCAAATGGGCGGAAGACAAAATTCTGGCGCTGTTTTTCATCATCGCCCTCTCACCGCTCTATCTGCTCATCGCCCTGCTGATCAAACTCGACAGCCGTGGGCCGATTTTTTTCGTACAGAACCGCTACGGATTTAACGACAAGGTTATCAAGGTGCTGAAGTTCCGCACCATGTACGTGGAAAAAGGCGATGCCACCGGCGCGGACAGAACCGTTCGCAACGACCCGCGCGTGACGCGCATTGGCCGTTATCTGCGCAATTTCAGCCTTGATGAACTGCCGCAGTTCTTCAACGTCCTGCGCGGCGAAATGTCGGTGGTTGGCCCGCGCGCCCACGCCACGGCCATGCGCGTGGATGACGAACTGTATGAAAAGGCGGTGGACTGCTACTCTGCCCGCCACCGGGTGCGGCCGGGCATGACAGGGCTGGCGCAGGTGCGGGGCTACCGGGGCGAGATCACCTCACGCGCGGCCGCCCAGAAACGGATCGACAGCGACCTGTACTACATCAACCACTGGACATTGGGGCTGGACCTCAAAATCATTCTGCGGAGCATCTATATCGTGCTGTTCAACCGCGAGAACGCATTCTGAACACGACACGCCGCGCTGCGAATTTTCTGGCCCGCACCAGCACAGCCCCGTAAACTCGGGGCTGTTACCAGCAGGCACGAACCATGACCCCCGACAGGACGCCAGAACACACCCACCCCATGGAAGAAGACCGGGCCACATGGCTCACCATCATGGACAAGATGGATGAGACATGGAGCCAGCTTGTCGGCCAGCAGGTGGAGCTGGAGCAGAAAAACAGCGCACTGGAAGAAGCCCACGCCCTGATTGCCAGCGTGTTCGATTCCATGTCCGACCTGCTGATCGCCTGCGACACCACGCTGCGTATCGTGCGCTGCAACCGCGCGGCACAGGAGGCGCTGGCCAGTGGCAAAAGCCTGATCGGCCAGCCGCTCTCCGCCCTGATAGCACCGGACTCGCCTATCAGTATCGAAACACTCTCGCGCAGGCTGACAGACCGCCAGCGGCTTGAAGATCAGGGCATTACCCTCAAAACCCCCAGCGGCGCCCAGCCGTTTTCCGTCAACAGCGCCATCCTGCGCGACAGCCACCACCGCGTGTCGGGCATGGTGCTGGCCGCCCGCCCCCTTGGCGAACTGCGCCGCGCCTATGATGAACTCGACCGCGCCCATAAAAGCCTGCAACAGGCCCAGACCCAGCTTGTTCAGGCCGAAAAAATGGCCTCGCTGGGGCGGCTGGTCGCAGGGGTTGCCCATGAGCTGAACAACCCGATTTCCTTTGTTTACGGCAATGCCCTGACCCTGCGCCGCTTTACCCGGCGGATTGAAACCTACCTGTCCGCCCTGCATGCGGGCCACACGCCCGAGCAGCTTGCCACCATCCGGCGCGAACAGAACATAGACATCGTACTGAACGAACTGGACGGCAGCCTTGCCGGCATTACCGAAGGAGCCGAGCGCGTACGCGATATTGTGGCCGACCTGCGCCGCTTTTCCTCCGAGCGCCGCGCGCATGATGCCCCCTGCGATCTGGGGCAGATTGCCCGCAAGGCGGTCAACTGGGTGCTGTCCACCTGTGGGCGCGATATTGCCACCACACTCGACATTACCTCAGCACTGGAAGTAGAGGGCCATTCAGGCCAGCTCCAGCAGGTGATCATGAACCTTGTGCAAAACGCGGTGGACGCCATGGACACAACGCCCGAGCCGCATTTACGCATAAGCGCACACCAGCAGAACGGGCAGGTCATTCTGGAAGTGGCCGATAACGGGCCGGGTTTTACCGAAGACATAGCGCCTCGGATTTTTGATCCGTTCTTTACCACCAAACCCGTGGGCAAAGGCACCGGGCTGGGGCTGGCCATCTGTTACCGCACCGTGCATGAACATGGCGGCACGCTACAGGCACGCTCCATACCGGAACAGGGTGCGTGCATGACCATAACCCTGCCCGCGCACGCACCGGGGGAGACCGCGCCATGACATTTCAGGTTCTCTGGCTCCAGTCAGGCGGGTGTGGGGGCTGCACCATGTCGCTGCTCTGCGCGGAATCTCCGGGCCTGCTCAGCGCACTCCAAGGTGCCGGGGTCTCGTTCCTGTGGCACCCCAGCCTGTCCGAACAGTCAGGTGCTGATGTACAGGCCCTGCTGGATTCGATCGTGGCGGGCGAAATCACACTGGATGCCCTGTGTGTGGAAGGCGCGCTGCTGCGCGGCCCCGAAGGCACGGGGCGGTTTCATATCATGGGGGGTACGGGCCAGCCCATGCTGACATGGGTGCAGGCCCTTGCCAGTGTCGCTCGCCATGTGGTGGCGGTCGGGAGTTGTGCGGCCTATGGGGGCATAACCGCCGCATCGCCCAATATTCTCGATGCCTGCGGGCTACAGTATGACGGCCGCTACCCCGGCGGCGCTCTGGGGGCGTCATTCCGCGATGCCACGGGCCTGCCGGTCATCAACATCGCGGGCTGTCCTACCCACCCTGACTGGGTAACCGGCACACTGGCCCTGCTTGCCCGCGGCCAGCTTGGCGCCTCCGACCTCGACCCGCTGGGTCGCCCGCGTTTTTATGCCGATACCCTTGTCCACCACGGCTGCACCCGCAACGAGTTTTACGAATACAAGGCCAGCGCCCGCCACCCCTCCGACCTTGGATGCCTGATGGAAAACATGGGCTGTATCGGCACGCAGGCGCATGGAGACTGCAATACCCGACTGTGGAATGGCGGCGGCTCATGCACGCGCGGCGGCTATGCCTGCATCAACTGCACAGCCCCCGAGTTCGAGGAACCGGGCCACCCGTTTGAAACCACGCCCAAGATTGCGGGCATTCCCGTGGGCCTGCCCACCGACATGCCCAAGGCATGGTATGTGGCGCTGTCCTCGCTGGCGCGCGCGGCCACACCCGAGCGGCTGGCGCGCAACGCCACACAGGATCATATTGTCGTGCCGCCCACCAGCCGCCCGCTGCGGCGCTAGGGCGCAAGACAGGAAAGCGCATGTCCGATACCCCGCCCGTACGCCGCATTGCCGGGCCGTTCAACCGCATTGAAGGCGATCTGGAAGTCCTGCTCGACATTGCAGGAGACCGCGTGCATGAGGCGCGGGTGAACGCAACGCTGTTCCGGGGGATCGAGCGTATTCTGGAAGGCCGCGCCCCTATGGACGCGCTGGTTATCGCCCCGCGTATCTGCGGCATCTGCTCCGTCTCGCAGTCTCGCGCGGCGGCTCTCGCGCTGGCGGGGCTCTCGCGTATCAATCCGCCCGCCAATGGCCGCCTTGCCAGCAACATTATTCTGGCCACGGAAAATCTGGCCGACCTCATTACGCATTTCTACCTGTTTTTCATGCCGGATTTTGCCCGCCCGGACTACGCCCACCACCGCTGGCACGGGCAGGCACTACGCCGTTTTGCCGCCGGGCGCGGGCAGGCCGTGGCAGCGGCCCTGCGCACCCGTGCGGAGCTGCTGCATGTCATGGGTATACTGGCGGGGCACTGGCCGCATACGCTCGCCATCCAGCCCGGCGGTGTTTCACGCGGGGTCGATGCCGAAGCCTGCCAGCGCCTGAGCGGCATACTGGCCAGTGTCCGCGCCGATCTTGAAAACAACCTGTTTGGCGCCTCGCTCGAAACCGTGGTGGAGCTGGCAGACGGCCCGGCCCTGCACGTCTGGCGCCAGCAGGACGGGACGAGTGATTTCGGGCTGTTTCTCGACATTGCCGAAACACTCGAACTCTCCACGCTGGGCCGGGCGTACGACCAGTTTCTGACCTGCGGCGCATGGCCGGGCGGGCGCGACCCGCACAGCACGGCTCCGCTCTGGCCCGCCGGAATCGTGGCGGATGGCGCGGTACTGCCCTTTACCCCGCAGGCCATCACCGAAGACCACGCTTTCGCGCATCTGCGCGACCACGAGCGCGTACACCCCCCCACCGAAGGCACCACAGTGCCGCACCTGCGCGATGGCACGGCCTATACATGGTGCAAAGCACCGCGTCTGGACGGAAGGCCGTTTGAAACCGGGGCTATCGCCCGCCAGCTTGTGCGGGGGCAACCCCTGATCCGCGCCCTTGTCGCACGCGAAGGTGGCACCGTTTTCTCGCGCGTGATGGCACGCCTGATCGAACTGGCCACCCTGCCCCTACTGATGGAGCGCTGGGTGCGCGCCCTTGAGCCGGGTGCGCCGTGGCACACCCCCCACGGCCCACTGGCCGATGGCCAGTCCACCGGGTTTACCGAAGCCGCACGCGGCACGCTCGGGCACTGGCTGCGCGTGGAAAACGGGCATATTGCCGGGTATCAGATCATCGCTCCGACAACATGGAACTTCTCCCCGCGTGATGCGGCTGGCGTACCCGGCCCGCTGGAGCGCGCGCTGGAGGGTGCCCCTGTCAGACCCGGCGAGCATACGCCGCTTTCCGTGCAGCATATCGTACGCTCGTTCGACCCCTGCATGGCCTGCACGGTTCACTAATGCGCGCCACCGAGCGAATGACCGTAACCGGCAGCGTGCAGGGTGTTGGGTTTCGTCCCTTTGTGTGGCGCACAGCGCACGCACTGTGCATAGCGGGAGAAGTGCGCAACCGGGGCGATCATGTTGAAATACTGGCCACCGGCACACAGGCCCAGCGCGATAGTCTGGCCGAAGCCCTCCGGCGGGGGCCGCGCCATGCCCGGGTGGAAAACGTCACCCGCACCCCCGAGGCGCTGCTGTTTACCGGGGCATTCACCATTGCCACAAGCGAGGCCGGGGCGCTGCAAAGCGGGATCGTGCCTGATCTGGCACTCTGCCCCGCCTGCCACACGGAGATACGCACACCATCATCGCGGCGGTGGCGCTACGCCCTGACCTGCTGTGCGGATTGTGGTCCACGTTTTTCAATCGTAACCGGCTTTCCGTATGACCGGGCCAACACCACCATGGCCCCGTTTACCCTGTGCGCCGCCTGCCGGGCCGACTATGAAAACCCGGCCGACCGCCGCTTTCATGCCGAGCCTGTGGCCTGCCCCACCTGCGGCCCCCGCCTGCGCTACACCGGCCCCGCCACGCCGGGGGAAGACCCGCTGGATAGTGCAGCCAGCCTGCTACGCGCGGGCGGAATTCTCGCCATCAAGGGAACAGGGGGCTACCATCTGGCCTGTCTGGCCACGGATACCACGGCCATTGCCACCCTGCGCGCCCGCAAGCACCGCCCCACCAAACCGCTGGCCGTCATGGTGGCCGATACGGCGGCAGCCTGCGCTTTTGCCGCCCCCAATGCGGCGGAACTGCACCTTTTACAGCAGGCCTCGGCCCCCATCGTTACCGTACGCGCAACCCCGGCCCTGCCCGCAAACCTTGCCCCCGGTCTGGATCGGATTGGCCTCATGCTGGCCTATACACCCCTGCATGCCCTGCTGATCGAACAGGTCGGCCAACCACTGGTCATGACCAGTGGCAACCGCAGCGGCGCACCACAGGCAATAGAAGACGAAACCGCCCTGCGCGACCTCGCAGGCATAGCCGATGGCTGGCTTTACCATGACCGCCGCATCGCCCGGCGGCTGGATGACAGCGTGTGCGCCATGATAGCAGGCCAGAGCATGACCCTGCGCCGCGGGCGCGGTCTGGCGCCGCGCCGCCTGCCCCTGCCTGCGGGCTTTGAAACCCTGCCGCCCGTGCTGGCCTTGGGGGGAGACCTGAAAGCCGCTTTCTGCCTGACACAGAACGGGCAGGCCCTTCTGTCACACCATCTGGGCGACCTGCCTGCCGAGGGCGTGGAAAACACCGCCCGGCAGGCGCTGGCGGACTATCAAACCCTGTTCGGCCTGACCCCCGCCCTTGTCGCGGTGGATGCCCACCCCGATTACATCAGCCACCGCCTTGGCACAGCCCTCAGCCAGCAGCGCGGATTACCCCTGCACCCGATCTGGCACCACCATGCCCATATTGCCGCCTGCATGGCCGAGCACGGGCTGGCGGCGGACACTGCGCCGGTAATCGGGCTGGCGCTCGACGGCACGGGGCTGGGGCCAGATGGCACGGCATGGGGCTGCGAAGCCCTGCTGTGCGACTACCGCACCGCCCACCACGCCGGGCGGCTGGCCCGCACCCCCATGCCCGGCGCAGACCGCGCCGCCCGCGAGCCGTGGCGAATGCTGCTGGCCCATCTGGATACCGCCCTTGGGCCAGACGCCACCACGCACGCACTGGCGCTGGGCCTGCTGCCCGCTCTGCATAACCGCCCTCTAGACACCCTGCGCGCGATGATGCGCAAGGGCGTAAACGCCCCACCCTGTAGTTCCGCCGGACGCCTGTTCGATGCCATGGCCGCCCTGCTGGACATCGCCTCCGAACGCCTGACCCATGAGGGCGAAGCCGCAATGAGGCTGGAAGCCCTGGCCCGGCAAGCCCCCGCCCTGCGGGAAACCCTACCAAAATCCCTGACCGACAGCGGGCCGGACGAACCGACAAACGGGCAACCAGACGGACAACCAGATGGCCGTGCGCACAGCCATCCCGGTCGCCGCCCCGACAGCCCAACCGACAGCCCAACCGCCGCTAACACCACACTCCCCCACGCCGCAACCCTGCCCGCCCCCGTACCCGGCATGGTTTTTGGCCTTGCCTGCACACCCGATGGCGTGTGGGAACTCGACCCCGCGCCACTCTGGGCGGCGGCACTGGCTGCCAAAGGGCGAGGCGTTCCGGCCTGCACTCTTGCCGCAGGTTTTCATGCAGCCCTTGCGGCGGGGCTGACTGATCTGGTCATGAACCTGCTGCCGCCACAGGCACCCTGCCCGCCCGGTTTCACACAACCGCTCCTGCGTACCGTGGTGCTGGGCGGCGGGGTAATGGCCAATGACCTGCTGGTAAGCGCACTCGTTGCCCGACTGGAGGCGGTGGGCCTGCGCGTGCTGCGGCCCGCCTTTGCGCCCCCCGGCGATGGCGGGCTGGCACTCGGTCAGGCGGTGATAACCGCCGCACGCGCCAGAATGGAAACACGCTGACCAGCCAGCCGGTCAGCCGCTTTCCCCCTTATGGGACACAACAGGGGCTTTCCTGCCCATTTTAATCCATCGCCACGGATGGCACGGTTTCTGCTTCCTCCATCATCGGGATGCACCCTCTGGCGGTGCGCGTTTGATGACCCACGGGAGGATGCCTTTCACCGATGGCTGTTCTGGAAACTTTTTATGACGTCATGCGGCGGCAGGGGATTACCCGCCGCTCTTTCGTCAAATACTGCTCCCTTACCGCAGCAGCACTGGGCCTTGGCCCCGAATTTGTGCCGCAGATCGCCCATGCCATGGAAACCAAGCCACGCACGCCCGTGCTGTGGCTGCATGGGCTGGAATGCACCTGCTGTTCGGAAAGTTTCATCCGTTCGGCGCATCCGCTGGTCAAGGACGTGATCCTGTCGATGATTTCGCTGGATTACGACGATACGCTCATGGCCTCCGCCGGGCATCAGGCCGAGGCCATTCTTGACGAGGTCATGGAAAAATACCACGGCAACTACATTCTGGCCGTGGAGGGCAACCCCCCGCTGAATGAAGACGGCATGTACTGCATCATCGGCGGCAAGCCGTTTGTAGAGCAGCTCAAGCGCGTGGCGTCCGGGGCGAAAGCCATTATCTCGTGGGGGTCATGCGCCTCTTATGGCTGTGTGCAGGCCGCCCGGCCCAACCCCACACAGGCAACCCCTGTCCACAAGGTCATTCTGGACAAGCCGGTTATCAAGGTGCCGGGCTGCCCGCCCATTGCCGAGGTCATGACCGGCGTCATTACCTATATGCAGACCTTCGACCGCCTGCCCGAGCTTGACCGGCAGGGGCGGCCGAAAATGTTCTACTCCCAGCGTATTCACGACAAATGCTACCGCCGCCCGCATTTTGATGCCGGGCAGTATGTCGAAAGCTTTGACGATGAAGGCGCCCGCAAAGGCTACTGCCTTTACAAGGTCGGCTGCAAAGGCCCCACCACCTACAACGCCTGCTCCACCATCCGCTGGAATGATGGCGTGTCCTTTCCCATCCAGTCCGGGCATGGCTGCATCGGCTGCTCGGAAGACGGGTTCTGGGACAAGGGCTCGTGGTACGCACGCCTGCAGGATGTCAGCGGTTTTGGCATCGAAGCCAACGCCGACAAGGTGGGCATGGTCGCCGCTGGCGCGGTTGGCGCGGGCCTTGCCGCCCACGCAGCCCTAACCGCCCTGAGCCGGGCCCGCCACAAGGGAGATGACGCACAATGACAACAATCCAGACACCCAACGGCTTTTCCCTCGACAATGGTGGCCGCCGGATCGTGGTTGACCCCATCACGCGTATTGAAGGCCATATGCGTGTTGAAGTGAACGTGGATGACCACAACGTTATCCGCAACGCGGTATCCACCGGCACCATGTGGCGCGGGCTTGAGGTTATTCTCAAAGGCCGCGACCCGCGTGACGCATGGGCCTTTGTGGAACGTATCTGCGGCGTGTGCACGGGCTGTCACGCGCTGGCCTCGGTACGCGCGGTGGAAGACGCGCTGGACATCCGCATTCCCACCAATGCCTTCCTGATCCGCCAGATCATGGAAAAGGTGCTGGCCTGGCATGACCACGTGGTGCATTTCTACCACCTGCATGCGCTGGACTGGGTAAACCCCGTCAACGCGCTCAAGGCCGACCCGCGCGCCACGTCAGCCCTGCAGCAGGCGGTTTCGCCCAACCACGCCAAGTCCTCGCCCGGTTATTTCCGCGATGTGCAGAACCGGCTCAAGAAGTTTGTGGAAAGCGGGCAGCTCGGTATTTTCCGCAATGGCTACTGGGATAACAGCGCCTATCTGCTGCCCCCCGAAGCCGATCTGATGGCCGTGACCCACTACCTTGAAGCGCTCGATTTCCAGAAGGAAATCGTCAAGGTACACACCATTCTGGGCGGCAAAAACCCGCACCCCAACTACATGGTGGGCGGCGTACCCTGCGCCATCAATATCGACGGCGACATGGCGGCGGGCGCACCGCTGAACATGGAGCGGCTGAACTTCATCAAGCTCAAGCTGCAAGAAGCCTTCGAGTTCTCGCAGAACGTGTATGTGCCAGATGTGATCGCTATCGGCAGCTACTACAAAAACTGGCTGTATGGTGGCGGCCTGTCCGCCAGCAATCTGATGGATTATGGTGATTGCCCCACCGTGCAGGGCGACCCGTCCACCAACCGTTTCCCCGGCGGGGTAATTCTGGGCGGCAACTGGGAAGAAATCCACCCCATAGACCCGCGCGACCCCGAGCAGGTGCAGGAATTCGTCACCCATAGCTGGTACGAATACGGTGCAGGGCGTGAAGATATCGGCCTGCACCCGTGGGATGGCATGACCGACCCGCATTACGCACTGGGGGCAAACGCCAAAGGCACGCGCACCAATATTCTGGCTGTGGATGAAGCGGCCAAATATTCATGGGTAAAAGCGCCGCGCTGGCGGGGCAATGCCTGCGAAGTCGGGCCGCTGGCACGCTATATTCTGGCCTATTCCAAGGGTGTGCCTTACGTGAAAGCGCAGGTGGATGACGCGCTGGGCCGCTTCAACGCGCTGGCAGGCACCAGCCTGACCCCGCGTGAAGCCCTGCCCACCACCATTGGCCGCACGCTCGCCCGCGCACTTGAGGCCCATTACTGCGCCCAGCAGATGCTCGATGACTACGATGCCCTGATTGCCAATATTGCCGCAGGTGATCTGGCAACAGCCAATGTCTCCAAATGGGACCCGGCAACATGGCCCAAGGAAGCCAAGGGCGTTGGCATTGTGGCCGCACCGCGCGGCGGGCTTGGCCACTGGATCAAAATCCGCGATGGCCGGATCGAGAACTACCAGTGCGTGGTGCCCAGCACATGGAATGGTGGCCCGCGTGACGCCAAGGGCAATATCGGCGCGTTTGAAGCCTCGCTTCTGGGCACGCCCATGAGCAACCCCGAACAGCCGGTGGAAATCCTGCGCACCCTGCACTCCTTCGACCCGTGCATGGCCTGCGCCACCCATGTCATGGCGCCCGATGGAGACGAACTGGCCCGCGTCACCATCCGCTAAGGGAGCAGAGCAATGAGCACACCGCAATCCGGCCCCCTGAGCGATAACGACCTCAAGGGCACCAATCTGGACGGACAGGCCGCCCACACCCTGCGCGCGCGCAGGGTTACGCAGATTTATGTCTACGAAGCGCCGGTGCGGCTGTGGCACTGGCTTACGGCGGCCTCCATCGTGGTGCTGGCAATCACGGGCTACCTGATCGGCTCACCCCCTGCCACCCTGTCGGGAGAGGCGAGCAGCCATTTCCAGATGGGGTGGATCCGCGCCCTGCACTTCATGGCGGCATGGGTGTTCACCATCGGTTTTGGCGGGCGGGTTATCTGGGGGCTGTTTTTTGGCAACGCCTGGTCGCGCGAGCTGTTCTGGATACCGTTCTGGAAAATCGAATACTGGAAAGACCTGCTGGGCGAGGTGCTGGTTTACGCCTTTATCCGCAAGCATGCCAAAACCACCATCGGGCATAATGCGCTGGCCCGCACGGCGCTTTTCTTCTGCTTTACGCTTACGGGGCTGTTCATGATCGTGAGCGGTTTTGCCCTGTATTCCGATGGTACGGGCATGGATAGCTGGGAAGGCCGCCTGTTTGGCTGGGTCATGCCGTGGCTGGGCGGCAGCCTTGGCACGCATTACCTGCACCACTGGGGCATGTGGGTCATTATCCTGTTTGTCATGATCCATATTTATACCGTCACGCGCGAGGACATTACCTCACGCCAGTCGCTGATTTCGGCCATGACCAATGGCTACCGCATTTTCCGCGACGACAGACCCGATTAACAGCGCCCCCGTCAGAAACCGTAAGATAACCTTCCAGATACCATTCAATCTGGAAGGAATCTTTCCATCAAAACCCCGTATCACAGTTGTGTGATCCGGGGTTTTCTGTCGTGGGATGGTTGGATAGCTGCCACTCTGTCAGTTGGCACGGTTTCTGCTTCTTTGTTGTTCGGGGTATCCGTGCACGGTCTCAGACCGCCAGCACAGCCCCAACCCGCCAGCCGGAAGACAGGGCAAGACATGACAGCCAGCACAACGCAACAGGCAGCCCGCCCCCCCGGACGGGTGCTGATACTGGGCATTGGCAATATTCTGTGGGCCGATGAAGGTTTTGGCGTACGCGTGGTGGAATATCTCGCCGCACGCTATCATTTTCCGCCCCCCGCCGAACTGATGGATGGCGGCACGCAGGGTCTGTACCTGCTGCCCCAGCTTGAAGGGCTGGACGGGCTGATTATTGTCGATGCCATTGATTTCGGCCTGCCGCCGGGTGCCCTGCATACGGTGCGCGATGCGGATGTGCCCGCCACCATCGGCGCTCGTAAAATGAGCCTGCACCAGACCGGCTTTCAGGAAGTGCTGGCCCTGCTCGACCTGCGCGGCCATGCGCCCCGTCAGGTAGCACTTATCGGGGTGCAGCCGGTCAACATGCAGGATTACGGCGGCGGCCTGACCCCACCCGTAGCCGCCCGCGTGCCGGAAGTGGCCGAGGCCGTTCTGGCCATGCTGGCAGCGGATTACGGCCTGCACCCCACCGCCCGCACGCCCGCCGCACTAGCGGATGGCACACAGGCGGATGATACGGGCCTGATGAGTGCCGCCGTCACCCGCGAAGCCTATGAAAGCGGTCGCCCGACCGAAGAAGACGCCTGCCGCCACGGCGATGCCCGGGTTCTGGCCCGCATGGGACACTAAGCCGCCATGTGTGTCGGTATTCCCATGACCGTGCAGAGCGTTGAAGGCGCTTTCGCCCTCTGTGCCGCCCGCCTGCCCGATGGCGCGCTGACAGCCCCCCAGCAGGTTGATATGGCGCTGGTGCCAGAGGCCCGCACAGGAGACGATGTGCTGGTTTTCCTTGGCCTTGCCCGCGCACTGCTGAGTGCGGATGAGGCCGCGCGTATCCGCGCAGCGCTTGAATCGGTCGCGGCCCTGTCTGTTGCGCAAGACGGCACGCAGGCCGCCATTATCGCACAAGGCTTTGCCGATCTGTGCGAACAGCCACCCCGCCTGCCCCCCCACCTTGAAGCCGCCCGCCTGGCCGGCCTGAAAGAAGCCTGATGCCAGACCTCCTTCTCACCCCGCCGCTGCAGCGGCTGCAAACCCAGTTTGGCATGCCGGTGCTGGATGAAACCGCCGCCGCAGCCAATGGCCTTGTGCTGCTGTTCCTGCCCAGCCACGCCCGCACCCATCTTGAAACACCCGATATCGCCGCCGTATTGCCTGATCTGGTGGCCCTGTGCGCCGCCCGCATGAACGCAGGCACCGCAAACGGAATCAGCGAGAACGGGGCCAACGTGAAAGGGAGCAGCGTGGAGAGGGCCTGCGCCACCGTGCCGGTTTCGGGCGCAATCGCCACCGCCACACTGGAAGCCCGGCTGGTACGTGAAACGGGTGATCTGTCCCTGCCAGCCCTTGTGCTGCTGCATCAGGGCGGGGTGGTGGGCAACATCGCACGCATGCGCGACTGGGGCGACTACGCCACCCGGTTTGCCACCCTGCTGGCACCCCTGACGCCCCTGACACCCCAGCCGGAGCCTGCTCCATGATCCCGTCCTTTGCGGTGCCGCCCAAGGGGTTTGGCCCCGGTTCCATGACACAGGATAGCGAGGAAGACCTCCAGTATCTGGCCATGCCCTCGGGGGTGAGCGTCTATACGCCCCACCTGCCCGAACTGGATGACGTAAACGCCGCCCGCCCCGCCATCGCTTTCCTTGAAGCCCTGCGCGACACCATGGCGCAGTGGCGCGAAGGCCAGTCCGTGATGATCCGCCCCGATGGGCTGAACCCCGCCAACCGCCGGATTGTGGATGACGCACTGGGCGAAGGCGAGGTTTCCATCGTGCTGGAAGACGCCGCCGGGCGGATAGAAGTGCAGGAAACCGTTTTTGCCGGGCTGTGGGCCATGCGCGCATTTTCGCGCACGGCCGCCGCAGGGGCAGAACCGCGCGAACAGGTTGAAGTCGCGGCCTTTCCACATGTGGTGCTGGCGCGCGCCTTCCCCGCCGTACGCGCCGTGCCCGACCTTGCCGCTAGCGCGGGCGAAGGTGTGGTGAACGCCCCCGCCATCCTGACCGAACTGCTCGATAAAAGTGCGACATGGCAGGCCGGTGCGGTGCCGCATGTGGTCAATCTGAGCCTGTTGCCCCACACGCCAGAAGACCTCGACATGATCGAGCATGTTCTGGGGCAGGGCACACTCACCATTCTCTCTCGCGGGTATGGCAACTGCCGGATTACCTCTACCGCCACCCCGCATGTGTGGCGGGTGCGCTACTTCAACTCCATGGATACGCTCATTCTCGATACGATCGAGGTGACAGGCATACCCGAAGTCGCCTGCGCAGCCCGCGAAGATCTGGCAGATTCCGCCGAACGTCTGGGCGAAATCTGCACCATTATCGCAGAGCCCGCCCCATGACGGCGCAGGCCTTCCACGGGTTTGAAGGCTCGTATATGGGCGATGCCACGCGCCTCACACCCGGCAGCGTGATGGAATGCAAGATCTGCTGGTCGCTCTACGACCCCGCACAGGGCTGCGAAACATGGCAGGTGCCGCCCGGCACCCCCTTTACCGCCCTGCCCGAAAGCTGGCGCTGCCCCACCTGCGATGCCCCCAAGGAGCAGTTCATGGTCGTGCATGAACCAGCCCCGCAGGGTGCCACCACACCGGACACCACGCACCCGCTCCAGAGCACAGGCCAGAGCGCAGCCCCGAACACGGGCGCATCTGGCATGGCCCTGCCCGCCATAGACAACCCCGAACCCGCCACCGCGCAGGCCGCCCCCCCTGCCGCACTCTTTGCCCATCAGCTTGAAGCGACCTTTCGTGACATCCACGCCAACCAGATGCGCGGCGTGCCGCTTGTCAACGCCGCACTAAACGTAAAGGCCGTAGGGTTTCAGGAGCGCGATGGCCATATTCTGGGGGTGCTGATTACCCCTTGGTTTATGAATCTGGTACAGGCTCCCCTGCCGGATGCCGGTGGGCCTGCACGGACTTCGGGCGAAAAGGTGCTGTTGAGCTTTCCTTCGGGGGAATACGAATTTACCGCTGTCACCCGCGATCAGGCAGGCGGGTTGTCGCCCTATCTGGCCTGCTCGCTGTTTTCGCCCATGTTCGACTTCACCACCATGCTTCAAGCGATTGAAACCGCACAGGCCGCCCTTGTCGGGCTGATGGACCCCACCCAGCACCCCGCATACCGCCCGGCCCCCGCCTCCGATACGCCGGTACCCGCGCGTACGGGCCGTCGCGCCCTGCTGACAGGTAGCCAGCCTGGGCCGGATTCCGCCCATCCATGATCGGCCAGCTTGTCCTGTCCGCAGCACGGGCTGGCCAGCCATGGCAGGCCCGCATACAGAACGGCCCGGACATGGCCCGCACCTGCATGGGCCTGCCCCCCGAGGAAGCCCGCACCCGGCTGGCAAGCCTGTTCAGCCTGTGTGGTGCAGCCCACGCCGCCGCCGCAACACAAGCACTGGGTCTGCCCGAACAGGAAAGTCAGGATAAGACAGCCGCCTGCACGCGCGACATCCTGCGCGACCATGCGCTTGACCTGCTGCATACATGGCCGCGCCATCTGGGCCTTGCCCCCGACCGCGCGGCACTGGCCCGCACCCTTGCCGCCACAACCAGCCCACACCACAGTGAACGGGGGCAGACCGCCACCACCCTGACCGGGCTAGAAACACCCCTGCCCCAACTGGCGCTAGCGGATTTTGACCACTGGCTTGAGGCCAGCCGCACAACACAGCCCCCTGCACCACTGGCCGCCGTGCTGGCACCGCTGCAAGCACTCGTTCCCCCCGCACAGGGCCGGGCCGACCTGCCCGCACCGGACTGCGCCGACCTTGCAGCGATCGCCACTGGCGCACAGCCCCCCGCGCGGGACGCCAGTATTCTGGCCGACCACCGCGACACCCCGCTCCTGCACGGTCTGATTGCCCGCGAAGGGGTCAGCCTTTTCGTGCGGGTGGTGGCACGCGCACTGGATCTGCTGGCCGCCCTGTCTGACCCGCTGCGGCTTTTCACGCGCACCCGTGCGTTGGCAGCGCGCCTGCCAACAGAAGCGGGGGCCATGCCGCAGGGGCGTCTGGGTGTGGCGCGGGCCGCGCGCGGGCTGCTGGTACACCACGCCACCATACAAAATGGCCGCGTAAAAGCTTATACTGTGTTTTCCCCCACGGGCTGGCACATGGCACATAACGGGCTGCTGCGCCGCTGCCTGCACAGCCTGCCCACGGTGGACAGCCCGGCTCTGCTGCCCGCGCTGCTGCTATCGGCCATTAACCCCTGCGTGCCAACACATGTGGAGTCCTAAACCATGCACGAACTCTCCCTGTGTGAAAGCCTGCTTGACGTGATTGAAGACACCGCCCGGCGCGAAGGCTTTACGCAGGTGCGCGTGGTGCGGCTGGAGGTCGGGCAGTTTGCGGGAGTGGAACTCTCCGCGCTGCGTTTCGGGTTTGAGGCCGTAAAGCCCGGCACCCTCGCCCAAGATGCCCGGCTTGAAATCGAACAGACACCGGGTACGGCCTGGTGCTTTGACTGCGAAAAAACCGTAACTCTTGAGGATCGGCTCTCGCCCTGCCCGCTATGTGGCGGCGGGCGGGTGCAGCCCTCGGGGGGGACAGACATCAAAATCAGGGATCTGGAGGTACTCTAAATGTGCACGACATGCGGATGCAGCAGCGATGGCGGCGTGACGATAGACCCCGGCCCCCCTCATGATCACGGGCATGGCCATGATCACAGCCACGATCAGGGGCACGCACACCCCCACGGCCAGCCCCACCACGACCATACGCACGCGCAGACCGCAGGCCACACGCATAACCACGGCACGCAGGCACAGGCCGCCCACCAGCACACAGCGCACGGGCATGAGCACGGGCCGGATACAGCCCCCGAAACCGCCCCGGCCCATACCCACGGCCCCGACCACCATGATTACGGCACCGGCCCCGCCCGCTCGCACGCACCGGGGCTGACACAGGCACGCATGGTGGAAATCGAGCGCAATATCCTGTCTAAAAACGATGCCTATGCCCACCAGAACCGCGAGGCTCTGGCACGCAACGGCGTGCTGGCCCTCAACCTGCTGGCCGGGCCGGGCGCGGGCAAAACCACCCTGCTGGTGGAAACGCTCAAACTGCTACAGGGCAGCATACCCGCCGCCGTGATCGAGGGAGACCAGCAGACCAGCAACGATGCCGAGCGTATCCGCGCAACCGGCGTGCGGGCGGTGCAGATCAACACCGGCAAAGGCTGCCATCTTGATGCCCATCAGGTCGGCCATGCGCTTGAACACCTGCCCCTGCCGCCCGGTGGCGTGCTGTTTGTAGAAAATGTCGGCAACCTTGTTTGCCCCGCCGCCTTCGATCTGGGCGAACAGTTGCGCGTAACCCTGCTGTCCGTAACCGAAGGGGAAGACAAACCCCTTAAATACCCGGATATTTTCCATAATGCCGATCTGGTTATCCTGACCAAAACCGACCTTGTCCCCTATCTGGGCACCGATCTGGCGCTGCTGGAAACCAATATCCGCCGCGTGGCCCCCAAGGCACGCATCCTGCATACGGGGGCGCGTACCGGGGCGGGTATGGACACATGGCTGGACTGGCTGAAAACCGAACGCAGCACATGGCTTGGCAGGCTCGCCGCACAGGCCGAAGCCCGTGCCGCAGCACTAAGGGCCGCTGACTGATGGCTGATGTGGACACACGCCCGTCCATTCTCGTGGTGGATGACGAGCCGCGCTCGGCGGAAGTAATGGCGCGCGTCCTGCGCGAGAGCTTTGATGTCCACATCGCCCATAATGCCGATACCGCGCGCGAATGTCTTGAAACCCACTGGATACAGGCCATTTTCTGCGACCAGCGCATGCCCGGTGTAACCGGCACGCGCTTTCTGGCCGAAGTGCGTAACCGCTGGCCCGACATCGTGCGTGTTATTGTCACGGGTTATACCGAACCTGAGGATATGATCGACGCGATCAACGAGGCGGGTATCTACCACTACATTACCAAGCCGTGGCACCCTGACCAGCTTATACTGACCGCCCGCAACGCCACGCATCTGTTCGCCATGCAGCGCGATCACGAACGGCTTTCGCTCGAACTGCGGCTGGCCTCGCCCATTGCGGAAGGGCGGCTTTTGCGCCAGCGCGAACGGGTGCGCGGGCGCTACCAGTTTGATTCCATCATCCGCGCCACCACCAGCCCGCTTAACGATACCTGCAAGCAGGCCGCCAAGGTTGCGGTTTTTGATATCCCTGTTCTTATTCAGGGAGAAACCGGAACCGGCAAGGAGCTGATGGCCCGCGCCCTGCATTACGCCAGCCAGCGCGACAGCGGTACCTTTGTGGCTGTCAACTGCGGCGCCATACCGGATGAACTGCTGGAATCCGAACTGTTCGGCCACCGCAAAGGGGCCTTTACCGGCGCGCACGCCAACCGGCGCGGGCTGGTGGAGGAAGCCGATGGCGGCACCCTGTTCCTCGATGAAATTGGGGATATATCACCCGCTTTTCAGGTCAAGCTGCTGCGCTTTCTGCAAGAAGGCGAGTTCCGCGCCCTTGGCACCAATGAAACAACCCATGCCAATGTGCGCGTGCTGGCCGCCACCCACCGCGACCTGCCAGAAGAAGTCCGCGCCGGGCGCTTTCGCGAAGACCTGTACTACCGCCTTGCCGCCATGACGCTGACCATCCCGCCCCTGCGCGAACGCCCCGAAGATATCCGCGTACTGGCCACCCACCTGCTTGATGAGGCCTGCCAGCGCCACGGCCGCCGCGCGCGCGGGTTCAGCCCGGATGTCATGGCCCTGCTCATGCGCCATGACTGGCCGGGCAATGTGCGCGAACTCCAAAACGAAATCCTGCGTATGTTGGTACTGACCGAAAACGACACGCTGGGGCCAGACCTGCTTTCCCCTGCGTTGCGCTTCCCGCGCCCGGCCCTGCCGCACCATACGGCACACCTCGCCATCCCGGCTGACACCACGCAGGAGACCCCGGCCACACCCCTGCCCGAAGATGGCTCCATGCAGGAAAGGCTCGATACGCTCGAAGCCCGTATTCTGGCCCAGACCATCGCACGCTGCGGCTGGAACAAAAGCCTGACCGCGCGCGAGCTTGGCCTGTCCCGCGTGGGGCTGCGCGCCAAGCTTGAGCGCTACGGCATTGTGCCTGACGCCGCACACCGCCCCCAGCCATAAGGAGACACCGCCATGTGCCTTGGAATTCCCGCCCGGATTACCGGCATTGCCGATGCCGCCGCCATGCTGGCGGAGGTCGATGTCCACGGTGTGCGCCGCGAGGTGGACGTGCTGTGCGTAGCCCCACCCGATGCCCCGCTGGAAGACCTTATAGGCTCATGGGTGCTGGTGCATGTCGGCTTTGCCATGAGCCGTATTTCAGAACCCGAAGCCCGCGCAACGCTCGCCCTGCTGGCCGAAATGGGCGAACTGCATGAAGAACTCACCGCCATGCAGGACACGGGCAAGGCAGGAGGCTCCCATGCGGTTCAGTGAAGCCTTCCGTGATCCCGCGCTGGCTGAAAAACTCTTTACGGAAATTGCCCGCACAGCCGAAACCCTCGCCCGCAGCCGGAAAACCCCTGTTACGGTCATGGAAGTCTGTGGCGGGCATACACATACGATTTTCCGCTACGGGCTGAAAGACCGCCTGCCCGATACGATCGAATTCGCCCACGGGCCGGGTTGCCCGGTCTGTGTGCTGCCTATGGGGCGGATTGATGATGCCATAGCCCTCGCCCGCAGGCCCGATGTCATCCTGACCACCTTTGGCGATGCCATGCGTGTACCGGGGGCGCAGGGGTCTCTCCTTCAGGCGCGCGCCGCCGGGGCGGATATCCGCATGGTGTATTCCCCGCTGGACGCACTGGAGCTTGCCCGTAAAAACCCTGATCGTGAAATTGTTTTTTTCGCACTCGGGTTTGAAACCACCGCCCCGTCCACCGCTCTCACCGTCCTGCGGGCTGCACGCGAGGGTATTCAAAACTTCTCGCTCCTGTGCCAGCATATCCTGATCGTGCCGACCCTGCGCGCCCTGCTTGAACAGCCCGATTTCGCGGTGGATGGTTTTATCGGCCCCGGTCATGTCGCCATGGTTACAGGCACCCACCCTTACGAGTTCGTGGCCTCCACCTTCCACCGCCCGTTTGTGGTGGCGGGTTTCGAGCCGCTGGACATCCTGCAATCCCTGTTAATGGTGCTGCGCCAGCTTGAGGCCGGGCAGGCCCGGGTGGAAAACCAGTACGCCCGCGTGGTGCCGCCCGAAGGCAACCCCGCAGCCCTTGCCGCCATGCGGCAGGTGTATGAAACCCGGCCCGATACAGCCTGGCGCGGGCTGGGTACGATTGCCTTTTCCGGCCTGCAACTGCGCCCCACATGGGCCGCGTTCGACGCCGAGCGCCGCTTTGCGCTGACACCACACACCGTGGCCGACCCCGCCTCCGCCCGCTGTGGCGATGTGCTGACCGGGCGCATACGCCCCACCGCCTGCCCCGCTTTCGGGCGGGACTGCACACCGGATGCCCCTCTGGGGGCACTCATGGTATCATCCGAAGGCGCATGTGCCGCATGTTACGATTACGAGGGGGCGAGGCAGGTCGCATGAACAGCATACCCGGCATTGGCACTGGGGGGCGGATCACCATGGCGCATGGGGGCGGCGGCACCGCCATGCGCGCCCTGATCGACACGCTTTTCCTTGAAGCTTTTTCCGCCACACCCCACACCGCACAGGAAGATCAGGCCCGCCTGCCGCTGGCCCCTCTGGTGGCGGGAGGCGACAGGCTGGCTTTCACCACCGATTCTTTTGTGGTGGAACCACTGGAGTTTCCCGGTGGCAATATCGGCACGCTGGCCGTATGCGGCACGATCAATGATCTGGTGGTGGGGGGCGCCCGGCCTGTAGCACTTTCCGCCGCGTTCATTCTGGCTGAAGGGCTGGAACTGGCCTGCCTGCGCCGTATCGTGGCCGCCATGGCCGACTGCGCGCGTGAGGCCGGGGTGCGGATTGTCACCGGCGATACCAAAGTTGTACCCAAAGGCGCGTGCGATGGGCTGTATGTAACCACCTCGGGGGTGGGCGTTATTCCCGCAGACCGGGCCATCAGCATTACCGCCGCCCGGCCGGGTGATGTGGTGCTGGTTAACGGCACGCTGGGCGACCACGGAGCCGCCATTCTGTGCGCACGGGGCGATCTGGCGCTGGATGTAGCCATTGCCAGCGACTGCGCCCCCCTTGGCGGGCTGGTGGAAGCCCTGCTGGCCGCTGCCCCCAACACCCGCAGCCTGCGCGATGCCACGCGCGGCGGTGTGGCAGGCGTGCTGAGCGAACTAGCCGAGGCCAGTGCTGTCAGCCTGACACTGGACGAGACCGCCCTGCCCGTGCGCCCCGAAGTGGAGGGCGTTTGTGATATTCTGGGGCTGGAGGCCCTTTTTCTGGCCAATGAGGGCAAGCTGGTGGCTGTGGTGCCGCAGGCCGAGGCCGAAGCCGCGCTTGCCGCCCTGCGCGCCCACCCGCTGGGCCAGCAGGCCGCTCTTATCGGCACGGTGGCGGAGGCCGGGCCGCATGGCCCCTCCGTGGTGGTGCGTAATGCGTTCGGCGGACGGCGCACTGTCACCATGCCATCGGGCGAGCAGTTGCCGAGGATCTGCTGACATGGCGCGCGGGCGTTCATCCCTTGCACTGATGGCGGGTCTGTGCGGGCTGAACGCCGCGTTGTGGAGTGTGGCCGCCGCTATCGGCCTGCATGC
The DNA here is from genome assembly GCF_017377745.1 of Acetobacter suratthaniensis. GTDB lineage: Bacteria > Pseudomonadota > Alphaproteobacteria > Acetobacterales > Acetobacteraceae > Acetobacter > Acetobacter suratthaniensis. The sequence goes on along the minus strand of NZ_JAFVMG010000005.1, from coordinate 44,398 downwards.
GCCGGGCCTGCTGGCCCCCGCTTTTGTGGCCTGGACATTCGGCCTGCGCCACGCGCTCGATGCGGATCATATCGCTGCAATCGATGTCGTCACGCGCAGGCTGCTGGCCCGTGCGCATAAACCTATTTTTGTGGGTCTGTTTTTCTCGCTCGGCCATTCCACCGTGGTGATTGTGGCCACCTATGCGCTGCTGCATCTGCCCGTACACACATGGCTGGAAAACTGGCACCTTGTAGGCGGTCTGGTAGGGGGCGGCATTTCCATTGCCTTTCTGCTGGTGATGGCGCTGCTCAGTGCCCTTGCCGCCAGAACCCAGTGGGTAAGTCTGAAAACCGGGCGCCCCGTAACCGCCCGCCCCGCCGGGGTGCTGATGCGCCTGCTGGCCCCCTTAACCGACATGATCCGCCACGAACGCCAGATGTATTATCTGGGCTTTCTGTTCGGTCTGGGTTTTGACACGGCAACGGAAATTGGCCTGCTGGGGCTGGCCACATCCAGTCAGGCCGCTGCCCCTACATGGGCGCTCATGTTGCTGCCGCTGCTGTTTACCGCCGCCATGATGCTGATGGACAGCCTCGATACGGTTCTGATGATCCGGGCATGGACATGGAGCGCACACTCCGCCCGCCGCCGCGCGCATTATACAATTTCGGTTACGGCGCTTTCAGCGGCGGCGGCTTTTGCCGTTGCCCTGCTTGAACTCGCGCAGATGCCCGGCATAGCCGAGCGGGTGCCACGCTGGGCCGCTACCGTAGCAGATGCGGCAGACGCGCATTTTCCACTCCTTGGCGCTGGTCTGGTTTTTCTGTTTCTGGGTCTGTGGGGCGTTACCGCCCTGCGCGGGGCGCGGGATAGCAAAACTACGCGACACGCCAGCCCACGCTGCTAGCCGCCCGCCATGGTTGTGGCTCTTGGGCACAAGGTCGGGCAGAACCAGCGCCTGTCGCTGACACCGGGCATGAAGGAGTCTCTCCAGCTTCTGAAAATGCCTTTGCCAGTGCTGCTGGATTTCATAAACCAGAAAATAGCCGACAACCCGTTTCTGGACTGGAAGGACGGCATGCCGCCCTCTGCCCTCACCCGGCTGAGTGGCTTTACACAGGATGCCGCCGATACGCTGGAGGCGGCCCCTCCATCCACCGCCTATAGTCTGCTGCACCAGCTTGCAGCCCAGACTGCCAGCCCGCTGGAACAGCGCTGTGCGCTGGCCATTCTGGATGCGCTGGACGAGCAGGGCCGTCTGTCCATGCCCCCGGCGGAACTGGCCCGCCAGACCCACCTGCCCACCGGCCTGCTGGAACATGTGCGCCAGCGCCTGCTGCGGCTCGAACCCTGCGGAGTAGCCGCACGCTCACTGGAAGAATGCCTGCGCGTGCAGCTTGAACAACAGGGCGCAGTCACAGCCGACATGCTGGCCCTGCTGGCCCACCTGCCCCTGCTGGCCCGCCGGGGTGTCGCCAGTGTAGCCAGTGCGGCCGGGCTGTCGGTACAGACTGTTACAGAACTACTGGCCCGCCTGCGTGGCCTAGACCCCTTTCCGTGGCGACAGGCCGAAGGCGTGCTACCCACGGGCATCCGCCCCGAACTCGTGGCCAACAAAACCGAAACAGGCCAGTGGGCCATAACCCTGTCCGATACGCCTGAAGACGCCATCCGCCTCGAAACCGCGCTGATCACGCGCATACGCCGCAGGCCCGCCACCGCTCAGGCGGCGACCGCCCCCTCTGGCGCGCCTGCTCAAACCGATACCCCCGATAAGATCGCACACTGGCTGGCACAGGCCCGCTGGCTTATGCGCGCCCTCCCCCGGCGCAGCCACAGCCTGCTGAGTGTGGCGCGGCATGTGCTGCATTATCAGGCCGACTGTCTGGAGCATGGCCCGCAGGCTCTGCGCCCCCTGAGCATGACGCAGGTGGCCCACGCGCTCCGGCTGAATGACAGCACCATCAGCCGGATTGTCGCGCATAAATACGTGCAGACACCCCGTGGCACGCTGCCGTTGCGGGATTTTTTTTCCGCCGCACTGGGGGCGGACGAAGATACCGCGCAAGCCAGCGGTGCCGCGCGGGCCTGCCTTTTGCACCTGCTGCAAAACGAGACCGCCCACAGAGTCCGCTCCGATCAGGATTATGCCGAAGCCCTGCGGCAGAAGGGGTTCAGTCTTTCCCGCCGCACGGTGGTCAAATACCGCAGAATGCTGGGCATTCCCTCATCGTTTGTACGGATGCAGGCCCAGAAGGCAGGGGGGGGGCCGCCCGCATAGGCGTAAAATATGGAAATATTATCTTTCCATTGTTGTTGTTTATTCCCCCCATCCGCCCCGGTATTCAAAGCGTTAGACGGAACGCCATCGTGCCTTTCCCCCACGGGGGAGCAAAGCCCGCAGGCCCGTTCCAGAAAAGCTTATCAACCGGAGTATCCTGACCATGAAGCTCAGCCTGTTTTCTGTTTCCGCCATAGCGCTCACCCTCGGCCTGCTGGCTGGCAACCCGGCCTCGGCACAGGTTGTCACCAACGCCGCTCAGGCCGAATCCGGCACCTATGACGTAGAACCCGGCCACACCCAGGTTGGTTTTTCCGTCCTGCATTTTGGCTTTACCAACTATGGTGGCGTTTTCTCCAACGTAACCGGCACCCTGAAGCTGGATGCAAAGAACCCCGCCGCTTCCAGCCTGTCCGTGACCATTCCGGTGGACTCCGTGCAGACCACCAGCGCCAAGCTGGATGAAGAACTCAAGGGCGACCAGTGGTTCGATGCCGCCAAGTTCCCCAAGGCCACGTTTGAATCCACCTCCGTGCGCCTGACCGGCCATAACGATGCCGTTGTCACCGGCAACCTGACCCTGCACGGCGTTACCAAGCCCGAAACGCTGAAAGTGCACTTTGTCGGCGCAGGCGTGAACCCGATGGACAAGAAATACACCACCGGTTTTGAAGCCACGACCACCATCAAGCGCAGCGATTTCGGCGTGAAGATGTATGTCCCTTATGTTGGCGACGATGTGCACCTGCGCATTGCTGGCGCTTTCGAACGTCAGGGCTGACACCATGTCCTCGCCCGCCAGCACAGCAAGCGGGATCACGCGGTACACAACAGTTGCGATCATCCTTCACTGGATGATCGCACTGGGTATCCTGACGCTGCTCATCATGGGGCTGGTCATGGATCACCTCACTCTTGATCCGATGCGCGTTTTCCAGCTTTACCAGCTCCATAAATCCATTGGTATCAGCGTTCTGTTTCTTGTCACCCTGCGGATTGGCTGGCGGCTGACACACACAACACCCCCCCTGCCCGCAACCATGAAACCGCTGGAGAAAAAGGGGGCGCACATAGCCCATCTTGCCCTGTACGGGTTGCAGGTTGTGCTCCCGCTCAGCGGGTGGGCAATGGTGTCGGTTTCCGTTCTGGGTATCCCTACGGTTCTGTTCGGCACCCTCCCCTGGCCCGACCTGCCCGTGCTTTCAACCCTGACAGACAAAGCCCCGGTTGAAGCCGCACTCAAGAGCTTTCACCACTGGGCGGCATGGGGGCTTCTGGGGCTGATTATCCTGCACATAGCCGCAGCCCTGCGCCATCGTTTTGTTCTGCATGACACTGTTCTGAGCCAGATGCTGCCTGTTGCGGGTGGCGTATCTCCATCACGCCAGAAGGGAGAAACCCCATGACGGTTTTGCACAAGATTTTACCCGTTGCCACAGTAGCGGGCCTGCTGCTCGGCACCCCTGCTTTTGCCGCCGACTGGACACTGGCGGCAGGCAACGGCACGCTGGGTTTTTCCGGCACCCAGACCGGCAAGACGTTTGAAGGCCATTTTACGAAATATGATGGTACAATCTCGTTTGATCCGGCCCAGCCTGAAAGCGGCCATGCAAAGATCACCATCGATATGGCCAGTGCGACAACAGGCGATGCCCAGCGCGATGGCGCCCTGCCCGGCCATGACTGGTTTGATGTCAAAACCTTCCCCACCGCCGTATTCGAGGTGAAGGACTTCAAGGCCAAAGGGGGTAACGCGTTTGATGCCGAAGGCACGCTCACCATCAAAGGTGTCAGCAAACCCGTAACCCTGCCGCTCACCATCGAGACAACCGGCGCCACCCTGCATGCCAAGGGGCACCTGCCGCTTGTGCGCTCCGTTTTCAATGTGGGTTTAGGCCCGTGGTCCACGGGCCAGTGGGTTGCCCTTGAAGTAGGCGTGGATGTGGATGTCACGGCAAAAGGCGCCTGACACACCGGGGGTTTTCGCACGCCTGCCCGGTGCTGACAGCAACTCCGCCGTGGCAAGAGCAGGGTAGAGTGTCCCTGCCCATGACACGACCCGAAAACCGGCGGCGGGAGCCTCTCCCTGTCGCCGGTTTTGCTATGGGGCATAGTCTTTGCAGCCCTTCCCGTCTCACATTGAATAAAAAATAGAAACTTTACATTTATACCATTTCTATTTTTTATCACGATCATCCTGCGTAAACAGAAAGGCATCGGCAGCCCGACAAGACAGGCCGCCCCCTTCTGAAGAAAGATACGCTGTCATGAACGCCACCTTTTTACGCGATACGGTTCTCCTGATCTCCCGCCTGCTGCTGGCCGCCCTGTTTGTTATGATGGGCTGGGGTAAACTGACGGATTTTTCAGGTGCTATCGCTTATATGAGCGCTACGGGCGCACCCTTGCCCTCGCTTTCCGCCGTGATTGCCATTGTTGTCGAACTGGGCCTTGGCCTGCTGCTGGCCTTTGGTGCGTTCACAGCCCCCATTGCCCTCCTGTTTGCTCTCTACACCATCGCAACCGGGTTTATCGGCCATCATTACTGGACGTTTTCGGGCATGGAGCGGTACGATATGTGGATTCATTTCTACAAAAACTTCGGTATTGCCGGTGGTTTTCTTGCACTGGCCAGTGCAGGGCCGGGGCGCTTCTCGCTCGATACGCTGCTCAATGCAACCATCCGCACGCATCGCTCGTAATATCCCAAGATCAGATCATGCCAGAATCAGAAACAAAGCATTTCCGATTTTGGCGTATCCCTCTGTCATACAGGAATTATCGTCATGGGGTTTCTGAACACCCTACGGAAACTGTTTTCAACACCAGTGGAAGAAACAACAATGCCCAAGGTTCTCGTTCTTTATTATTCCTCCTACGGCCATATTGAAACCATGGCCAACGCCGTAGCCGAAGGTGTGCGCGCCGCAGGCCTGAGCGCCGATGTAAAGCGTGTGCCCGAACTGGTGCCCGAGGATGTGGCCAAGGCCCACCATTTCAAAACGGAGCAGTCCGCCCCGCTGGCTACCCCGGCTGAACTGGCCGATTACGACGCCATTATTCTGGGCGCCCCCACGCGCTTTGGCCGCCTGCCTGCACAGATGGCCAATTTCTGGGATCAGACGGGTGGCCTGTGGCTTCAGGGTGCGCTGATCGGCAAGGTGGGGGCGGTGTTTACCTCCACCGCATCGCAGCATGGCGGACAGGAAACGACCCTGTATTCGCTCATGTCGAACCTGATCCACCACGGCATGGTTATCAGCGGCCTGCCCTACAGCTTTCAGGGCCAGCTCAAGCTTGATGCCGTAACCGGTGGCTCACCCTATGGCGCCACCACCATTGCCGCGGGCGACGGCTCACGCCAGCCAGACGCCAACGAACTCGAAGGCGCAAAATTCCTCGGCCAGCATGTAGCGGGTATCACCAAAAAACTCGCTGCCTGAAAATCATAGGCCCGAACACAAAGACCACCCGCCCGCCCTATACTCAGCGGGTGGGTGATCTTTTTTTGGGCAGGGGTGCGGAAGGTCGGCTCTGGCAGACCCGCCGAACGTTATGGTGTGGCAGGATCGCCCGATGCAAAGATCGTCACCTGCGATGATGCTGTTTCGGTTGGCACGATGGGAGGTAGACACCCGCCGTATCTTCAAAACGGTCCGGACGCGCCGCAAGAGGCATGGACACAACATCGTCGCTCCGATGGTCAGCATAGACGAACGTCAAATAGTAAGACCGGTCGTCGCTCGAAGGATCGCCATCAAACATCTTGTCCCATTCCAGCAGGTCGCGCCGCAGCGGCGACCCGACATCGCCGCTGCGGGTCCAGACCGCCGAAACACAGGCCGAAACACGCGCGACACGCACGATCAACCGCCCATTGAGAAACGCCTTTCCATCAAGCTCGTCATTGAACCTCGCATTGAGATTGTAGGTCAGTTTCTCCAAAGATTCCGGCCTGGCGTCCGCGTGTGCGGTGCCGCCGAGACAGATGGCGCAAATCAGGCTTAGGATAGCGCGGAGCATCAATATCGTCCTTCCAGCAGCAGCATGGCCTCGTCGTGCCATCTCCTGACCAGACCACACAAGATCTTGCCTTTCGAGCGCACCTGCTCCTCCATGATTCTCACAGCCTTGCGTTTATCGCCGCTGTTGATAGCAGTGCGGACACGCGGCCAACCTCTGCACAGCATAGATCATTCTGCCATCAGACGGGGGTGGCCGTGCCAGAACCCGCCACGGGAGGGTGCCCCTTACATGGTGTGGCCCAGGGCGATTGCTCAAATGCCTTGACCAGATAATCCAACAATGCGGTAACGCGCGTGGGCCGTACACAGCTCGCCGGTGTCACAAGATACAGGCTGATAAGCGGGCCTTCCCATTCTGGCAGGATCCGTTCGAGCCGCCCGTGGGCCAGCCCTTCCCACACCATGAATTCAGGAAACACCCCGTAGCCTAAACCCGCTTCCAGAGCGGGCAGGAAAGCCTCGGCATTATCCGCCTTGAAACGGGCTGTCTGGCTTAAAACATATTCCTTGCCAGACTCCTCCCTGCGTAAACGGATCATGCCCGGTGCGCTGCCGTTTGTGTAAATAAAGCTCTTATGCGGCTCAAGCTCGCGCGGGTGGCTTGGCCTGCCCACACGATCCAGCCATGATGGAGCCGCCACCAACAGCAGCCGCAGGTCGCACAGCTTTCTGGCCCGGAGCGAGGAATCCGCCAGGGAGGCAATACGCAACGCAACATCGTAACCAGACGCCACAAGATCCACCAGCGCATCGCTAAAGTCTATGGTCAGGTCTATTTCAGGGTAGCGTTCCAAAAAGCCGGGCAGAACCGGGGCAAGATGCCGTATGCCAAAGGTCATGGGGGCAGCAATGCGCACACGCCCCGAAGGGCGACGCATGTCGCCGCGCGCCTCGGTTTCGGCGGCTTCGGCTTCCATCAGCAGGCGGTTAGCATGCCCAAGCAGGGCGCGGCCGGTTTCGGTTAAGGACATATGGCGCGAATTGCGGTTGAAAAGCGCTATACCGAGCGACTGCTCAAGACGGCTGATCGCTTTTGAAACGGTTGGTTTGGAAAGCTGGATTTCCTCCGCAGCACGCGCGAAGGAGCCAAACTCGGCCACTTTTGCAAAAATGGCCCATGCTTCAAAATCTGGCAGGCGCATGGTGTTTTCTCCTCCGTCATGGGGCGGTGTTGTTCTGCTATAGCGCCGAATGCCCTAACAGCCAACAAACGGAAACGATACCTTTCCATGATTGCCATATACTGATGACTACCCCCTCCGTTACCGTGTCTTCACGAACCAAGACCCTTACAGAGTGGAGAAACGACAATGATTGAAGTCAGGCCTTTTGATAAACTCGGCCATGCCAATCACGGCTGGCTGGATGCCCGGCACCATTTTTCCTTCGCCAGTTACTACGACCCCGCACGGATGCACTGGGGTGCGCTGCGCGTATGGAATGATGATGCCATAGCCCCCGGCACGGGCTTTGGCACCCACCCGCACGACAATATGGAAATTATTACCTATGTGCGGGAAGGGGCCATTACCCACGAGGATAGTCTGGGCAACCGGGGCCGCACGGGTGCGGGCGATGTGCAGGTCATGTCGGCAGGCACGGGTATCCGCCACAGCGAATACAATCTGGAAGATGAAACAACCCGCCTGTTCCAGATCTGGATTCTGCCTGACCGGGCGGGCCATGCGCCCTCATGGGGTACGCGGGCCTTCCCTCGGGGGGAGCGGGCGGGCCAGTTTGTGGTGCTGGCCTCTGGCCAGCCGGATGCGGATGATGCCCTGCCTATCAACACCGATGCCCGCGTGCTGGGGGCAACGCTGAAGAAGGGCGAAACCGCAGAATACAGGCTCGGCACGGACAGGCTTGGTTATCTGGTCGTGGCCAAGGGGTCTGTTGAAATCGAAGGCACAACCCTGAACGAACGCGATGGCGCCGCCATTTCCAAAACCGATGTGCTGTCGGTTCTGGCCCTTGAGGATACGGAAGTGGTGCTGGTGGATACCGTGCCTTAACCCTGTCGCCACAAAACAGGTTGGGGTGGCGTAACACCCACCCCACAGCAGGCTGCCCGCAATAGGCTAAGCCTGCTGTGGCGTCATAAACGCCAGCACATCGCGCATGATCACGGCCTCTTCATCCGTGGGTTCAACCCGCACGGTTACGGCACTTTCCGCCGTGCTGATGATAGAAGCATGGCGGGCATTGGCCTGCGCATCCAGTTTCACGCCCAGCCAGCCCAGCTTTGCGCACACATTGGCACGCAATACGCTGTCATGCTCCCCAATTCCGGCAGTGAATACCAGCCCGTCCAGCCCTTCCATAACAGCCGCCAGCGCACCGATTTCCTCAATAACCCGGTATTCAAACAGGCTTAATGCCTGCGAAACAGTTCTGATAATTTCAGGGTCTTTTTCATCCAAAAGCCTCTTGCGCAGCAGCCGCATGTCAGATGAAACACCCGAAACCCCCAGCAGGCCGGACTGGCGGTAGAGCACATCCACCAGCGTACACCAGCCCGCCCCTTCCTCCTGCATCATATAGAGCAGCGCACCGGGGTCTATCAGCCCTGCGCGCGTTCCCATCATCAATCCATCAAGTGCGGAAAACCCCATGGTTGTTTCAAGGCTTTTTCCACCCTTGAGCGCACACAGGCTCGCGCCACTCCCCAGATGCGCAATAAGCGTGCGCCCCGCATACAGCGCCGGGTCGCAGGCCTGTAACCGCTGCGCAACCCATGTATAGGACAGGCCGTGAAAGCCGTAGCGCCGTACGCCTTTTTGCTCATAACGGCGCGGGAGCGGCAGCAGCCGCGCCATTTCAGGGATGGTGTGATGAAACGCCGTATCAAAACAGGCAATCTGGAGCAGGTCGGGTCTGTACCGCGCAATAGCCCGTGCGGGGGCAAGGGTTGCAGGCTGATGCAGCGGCGCAAAGGGGGTAAGGGCTTCAAGCCGATCCATTACCGCAGGCGTGATCTTTACAGGGGCTGAAAAATCCGCGCCGCCATGCACGATCCGGTGCCCGACACCCAGCAGGGTGCGCCCCTCCGCATGGGCTGAAAGCCATTGCAGCAGATGGTCGAGCGGATGCGGGTCGCTGGTGGTCATGCGCTCATCCACACAACGCGCACCCGTGCGATCGTTTACATGAAAACTGAAGCCATCGGTATGATGTTCAATTTCGCCATGCAAAAGCCGCTCAGGCTCTGCGGCCACATCGAACACCGTAAACTTGACGCTGGACGAACCCACATTAAAAACAAGGATTACACCAGCCATACCATCACTCTTTCACAAAAAACCCTCACAGCCAGAGCGCGTTATACGCATACAGGCTGTGTTTTAAGATAGCGCGCATACAGCGCCCCCACAGCAGCAGAGGCCAGACGCGCCTGCACACTGTCCGCCCGGCTGGTCAGCAGCACAGGCACTTTCGCCCCCATGACAATACCCGCCGATTCAGCCCCTGCCATGAAAATAAGGTTCTTGGCCAGCATGTTCCCGGCCTCAAGGTCTGGTGTCACGAGAATTTGCGCCCGGCCCGCCACGGGCGAGACAATGCCTTTGATCCGCGCGGCCTCGCCATCAACCGCGTTATCCATCGCCAGCGGGCCATCCAGCACACCGCCGGTAATCTGCCCCCGCTCGGCCATTTTGCATAGGCAGGCCGCATCCAGCGTGCCCTGTATCTTGGGGTTAACCGTCTCCACCGCCGAAAGAATGGCCACACGTGGCGCACCCAGCCCGAGGCCCAGATGCAGGTCTATGGCGTTTTGGACAATATCGCGCTTGGTCTCAAGGTCAGGCACGATATTGATGGCGGCATCCGTCACGAACAGCAGCCCATCATAAGCCGGGGCCGCAATCAGAAAGATATGGCTCATGCGGCGGGCTGTCCGTAGCCCGCTCTGGGGGCCAACCACCCCGTGCATGAGAATATCCGTATGCAGGCTGCCCTTGATCAGCCCATGCACCTCGCCCGCATGCACAAGGGCTATGGCCTGCTCAACCGCTGCGGCAGCGGAGCAGGCCTCCACCAGCCTCAGCCCACTAATATCCAGCCCGTTTTCGTGCGCACAGGCGGTTATGGCAGCACGATCGCCCACCAGAACGGGGGCCAGAATACCCCGTGCCGCCGCATCCACCACGCCGTGCAGGGCATGCTGTTCGCACGGCCACACTGCCGCATACGGCACTGGCCCCAGTTTGGAAGCCTTGATGACAAGATCAGCAAACAGTGCATGCTGCCTCTGCTCTCTGGCGGAACCGATTTCCATCGCCTCGCTGACTGACGAGACACGCGGCATATCCCCCCCCATCCTGCTCTCCTTCCCTTATGCGGCCATTGCCCGCTCGACGGGCACTGTCATCAGCCGGTTGTTTTCGCGCCGCATAGCGGCCCTGCAAATCCGCAAAGGCTCTGCCATCCACCTCAGCAGGCCCACAAACAGGCAGCACGCCCCAGCCTGCTACAAGACTGCCCGCCTGGCGGAAAACAGGAAAGCCACATCACTGTCAGGTTAAGTTCAGCGGGGCTCAGACTAAGCCGCTCATCAGGTTCCAGCGTCCTGCATCTGGCCCAGAGCATGGCGTTTCAACGATATAGGCGCGCGTTATTTTCTCGACACATATGTCAAAATTTTATTCGCCTCAATGATCTCAATCACGAGGAAAAGGTTACCAAATCCGTAATAAATAACGAAAAATAACTTACCAATACTATGTTAATGCGTCTTAAATGTCTGTTATATATTTTTGACATACGTATCACGAATATGCTAACCGCCCCCTCCGCTGCCACAATCTGTCTGATACGCTCAGCCAAGGCAGGCCAGAACCCTACGCTGTTCCGCTGACCAGACACTGGAAAGACGCAGAATGACCCTTCTCCCCCACTGCCCGGCCTCTCTTTTTTCCTCTGCGGGGTGCGCACTGTGAAGGGGATTGCGCGAGTAGCCCTTATAGGGGGGCTGGCGGTGATCGCCCTCGCCGGTGGGCTGTTCTGGCGGCATCAGATGGCGCTGAACGCCCTGCCCGCTGGCATTCTGCACGGCAATGGGCGGCTGGAGTTCACACGGGTGGATGTCGCGGTGAAATACCCCGGCCGGGTTATCCAGCTTATGGCGCGTGAGGGCGATACGGTCGCGGCAGGCCAGATCATGGCCCAGCAGGACACCACAACCGTACAGGCCCAATATGCACAGGCCGAGGCCCAGCAGGCACGCGCCGCCAGCGCACAGGCCCGCATGCAGGCAGAGCTTGACGCCCGACAGGCCGCCCTGAAACTCGATCGGGACGAGCTGCGCCACGCCATCAGCATGCAGGCCCGCAGCCTGATTTCAGACATGGAAACCCAGCGCCGCCGCACAGCGGTAGAGGCCGCACAGGCCGCCGTAACCGCCGCCACACAAGCCGTGGATGAAGCCGGACACGCAGCACAGGCCGCTGCGGCACAAGTGAACGAGGTTCATGCCGCTCTGGATGAGCTGACCATAACCGCCCCGGTGACCGGGCGGGTGGAATACCGGGTGGTGGAACCGGGCAGCGTGCTGCCCGCAGGCGGGCGCGTTTACGCCCTGATTGATCCGGTTGATCCGTACATGACAGTCTTTTTCCCGACAGCACAGGTCATGAGCCTGAAAACAGGCGATCAGGCCCGTATTGTTTTCGATGGCCTGCCCAGCCCCGTTGCCGCTGAAGTCTCCTATATCGACAGCAGTGCGCAGTTCACGCCCAAATATGTGGAAACCGCCACCGAGCGCGAACAGCTTGTCTATCGTGTTAAACTGCGTGTGACACAGGCCGAGCAGGCCCGCTACGGCAGGTTGCTCAAGGCGGGCATGACGGGCGAGGCCTATATCCAGTCCAGCCCCGATGCGCCGTGGCCCGCTGTCGTGGCCACGGGCCGGTAAGCCAGAATGAGCGCCCCCGCAGCCGGGCCCACAACCGGGATAGAGGTCTCCGGCGTTTCGCACCGCTATGGGGGCGAAACCGTTCTGCACGACATAACGCTCAGCCTGCCAGCAGGACAGACCATTGCTCTGGTAGGCCCAGACGGGGTGGGCAAGTCCACGCTGCTGGGGCTGATTGCGGGGGTGCGTAAGCTCCAGAGCGGGCAGATCAGCACGCTGGGGGTCAATATTGGCAACCGTGCGGCGCGTGAGCAGTTTCTGCCGCGTCTGGCCTTTATGCCGCAGGGGTTGGGCAAGAACCTCTACCCCACCCTGTCCGTGCGCGAAAATATTGATTTTTTTGGCCGACTTTTCGCGCTGAATGCCAAAGCCCGCGCCAGCCATATTACCCATCTGCTCAACGCCACAGGCCTTGCCCCCTTTCCCGACCGCCCGGCCGGAAAGCTCTCTGGTGGCATGAAGCAGAAACTCAGCCTGTGCTGTGCACTGGTGCATGAACCCGACCTGCTGATACTGGACGAACCCACAACCGGCGTAGACCCGCTCTCACGCAGGCAGTTCTGGGCGCTGGTGGATCAGATGCGCAGCGAACGCCCCGGCATGACCGTGCTGGTTTCCACCGCCTATATGGATGAGGCCGATCGTTTTTCATGGCTGGTGGCCATCAATGACGGGCATATTCTCGCCTGTGATAAAACCAGTACGGTTTTGGAAAAAACCGGCACCACCAGTGTGGAGGCCGCCTATGTCTCCCTACTGCCCGCAGCCGCCCGGCAGGGTGTCAGCACCTTTACCATTCCCCCATATGTGGATGACGGAACGCCCCCTGTCATCGAGGCCGAAAACCTCACACGCCAGTTTGGCTCCTTTACGGCGGTGGATCATGTCAGCTTCCGTATCCGGCGCGGAGAAATATTCGGTTTTCTCGGCTCGAACGGCTGCGGCAAGTCAACCACCATGAAAATGCTCACGGGGCTTCTGGACATTAGCAGTGGCAGCGCCACCCTGTTTGGCCGTCCTGTCAGCGCGGGCGACATGAATACCCGTATGCGGGTCGGCTACATGTCGCAGGCATTCTCGCTGTATGAGGAGCTGAGCGTACGCCAGAACCTGATGTTACAGGCACGCCTTTTCCGGCTTTCTGCCGCGCAGGCAGCCGAACGTGTCAACACCATGCTGGCAGATTTCGAACTGACCGCCCATGCAGATGAGCGCCCCACGGGCCTGCCGCTTGGCTATCGGCAACGGCTCCAGCTTGCTGCGGCCTGCATCAATAATCCCGATATCCTGATACTGGACGAACCCACATCCGGGGTCGATCCCGCAGCCCGCGATATGTTCTGGAAACACCTTGTCAGCCTCTCGCGCGATGCAAAGGTGACTATTTTCGTTTCCACCCACTTCATGAACGAAGCCATGCGCTGCGACCGCATTTCCTTAATGGACAAGGGGCGCGTGCTGGCCATGGATGCCCCGGCTGCCATTATCGCACAGGCAGGTGCTGCCTCTTTGGAAGATGCGTTTATCGCCTGTCTGGAAAAAGCGGGTAACACCGTAGCGGTTTCGGACAGCGCCAGTGCAGGGATAGCCGCACCACAGACCGCAAAACCCGTGCCCCCTCTCATGCGCTGGCTTTCGCGGTTCTGGGCCTTTGCCCAGCGCGAAACGGTGGAGCTGCTGCGCGACCGCCTGCGCCTTGCCTTTGCCATTCTCGGCCCGGTCAGCCTGCTGCTGATTGCCGCTTATAGCGTGTCGTTTGACATCAATACCATTACCTACACGGTGGTGGATCACGACCGCTCGCAGATCAGCCGCACACTGGCTGAGCAGTTCAGCGGGTCGCGCTATTTCCGCCAGACATCCCCCACCCCCGACCTGCATACGCTACAAACCCGCCTGCGGCATGGCGAGATCGCACTCGGCCTTGATATTCCGGCCAATTTCGGCCGGGACATGCTGGCGGGCAGAAAGCCCGAGCTGGATATTATCATTGATGGCTCCATGCCGTTTCTGGGGGCCAATATCCGCGCCTATGTCGAAGGCACGCTGGTGCGCTATGCACAGGAACTGGCGCGCACCAGCCCCATACCTGCGGGGAATACGGCGCAGGCTTTCAGCATCGTGCCGCGTTTTGCCTATAATCAGGAGTTCCGCAGTATCTACGCCATAACGCCGGGCGTGATCATGCTGGCACTGATCCTGATCCCCACCATGCTGACAGCACTGGGCGTGGTGCGCGAGAAGGAGATTGGCTCCATCATGAACCTGTATGCCTCGCCCGCCAGCACGGGGCAGTATCTGCTGGGCAAACAGTTACCTTATGTGGGGCTGGCCATTCTGTCTTATCTCGCCCTTGTCTTTCTGTCCGTCACTCTGCTGGGCGTGCCGCTGAAAGGCTCTTTTGTGGGGCTGAGCCTTGGAGCGCTCTTCTATATTCTGGCCAGCACCGGCTTTGGTCTGCTGATATCCACCTTCGTGCGGTCGCAGGTGGCGGCCATTTTCGGCACGGCCATTATCTGCCTGATCCCGGCCGTCAATTTTTCCGGCCTATTATATCCCACATCCACCCTTGTGGGCATACCCTATTATTTTGGCGAGGCTTTTCCCGCCACGTGGTTCCAGCTTATCAGCCTTGGAGCCTTTACCAAGGGGCTGGGCGTGCGGTTTTTCATACCCATGTATGCGGCCCTGCTGGGCTTTGCCTGCCTGTATATCGGCAGCGCGTGCCTGCTCCTTCGCAAACAGGATGTCTGAGCATGCGCTGGCTGATTAATGTCGCCCTACTGAGTGGCAAGGAGTTCAGGAGCCTTGTGCGGGATTTCATCCTGTTCGGGCTTATTCTTTTCGCTTTTTCCTTTGCCGTTGTGATCGTGGCGGACGGGGTAAAGATTGATGTCTCCAACGCCACCGTGGCCTTTATTGATGAAGACCACTCTGCCCTGTCGCGCGAACTCAGGGCCGGTGTGCTGCTGCCCTACTTCAAGCCCCCTGTCCTGACCGACCGCACAGCCGCAACGGCGGGTATGAACCACGGCACCTACAACTTTGTTATCGATATTCCGCCACGCTTCGAAGCCGATGTGCTGGCCGGGCGCAGCCCCGCCATACAGGAGCGGATTGACGCCACCGCCATGACACAGGCCGGGCTGGGTGATGTGTATCTGCAACGCATCTTTCTTGCCCAGATCAACCGCGCCCTGCACACCCCCCCGGCCGAGCAGTTGCTCCCTTTCAGCACGCAAAGCCGCATCCGCTTTAACCCCAACAGTGAGTCGTTCTGGTTTACCTCCGTCATGCAGGTCGTAACCGATGCCACGGTGCTCTCAATCATTCTTGTGGGGGCTGCGGTTATCCGTGAGCGTGAGCACGGCACCATCGAGCACCTTCTGGTGCTGCCTGTCTCGGCCAGCGAAATTGCGGTGGCCAAAATTCTGGCTAATGGCGCGGTTATTTTCGTCGCCAGCATGGCCTCGCTATGGTGTGTGGTGCATCTGTGGCTGGGGGTACCCATTGCGGGGTCGCTGCTGCTGTTTGCCGCCTGCCTTGTCATCTATCTTTTCTCGGTCACATCTTTAGGCATGGTGCTGGCTATTTTCGCACCCACCATGCCGCAGTTCGGCCTGCTGGCCGTGCCGGTTTACGCCATTGCCTACCTGCTGTCGGGTGCTGCCACCCCAATCGAGAGCATGCCCGACATCATGCAAATGGCCGTGCGCGTGCTGCCCACCACGCAGTTTGTCAAAATCTCGCAGGCCATTCTTTACCGGGGTGCGGGGGTTGAAACCATCTGGCCCTCCGTCGTGTCCATTCTGTGCGCCTCAACGCTGTTTCTTGCCCTCGCCCTCCTGCGCTTCCGCTCCATGCTCGCCCGTCAGGACTGATCCGACATGTCTGCTCGCCCTCTCCCCCTTCGTGCGGTCGTCCTTACCCTGCCGGTTCTGCTGGCCGCGTGCTCGCCGTTTCATACGGACATCCCCCCCTCGCACGTAACCATACCGGCGGGCACAGTTGCCGAGGCCAGCGCAGGAACAGTGGATCTCACCCACTGGTGGACAGACTGGCACGACCCGTTGCTGACACAGCTGGTGGAAGAAGCCCTGACCGCCAACCCCGAACTACGGCAGGCGCGCGACAGGGTGGCGCAGGCCCGCGCCTATACAAAAATCGCAAAATCGACGCTGTACCCAACTATTGGCGCTACGGGCGACATTACAGGCGGCGGCATGAACTGGCGACAGGCCACCCCGCCTCTGGCCAATAGTGTCGCCCCCAATCTGGGCGACCCCATGACTGACGGCCATCTGGCAGGGGTAGGCATTGCATGGGAGCCGGATGTTTTTGGCCGCAACACCGCAACGCTCAAAGCCAGCCGCGCCGTAGAACTGAGCGCACAGGACATGCTGCACGCCACGCACATGACCATTGCCGCCGATGTGGCCGCCAGCTACCTGAGCGCACTCGGCACAGCCCAGCGCATTGCCCTGCTCGACCGCTCCGAGCAGACCCTGCAAAGCCTGCTGAACTATGCCACCGCACGCTTTGAGGCCGGGCAGACCAATCAGGCCGACCTTGAGAGCATCCGGGCACAGATCGAAGCCCTGCGCGGCAACCGGCCGGTGCTGGTGGCAACCTATGATACCTTCCGCCGCAGGCTGGCCATTCTGGCCGGGCGCACACCCGATAACGCGCCCGACCTGTCCGGGCATGACACATTCAGTATCCCCGCGCCCCCACGGGCCATGCTGCCGAGCACCATCCTGAACAACAGGCCCGATGTGCTGCTGCGCCGCCATATGGTGGAGGCAGCGGCGCAACGTCTTGTAGGCGCCAAAACCGAACTGCTGCCCCGCTTCGGGCTTGAGTTTTTCGGGGGCGATGGCCGCCTGCGTTTTGATGGCATACCCGGTCTTTCAGGCTCGGGCGGGCTGGCGGCCTTAACCGCCACCCTGCCCATTTTCACCGCCGGGCGCATTCACGCCCAGATTGCCCAGGCCGACAGCAGGCTGGATGAAGCCGTAGCCGCCTATGATCAGACCCTACTGACCGCTCTGGCCGAGATACAGGACGCCAGCGAACAGCGCGCACAACTGGACACCAGTGCTGACACCCTGAGCACCCGCGCCAACACCGCACGCAAGGCCGCAGAAATGAGCCACGGCCTGTTTGAAGGCGGACAGGTTACCCTACAGGATGTGCTCAGCGCACGCCTGCGCCTGATTGAGGCGCAGGATGAGCTGGTCAAAACCCAGACCGCCCGCGCCCTTTCCACAGTCCGGCTGGCCCGCGCCCTTGGGGGCGGCTGGTCTGCCCAAACACCGTAAGCCCCGCCCATTCTGTCAGGAACACGCACGTGCCTTCACGCAACAGGGCAACACCCGGCGAAACCCGGCCCCCCGCCCCCTCACGCACCAAATACCGTGTTTCTGAAAAGCGCGAAGCCGCGCGGCGCATGAAAAAACAAGAGTTCGAGCGTGCCGCATGGCAGGTGTTTTCCACCGTAGGGCTGGATACCGCCACGGTGCGGGATATTGTAAACGCCACCACGCTCTCGCCCGGCAGCTTTTACAATTATTTCAAGACCAAGGAAGTCATTTTCGATACCCTGCTCGATCGGGTCGTCGCCCGCGCCAAGGACGCCATCCGGCTAAGCCGTTCGGATGCGGATGATATCGAAACCATGCTGACCAAAGGCTACACGGCCTCTTTCCGAGAATTACTGAGCCTGCATGGTGCAGCGCAGTTTTTTGAACTCAACCAGCATCATATCCGCGCAAGGCTGTTTGGCTCCACTGCGGCAAAAGACATGACGGACGACCTGAAAACCCGCCTTCAGGCCCGTATCAGTTCATCCGCCATTACGCCTGACAGGCTGACACTGGCTGTGTCGATTATTTTTACCGCCGGACTGGAAAGCCTTTTATATATTTCAAAAAACCCGTTCAGCGATATTGAAGAAACCGCACGCTTTACCACAACGCTGTTCACATCCGGCCTGCTGCGCAGTTTTTGCGAAGCCTGAACCCACCATAAACCCTGCCTGCTTCAGTTTACAAAAACAGGGGGGTGGGCCTCTTTTTTCAGAGCGAGGCCAATAGCCTGCCCCGGCACAAGGCGTTGCTGCTCTCCTTCACGCGGGATGTCGGCAAACAGGCTCTGCCCACCGGCGGCCTCTACCTGCACACGGAAGGAGCGCCCGTGAAACGCAACGGACACAACGGTCGTATTCAGAACCTCTGCCCCTCTGTGCTCGGTCAGCACCAGATCTTCGGGACGGATACCCAGTGTTACCGGCCTGTCGGGCGGCAGAAGCGTGGTGCCGTCGAGCGTTATGGCCGGTTGCCACTCCGGCCCGATAGCAAAGCGCGTGCGTCCATCCTGCTGTGAGCCGGGGCGGGCACTCAGCAGGTTCATGGTGCCAATAAAACTGGCGACAAACTGCGTGGCAGGGCGGTCATACAGCACATCGGGTGGGGCTATCTGCTCGATCCGTCCGGCATTCATCACCACAATCCGGTCGGAAATGGACAGGGCCTCCGTCTGGTCATGGGTGACCATGACAAAGGTTGTGCCAAGCTCTTTTTGCAGGCGTTTGAGTTCAGCCTGCATATGCTCGCGCAGGCTGGCATCAAGGGCTGAAAGCGGCTCATCCAGCAACAGCAGCCGGGGCTGGCAAACCAGAGCGCGCGCCAGCGCCACGCGCTGTTTCTGCCCCCCTGACAGGCTGCCAACACGGGCCTGCGCCTTGTCTGGCAGGCCCACCAGTTCCAGCACGTCCTTAACCTTACGCCGGGTTTCCGCAGCGCTGACCCTGCGCAACGACAGGCCAAACGCAATGTTCTGGCTGACATTCATATGCGGAAACAGCGCATAGTCCTGAAAAACCGTGTTGATAGGCCGATCAAACGGGCGCAGGGCTGTCATGTCCTGTCCATCCAGCAGCACGCGCCCCTGTGTGGGACTTTCAAAACCTGCAATCACCCGCAGGGTGGTGGTTTTGCCGCAGCCTGAAGGGCCGAGCAGGCTTAAAAATTCGCCCTGTGCAATATCAAGGTCGATCGCGTCCAGCCCCTTATGCCCTCCGGCAAAAACCTTGCTGACATGATCGAGCCTGAGCAGTGCTTCAGCCATCGCGGCTTTCTCCCGGTTTGGTGGTGTTGACCCACAGGATCTGGGCAGGCTCCTGCCCCGGATTGGAAAAAGCGTGGTCCAGCGTGCTGCGAAAGGCAAAACTGTCCCCCGGCCCACACTGGTAGGAAACGCCATCTATCGTCAGTTCAAGCTGGCCACTCAGCACGTAGCCGAACTCATGGCCTGCATGGGTGTAACTGCCTGCCGTAGTGCCACCGGGCACCACGCTGACAAGAATGCCCGTCAGGCTGGCGCCGGGGGGCGAGAGCAGCCATTTTTCAATACCATCCGAATGTACGGGCAGGCGTTTACGGGCCTTGGACGAAACACAGTAAAGATCGCTCTGTTTCTGCCCTCCCTCGCCTAAAAGGGCGCCGGGTTCAACATTGAGTGCTGCGGCCAGCGGCCACATGACCTTGATCTTGAGCGAGGAAATACCCCGCTCGATCTGGCTGAGCGCACTGACGGAAATGCCAGCCCGGCTGGCAAGGTCCATAAGTGACATGTCGCGCTCAAGCCTGAGGGCACGCAGCCTGCGGCCAATCAGCACGTCAGCATCCGGCGCCATGCCCTGTGCTGCCATGTCTGCTGATGTGCTCACTCCCCCACTCCTTTCGCCTTGCGTGCTGGTGTCATTCAGCCACCGGCCTTGATTTTTTCAAGCAGTTTGCCAAGTTCTTCCGCCTGTTTCATCGGGCCGGTGAAAACGGTTTTCTTCAGCATCACTTCCGGGTCTGCTGGCAGTTCAAGCTCCTTGAGCTTTTCCGCCGGAACCGCCGCAAAAGCCGTGCTGGTGGAGGCTCCATATCCGTTATTTTCAATCAGATGCTGGCCAGAAGACGGAGCAAGGCGGCTGTTGATGAAATCATAGGCCAGATCCTTGTTTTTTGTGCCCTTGATCATCACGAAACCGCAGCTCCATGTCAGCATGCCTTCCTTGGGCTTCATGAACGCCACCGGCACGCCCTGCTTACGCAGCGCCACAGCCGAGGCATTCCATGTCATGGCCGCTACCAGCGCACCACTCGCCAGAGACTGCTCAACCGAGGTCATATCCGTCGTATAAGAGGCCATAAGCGGGCGCTGTTCGCGCATTTTAGCGGCGACTTTTTCCATATCGGCAGGGCTGAGATCAAACGGATTAACCCCCGCCACCAGTGCCGCGACAATGGGGGTATCGTGCACCGCGTCGATGGTGGACATGCGCCCGGCATATTGCGGGTTCCACAGCAGGTTCCAGCTCTGCTCCACATCCTTGGGCAGCAGGTCGGTACGATAGAGAATGGAGGTATTACCCCAGTCCCACGGCACCATCCATACCTTGCCATCACCCGCCTGAATATCAGGCAGATTGCGGAAAATAGGAAAAATCTGGTTCCAGTTGGCAATGCGGCTGGTGTCGATCGGCTCGATCAGCCCTGCCTTGTTCCAGCGCTGGATTTTGTCATAGCAGGGGTGGGCGACATCGGGGCGGAAACCGGCCTTGAGTTTGGTAAAGGCATCGTCATCATCACCAAAAACGGAAATATCTACCGCACCGGGATGTGCCTTCAGATAGGCCTCGTCATATTCGGGCAGTTCGTAACCTGACCATGTAAGGTAGGTAAGCTTTCCCTCCTCGGCACGGGCGGGTGCTACGGGAGCCAGAATGGACGCAGCCACGGCCAATGCCAGAGCCTGTGTGGAAAGCTTTTTGACGGTGGAAGATTTTTCTCTACATGTCATAGCAGGATACTCCACGGTTGCACGTCAGGATCAGGCCTGACGCTCTGTCATTTTTCCCCGGCGGCGGATGAATTCAGACGCCGCCGCGATAACGATACTGACCGCCAGAATCAGGCTGCCCAGCGCCATTACCAGCGGCAGCGAGCGCGGAAAGCGCAACTGCCCCCAGATATAGACAGGCAGGGTCGGTTCTGAGCCGGTCAGGAAAAAGGCAATGATGAACTCATCAAAACTGGTCAGAAATGCCAGCATGAAGGCCGAGCCAAGGGCCGGGATAGCCAGCGGCAGGATAATGCGTGCAAAGGTTGTCCATTCCCGCGCACCAAGGTCTTGCGCCGCCTCGGGTATGGAGCGCGAAAGCCCCGCCAGCCGCCCGTGCAGGATCATGAACGTGGTGGGCAGGCCCACCAGCATATGGCCACACACCAGTGCTACGCGCGACGGCCCAACCCCGATCACGTTGACCACAATCAGCATGGCAATACCCACAATCACGCCCGGTATCAGCAATGGCAACTGGCACAGGCCGGATAGCAGGGTGGTCAGGCGTGAGCGCATGAAAACCCGCGCATAGGCCAGTGTCAGGCCACATAGTGTCGCCAGAAAAGCCGAAACACTCCCCACTTCAAGGCTGGTCAGCAGGGCGCGGCGCACGCCGTCATTATGGAGCAGCGCCCTGTACCAGTTGAGTGTAAAACCCTTGAGCGGAAACGCCGCCTGAATGGAATCATTGAACGAAAAAAGCGGAATAAGGCAGACAGGCAGATACAGAAAAAACAGGTAAAGCCCGACATACACACCCAAGCCCACACCGGGTGATAACGGTTTTTTGTAAAAGGGCAGAAGGGTTTTCATGCGGCTTTCTCCCCCCGCCGGTCTGCCTGTCGCAACAGCCCGATAACAAAGGCAATCAGCACCATGACCGCCACCGACAGCGCTGCACCAAACGGCCAGTCATTGGCCCGGCCAAACTGCACCTGAATAAGCGAGCCAATCATGATACTGTTTGGCCCGCCAACCAGAGCCGGAGTGACATAATCCCCCACTGTCGGGATAAACACGACCGTAACCGCCGCCAGAACGCCTTTTATGGAATACGGCAACACAACACGGCGAAAGGTTGCAAACGGCGGGGCGCCCAGATCAGCCGCGGCCTCGAACAGTGAGCGCGGCATGCTTTCCAGCGCGGTAAAAATCGGCAGGATGGCAAACGGTGCATACGCATGCGCCAGTGTAACCACCACAGCCGCTGGCGTATTAAGGAACGCAAGCGAGGGTGATGATAAAATGCCTGTTCCTGTCAAAAAGGAATTCAGCACACCATTATACGCCAGCACGATTTTCCATGCGAATACGCGCAGCAGATAACTGGTCCAGAAAGGCAGTGTCACTAGAAACAGGATAATGGCGCGGTATCGCCCGGCGTGAAATGCCAGAAAATAAGCCACCGGATAGGCTGTCAGCACCGTGGCGGCCGTAACCAGCCCGGCAATAACCAGAGAGCGCCCGGCCACCCGCGCATAAAGCGGGTCTTGCGCGAGGGTTACGAAGTTATCCAGTGTCAGTCCGACACCCAGTAGCGAGCCATCGTTATGGCGCAGGGACAAGAAAACCAGCAGCCCGAGCGAAAAAACAATCAGCCCGCACCCCAGCAGCCCGCCCGGCACCAGCATGAGCGCACGGAAGAGCCATCCGTTAAGGCCTGTTTTCTGAGATGACGGTGCGAAAGGCATGCGGTGCGGCTTCCGAAACGTGAAATATGACTCTGTTTTTTCACACTTGAATAATTTACGTCAACGGAATATTTTGGAATTGCAATAAAAAGAACGTCAGCCCTCCGCATATCACAACGAAACCGCAGGGGGCGGATGCGCGTAGAAAACACTTGAAAACAAAAAAGAGTTTTGTGACGATAAAAAATCGAAACAGACTCTTTCCCGGCGGCTTTCCGCCATGTTGTGGTTGCAGACGGCACAGGACACGGCAGCACGCGGGGTTTCAACGGCTTTCAATGTTCAGGAACTGACATGACTGTTTCTTCACACGCACTCGAATTCTACATCAACGGCCAATGGTGTGCGCCCGCAGGCAGCGAACGGCTTGATGTCATCAACCCCGCGACAGAAACCCCCTGCGCCACCATTGCCATGGGAAACGCGCAGGATGTTGACAAGGCCGTGGCGGCGGCACGGGCGGCGTTTCCTGCTTGGTCGGCCTCATCCAAGGAAGAGCGCATTGCCCTGCTGGAAAAGGTGATCGCCCTCTACCAGAGCCGTTCGGAAGAAATGGCGCAGGCCATCTCGCTTGAAATGGGCTCGCCCATTGCCCGTGCGCGCGACAGTCAGGCCTGGTCGGGCTATGGCCACATGCAGGAAACGCTCGACGCGCTGCGCGCCTTCTCCTTCGATACCGTGCGCGACGATATGCTGCTAACGCATGAAGCCGCAGGCGTGGCCGGGCTGATTACCCCATGGAACTGGCCCATGAACCAGATTGCCTGCAAGGTGGCGCCCGCCCTTGCCGCAGGCTGTACCATGGTGCTCAAACCCAGCGAAGTGGCCCCGCTCAGCGCCCTGCTGTTTGCCGAAATCATGGACGAGGCCGGGGTTCCCGCAGGCGTATTCAACATGATTAACGGCAACGGCCCGGAAGTGGGCGAGGCCCTGGCCCGCCACCCGGATGTGGATGTCATGTCCATTACCGGCTCCACCCGCGCAGGGGCGGCCGTGGCCCGTGCATCGGCCGATACCATCAAGCGTGTTCTGCAGGAACTGGGCGGCAAATCGGCCAATATCATCCTGCCCGATGCCGATTTTCAGGCCGCTGTCAGCGATGGTGTGCGCCGCTGCATGGGCAATTCAGGCCAGACCTGCGATGCCCCCACCCGTATGCTGGTGCCGCAGGCCCGCATGGCCGAGGCCATGAACGTTGCGCAGGCCGTATTGTCCGAACTGCGCGTGGGCAACCCGGCGGATGAAACCACCGAATACGGCCCCGTTGTCAGCGCTCTACAATTCGAGCGCATTCAGGCTTTGATTGCCAAAGGGATCGAAGAAGGCGCAACGCTGGTGGGCGGTGGCACGGGCAAGCCAGCCGGGCTTGAGGTTGGCTACTACGTCAAACCCACCGTGTTCGGGCAAGTCAGCCCCGACATGACCATCTCGCGTGAGGAAATTTTCGGCCCCGTTCTCTCCATCATCGGCTATGCGGATGAAGAAGACGCCATTCGCCTCGCCAACGACACGGTGTACGGGCTGGCAGCCTATGTGCAATCCTGTGATCTGGCTCATGCCCGGGCCGTAGCCCGCAGGCTGCGCGCGGGCAATGTCACGCTCAATCAGGGCGCATGGACGGTCAAAGCCCCCTTTGGCGGCTACAAGCAGTCCGGCAACGGGCGGGAATGCAGTGTTTTCGGCCTGCTGGACTTTCTCGAACTCAAGGCCGTCATCGGCTACGGAGAAGCCTGATGGCGGGGCCATCCGGCGCGGCCTGCGGCAGTCTTTACGAAGCGCAAGCCCCCGCCGCACCGGACTGGCCCGTTCTGACACAACGGGTCGAGGCCGATGTTCTGATTATTGGCGGGGGGCTTACAGGCCTTTCCACCGCCCTGCATCTTGCGCAGCAGGGTGTCAGAACCGTCGTGCTCGAAGCCCATGCACCGGGCTGGGGTGCCTCTGGCCGCAATGGCGGGCAGGTTAACCCCGGCCTGAAGCCCCCACCCGATACAGTCGAGGCTGATTTTGGCCCCGAACAGGGTGCCCGGCTGGTACAGATGGCCTGGCAGGATGGGCCGGATCTGGTGTTCGATCTGATCAAACGCTACGGCATTAACTGCGATGCGGCGCGTGGCGGCACCCTGCGCGCGGCTACCGCCACCGGCCAGCTTGGCCCCCTGCGGGAACTGGAGCGGCAATGCCGGGCGCGGAACTGGCCCGTACACTGGCTTGACCGCAACGCCATAGCCGCACGCACCGGCCACAGCCTGTATTGCGGCGGCCTGCTGGATATGCGCGGCGGGCAGCTTAACCCACTGGCCTATACGCAGGGTCTGGCCCACGCCGCCCGGCAGGAAGGGGCAAGCCTGTTCTGCCGCAGCCCCGTTCTGTCGCTCAAACGCACAGGAGGGCGCTGGCTGGCCCAGACCCGCACCGGCTGCGTGGTGGCCGAGCGGGTGGTGCTGGCTACCAATGGCTATACGGATAGTCTGTGCAACCCCCTGCGCCGTTCTATCGTGCCGGTTTATAGTGGCATTGTTGCCAGCGAACCGCTGCCCCCCTCCCTGCGCCGCGCGATCCTGCATGACCGGGAATCCCTTTACGAACTGGGGCAGATCACCACCTATTATCGCGTAGACGGCGCGGGCAGGCTGCTTATGGGCGGACGCTCCTTTTCCCACCCGGCTCAGGGGGCTTTGGCTTTCCCCTATCTGGTCGCACGGGCGCAAAAAGTCTGGCCCGCCCTGCGTGGCATCGGGTGGACACAGGGCTGGAACGGCCAGCTGGCCGTAACACTGGATCATTACCCACACTGGCATGAGCCTGAACCCGGCCTGCTGGCCATGCTAGGCTATAACGGGCGCGGGATCGCGCTGGCCACACTCACCGGGCGCGAGATAGCCGCCTATCTGGCACAGGGCAGCGCACCGCTGTTTCCGCTCATGCCTATCCGGCCCATTCCGTTCCATGCTTTCTGGCGGGCGGGCACCTACGGGTGTATTTTATGGGGGCGGCTGCAAGATGCTCTGGGCCTGTCATAACTGACCATGCTGTCAGATAGGGCCTGAAACGCCCGCTCCACCCACACAGAGTCGTAAGCCATTTTTCACGCGGCCCGTCTCTTGCATGGTGATCGTATTAGGTGGCAGTAAAGTAGCACTTTTGATTCCCGCATGATGCTCAGCCTCATGGGACAACAGTGCAGGCGCTACGGTAAAATTCTGATGCCAAAGATTCTGTATCTTATTGCCGAAGACTGGTTCTTCTGCTCGCATTTTCTCGCACGCGCACAAGCCGCCCAGAAAGCCGGATTTGAGGTTGTGGTCATGACCCGTGTTGGCACACATGCCGACACCATACGCAGCCACGGCCTGCGCGTGCTGCCGTGGAACCTTGACCGCCGCAGCCTCAGCCCCATAAGCGCACTAAAAAGCATCTTTCAGGTCTGGCGTATCTACCGCTCGGAGCGACCTGCGCTCGTGCACCATATCGCGCTCAAACCCCTTCTGTACGGATCGCTCGCCGCGCGACTTGCGGGGGGGGTAAAAATTATCAATGCCCCGGTGGGGATGGGCTACATTTTTTCCTCCAGCGACTGGCGTGCCCGCCTCCTGCGCGCACCCATCCGACTAGCCCTGCGCCTGCTGCTCAACCCGCCGAATAGCAAGGTCATTTTTGAAAGCCCGGATGCAGAAAAAGCTTTTGTCGAAGAGCACACAGTACGTGCCGAAGATGCCCGGCTAATCCGGGGGGCCGGTGTCGATCTGGCTCTGTTTACACCCACCCCCGAACCGGACGGCGTGCCAACGGTTGTTCTGCCAGCCCGCATGCTATGGGATAAAGGCATAAAGGATTTTGTAGACGCCGCACGCCAGTTGAAGGCCGAAGGCGTGCAGGCCCGCTTTCTTCTGGCTGGCGCCCCCGATACCGCCAATTTTGCCGCTATTCCTGAAGAAACACTGCATGCATGGGCAGAGGAAGGCAGCATAGAATATCTTGGCTTCCGCTCTGATATTCCCGACCTGATGAGGCAATGCGCCATTGTCTGCCTGCCCTCGGCTTACAGGGAAGGCTTACCAAAAGCCCTGCTGGAAGGGCTGGCCGCCGCACGCCCCATTGTAACAACCAATGTCGAAGGCTGCTGCGAGACTGTTATTGAAGGCGTCAACGGGCTGATGGTGCCCCCCCGCGACCCTGCCCGTCTGGCCAATGCCCTGCGTACACTGCTTGCAGACCGCCCCAGACGTATTCTTATGGGACAGGCCAGCCGCAAACTGGCCGAAACCGAATTTTCGCAGGAAACGGTTATTGCTCAAACACTGGCCGTTTATGCCGAGTGGCCGGGCACATAGCTTCTATGCAAATCAGAACAGGCCTGATATCGCAATCCTTAGTCGTTCAACAGATCACGCTCGGGCAGGCCCGGTACGGCTCACTTGCATCTTAATCGCATTCGATTAGGTAAGGTGGACAAAAAATGACGCAGCATTCTGGAGGCTCATCTTGCCATGACTGAACTCGCGCGGCCTAAGATACACCAAAAATCTTCCGCCAAGAATCGTTACAAGCTAGCGGCGGATAATGGCTGGGCGCAAAGGTTTCAGTTGGTCATAGATGACTTTACCCAAGGGGCCAAGCTTTACAGGCTGATTTGGTCTCTGGCCTTTTCGGATATAAAGCTGCGGTATCGGGGGTCGCTCATCGGCCCTTTCTGGCTGACCATTTCAACCGCCATACAGATCGGCGCAATGTCGTTCCTGTATGCGGATCTGCTCCAGACAAATATTCACACCTATATTCCTTTTCTGACGGTCTCCCTTATTCTGTGGGGGTATCTCAGTTCAATCATTAACGATGGCTGCACCTGTTTCAGTGCACATGACGCGTTGATCAAGGGAACACGCATGCCTTTTGTGGTGCATGTGGTCAGGAGCGTCATACGGAATACAATCATCTTGATGCACAATGTTATCGTGATTGTAGTCGTGTTTGTTCTTATGGATGTACACCCCAGCCTTTATATGCTGGCGGCTATTCCGGGGTTCCTGCTCTGGCTGGTTGACGGGGTTGCCATATCGATTTTTCTGGGCATTCTGTGCGCCCGTTTCAGGGATATTCCGCAGATTATTGCAGCAATTATACAGGTTGCATTTTTTGTTACCCCCATTATGTGGCAGGTGGCCACGCTCAAGGGGCACCCGGGTACAGAAAACATTATTCTGTATAATCCCTTCGTCTATATTCTTGGCATTGTTCGCAATCCAATTTTAAATGAACCACTTGATATTGTTTTTATTACAAAAGCACTCATCATTTCTGCAGTCGTCATACTTGTTTCACTGTTTAGTTTTGCCCGTCTCCGCGGCCGCATTGCATTTTGGGTTTAAGCGACATGACGTATTTAGAAGCATCCGGCATCTCCATTGATTTTCCTCTGTATCATGCGGAAAGTCGGTCGCTTAAGAAAGCTCTGCTGGGTAAGGTTTCCTCGCGTTTCAGTGTCGATCAGAAAAGCCGTCCGGTTGTACAGGCGCTCAGAGATATTTCCTTCTCCCTTAAATCGGGTGACAGGCTGGGTCTTATTGGTTCCAATGGTTCTGGCAAAACAACACTTCTGCGCGCCCTATCCGGCATTTACCAGCCAACAGCCGGCACCTTATCCATGGAAGGCAAGCTGATCTCCCTCCTTGATCCCGGACAGGGCATGAACAAGGAACTGACAGGCCGGGAAAACATACGCCTACGGAGTTATTATCTGGGCCTTTCCAAAGCCAAAAGTCAGGCGTTCGAGGCCGATGTCATTGACTTTACCGACCTGAAAGAATTTCTGGATATCCCCGTTCGCAATTATTCCTCCGGCATGGTGGTGCGTCTGGCTTTTGGTATGGCCACGGCTTTCCCGCCTGAAATCCTGCTGATGGACGAATGGATTCTCGCCGGAGACGCCGCGTTCATGGCAAAAGCCAAAAAACGGGTGGAGGGTATGGTGCAGCATGCAGATATTCTGGTGTTGGCGAGTCATTCTCCGTCTATTCTGGCAGAGTGGACCAACCGGCTGATCTGGCTTGATGGAGGCCGGATTGTCGCTGATGGCGCGCCAATGGAAGTGTTTAAGTCTTATTTACCCCGTCATGATTTTGAGGAACTGCTCAGAGCACGATCCTGATGGGGCCATATCTGCTATTCTCTAATTAAAGTGGTTGAAAGTTGGATAAAATGCAAAAAATAGCGGTTGTCGGTGCAGGATTTTCTGGCAGCACCATCGCACGGGAACTGGCCGAACGCGGCTATGAGGTAGATGTATTCGATACCCGTGCGCATGTAGCAGGGAACTGCCACACCGAGCGTGATGCGCAGAGCGGCATCATGGTTCATGTTTATGGGCCTCATATTTTTCATACCAGCAATGAGCGTGTCTGGGAATATGTGCGCCGGTTTGACCGATTCATGCCTTTCATCAACCGGGTCAAGGCGCATGCGAACGGGCAGGTTTTTTCCCTCCCGATCAACCTGATGACGATCAACCAGCTGTTTAACAAGCAGTTCTCGCCCGCAGAGGCCCGCGAATTTATCGCCGGGCAGGCCGACCACAGCATTACTGAGCCGCGTACATTCGAAGATCAGGCGCTGGCTTTTGTCGGACAAAAAATTTACGAAACTTTCTTCCGTGGCTACACGCGCAAGCAGTGGGGGCTGGAACCGTCTGAGCTACCCGCCAGCATTCTCAAGCGTCTGCCGGTGCGCTTTAATTATGATGACAACTATTACGGCAGCAAATTTCAGGGTATTCCTGAACACGGCTATACTTATATTGTCGAACGCATCCTTGATCATGCCAATATCCGCGTGCATCTCTCCACCAGCTTTGCCCGCGCACAGGCGCAAGACTATGCGCATGTCTTCTACAGCGGCCCGATCGACGCATGGTTCGGTCATTCCGAAGGCCGCCTGAGCTACCGGACACTGGATTTTGAGGTCGTGCGCGGAACGGGTGATTATCAAGGCAACCCGGTCATTAACTACTGTGACGAGAGTGTGCCCTGGACCCGCGTGGCCGAACACAAGCATTTCACGCCGTGGGAGGAGCATGAGGAGACCATTCTGTTCCGCGAGCACAGCCGCCTGTGCGAAGAACAGGACACCCCCTATTACCCGATCCGCCTCGTGCACGACAAAGCCCGTCTGCAGCGTTACATTGATCTGGCGAAATCCGAACAGGGCGTGACGTTCGTGGGCCGTCTGGGAACCTATCGCTATCTCGACATGCACATCACCATTGCCGAGGCGCTGACCGCGGCGGAACGCTTCCTCGAAGCACAGGACGCAGGCACGGCGCCTCCTGCTTTCTGCGTTGATCCGTTGGCATAATGAGCCCTCCTCCCGCCCGCCTGGACGTCACCGCAGTGATCGTCACCTGTAACCGGCTCGAAAAACTGCGTCTGACACTCCAGGCCACGTTGGCTCAGGCGTTCGCGCGGGTGATTGTAATCAATAACGCATCCAATGACGGCACGGAGGCGTATCTGCGGGGTCTCGAGGACGAACGGCTCGAGATTGTGCATGAGCCCGTCAATACTGGCGGCGCGGGCGGCTTCAAACGCGGGTTTTCCCTCGCCGTAAAAGGGGAGGCCACGGAGTGGCTTGTCTGCTTCGACGACGATGCCTTCCCGGCGCCGGACGCGCTCGACCGGTTCACGGCTCTGAGGCCCGATGCGGATGTCGGCGGCGTTGCAGCCGCCGTATATTTCCCCGATGGCCGGATATGTCCGATGAACCGCCCGGGCATGAATATTTTCCACTCACCGCGCAGGCTTCTGAAGGCCGCTCTCAACCGGTCTGGCACGATAGGGCTGGGAGACGCCGCATATGCCGGCACGGAGCCGGTCTCTGTCGCGTTTTCCTCCTTCGTCGGCCTGTTCGTGCGGTGCGCCCTCGTACGCGGCACGCTGGGTCTGCCCCGGGCTGATCTGTTCATCTACCGCGACGACTCACTCTATACCCTGTCGCTAACGCGGGCGGGCTATCGTCTGCTTTTCGCGCCCGGCGTCCGGTTTGTGCATGACTGCTCCACCCCGTCCTCGGGCAGCCGCGTCTATAAGCCCTTGTGGAAAGCCTATTACATCATCCGGAATGACATGCCTTTTTTCCGCATGCTGTCCGGCCCGTATTTCTTTCTGATCCTGCCCTTCCTGATCGGCAAATTTCTTATAACAGTGCCGTATTATGACAATCCCGTCCTGTTTCTCAGACTGCTCTGCACCGCACTTTCCGATGGTCTGCGCGGGAATTTCACAAAGTTGCACAAGGATGTCGTAAGGCGCTTTTCCTGACAGAGATATGTAGCCGCCCTGCCCGTCTTTCCGATCTGATATTCTGGAGCGCATATGACACAGACATCAGTCGTGCAGCGTCTCGTTCTGCCGGGCACCGGTTTTCCAGTTCCGGAGGTTCTCTGCGTCCGTCTGGGCAAGGGGAGCACCATAGACCGGGAAACGGAGCGTCTGATGCTCCCGAAGGGCGGAACGGTCTCATTCGATACATTTTACAACGGCCTGTCGCCCGAAGCGTGGAAGCGGATGACAGTAATCGACACGCTGGCCTTCTGCCTGCGCGGGCACGGCAGCTTTCGTCTGGAGGTTCGGCTGCACAGAGCCGGGCAGCCGGATCTGCTGCTGCTTGGGCAGGAGGTCAGGCCCGAGTGCAAGGACGGCGTTACCACGGAACTGCCTTGGGCGCAGATCAATGACGGGCTGCTGTATATCCGTCTTGAGGCTCTGACTGATGCGGTGATCGACGGTGGAGAATTCACGACACGGACGCCAGCCGCGCGGGATGTTCGTCTGGGGATCGTGATCACGCATTTCAACCGAAAACCCTATGTCCTCCCCGCCATCCGCCGTATCCGGGAGGGGCTTCTGAACAGTCTCGACTATGCGGACAAAATCAGTCTGATAGTCGTGGATAACTCCCAGACCCTGACCCCGGAGGAGACGGAAGGCGCCATCCTGCTTCCAAACCGCAATCTGGGCGGATCAGGCGGGTTTGCCCGTGGGCTGCTCCGTTTGAGTGATGACGGACAGTACACGCATTGCCTGTTCATGGACGACGACGCCTCGTGCGGGATCGAGTCCATCCGCCGCGCCTTTGTTCTCCAGACCTTCGCGCGGAATCAGGAACTGGCCATCGCCGGCGCACTTCTGTCGGAGACCGATCCCTGCCTCCTTCTTGAAAAGGGCGCGACCTTCACGCGCGGATGCGCCCGGCCCCTGCATTTTATGCGCGACATGAGCCGTGTCGATGATCTTTTGGCCACAGAAAGAACCGGCGAACCGCCCGGCTATGGCGCCTGGTGGTTTTTCTGTTTCGACATCCGGAAAGTCCGGGCCTTTCCCTTCCCATTCTTTGTCCGGGGAGATGATATCCTGTTCGGTCTGACCAACGATTTTCAGATTGAGACACTCAACGGCATTGCCTGCATGGGAGAGGATTTCCGGTTTAAGGAAAACCCTACAACCCGGTATCTTGGGCTGCGAAGCGCGCTCGCTATCGCCCTGATGATGCCGGACGTCACGCGGGTGCAGATCGTCAGGATGATGCTCGGATGGATGCTTTCATCCCTGCTTTCCTACAATTACGGCAGTGCGCAGGCCATTCTCAACGCCATCCGTGATGTGATGAAAGGCCCCTCTTTCTGGTTGGCGGACATGGATGCCGCTCTCGCCAGAGCTGAGCTGGCGCCGCTGAATGCCATGGAAAAGCTGGTTCCCGTCAGTCTTCCGGCGGATTTTTCCGTGGCAGCGGATGAAAGGGAGAGCCGCCTTCGCCACCTGACACGCATTGTCACGCTCAACGGTTTTCTGCTGCCCGGATTTCTGCTGCGTGACGGAAGCCCCGTCACCGATGAGAAATCGTTCCACGGCACATACAGCCGCATCTTTCGTCACAGAAAAGTGCTGTATGTCTGCGCGCCTGCCGGAACAGGATATGTGGCCGTATATGACAGAAAGCGCTTCTTCCGCCTTCTGGCAGCGTTTCTGCGGATCTTTTTCCTGTTCATGCTGCGTGAGAGCGCATTGCGCCGATCCTATCGGAAGGCGCTGCCGGATATGACGGCAAAGGCGTTCTGGCGGCGGATATATCCCGGTTCTTCCGCCTGACGGGACGTACATTACACAATATTTTGAAATACAAATATACCGGAAAAGGCTTTATTGCATAAATCTGAATAACCTCTTTATTTGAATGGAGAAAAAAACCATTCCCCATCTTGAAAAAACATTGTTTTTCAAAGCGCTATCGGTATCTTTGCAAAAAAATCATCGGAATATAGGAGACAGGTATCATTATGTATGGTGCTAAAATGACAAATTCATGACATGAGAATTGTCAGGTGTACGGAGGGAAATCAGTTTTGCGATCCCGGTTGAGTGTTTTCCGGGAATGAATATGTATTTCTGATATGGCGAGTAGATGGAACATTTCGACGTCTGTATTATCGGGGCTGGTTTGACGGGCCTTTTATCTGCACGAAAATTTCTCAAAGAAGGCAAAAAAGTCCTTCTTGTGGAACGAGGCAGTGAATATCGCCCGTCTATGGATGACCGTGAAACCTGGTGGCAGGAATGTGTTACGTCCGATGAGATGTCCAAGGACGGTCGTATCCTGACCAGAAATACGTTTCCCGGAAGCGAGGAAAAATTTCCCGATCTAGTGTCGTGTGACACGCGGAATGCGCCGTGGAATTTTCAGTACAATATGTGGCACGGGATCGGCGGCAGCGCGCAGATGTGGTCGGGCATGTCGTGGCGGCTGGCGCCTCATGATTTTCGCCTGAAGGAAATTTTCGGCCACGGAGAAGACTGGCCAGTATCTTATGAGGAACTGGCACCGTTCTACGATGAGGCAGAGACACTCATGGAGGTGTCGGGGCCATCACCTGATGAGACCAGCTCCTATCGCTTCTGGCCATGGAAAAACAATTTCCGCTACAAACCGTTCCGACTGAGCTACCTTGATCGCTGCTTTCAGGACAGCATCGGCGATATCGGACAGCTTGTCATGCAGCCACATGCTGTCCGCAATCTTCCCGCCGAGGAGGGAGGCTGTGTGGGCGCCAAGACATGCGTGTCATGTTGCCCCACAGGTGCGATCTTCAAGGCGCGGGAGCGTCTGTTCGATGACATCGTGATGGACGATAATCTCGATCTCAGGGTGGAAACCTGCTGTGTGCGTCTGGAATGGGATACCGCTGCGGGAAAGATCACAAAGGCCGTTCTTCGCGAAAAAGACAGCAAAGAAGAATACGCGGTCTCAGCATCTCTATTTTTCCTGTGCGCCAACGCGCTTGAGAACATCACGCTGATCCAGAGATCGGAAGTGATGAACAATAAGCGTTTCGGACGCTCCGCCGATATGGTGGGCCGCTATTTTTCCTCTCACGGCGCCTTCACATGGTCCGTCCTTATGGAAAAACCTGTCTATCCAACACGCGGACGCCCCACGCACGGAAGCATCATAGAATGGGTGGAGCGGCAGGCGGAAGACCGGCGAAACGGCGTTCTCATGGAAGTCTGGCAGAGCGATTTTTTCCGCGGGTATCACCCCAAGGAGCATTTCGAAAAGGATGTCGCCGCAGGGCACTGGGGGGGCACGCTCTTCAAACGTCTTTCCGATTTTGAAAGACGATTTGCCATATCACTTATTTTTGAAACGGATATGTCTCACACAAAGGCCGTGACGCTGTCGCCCGATCATGTGGATCATTATGGGCTTCCGGTTCCACTGGTATCTCTCAGCCTGAACGATCAGGATGAACGGACCATTCGTTTCGGACTGGGGAAAGTAGATGAGATTTCAGCATGTGCCGGAATAGACTCACTTGAGCCAATCGGGTATGGCTTCAACGGGAATCATCCTCTGGGAGGTTTGAGAATGAGTGACAGCCCGGAGACCGGCGTTGTTGACCGTTTCGGCCGCTCTCATGACTTCCAAAACCTCTATATTCTCGGTGGTGGCATGTTCTGCTCGACAGGAAGCTTTAATCCAACCCTGACGATCGCGGCGCTCACACTCCGTACGCTGCAGGATGATCCACGCCTGCAGGATTCTGACGCGGAAGGGAGCAATGGCTGAAATACCTCTGCCGCCCGATGAGATGGATGTCTGTCAGGCAACACGAAAAATCGTGGATATCCTTGTTCCGCCGGAGGTTGCTAGGAGGGATGGCAAAATCCGGGCGGCGGCTGAACGCTGTGCAGCCTCCGTGGAAATCCGGGACCTAGTCGCCAGATGTCTGCCATTTCGTCATGAAAACGAAGAATACGCCTCTCTGGTCGAGCGCCTCTTCATTCAATCCTCTCAGGATATGCACAGGATCAGATCACTGATCTATAACGATATCCTCTCAACATGCGATTTTTCGGAATTAATCGGACGCACACTGACAGCCGGCGTGGAACAGTGTCCGTTCTGGGATAGTTATGAAACCGCTCCGGTGCCGGTTAACGGTTCAATTAAAGCAAGCACAAAATGATCGATCAAAATAAAGAAAATACGCCCGTCGCGCACACCCTTCAGACACTGGTGATGCCCGGAATTCATGTCGATTCAGATCTGTATTTCCGCACGAATGACAGGGCTGATTATTTTTTATCAGATAATGTTATTCGCTTCCGGAAAGGCGGAACGGCTTCAACAGAGACATATTTCAATTATCTCTCCCTGAGGGTGTGGAGAAAATATTGCGGCCTTAAGGATATTTCGCTCGTTCTGCAGGGGCATGGCCGGTTCGAGGTATCAATAGGATGCCATCGGGCCGGATACGTCCATAAATGGATGTCTCGCACGATAATTACTCTTGCATCCGGCGAGAAGGAAGGGGACATCAGTCACCCTGATGAAGCCCGTATCTGTATCCCGCTCCCGGAAAATATGACGGACGGAACGCTGTATTTTCACATCGAGTCACTTTCCTCGACAGGATGGATTTCCGGCGGACGGTATGAAACGACAGATCAGCCCCGGCGCCCTGTAAAGGTCGGTGCTGTCATCACGCATTTCAACCGACAGAATTATGTCCTCCCGGCCCTGTCCAGAATACAGAATGAGCTGCTGTCCGATCCGTACTATCAGGACAGATTTTCTATTTATATCATTGATAATTCACAGAATCTTCCGTCATCCGGGACGGAGTGCGCCACCGTCATAAAAAACAGAAATCTCGGCGGATCGGGCGGGTTTGCGCGCGGGCTGCTTGAAGTCACGAACACGCCGGGCTTCACGCATTGCCTGTTCATGGACGACGATGCGTCCTGCGAGACGGATGCGTTCCGGCGGACGATTGCGCTGCTGCAGTTCTGTGAAGATGAGAAAATGGCTGTTTCCGGGGCTCTCATGAAGGAGGAGCAGCCCTGGTGTATGTACGAAAAGGGTGTCCGCAAAACAGCCGATGGCTTTGCGCCTATGTGCCACGGCATGGATATGCGCCGGATTGAGGCCGTTGTGATCTCGGAAGCCGAGGACCAGCATCCGGCATACGGGGCATGGTGGTTCTTCGCGTTTCCTCTCAACGCAGTAGAGGAATGGCCCTTCCCGTTCTTCGTTCGTGGCGATGATATGCTGTTCGGCTTGATGAACTCATTTAGCATCATCACGATTAACGGTGTCGCATGCTGGGGCGAGGATTTCCGTTTCAGGGAAAGTCCCATGACACGCTATCTGGCCGTGCGTAGCAATCTCATGATCTGGCTGACGACCACAGAACTCACCGGAAAAGAGATAACGCAACGGATCATGAAAATCTGGCTGCGACCGGCGGTCTCCTCCCGGAACTATGAAAGTGCTGAAGTCATAGAGCTTGCAATGCAGCATGTGATGGAGGGACCTGATTTCTGGCACAGAAATATCGATATGACCGATGTACGCAAGCTCATCGGCAGTATGGTCGATATCGAGAAAATGCGCCCGGTCGATCTTGGGTCCCATCATTTCGTCAGCAGGAAACCACGGCATCAGGAAACACGGACGCGCAGGCTGCTCCGGCAGATTTCTCTGAACGGACTTCTTCTTCCGAAGGCGGCTCTCAGGAAGGGCGTTATCTATGCGGAAAAAGGATTTGCCGGAGACACCGCGCAGATATTCGGCGTGGATACAGTCCTTTATTACAATCCGCATAATAAAACAGGATATTACGCACGGATGGATACACCCCGTGCACTACAGATACTGAAAAAGTTCTCAGACCTGTCGAAAAAACTGGAATCTGAAACTGAAAATCTTAGGATTCTGTACAAAAAAGACGTGAAACAGACAACGACAAAAAGTTATTGGGAAAAGAATATTCATTCCTACGAAGCATCATCAGTTAAGTCCTGAACATATGCCGTGAGGGGCGTAATTTCTGTAGCGTTATGGTGACAGTTTGCTCGGTTTTGAAGGAGGCGGCGCTGTGGCCTACGTGACGACCAGTGGGAATGGATAAAGGATCTTTTTCCCGGTCGGGCGGGTCATGTTGGCGGCACCGCCGCAGACACCCGCCTTCTCGTAGAATCTGTGCGGTGTTGCTACCACGCAGCCGCTCCATGGCGTGAACTTCTGGCCTGCTGAAGGGTGTCCTCTCTGCCGGTGGCATTGCCTCAACACGAAGCAATGCACTATTCAGAGCGCCGCCTGCCCCAGAACAGTCACCCAATTTCAACCATGGCGCCCGGCACGCATGCCGTCAGGTAAGAGTAAAGCCCTAAAAGGATCCTGCACGCTTATGGGTTGAATTGTGCAACGAAGCCTAACAAAACCGTAGTATATCGAAAAGCGCAGCCACGTGCTAGAATCCGCAACCAACTCGAAGATTCAGTTTTCCTGAAAGACGCACCATGAATCCTTCCCTGTTTATACTTGCAGTTTTCAGCGTGACATTAAATGCATTCGCCCAGATTTTTCTCCGTAAGACGATGTTAACAATCGGAGAAATTCCGTCCTCTGCTTCGGGAATTCCGGCTTTTCTTTTATCCATCGGACTCAACCTCTGGTTTATCGGCGGCATGGCCTGCTATGTCCTCAGTATCGGGGTATGGATGGCAGTCCTTCGGAAAACTGAAGTCAGTCTGGCCTACCCTCTGCTTTCCATCGGATATCTCATCACAGCTGTTATTGGGTATTTCTTTATGAGCGAGCATGTAAATGCCACCCGCGTAGCAGGAATTGCCATCATATGCTGTGGAATTATTGTCATATCGAGAAGTGCGTAACATGCGGCATATCATCACAGGCGGAAACGGGTTTACCGGTAAGGTTCTGACACGCCAGCTTCTAGAGCGTGGGGAAGAGGTTATCAGTTTTGATACACGCTCCTCTTCCGATCCGGCTATCGCGGCCAGAGTACCTCAGATCACGGGTGATGTCCGTGTCCCTGATGACCTGAAGCGTCTGGAACTGAAGCCGGATGATGTTGTGTATCATCTCGCGGCCAGGCAGTTCGCGGATGCCGTTCCCCGGCAGGGACGTGATGCGTGGTTTGAAGAAGTGAACGTGGCCGGCACACGAAATGTCGTGCAGGCAATGCAGGCTGCCGGCACACGCGGACTGGTATTTTTCTCGACGGACATGACTTATGGCCGGCCGGGCATCTGCCCTATTCCGCCTGACTGCCCACAGAAGCCTCTGGGACCGTATGGACGCAGCAAGCTTAAGGCTGAACAGGTACTGAAAAATGCCGAAGGCATCACGCCTACGATTTTCCGTCCCCGTCTCATCACGGGTTATGGTCGACTGGGCATTCTCGGCAAGCTTTTCGAGCTGATCCGCAAAAACCTGCCCGTACCCATGATCGGCAACGGACATAACCGGTATCAGATGGTCAGTGTTGAGGATTGCGCCCGGGCTGCCATTCTGGCTGCGGAGAAAGGATGCCCCCCGGGGCCCTTTAACCTTGGATCGGAAAGTCCTCCGACAACCAGAGAACTTCTGAGTGGTATCGTACGCCATGCCGGGTCTCACTCGCTTCTGATTCCGACACCGGCAGCCCCCCTCAAGATTCTTCTGGGCCTTCTGGATAAGGCAGGGCTAACTTTGCTTTATCCAGAACAGTTTGGCATTGCCGATGCGGACATTCTTCTGGACACGACACGTACCCGCCAGGAACTCGGGTGGGCACCGGCTATGGACGATATTGACATGATGAACGCTGCCTACGATGCTTTTCTGGCAACAAAAAACTGAATCGTCAGGCGTGATGGTCAGTCAAAATAGGATCTCAGGTCAGTATGCGTTTTAAAGACATAGTGGCTGAGTGCCGTCCGCATCAATATCTCAAAAACGGCTTCGTTGTTGTCGGTCCACTGTTCTCAGAACAGTGGACGCTGGATCTTCTGATCCGTACGATAATGGCTTTCGTGGCGTTCTGCGCGATAGCCAGTGCTGTTTACTGTTTCAATGACATTCTCGATGTCGCGGCTGACCGTCAGCATCCTACGAAATGCCGACGGCCTATCGCCAGCGGTGCTATCCCGGTTCGCTTCGCCTGGTTATTGGCGTCGGCACTTGCTTGTGTCGGCCTTACCATTGGGTGGCTGGTCAGCCCGTGGGTGTTCGCGTTTGTTCTGGCCTATGCGATCATAAATCTCTGTTATTCTTTTCTGTGGAAGCATGTTCCTGTTATTGATGTATTTCTGATCTCTGCCGGGTTTATGTTGCGGTTGCTGACCGGAACTCTTGGTTTAGGTGTCACAACATCAGACTGGCTGCTGCTCTGCGGTCTTATGCTGACCATGTTTCTTGGTTTTGCCAAAAGATATGCTGAACTCCGGAGTGTATCCAGCGATTCTACCAAGAACAAAAAAACGACAAGAAAGGTTCTTGATAGTTATACATCAGATATGATATCGCAGTTTATGACAATAAGTGCATCATGCACTATTATTTCATATAGCCTTTATACAGTTTCGCCTGAAACAATCTCAAAGCATCACACAAATTATTTAATAATTACAGTCCCTGTCGTCATATACGGGATTTTTCGTTATCTGTTCCTGCTGCATAAGCGTGGCGGGGGGCAGGATACGGCCCGGGACGTCCTGTTCGATTCACATATGCTGGTAACCGGAGGAATCTGGTTCATCATCACCCTTCTGGTTCTGATCAATGCCTGAATCAGATTTCGTTGCGGACGTTCCGCCTGGCACGCTCGTTCTGTTCGATTTTGATGGAACACTGAGCACAAAGGACAGCCTGTTTCCTTTCCTGCGTTTTGCGCTCGGAACAGCAGGCCTGATCCGGACATGCGTGACCGCCTCCCCCTGGCTTATTGGCTATGGCCTGCGCTTGATCTCCAACAATGCAGCGAAGGAACGCCTGCTCAGCATTGCCTTCCGGGGAGAAGAACTCTCCTCTCTCCAGGAAAAAGGACGGGAATTCGCCCGGACAATTCTTCCTCATATGCTGCGCCCTGACATGATGGCACGGCTGGCCCAGTATCAGAAAGCCGGATGCCACTGTGTTCTCGTCAGCGCATCGCTGGATCTGTATCTTCAGCCATGGGCCGGAATGGTCGGAATAGACGAGGTGCTATGTTCGTCATTATCCCGGAACGAGGCTGGGCAGGTGACAGGCAGATTCCATGGCTTAAACTGCCATGGGGAAGAAAAAGTCCGCCGGATAGAGCAATTTCTGGAAGCGCAAGTCGCTGACCGACCGTCTGCTATTCTGGCTTACGGAGACACACGGGGAGATATCCCCATGATGAAACTGGCTGATCGGGCCTGGTGGGTCAGACCGCACAAGATTGAACCTTTTGAGAATTCCGCACCCAGCTAAGAGGCATATCTGTCAGGTGTCTGCAATCTGTGAGACTTCAAAATGAATTCTATATACCCTTCGGTTATTATTAGTCTGTCGAGTGCATTTATATTCCTTGTTTTTTGTTTTATTAATGGAAACATCTGGGGGAAATTGTTTTCTTCCGAGACTTTCCTAGGACGTTTTTTTTTCAGCCCAGCTCTGGGACTTGGAGTAATTTCCACATTCTTTTTCCCATGGTCATGGCTTTTTGGGTTTGGTGCTCTTCAGAGCTGGACGGGACTGCTTGCTGTATCCGCAATCAGTAAGGGAATTTCGCGGAAATTTTTTTCCGGTCTCTCTCTTCCATCGAAGGAATGGTCTGAAACTGTTCCCGCTCTTTTCTGGACCATCATATCTGCATGCGTCATAAGTTTTTTAATGTGTTCTGTCGACATCATAAAATTTCGTGATCATGGAGAGTTTTTCCAGCTAGCGGCTCCCATTACAGATCATGTAAAAATAAATATTGTTCAAAGTTTTATAAATGAGGGATTTCCTCTTCAAAATCCATTTTCAGGTGCAGGCGGAGAAAGGTCTAATTTTTCATATTATTTTCTATGGTACATGGTAGCTGCAGTCGTATCCTGTCTTTTCGGTAATTTATCCTTGCCGTGGGATGGTGATATAGCGCTGACTTTTATTACATCACTTGTTTCACTTTTTGTCATTATGGGGCTGTCCATCAGCCTTTGTCGCGACAGAACGGAAGGATTGTCAGCTGCCCGATGGAGTGTGCTCCTCTCTCTGGGTGGCCCCATTGTTCAGATCGTCTCCATGGTGGTTAGCCCACCTACTATGCTGCGGCTGTTTGGCCGGGGTCATGGCCTTGAAACATGGGTTTTTCAGGCGGCTTGGGTTCCTCAGCACGTGCTGTCCGGAACGATTGTCGTGCTGGCTCTCCTGCTCCAGCAGGAACTCCTTAAGAAAAAAACTCTTCTGCTGCAGGGAATGACAATCTTTCTTGTAGCAAACCTGATTGCGGCCGGATTTGGCATGTCAGCATGGGTTGGAGCAGTTTCCTTCCTCCTGTGCGCCGCAGCGATCACTTTCTGGCAAATTGCTTCTGCAGAGGATCGTCCATCTGCCTTCAGAATTATATTTCTATGGCTGGTGACTGCGTTGGCATCAGCTATCATGTCCTTACCCTATGTGGTTTCTCAGCTGGGTGCAGCAGCCGGGCATACCCATCCTATAGGAATAAGACCCTGGCAGGTTCTTGCATTTGTTTCATCGGGAAATGTATTAAACTACATAGCATACTGGATTATTTTTCTTCCTCTGCAGGTTGGATGCATTTATATCCCGTTTATACTGTCTATACGCAGTCAACTAAGAACAAAAATTTTAATTTCAGCTCCTTGTATTCTAATATCTTTAGCATCTTTGACAGCAAGCTGGCATTTTGAGAGCAAAATAGCAAATAACGACCTCGGATGGCGCGCAGTAATACCAGCGTTGATAACAATGACTGCTCTCTCTGCCGCTTGTATAGCGCGAGGAATTTTTAATGATTTTTCAAAAAAATCATCTGTTACATATCAAAAGATGGTCTTTATTTCAGGAATTATGCTGATTGCTATTTCGCTTCCCTCTGGATTATGGAGTCTAAAGCGGAATTATCTGGGCGACAGCATTCTTCAGAAGAAACTTGTAGAGGATGCCTACTGGCTGGCACTCCGTGATACAACACCGGTCAGCGGTCGGGTTCTGACATTCCCGGATCTCTACAGATCTGCTGAATCATGGCCTGTAAATATTGGAGGCGGTCTCCTGACGCAAAGGAAATCATGTTATCTTTCTCGTGAATACATTAGAGCATTCTCTGGAGGGGTATCACAAAACTCTTCGGATGAAGCTAATAATATTATAAATAAATTCTATAACGGCTCAGCAACAACAGAAGACGTAATATTTTTATTAAAAAAATTACATTGCACAACAATAGGAATTACAGAAAACGAAAAAATATGGAAGTTAATATCATCTGGAAATTACAAAGTTCCATTTTATAATGTTGTTCATTCAGAAAAGAAATGGATGATACTTTCATCGTATGCCAACTAGCCTATCTTATTCACGACCTTGAGTATTTTTCGTGGATTTTTTTGCTTTTGGGTTTGTGCGCGTGGGATTGCACCGTGTTGAGCCGATGTCATTTGGAGAGAGTGGTAGCGGCTCCGAAGCGGCGCAATACCAATGCGAAGAAAGAAGATCTGCGTGAAGGGCAGACACACAGGACTGGCAGGACAAGCCTTACAAGCTATCCTACAAAGCGGGTATCTGCATCGACCGGAAATTTCGGCTGATCCGCAAATAGCAGACGACAGATGCCGCCTCCGGTGATGGCTCGCGCTTGAGAGAGCGCCTGTTTGAGAAAAGCAATACAGCCTCAACGGTCTGAGCAGACGAGGATCAGGGCTGGCCAATATCATCTATAATATGCGCCGCTTTCTGCTCCGGAAGCGGATTAACACCGCCACGTAGCATCCCAGATGCATGCATTCGTCACTCTGCTCAAAACCCAGAGTAAAAGTCAGGCCTGAGAAGTAGCCGTCAACACGCTAAAAACCCGAAATCAGGTGCAAGAGCAGTCAATCAAAGGTTCTGTGAACCCTCCATGGTCTCAATGCCAAGAGGTTCTTAGAGCATTACAGATCGAATAAAAAATATATCTAAAAAAATCAGACCACTTCACCGATTGCTAAATAATTCTCTCAGCCCCTTCTCGAAAGAAATTGGCTCTATATTTAGTTTTTCTTTCATTTCATTTGTATTGAAGTTTTTATTTTCTGCCAATCTGCGCACTTCATCCGCTTCAATACGCGGAAGACCCGGTATAAACCGCATAACACAGGATGCAGCCAGCAGCAGCCAGACCGGAACGGTAAAGACAGGCCGCGACTTCATGCCGGCAAAACTGACAATCATACGAATAAACGTGCTGTATGTGATCGCCTCCTGCCCGGCAATAACGATACTTTCCGGCCTCTTTATTTTCCCTGCCACCATAAGCTCTACAGCAGCGACCAGACTGCGAGTAACATCACTCTGGTTGATAGGCTGCACAAGAAAACTGCCCCCATTAGGCAAAGGCACGCAGGGAAGTTTTTTAAGAAGAGCCGCCAGACGCTGCACATTGTTTTCGCCCTGTGCACCATAAATCATGGTCGGATGTAAAATCACAGAAGGCCGACCATCCTGTTGTAGCGCTTCCTCCCCCTTCATCACCCCCATCCCATGAGCATCAGGCCAGCGGGTAAACTTGCGGGTGCTGCCCAAAGCAATAACAGGGGCGGCTGTTGCCGCCAGAATGGCAGGCAAAAAGCGGGCATGGGCTGTGTTAATAACGAGGTTGGCTCCCTGCAGGGCTGCACCAAGAGTATCCTGTTGCGTCAGATCCGCCTGTCGTACGGCATAGCTCTGCCGGGCGATATCAGATTCAAGTGTCTGCGTGTTTCTGACTACCGCAATAACCCGATAACCAAGCCCGAGAAGAGCATAACAGAGAACCCTTCCAGACCGCCCATTCGCGCCTATGACAGCAATCACAGCATCAGAAAGGGCAGGCGGCATCAAGCTGAGCTCCTAGTGACCGGACGGAATAGTTGTGAAGAAACCGCCACAAAGCGATTTCTTATTTTATTTTACAACAACCTCGAGCATTAAAATCATCCATAAAATCAATGGGGCTAGAATTTTTTATGCAAACGCGCGCACAGCGCAGCCGAAAACATGCAGGCACCTAGAACGGCCTGCTTTCCGATTACATCCCGCGTGTTTCCTGCGGTGGATTTTAGTC
>NZ_JAFVMG010000049.1 GCF_017377745.1 Acetobacter suratthaniensis | reverse complement strand
AGACGCGCGCCATTTTCCGCCGCTCAGAACGAGATTTCGTCCACCGGGCCAGTGTTGCCGTAAGCGGGAGCCGCCT
Organism: Acetobacter suratthaniensis; assembly: GCF_017377745.1. Lineage (GTDB taxonomy): Bacteria > Pseudomonadota > Alphaproteobacteria > Acetobacterales > Acetobacteraceae > Acetobacter > Acetobacter suratthaniensis. The sequence goes on along the minus strand of NZ_JAFVMG010000049.1, from coordinate 1,341 downwards.
GCCTGCGCTCGGGAGCCGCACCATACTGGCCACCGGTTTCGCCATCCGGGCGGCTGTCCAGAAGGGTCAGTTCACCCCGAAAAGCCGCAAGCACAACCTCGGTGGTGTAGCGTTCCTGCCCGCCCTGATCCGTCCATTTGCGGGTCTGGAGAGAACCTTCCAGATAAACCTGCCGCCCTTTGCGCAGAAAGCGCTCGGCCACATCAGCCAGACGGTCGTTGAAAATCACCACCCGGTGCCATTCCGTGCGTTCGCGGCGCTCACCCGAAGCCCGGTCGTTCCATGTGTCGCTCGTCGCCAGCGTGAAAGAAACGATCTTTGCCCCGGCCTGACTCATACGCACTTCGGGGTCTTTGCCCAGATTGCCGACCAGAATGACCTTGTTGACGCTGCCTGCCATGTGTCTGCTCCACCAAAAATATTGAGAAGAATATCGCTGATCTGAATTACGATTTAAGCGGCTTTCAGCGTGGCCCGTTCCCTCTGGGCGTACTGCTCCGCCCATTTGTTTACCTGGGCAGCGATCTCCGCTGGCGTTCCTTCCCGACCGTCCCAATCTTTGAGCAGGTCAAACCCATAATGCAGGGCGATATACCGGCGGCTTTCCGGATCTGCGGAATAATTGGCGCTAAGATAGCGTGCGCCATCAGGACTCATCATTCCATCGGCGGCAATCCCGACAAACAGACGTTCCACACCATTCTGGGGCCGCTGTGCATCATAGTATTGCCAGCCGTATCGTTCCACCAAGGCCGCGAGTGTCAGATCTGAGTAATGCAGCCCCTCCACAGTACCTTGCGAAAATGCAGGCAAAATGCTTACAGTGTCGTTTACGTTGGACATGAAACTATCCCTTTCTGTTCTGGCTAGTCCCGGTTTGGTGCTCGATACACCGACCGGGGCGCTTTGTTGTTCGGGCCTGTTCCCTCTCAACAAGTAAAGATTAGTACGCCAAGAAAAACAGCACAAGCAAAAAAGCGCGAAAAACAGCCAAAAAAGCATGTTTTTTCATTCTTTTTTGCACCGATAAACGAAACAATATTTCGTAATTATTTCGGTTACTTGTTATGTATTCATTGAAAAAATAACAAACTGTTTTCGCCGTTTTTTATATTTTCACAGGATGATTCTATACCTCGATGCCCTGTGCAACCCGCCCCAGAACGGCGGACAGGAGGCATAATCGCCCCACCCCACTCCTTCACTCCTGAGCAAAACGCCCCGCGCCTGCCAAAAGGTCGGTGCTGCACCAGGGGGCGCGTGTGACGCGCCCGCCGTAGGCCGCCGAAGGCGTCTGGTGTGTCCGCTGCCTCTAACAGCTGGTTCCGGCATAAAGTCGTG
>NZ_JAFVMG010000048.1 GCF_017377745.1 Acetobacter suratthaniensis | reverse complement strand
CTGCGCGCGCCATCCTTCACCGCTCAGAACGGGATTTCGTCGTCCGGGCCAGCGTTGCCGCTGTAGGCGGGAGCCGCCTGCCTGCGTTCGGCGGGCGCACCATACTGACCACCCGCCTCGCCATCCGGGCGGCTGTCCAGAAGGGTCAGTTCCCCACGGAAGCGATCAATAATCACCTCGGTGGTAAAGCGCTCCTGCCCGCCCTGATCCGTCCATTTGCGGGTCTGGAGTGAACCTTCCAGATAGACTTGCCGCCCTTTACGAAGAAAGCGCTCGGCCACATCAGCTAGACGGTCATTGAAAATGACGACCCGGTGCCATTCCGTGCGTTCGCGGCGCTCACCAGAAGCCCGGTCGTTCCATGTGTCGCTCGTCGCCAGCGTAAAAGAAACGATCTTTGCACCACCCTGTGTCATACGCACTTCGGGGTCTTTGCCCAGATTACCCACCAGAATGACCTTGTTGACGCTGCCTGCCATGTGTCTGCTCCATTAATCGATATCAAGGCTGAAAGAATACGAACCGAAGGGATGCTCAGGCAGCTTTAAACTGTGCCTGTTGCTGGCGGGCATACTGCTCCGCACGCTCATTGAGCTGCCGCGCAATCTCGGCAGGCGATCCATTCCGGCCGTCAAAATCCGCCACCAGATCCCAACCGCAATACAGGGAAATATACCGGCGGCTTTCCGGGTCAGCAGCATAACCCGCCACCAGATACCGGGCGCCATCGGGAACCAGCATGCCGTCCGGGGCCTGACCTTTGAACAGACGCTCTACCCCACCTTTTGGGCGCTTCGGGTCGCAATGGCTCCAACCGTGATACTTCGCCAAAGCTGCGAGCGTCTGATCGGAATAATGGGCGTCTTCCAGTTCCATGAAACAGGTGACATTACGGTTAGCGCACTCGCAGCACCGCCCGGTGCAGACACTCTCCCCTTGCACGGGGACAGAAGCGTTGTTTAAAGTGTTGTTCACGTCGGACATGAAAGTGCCTTTTCTGTTCTGGCTAGCTCCGGTCTGGTGGCGGAAACACTGACCGGGGCGCTTTGTTGCTCGGGCCCACTCCCTCTCAACAAGTAAAGATTAGTACGACAAGAGAAACATCACAAGCAAAAAAGCGCGGAAAACAGCCAAAAAAGCGTGTTTTTTCGTTCTTTTTCATGGTGCGATAAGAAATAATATTTCGTGGTTCTTTTATTTATTTCCCCCCACTTTTCTCCGGTAAGAAAAAAATAAATCAAACCGCTTTTCTATTGCCCGTTATGTCATTCTATACCTCGCGCCCCTGAGCGTCCCGCACCCGGAACGGCAGGCAGGAGGCATAATCGCTCCACCCCACTCCTTCACTCCTGAGCAAAACGCCCTCACCCGCCGCAAGGTCGTCGCTGCACCAGAGGGCGCGTGTGACGCGCCCGCCGTAGGCCGCCGCAGGCGTCTGGTGTGTCCGCGGTGGTCTTACACGGGTCCATGCACAAAGTCGCA
>NZ_JAFVMG010000047.1 GCF_017377745.1 Acetobacter suratthaniensis | reverse complement strand
CCTCCCGACGAGCTGCCCACAACTCCACAGGCACCTCCCAAAGGGCTGCGCGCCGCCTGACTCTTGGCGGTCGCGTCGCGCAGCCCTTTGGGTCCCTCCTGTGGATTTATGTGGACGGCCGTTCAAACACAATGTTTCACACGAGTCTCCCTGTGCGATTTCCAAAGTTTATTGTTTGTTTCACCGGCTGGATGACGACTACCGATTTGATATGAAGATCCGGTCAGATGCGTACTTATGTCCGGCCTGTTCGTGCGAAAGCTTTCGCTGGCCATTATGGGTGTACGCTCGCGTGTCAGGTACCAAACTTGTAGGCGTGCTCAAAGGCACAAATCCACAGACGGTATTACCTGAAACTGTTTCCGATCACAGTCTTCCCATCACGTTGGTTAGTACATACTGCCGGATCTACCGGGGCGGACCCCGGTCTCCATCGTCCTGCTGATGCGGGTCAGGCAGCGGTGACACTGCAACCAGCCGGACGATAGATCTCTTTGCGTGCTAATAATGCCCAGATGATACGGGCCATTTTATTGGCAAGCGCTACTGTTGCCAGGCGTCTGGGGCGACGTTCGATGAGTTGGCACATCCACTGCCCCGCCGCACTATTCCACTGGTGAGCACGGTTGAGCATGGATGTCGCTCCAAGAACCAGAAGCATTCTGATCTGGCGGTTGCCCGTCTTGGTAATCCTGCCCAGCTGGGTTTTCCCCCCGGTGGAATACTGACGGGGTACAAGCCCAAGCCACGCGGCAAAATGTCGTGCTGAGGCAAACGAACCGATATCTGCGACAGACGCCACAACCAGCGATGCGGTCACGGGACCAACGCCTGGAATTGTCATCAGACGGCGGGCATCTTCATTGTTTTTTGCATGAGCCCTGATCTGTGCTTCCAACGCATCGATACTCTCAGCGACTTTCTGGTAGTGTTCAAATAACGATATGGCACTCTGCTTCATGGCAGCCGGTAAGTCGGCTGACGTCTCAACCTTAGCCATTAGCTCCGGGAGCCGACTGGTGCCCAGAGGGACAATCAGCCCGAATTCGGAGGCAAGCGAACGGAGTGCGTTACTCAGCATGGTCTGCTGTTTGACCAGAAGAGCACGGGTCGAATGCAGAGACAACACGCCCTGCTGTTCTTCGGTCTTGATCGGAACAAACATTGTATCAGGGTGAGTTGCCGCCACACAGATCGCCGCCGCATCAACGGCGTCATTCTTTTTGCCTTTTTTCGCAAAAGGTCGGACCCGATCGGGGGAGACGAGTTTGACATCATGACCCGCGCTGCTGATCACCCGAGCCCAGTAATGAGCAGACCCGCAGGCTTCCAGGACAACTTCGCAGCGTTCAAGCTCTGCAAAAAATGCAGACACTTCACTCCGCCCAAGCTTGCGTTTGAAAACGCACTTTCCACTTGCGTCAGCGCCATGAGCCTGAAAAACGGATTTGGCAATATCCAGGCCAATTATGCTAGCTTTCATGCGGATGGTCTCCTCCTGATGGTGCATCAACCTCCATCATGGCACATTGATGCCACAAGGAGGCCGTCCACCCCATCTTGTGGACAGC
>NZ_JAFVMG010000046.1 GCF_017377745.1 Acetobacter suratthaniensis | reverse complement strand
GGACAGTCGTCACGCTCAGTCTCGGTTCTGTTTTCCTTGGGCGCAGGCGGGCGGTTGGGCCTCCCTGCATTGGCCTAGGCAGCAAAACGCCGGGCTGGAGGCGCACCACTCAGCACCGCGCGAGCGTCGGTCGAACGGCTCAGAGAGAGCGTCAGGGGCTTGTCGTGGCGACCATCCCAGCTCAACCCCTCGCAGGGGATCAACAGCCCTGATCTGCGCGCATCCTGATCACGCTGGAAGCACACGCGCTCGTTCCCGCCCTCAGGGCGGCAGCAGGGTTGGCCGTTTGGTGCCCCGCAGCCGCGACACGCCAACTGGTAGGCCGGATCACCAGCGGGCCATTCATGATGGCAGCGCCGGCACGTTACGGAAGCGTCCACACAGGCCCAGCGTGACGGGGCAGGCCTTTTGGCCGCGGGAAGCGGAAAGATAATCGGACGCATGGCATTCTCCTGTTCTGAATACCTGCTGCCTGCCGGGACGGCGGCCGCGCGCTCAAACGCGGCGCGCAGCGCCGGGAGCGCAGCCCCACCGTTTGAACGCGCGGCTCCGTTCTGGCAGGCACGTTTTTGGTCTGTGTTTTTGGGTTTTAGTCTGGAACCGGCCGCCGTCAGGCGGCGATCCGCACCACTTCAAGGTGGCTGTCCAGATGGGCTTTCACCGCAGCCCGCGCGTCAGGACCGGCATCGTCCGACGCCAGCACCGCGCCAGCCTGTTCAAGCAGCGCGTCCTTCAGCTCGGCCGTTTCATCGTCCCGGCCTTCAGGGGCCGCTACCTCGGCTGCATCAGCGGTTTCTGCCGACGTAGTCTCAGCTTCGTCCGCCCCTTCCAGACCTGTTCCATACAGTTCTTCTTCAACGGGACGCAGGTGGTCAAATTCGCCCTCTTCCTCGTCGTGGCCATCATGATCCGCACTCAAAGCGGCCAGCCTTTCGGCTTTACGCACCATAGCGTCCAGTTTCGCTTTCCAGCCCTCGGCAGCAGACCCAAACCCGGCCTGCTCGGGCACCCAGCGCCCCTCAGCCCCCACATGCGCCATGATGGCATTTCGCATCTCTTTACCGGTGTTACGAGGCAGCAGGTTCAGTGCCTTACCCGCCTCCATGATACCGGGCTTGCTGAAGCATTTGAGGAAGTCGTCGAACGCCATATTGGGCATCTGTGCATCAGCATCGAACAGCAGCCCCATGAGCTGGGCCGTTACACCACTGCCGCTATGCTGGCTGATCGTGCAGTTTGCGACGTTCTTGAGCACAGAAACCGCTTCCTGTCGTAGCAGGGCAGGATCACGGATCAACACACCTTCGGGGAAGAGCGCGGCCAGAGCGATCTCCTGTCGGCTCATCTGACCATAAGGCTCCCGTTCAGGGGTATGCACGGTGACATTCTTGCCGCCAAGGGCCAGCAGCAGGGCCGCAACCAGATCCCACGGGTCTACATCCTCAACAACCGCATCGAGTGCCGCGTGCAACGCCTGTGTGCGGATGAGCCCCAGCATAGTCAGACCGGTGCCAGAAATGGCCGCCCGCTCTTTAGGCGCAGCAACACTTGCGGGCGCAACGCTACGCGAGGACGTAGTGGCCCCCTGTTCGCCCGCCTCCTGCGGACGCAG
>NZ_JAFVMG010000045.1 GCF_017377745.1 Acetobacter suratthaniensis | reverse complement strand
AGGCACTCGTCAGGCTCAGTCTCGGTTCTGTTTTCTCTGGATGCAGGCTGGCGGTCGGGCCTCCCTGCATTGGGTCAGGCAGCAAAACGACGGGCGGGAGGCGCACCGCTCAGCACCGCGCGCGCGTCAGGTGAGCGGCTCAGGGAGAGCTTCAGGGGCTTGTCGTGGCGGCCGTCCCAGCTCAGCCCCTCGCAGGGGATCAGCAGCCCGGCCCTGCGCGCATCCTGATCACGCTGGAAGCACACGCGCTCGTTCCCGCCCTCTGGGCGGCAGCAGGGCTGGCCAGACAGCGCCCCACAGCCACGACACGCCATCTGGTAGGCCGGATCACCAGCGGGCCATTCGTGATGGCAGCGCCGGCACGTTACGGAAGCGTCCACACAGGCCCAGCGTGACGGGGTGGACCTTTGGGGCGCGGGAGGCAGGAAGGCAATCGGACGCATGGCATTCTCCTTTTCTGAATACCTGATGCCTGCCGGGACGGCGGCCGCGCGCTCAAACGCGGCGCGCAGCGCCGGGAGCGAAGCCCCACCGTTTGAACGCGCGGCTCCGTTCTGGCAGGCGCGCTGTCTGGTCTGTGTTTTTTGGATTCTGGTCTGGGAGTTACCGCCGTCAGGCGGCGATCCTCACCACCTCAAGGTGGCTGTCCAGATGGGCTTTCACTGCGGCCCGCGCGTCAGCATCGGCAGCGTCCGACGTCAGGGCCTCGGCGGCCTGTTCAAGCAGAGCGTTCTGCAGCTCGGCTGCGTCGTCTTTCTGTTCTTCAGGGTCATGGGCCTCGCCTGCGTCAGCGGTTTCTGACGGCGTAGTTTCAGCCTCGTCCGGCCCTTCCAGACCAGTTCCATACAGTTCTTCTTCAACGGGAAGCAGATGATCGAAATCACCCTCTTCCTCCTCGTCGCCCTCATGACTGCCTCTCAAAGAGGCCAGCCTTTCAGCGTTACGCACCATAGCGGCCAGTTCCACTTTCCAGTCCTCGGCAGCAGCCCCAAACCCGGCCTGCTCGGGCACCCACCGACCCTCAGCCCCCACATGCGCCATGATGGCATTACGCATCTCCTTGCCGGTGTTGCGAGGCAGGAGTTTGAGCGCCTTCCCCGCCTCCATGATGCCGGGCTTACTGAAACATTTGAGGAAGTCGTCGAACGCCATATTGGGCATCTGCGCATCGGCGTCGAACAGCAGCCCCATCAGCTGGGCCGTTAGACCACTTCCGCTGTGCTGGCTGATCGTACAGTTTGCGACATTCTTGAGCACGGCCACCGCCTCCTGTCGTAGGAGTGCCGGATCACGGATCAACACACCTTCGGGGAAGAGCGCGGCCAGAGCGGTCTCCTGTCGGCTCATCTGACCATAAGGCTCACGCTCAGGGGTACGCACTGAGACATTCTTGCCGCCAAGCGCCAGCAACAAGGCCGCGACCAGATCCCACGGGTCGACATCCTCAACCACCGCATCAAGCGCTGCATGCAACGCCTGTGTGCGGATCTGGCCCAACATGGCCAGCCCCGTACCGGAAATGGCCGCCCGCTCTTTGGGTGCCGCTACACTGGTCGGCGCAAGGCTGCGCGGAGCCGCAGCCGTTCCCTGTTCTTCAGTCTCCTGCGGACGCAA
>NZ_JAFVMG010000044.1 GCF_017377745.1 Acetobacter suratthaniensis | reverse complement strand
GACGCCTTTGAGCGGATTCCGACGTTTGGCCGTTTTTCTGGTCTGGATCGCGTTCGGTATCCGTCTGACCTGAGGAACCTCTCGGTTGATCAGCTTGTTCAGGTTGCTGACGAGCTTCGTGCGGAAACGATTGACGCGGTTTCGACCACGGGCGGGCATCTTGGCGCGTCTCTGGGTGTTGTTGAGCTGACCGTGGCGCTGCATGCGGTGTTCGATACGCCGGATGACCGGGTGATCTGGGATGTGGGACATCAGGCCTATCCGCACAAGATCCTGACCGGACGGCGCGAGCGCATCCGTACCCTGCGCCAGCCGGGCGGGCTGTCAGGCTTTACCCGTCGCTCTGAAAGCGAATACGACCCGTTCGGGGCGGCTCATTCCTCTACCTCCATCTCGGCTGGTCTGGGCATGGCGGTGGCGCACCACCTGCGCGCCAAGGATGATTCCTCCTACCGTGAGCGCAATGTGATCGCGGTGATCGGCGATGGCTCGATTTCCGCTGGCATGGCGTATGAGGCGATGAATAACGCCTCCGTGGCCGGGCCGGGAGCCGAGCGGCTGATCGTCATCCTCAACGACAACGAGATGTCCATCGCTCCGCCTGTGGGCGCGATGTCCAACTACCTGTCGCGGCTGATGTCTTCGCGCAAGTTCATGGGGCTGCGTGAGCTGGCCGGGCGCTTCGTCAAGAAGCTGCCCGCCCCGGTGGAACGCACCGCCCGCAAGGCGGATGAATATGCCCGTGGCATGATCACCGGTGGCACGCTGTTTGAAGAACTGGGCATGTATTATGTCGGCCCGGTGGACGGGCATGATCTACCCCAGCTCATCTCGATCCTGCGAAACCTGCGCGATACGGATAACGGCCCGATCCTGCTGCACGTCATCACGGAAAAAGGGCATGGCTACCGCCCCGCCGAAAACGCGGGCGACAAGTATCATGCCGTGGCCAAGTTCAATGTCGTCACGGGTGAGCAGAACAAGGGGCCTGCCGGGCCGCCGAGCTATACATCCGTTTTCGCGCGTGAACTGGTGCGGATTGCCGGGCAGGATGAGCGGGTGGCCGCCATTACCGCGGCCATGCCCTCGGGCACGGGGCTGGACGCTTTTGCCAAGAATTACCCCGAGCGCTTTTTCGATGTCGGCATTGCCGAACAGCATGCCGTCACCTTCGCCGCAGGTATGGCCTCGGAAGGGCTGCGGCCGTTCTGCGCGATTTACTCCACCTTCCTGCAGCGCGCCTATGATCAGGTGATGCACGATGTGGTGCTGCAGAACCTGCCGGTACGCTTTGCCATTGATCGCGCTGGTCTGGTGGGGGCCGATGGGGCCACGCATGCCGGATCGTTCGACATTGCTTATCTTGGCTGCCTGCCGGGCATGACCATTATGGCGCCGTCTGATGAGCTTGAACTGCTGCACATGACGGCCACGGCGGTGGCGTTTGACGAAGGGCCGATCGCGCTGCGTTACCCGCGCGGCAATGGTCTGGGTCTTGACCTGCCCGCCACCGGCACGGTGCTGGAAATCGGGCGTGGGCGGATCGTGCGCGAAATGGGCCGCCAGTCGGGTGCGGAAAAGGGTGGCGTTGCCATTCTCTCGCTTGGCCCAAGGCTGGCGGACTGCCTGCAGGCTGCGGATATTCTCGCGGCGCAGGGCCTTGCGCCCACGGTTGCGGATGCCCGCTTTGCCAAACCGCTGGACACCGCCCTGCTGGAGAACCTTGCGCGCAACCATGCGGTGCTGATCACTATCGAGGAAGGCTCCGAAGGGGGCTTTGGCTCCATGGTCTGCCATCATCTGGCCCGCACCGGCCTGCTCGATCAGGTGCGTTTCCGCCCCATGACCCTGCCAGA
>NZ_JAFVMG010000043.1 GCF_017377745.1 Acetobacter suratthaniensis | reverse complement strand
ACATGACGGCGATTGCCGGCTGTCTGCTCAATGCACAAGCAGACAGCCGGCCTGGAGACGCGAATCCATTAAAAACCCACCATGACATACACCCCTCCCCCGCCTGCCCGTTGATGTTTACTCATCCATCCCATTACTTACGCAAACACCGCCGATTGCCGCATCACGTGATTTTCGCCTTTTCCACGACTGTATGACATCGCCCAATGGCTCCAGGCCTCCCTGGAGAACCACCATGAATACGCGATACAGACCTTCTCTGATCGAAATCATTCTACCTAGCGGCGATGTCGATCCACACCTAACGGACGTGAGCGTCCTACGTCTGGCCCGGCTGATCGGTCGGCAGATGGCCCGTGAGGAATACGAACGCCAGAGGCGTCATGGACATCGTGGCAGACGAACATTGAAACTCGCCCGGAAATCGTGATCGTCAGACGATCCGAATTGACTACCGCCCGGAGGGCAAACCAGAGGTAAGCTTTTTCGCCTTCTCCAACCCGAAAGACACTGCCCGGAGTCCTGCCATGATCCGCGTCGCGCTCTATGCCCGCTATTCCTCCGACAACCAGCGCGCCGCGTCGATCGACGACCAGTTCCGCATCTGCCGCGCCCACGCGAAGCGTGAAAAATGGAAGGTCGTGGATACCTACCATGACGCGGCAATATCCGGCGCCAGCATGATCCTGCGCCCCGGTATCCAGACCCTGCTTCAGGATGCACGGCGCGGTCATTTCAGCATCGTGCTGGCTGAGGCGCTGGATCGCATCTCCCGTGATCAGGCTGACGTCGCCACCCTGTTCAAACACCTGAAATTCGCCGGCGTGACCATCGTCACGCTCTCGGAAGGCGAAATCAGCGAACTGCATGTCGGCCTGAAGGGCACGATGAACGCCCTCTTCCTGAAAGATCTGGCCGCCAAGACCCATCGCGGCCTTCAGGGCCGGGTCGAGGCAGGAAAATCCGGCGGTGGCCTGTGCTACGGCTACAAGGTCGTCCGCCAGTTCGACGCCCATGGCGAGCCGATCCGGGGTGACCGGGAGATCGAGCCGGCCGAAGCCGCCGTGGTCAAACGGGTCTTCCGGGATTTCGCCGCTGGCGTCAGTCCGCGCCTGATCGCACGCACCCTTAACGACGAAGGCGTCCCCGGTCCCCAGGGAAACCCGTGGGTCGACACCACGATCCGGGGTCACGTCCAGCGTGGTACCGGTCTTATCAACAACGAACTCTATATCGGACGACTGGTCTGGAACCGCCTTCGCTACATGAAAAACCCCAGCACCGGCCGCCGGGTCTCACGGATGAATCCGGAATCTGAATGGATCATCAAGGATGTGCCGGAACTCCGCATCATTGACGACGATCTGTGGCAGGCGGTCCGACGCAAACAGGCAGAGATTGCCGCCAAATACGCGAACGTCATCACGGCAGTCAGGAAGTCGGCCGTGAACCGCCTCAATGGAACGCACCGCCCCAAGGCGCTGTTCTCCGGCATGGTGTTCTGTGGTGTCTGTGGCGGCACCTACTCCCTGCGCCAGAAGGACCGCTTCGCCTGCTCGAACCGCATCGCCCGTCGCGGTTGCACCACGACCGTCACCGTCGGGCGCGAAGAACTGGAAGAGCGCGTGCTGACCGGCCTCAAGGAAAGGCTGCTCGCGCCGGAGGCCGCAGCCGAGGCGATGCGCGCCTATGTCGAGGAAACCAACCGGCTGAATCATGAACGGCGCGCCAGCATCAGCGCCTGGAAAACGGAGCTGGGCAAGATCGAGAAAGGCGTGAAAGGCATTTTCGACGCGATCGAGAATGGTCTTTACGACGAAGGCATCAAGCAGCGTCTGACCGAGTTGCGGCAGCGGGAACAGGAACTCAGGGCCAGCCTGAAAGAGGCGGATGACGCCACGCCGGACATCCATCCGCAGGTCGCGGAGATCTTCCGACAGAAAGTCGAACGCCTCGCCGCCTCCCTCAACGATCCGGAGGACCGGCCGGAAGCGACACAGGCGCTACGGGCGCTGATCGAAAAGATTGTGATCACACCGGGCCGCAAGCGGGGAGAGTCCTTCGCGGTTCTGCACGGCGAACTGGGTCGCATTCTGCGTTTCACCGCGCAGAAAGGCGCTGAAACGACAAAGGCCCGGGCGAATGCCGGGCCTTTGTGGAACTCAGTGGTTGCGGGGGCAGGATTGCTTCTCAGCTTGCGACAACCGCAAGTTGAGAGCAAAGCGGGATTAACAGGCTGTTTTAATGAACTTTTTT
>NZ_JAFVMG010000042.1 GCF_017377745.1 Acetobacter suratthaniensis | reverse complement strand
CAGAAACTGTTCGTGCCCGAGGATAGCCATTTTGGAGACGCCTAGGCGCTGGGCGTCCGCCATGACGTGGATAACGGTTTTATAATCCGCCAGCCTGTTCGGCACGACATGGAACTCCGCACGCATGTCCTCCGGCCCCGTAGCGATCTCCGCCAGCCGCGACTGAAGCTCCGCCTCAGAGCCAACAGGTTCGCCATTCCACGTGATCGCATTGTCAAAATCGATCGCCAGCGTCACAACCGGCACCTCATGCGTGGCGGGTGGCGGGTTGCCCTGCGGCAGGTCAATCGAAACAGACTGCGTCTGCAGCGGGATCGTGATGATCAGCATGATCAGCAGCACCAGCATCACGTCAATCAGGGGCGTGGTGTTGATATCAACAATGCCCTCGTCTTCCGTGGTGCTGTCAGACCCGACATTCATGCCCATCCTTCAGTGCTCCTTCGGCTGCTCGGTAATGAAGTCGATATGGCTGATGCCCGCCTGCTGGCACGCGGCAATAATCCCGCCCACCTTCTCGTAACGCACATGCCCGTCAGCCCGGATCTGGATCTGCGGCTGCGGGCGCTGCACCGCAGCCTGCTCCAGACGGGTTTCCAGCGCCGCCATGTCGGCAACCACCGTCTGGTCCCACCAGACCCGGTTATCCGCCGTCACCGCCACAACAACGTTGCTGATCTTCGTCTGCGTCGGCTGGCTCAGATCCTTGGGCAGATCAACCTTGACCGTATGGGTCGCAACAGGGATCGTGATCAGGAAGATGATCAGCAGCACCAGCATGACATCGACAAGCGGGGTCGTGTTGATGGCGGAGACGACGTCGTCCTCTCCCCCGTCATCGCCGCCGACATGCATCCCCATGGGTCAGCCCACCCGGTTCGAGACGGTGGTCGTGGTGGGCGAGTGGTCTGCACGCACCGTAACCGTGTCCACACCACCGTGCCGCACGCCGCCAATCAGGATCGACTGAAGGTCATCGGCAAAGTCACGCACCAGATCCATCGCACCCTTGTTGCGCCGCACCAGAAGGTTGTAGCCCAGCACCGCAGGAACCGCCGTGGCCAGACCAAACGCCGTCATGATGAGCGATTCACCCACAGGCCCGGCCACCTTGTCGATCGAGGCCTGACCCGCAATGCCAATGGCCGTCAGCGCGTGGTAGATACCCCACACCGTGCCGAACAGACCGATAAACGGCGAGGTGGACCCCACCGTTCCCAAAAACGCCAGACCCTTTTGCAGGTTGCCCTGAATGTTGTTCACCGCGCGCTGGATGGACATGCCCGTCCAGGTGCGCAGGTCGATGCTTTCCTGCAGCGTGCCTTCATGGTGCTCGGCGGCCACAATGCCCGTATCGGCAATATAGCGGAACGGAGAGCCAGCCTGCAGAGCGGCCGCACCATCCTGAATGCTGGCTTTTGTCCAGAAATCCTGACGGGCCGCCCGGCCTGCGGAGAACAGGCGCGCCTGCTCGATAAACTTCGTGATCATGATGAACCACGTGCCCAGCGACATCGTCAGCATGATCAGCAGCACCGTGCGGGCCACGAAGTCACCATTCGACCACAGCGCACTCAGACCGTAAGGATTGCTCTCGGGGGCCGGGGCCGCTGCCGGGGGTTCGACCGCAGGCGGGGCCGCCGGGGTGGCGGTTGGGGCTGCGGCATCCGGAGCAGGCGCTGCGGCCTCGGGGGCCGGAACTGCGGGAGCGGGCGCTGCGGGAGCCGCCGCATCCGGGGCGGGGCTGGCCGGAGCCGTAGCGGCAGGCGGCGCGGCGTCCTGCGCCCGGGCCGTTGTGCTCACGGCCACAGGGGCCGAAACCGCCAGCACCAGCGCCAGCATGGACACGGCAGGACCAGAAACGGAAGAACGAGGCACCCTGATCATCTTGGTCTAAATCCTTACTGCTGCGGCCCGCACCACGGGCAGGCTTTCTGCCTGCGCGGGTCGGCCATCATGGTCATTCTCTTGCTCGCGGGTGTCCGGCAAGCCGGACAGGCCCGTATCAGTCATCCAGCCGGAAACGGATCACATATACCTTGTGCAGTTCCTTGACCGGCACACCGTTACGCTGGGCCGGGCGGTAACGGGCACGGGCCAGATAATCCATGGCCGAGCGGACAAAGGCCTGCCCACCGGACACCGACTGTACCTGACAGTTGCTGGTCATACCCGTGACTTCCACATCGCAGGCGAGTGTCACGCGGCCTTCGATGTTCTCCTCCTCCATCTCGGGCGGATAGACCGGCTGCACGTTGTTCAGCGGCGAAGAACCGGCCGATGTATCGGGCACATCCGGCGCGGGCGAAGGGGGAGCCTGCGTGGTGTGGCGCTGCGGCGGCGTAGGC
>NZ_JAFVMG010000041.1 GCF_017377745.1 Acetobacter suratthaniensis | reverse complement strand
CGCGTTCCGCAATATGCGCCTGTTGCGGATCCGTGATCTCGGCTCCAACAGTGCCGACAAGTTCATGTTGGGCCATCAGGTTGCAAGCAGGACAATCGGTTCTGATCGTTTGCGCACCAGCGGGTGAGGCCAGAAGGTAAATCGCGAGGAACAGTGCCCAGACGGGTTTCATTCTCATATTCCCTGACCTGACTTGATAGTACGTCAACCGTATAACGGATGCGAAATCGTCAATCTTTGAGCGTGAACTCTATCGCGGCCTCAGCGTGGAGCGCTGTGGTGTCAAAGATCGGCACACTACTATCCTCGGGCCTTACCAGCAGCATGATTTCGGTACAGCCCAGAATGATGGCTTCTGCACCCGCTTCGACTAAACGGGCAATGACTGCTTTGTAGGCTACGCGGGATGCCTCCTTGATCTGGCCTGCCACCAGCTCTTCATAAATAATGCGATGAACGGTCGCACGATCCTCGTCGTTTGGCACGATAACGTCGAGACCATGGTTGTTGATCAGGCGACCTTTGTAGAAATCATGCTCCATTGTAAAAGCTGTGCCCAGCAGGCCAACTTTCGAAAAACCTGCCGCCTTTATCCGCTCTGCTGTTGGATCAGCAATATGCAAAAGCGGAATGCTGACCGCCGCCTGTACCGCTGGGGCCATGCGATGCATGGTGTTGGTGCAGATCAGCAGAACCTTGGCTCCGCCAGCTTCGAGCCGCTGCGCCGCATCGACCATTTTTGCGGTCAGGCCTTCCCAGTCCCCTTTATGCTGAAGCGCCTCGATCTCGGAAAAGTCGAAAGACCAGAGCAGGCAGGGTGCGGATGCAGTCGGCCCACGCTTATTGCGAACGCCTTCGTTGATGATGCGGTAATATTCTGCCGAGCTTTCCCAGCTCATGCCCCCGATAAGGCCGATCATGTGCATATGACTCTCTCCTGAATGTCGGTGTCGTTTCTTCACAGGTAACGGTGAGCAGTTATTTTTCCAGAGCAAAGTCTACGATGGCCTGAATATGCAGAGCGGTCGTATCGAAGACAGGGAAGGCTGGAAAATCTGACTGGTTGATAAGCAGGAATATCTCGGTGCAACCCAGGATTACGCCTTCCGCGCCCTCGGCCCGTAGCGCTTCGACTACACGCAGATATTCGGCCTTGGACTCTGGCCTCAGGTCACCACGAACCAATTCGTCAAAGATGATGCGATCGACAATCTCCTTGTCGGTCTCGTTCGGGACAATCACCCCTATACCAAATTTCTCGCGATAGCGTTTGCGTAGTGCTTCCGATTGCATGACCGGCATCGTACCTAGCAAAGCTACGCGGCCTATGGCCGCCTTGCATATAGCTTCGCCGGTCGGGTCGGCGATATGGATCAACGGCGTCGTCCGTCCCACCATGGCAGGCTCGACAACGCGGTGCATGGTGTTGGAGACGCACGCGATGACATCAACACCTGCCGCTTCAAGGCGCAGGATCTTGTCCTCCAGATAGGCCTTGGCTTCCTCCCAGCGACCCCCGCGAACGAAAGACTGGATGTTTCCGAAATTAACCGATGCGATGATGATTTCACCATTATCCCAGCCACCAAGATGCTGGTTAAGCTGCTCGTTGAGCATCCGATAATATTCGCCAGTCGCCTGATTGCTCATGCCGCCAAGAATGCCGATAGTCTTCTGGCGCAAAGGGCGTTGAGATGAAATCTCATTCATGTCTGATCGCTCATCTCCATAATAATCTGTATCCTGACTAATCGATGCATTCGGGACAGGATTGGAAAATCCTGCTCTGATGCGTCACAGGGCACAGATTGGGATGAAGGATCGATGGCGAACCTCCGAGACAGGTTGAAATTGTGGCGTGATTCCAGTCTGCAGGGTGGGATGGATGTGTTGCGGGCATCCTGCTTCGATTATCGCTATCCCGCGCACTCGCATGACGAGTTCGTCATTGCGGCATTCGTTCGCGGCGCTCAACGACACCGCATTGCGCGCTATCAAGGCGTCGCTGAGCCAGGTACCGTCATGATTATCCCACCGGGGGAAGTGCATACTGGCGAAGCCGTAGAATGCGACCTCGGGTGGGATTACTGCGCTTTCTATCCAACTGCCCCGTTCATCGACGTGCTGGCGGCAGACATCCTGCCGGGGGAGGGCAATCTCGACTTTGGACGCGACCTTCTCCGCCAGAACACGGATCTCGCCGATAGGCTCTTACAGGCATCGTTGCTCGCTTCACAGTCTCAGGATCCGCTCGAGCGGCAATGCGCCGTTTATGAAGCGCTGGGTCATGTCATTGCACGGTATGGCGAGCGTACAGGACGATCAGTCAAAACCGCATCGCGTCCTGCCGATATCCGGAAAGCGCAGGCATTTCTCGCAGACGAATTCCACGGACATCTGAGCATCGATCAGGTCGCTTCAGCTGTTGGGATCAGCCAATATCACCTCATGCGCAGTTTCCGTGCAGTGACTGGACTGTCCGTCCATCAATTCCTGACACAAATCCGGCTCGGTCACGCCAAAACGCTGCTTGCTCAAGGCGTAAGTGCCGCGCAAACGGCGACGAGCGTTGGCTTTTATGACCAGAGCCACCTCATCAATCAGTTTCGTCGGCATTTCGGGGTTACGCCAAAGCAGTATGCAACAGCATCACGGTAGGCATATCTAACGAACAAC
>NZ_JAFVMG010000040.1 GCF_017377745.1 Acetobacter suratthaniensis | reverse complement strand
CCTCGCTGAAAATGGCATATTTTCAGCTAAGGAAGTTGCAATCAATCCGAAAATAGAAGGGCCTTGAACCAATTGTAACAAACTTTTATAGCTGGATGAATTCTTATTTAATTTGGCTCGGAAAATGGATGCAACTTCTCAAAAAGTCTTGGTGAAAGACCGGCGCCATTTTCTTGATGTCGTCGACAAGATGGTCAGGGTTGAGAACGGTTCCGGGTTAGAGGCGCGCTTCTCCTCTCTGAATGCCATCAGTTCTACGTTGTATGAAGCCGTTGAACTGGTGAACGAAGAGGGAGCGAAACTTCCTCCCGTCCATCCGCTGCGGGAGGCCAGGCAACACTGGAGCACTTCGATCGGGGGTACTACAATCAGACTGACCGCAGACTTGGCGTCACTTGGCAAGCGGTATGAATTCGCTAGAAAATGTGGCCAGGGGCGTATGGTCTGCGTGTTCGGCAAGGTGAAAGCTGGCAAATCATCGCTCGGCAACTTCGTAGCCTATGGTGTGCCCACACCTCAGGCAGAAAATGTGAAGCAAGCCGATCCCAAGCCAGCATTTTTCTATGCGGCTGGTGGGTCGCTCAACGAGGCCATGTCCTCGGAAAAGATGGACCGGCAACAAAGTTTTGGGATTGGCGTTGGTGAGACGACGTCCTCGATCCAGTATTTTTCTTTCCCTGGCTTCACATGGGTCGATACCCCAGGCATCCACTCCGTCAACAGTGAAAACGGCAGGCTGGCATCTCAATACGTCGATGCCGCGGACCTGGTCATCTACACTCTGGCTTCGAGCAGCCCAGAACGCAGATCTGATATCGAAGAAATCGTGAACCTGCTCGGGCGTGGGAAGCCGCTCCTCATAGTCATAACTGCCTCAGACATCATTGAAGAAGACGAAGGCCCGGATGGCGAGCTCATTCAGGCGACAATTATGAAAGCTCCCTCGGTGCAGGTTGAGCAACAGGAGAGAGTAAGAGATCTCGTTCAAAAGGCAGTTGATGCGGCCGGGCTGAAAGATGCAGATTTCTCGGTACTTTCGCTCTCAGCACGCTTTGCCTTTGAAGGAGCCTGTCCCGTCCAGGAGCGATGGACAGGCAGCGGGATGGAGGCTTTCTTTTCTGCTCTCGTGGAGAGATTCAGAACCCAGAAGCTGGATTGCAGATCCAGGGTGGCTCTAGCCGATCTCAGGACGTCCCTTCTCAAATTGAGTGAGGACCTGAAAGCCTATGAAGCACCCGGCAGCAAATTCGAAAAAGCCATTTTACAGAAGGAAGCTGAGGTCCGAGTAGAGTGTGGGGCTTTTGAAACAGACATAAAGAAATCGCTTCGCGATGTGACCAACAGCTTGGTGATCAAGAACTCGAAGGATCAGTTGAATCTGGCTCTGAAGAATGAGTTACAAGCCGCGTTCCTTGCTTTGCTCAAGGAGCGCGGCAAAAACCTCTTGGGTCAATTCGGACGCGATCAGGAGATGCAGGCTTTCCGTGTGAAACTCAAAAAGCCTGACAGAATTCCTCGTTATCGGGAAATTACGGAAACCAGAATGCATAAGAGTGAACTGGGCAGCAATATCGCCGCCGCAGCCGGTACGGCCATTGGTGGTATCGCAGGAGCGGGGTGGCTATCGCTGATCACTGCCCCGGTAGGCGGCTTTGTGGGGAAGATGGCTGGTTCGCTTCTGGACGGCGAGAAAGAAGTCAAAGTCAGCCATGGCCTTAACACCGGAGAGGTGTTCAACAGTGCATATGCAGTGATTGAGGATTGGTCCAGAGAAAGCCGGAAGCAGTTACAAGCATTGTTAGAACAGTGGGTTCAGGAAGGAAACCAGACATCACTGTCTTTTTTCAACGAAGAGGCCCGCAGCATTGCCGCCAGCGTGAACCAGAGTGCCAAGCGTATTGAAGAGGAACTGGCAAATGGGAATTCCTGATTTCAACGACATCCTCACCGCGTTTGACAAGGTGAGTCCAATTGTCAGCCGCTGGCTCGGCCCTGAAAAGGTTGAAGACCTGGAAGCCAATCTGAAGCTTAAAGCCCAATCCGATCGCCCGCGGATCATGGTTTATGGGGTTTACAATGCGGGTAAAAGCACCCTTTTGAACGCTCTGATGGGGGCCGAAAAGGCTTCGATGGCAGATCGTCCGGAAACGGCAGAAGTCAAAGGTTATGACTGGAAAGGCTACTCACTCCTCGACACACCGGGTATCGATGCCCCGATCGAACATGAAAAAGTCACTGAAGAATCCCTGAATCAGAGCGACGTTGTCCTCTTCGTGGTGGCCGCAGGCGGAACCGCAGCAGAAAACGCTACCTGGGAAGCAATGATGGAGATTGTCGCCAGGAACCGGCGAGTGATGCTCGTCATCAATGACAAGCTCGGGCTGGATCCTGAAGGAACAGACTACCTGACAGTGGTTAATAGTGCCAGGGAACACATGCAGATGGCCGCTGAAAAGGCAGGCCTCGAGAACGTGCTCGAGCATGTCCCTGTGTGCGTCATAAATGCCCGGACAGCACTGAAAGGTCGTGTCGAGGGCAAGAACCTGCTGATCCGGAGAAGTGGACTGGAACAGCTTGAAAACCGTCTGTACGCGTTCCTTGAAACCTGTGATTTCGCGACTGTGTGCCGCAGCGCAGCCAAAGATGTCCAAGATATCATTGATGCTGCCAGCACGGCACTCGAGAAGCAGGCGGGAACTGTCGAGAGTCGGAAAGTCGAGGAACTGGAGCAAGGCGCGCGCAAGGGCAAGGAGCGGATCCGCACCTCAGCAACTTCGACCATTGATACGGTGGTCCTAGAGAAACAAAAACGCGTTGTCGCATTTTGCCGTGCGAAAGCTGACAATCCAGATTATCCCTACTCTGAGATTGAAGAAGTCACAGAGCAAATGAATGGGAAAATCCTGACATTTCTGGTGCGGGAAACGGAAGAGGTCTTCCGCGAGCTAAACCACAACTATATGCCATCCGAGAGTTACACGAAGAAAGACACTCAGTCTGGACGCATTGAGATGGATATAAAGCATGATGCAACCCCGAGTGTTCTAGCTCAAGAGCTAGCCGAAATGTCGAGAAGTCTTGGCCAACAGATCCTGACAATCAGTGCCCAGGATATGTCTGGGGTAGCCGAGAACGTTCTAACCTTTGGAAAAGGCCTTTCGAAGACCTCAGATAGCACTATTCTGAAATCTCTGTTCAAAGGTGTGGGCAAGAAGAAGATCGCCGTTGCTGCCGAAAAAATTGGTAAAGCCGTTGGACCTGCTATTGCAATAGGGTCGGCTCTATACTCCGCCGGTCGCGCGATCCAACAAGATTACGCCCAGAGAAGAGAGAAAGAACGCAGGATGGTAGCGATCCAGGATGCTGCCGATGGGTATCTTTCATCCTTCAAGGATGCCGCAATGGAAATGGTTGGCGAATATATATCTGAGACATTCTCTGACCTGGATGACCACCTGAAAAATAGCAAAGCTGAGATTCTTAATCAGAACCAGAGCTTGGCCGAAGACCGGACTATCCTGTCATGCGGGCAAATCGAACTCCAGAGGTTGTGCCCTTGAGAAGATAGTGCATCGGCAGTTATTTTGAAGTGAGCAGCAGCAACATCTTTCTGCCTGTGGAGACGATGCGTCGGTACGGCACAGAAGTAAGAACCCTCGTCCCTTCAGGGTATC
>NZ_JAFVMG010000004.1 GCF_017377745.1 Acetobacter suratthaniensis | reverse complement strand
TGCCAAGGGAGAGCCATAGCTCCTTTTGGCCCACAATATCACGGATATGTGAAGGAACGGCCCTGCGGAAATGATACCCGGATTGGAGACGGATCAACATACAGACGGCTCATTTTGTAGAAGCCGATTGTAGAAGGTTCGGCTTTTATGGTTGTGGAAAGACCATAAAAGTCAATTAAATCAATATGTTATGAGTGGTGCGAACTGCGGGACTCGAACCCGCACGCCCTATGGGCTGGAGATTTTAAGTCTCCTGCGTCTACCATTCCGCCAAGTTCGCATAGAGCGTGCAACTGGTAGTGTGTGTTAGTGTTGCGCTTTGTCTTCTAGCAACGCTTCAGGTCAGCGGCAACTCCTGCTGTCCAGCGCGCATGAGAGTGGGGCCGTGGTGGCGGAGCCAGGCTTCTGCTTGCTGGCGATGTGGGGTTAGGCGTTTTACCTGCTGCCAGAACTGATTACTATGATCCATATGTAAAAGATGGCTGAGTTCGTGGGCGATCAGGTAGTGTCTGACTTCTGGTGGAGCCATAATCAAGCGCCATGATAGCATGATGCGGCCTGTGGTAGAGCAGCTTCCCCAGCGGCTTGTGGGGTCACGGATATCCAGTCGTGTTGGTTTCAGGCCAGCGGTTTTAGCCATTGCCTGTAACTCTGCACCCAGAACGCGGGCGGCATGGTGGCGCAGGCAGTCTATGACACGGCGGGTGATGAAGGCGCTTTCGCCACAGACGATAATCTGGCCGTTTTCGATCCAGGCGCCGCCCCGTTTGTCTGGGCTATGGACAATCCGGTGCGGGTGCCCTTCCACCGGAATGACACTATCTGGCGTAAAGGAAAAAGCATTTTGCACACGCCGGAGGCGGCCAGCCAGCCAGTTCCGGTTGTTATGCAGGAAAGCCAGAGCCGTAGCCGGTGGGCAGGTGGCGGGCAGAGTAACCGTTACGGCGTTTTGCCGTGGGGCCAGCCGCATGGAAAGGCGTCTGGCCTGTTTGGATACGCGCCAGATTACGGGGAGCGTGCCGACAGGATCAATGTCGATATTATTCGGTAGCGGCAGGCTGGCCGGGCCATGTGACAATATAATCCTCCAGTGCGCCAGCTCGGCGTTCACTGATGCAGCGCCCAGCAGCAGAGGCACCAGCACTGATAACGGTGTCTGGCGTGCCGCTTATCAGCGGGTGCCATAAAGGCAGGCCACGACCTTCGCCAAGGCGACGATAGGCACAGTCCGGCGGAAGCCAGTCGAGTGTGTCGATCATATCTGGCGTCAGTGTTACACAGTCCTGAACCTTGCGGTGCCGGTTTGGGTAATCCTCGCACTGGCATGTTTTGGTATTGAGCAGCCTGCATGCGACTGACGTGTAATGCAGTTCTTCTGTGTCATCGTCACGTAGTTTGTGCAGGCAGCAGCGGCCACATCCGTCACAGAGGGATTCCCACTGGCTGCGGGTCATGTCGGCCAGAGCGGTTGTTTCCCAGAATGGGGGGGGAGTGGTCATTGTAGAATTCCAAAGACAAAAACGAGAACAAGGCTGGTTAAAACAGGTTTTTTTAGGAGCGGCCACCATAAAAGGGTTAGCCTTCTGCTCAAAGGAGCGCCCAGTTCCTGCGCGGTCGCTGTCCAGTTTGCGGGGAGCCTGCGTAAAGGCAGGGTGAGCGGCAGAACCAGTAAAGGAACCAGTAACAGGCCTTGTAGTGGTGCTGTTATACCTGTCCACCACAGGAAGGGTAGTGCGCATGCGAACAGGGTGGCGGGTATGCACAGCAGGAGTGACAAGACATAAATGATGCCAGCACAGCGCAGGTTTATCATTGCGGCCAGCACAGCAGCGGTTCCGGTTAGAGCGGTCAGGGCAAGCAGTAATGTGGAGAGTGCGCTGCCGGTATGAACGGGCAGGCTGCTAAGGTGGGCGATCACGGGTGTGCGGCCCAGCGGTGAAAGCGCTCGGTTATGGCGGGTAGGTTCTGGCTCCAGAATGTATCGTCTATAACCGTGGCGGCAGGCAGGGGTGAGAGTGCGCCGCCTGCTGCCGTAATGTCCTGCATGGAGGGCAGAGAGGGCCACGCATTGGCAAAAGCCTGCTTTTGGGCAGGAAGCTCCAGCCACGAGGCAAGTGCCAGCGCGGCATTATTATGAATGGCGCTATGGGGCACGCCCCAGCCATATTGTACAAGCAGGCGCTGTTTCCAGTGCAGGCCGAACTTGTCGCGGCTATCGCTCTGGGCGCCAAGGATTTCACCTGTGGGCACCAGTCCCATGAGTGCGCCGCCTGAAAGCAGGATCTGCCCTGCTTCTTCAGGCGTGGACCACCAGGCGATGTACGGGCGGATCTGATCCAGTTTCATGAAGGCATGATTGAGACCATCGCGCGTGGCCAGAACGCGGTAGAGCGCATCGGCTGGCACACCATCTGCCAGCAGAGCAATTTCGAGTGTAGTGCGCGGATCGCGGCGCAGGCTGCGACGCCCCGGATGGCGTGCGACATCCCAGAAATCTGCCCAGCTTGGTGACACCTCAAAGCGAAAGCGATCCCATGCCATGGCATAATCTATCCCGGCGGAGGGCGTGCTACAGACTGTCCGGTTCTGGTTGTCGGTTTCCTGAGCCAAAAGCCCCATGGTGCAGCCAATCTGTAGGCTGCTGCATTCCATCATGACCACGGCGAGACTGCGGCTGGGGTGTTCTTCCTGCTGTTGCAGGGTGCCGGGTTCGCCATTCCATGTTTTGCAGAGCAGCGGATGCCCCGAAAGCTGGCTGTAGGCGGTGAACAGTACTTTTTTCTGCGTCTGGGCAATTTTGCCCGCGAAGGTCAGAACAGTCAGGCTTTTAGGGGTATGGGCGCGTTTGGCCATAGCCCCTGTGGGCAGCAGGCAGCCCAGTCCGGCCAGCAGCGCCTGCCTGCGTGAAATCCCATGCGCAGCTGGCGGCGTGTGTGCTGTCTTGCCGGATACTATGCTGGCAACGCGGGGGGGTGAGAACGAAAACAGGGGAAACCTCTTGCACGTCTGAATGCCGGTCGGGCGGGAACAGTCTAGCGTGATTTTTCATCCATCGGAAAGGCGATGGCGTTCCGCGCCTGCCATGCCACAAGCCCCGAGCGTCCGGGCCGCAGGTCGCGCATGGTGTGAACAGGGGGGCGATGCAGCGTTATCTCCGTTCCATCGCGACTGCGCAAGCGCATGATAATAGTGCGGCCCAGATGATGGGCTGAAACGAGCGTGCAGTGGACATCGCCCGATTCGGCCTCTTCCTGCACAGGCATGTTCCCGCGGGGGAGCAGAATGGACAGCCGGTCAGGCGGGATACAGATACAGGCCAGATCATCGATGGCCAGCGCATGATCGGCCATGGCTTCCACCGTCTCGCCCGAAGGCAGGCGCAGGCTGGCGGTGTCGTCCACAATGTCCAGCACCTTGCCGGTCAGAACATTGGCGTCATCCATCGCAACAGCCACAGCGGGGCAGGCAGGGCGATTGAGCAGGGTGGGGGCATCGGCGCTCTGGAGGAGTGCACCGTTGTCCATGACGGCAATTTCGTCCGCACTCAGCAGGGCTTCTGAGCGTTGGCGGGTCAGGAGCAGAATGCTTAGCCCCAGTGCGTGGCGCAGCC
Organism: Acetobacter suratthaniensis; assembly: GCF_017377745.1. GTDB lineage: Bacteria > Pseudomonadota > Alphaproteobacteria > Acetobacterales > Acetobacteraceae > Acetobacter > Acetobacter suratthaniensis. Next base: position 162,419 of record NZ_JAFVMG010000004.1, on the reverse strand, counting down.
GGTCCAGCATGGCCTGTTCCTGCTGGCTGGTTTGCAGGTCCATGCCGGCAAAGGGTTGGTTCAGGATCAGTACGTCGGGCTTTTGGATCAGCGCACGGGCCAGCCCCGCCCGAAAGGACTGAGCGGACGAAAGCCTGTCCGCACGCTGGTTGCGGGCGTGATCAAGACCGGTCAGGGCCAGTAGGTCGTGCCCTTGACGGAGGATTTCATGGGGGCCGAGCCCCCCGCGTGCGCGCAGGGGAAAGAGAATATTATCCAGCACCGACAGGTGGCCGAACAGCGGCGCATGCACGCCGCAGGAGGCAATATGGCGCTGGCCGGGTGGGCGGGACGTAACGTCCACACCCGCTACGAGCATGCGGCCAGCCTGTGGCGGGGCTGCCTGCTGGCGAGGCGTATCCTGCCCTGTCAGCCGGGCTGTCAGGGTTTCGATATCCTGACTGTCGGGGGCGATTCCCAACACGGCAACGCAGTCTCCCTTGGGCAGGGTCAGCGTTATGGCCGGAGCCAGCGGCAGAACCGTAAACGAGTGGAGCGCCAGCGCGGGAGGCGAGCCATGCATGTGCGGCATGCAACCATGTTCCTTGTCGGCTGTTAAACGGAGGTAAAAACTGAAGAACCCTGAATAAACGAGGTTTGAGAGATGTCTTCTGATAAAATCAAGGATATCAAGGCTGCTGGTGCTCTTGCGGCCGATACAGCGCGTGAAGAAATTGAATCCCTCAAGGCCCAGCTCGAGAAGCTGATCGGCCAGCGCGTAGCGCCGGTTCTGGGCAAGGCGAGCGAGCAGGCCGGGGCTTTCACGGAACAGGCAGTTGCCAACGCCCGCGAACTGGCAGATCATGCGCGCACTGATCTCGCCAAGCAGACGCGGGGCCAGACGCCATGGGTCTCCATCGCCGTTTCCGGCGTGGTTGGTTTCATACTTGGGCGCCTGTCTCGCTGAAGCATGAGCGTCACCCGAGTATAAGGTAGCCGCAGAACCCATGCATATCCTCGATCTTGGTAAATCCGTCCTGAATGCACAGACCAGCCTCATGCAGCAGATGGCCATACGCTATGGTCGGCAGCTTGCGTTTCTGGTCCTGGCGGCTGTATTCGGGTTCTTTGCCCTGATAACGGGGCATGGGCTTTTGTGGATTCTGCTGGTGTTTGGCGGCCATATGGGGCCTGTTGGCGCATCTTTTATGGTGTTCGGGCTCGATGTGGTGGCCGCACTGGTGTGCGTGCTGTTCGGCCGCCGGTCGTATCTGACCACGGCCGAGGTCGAGGCGCGTATCGCCCGTGACCGCTCCATGACTCATATTCGGGAATCCATGACCATGGCGGCGGTGACAGCCACCGTTGCGGGCACGGTTGGCCGTGGCGGCCTGCGCAAGGTCTGGGATGTTGTGCGCCGCAAATAAGGACTGAAATTGTCCCCCAACTGTCTAGCTGGGATAAAACCATAGGTTCCATTCCAAATTTGCATTGGCGCGGGGCGTCATTTGCGTAAATGATGGCCCGGTATTTTATAAGTGTGCAAATTTTTCGCATACTTGCCAGCGTGAGCGGTGAATGGAACCTGAGAACGATTCTCTTGAGGCAAGTGAAGCCCGCCGGTTCTTCGGGCATCGGCTGGCGCGGATTGCCGCAGCCTGGAGGCGCGAGATCGACACCGATCTACGCGCTTTCGGTCTGACTGACGCCACGTGGCGTCCTATCTACTATCTCAACTTCTCCACTACAGCCATGCGCCAGACCGATCTGGCCCGTTCCCTGTCGCTTGAGGCGCCCTCACTCGTCAGGCTGCTGGACGTGCTTGAAAAGCGCGGTTATGTCGTTCGTGAAACGGATGAGGAAGACCGTCGCTCCAAGCTCGTCAGCATTACGGATGAGGGACGGCAGGTCGCAACCCTTGTCAGTCAGGTGGCGGACGGGGTTACGGCCCGGCTGACCGCTGCCATATCGGATCAGGAGCTGGATGCGTGTGGTCAGGTGCTTGATCGGGTGGAACAGGCCGCACAGGCACACCGGGAGCTTGCCTCCCAGCCGGTGCCGTCACGCAAGGCCAGCAGCGCAGACAAGGGGAGTGATCACGTATGACGGTTTTCTACTCCCTTGGTGAGCGTGCGTCATGCTGACTGAATTCAATCTGTTCGGTGTCTTTATGGCGCCGATTGTTGTTTACGCGCTGGCCGCCCTGCCCATTACCATGGGTATCCGGTTCATGTTGTGGTGGAGCGGCCTGCTGGGCTGGTTCTGGCATATCGCGCTGTTTGAAGTGTCGCTTTACGTTTGTATTCTCTGCCTGCTGATCCTCTACGTCTGACCCGAAAAGGCTTTCGAGACCGCCGCAATGTCCCTTCTGCGCACCCTCATTCGCATCGTCCTGACCCTTGCGGTCGTGTCTCTGGCCATAGTGCTGGGGGTCACCCTGTGGAACGTCTACATGATCGCGCCCTGGACGCGTGATGGCCGCGTGCGGGTTTACGTGGTGGATGTCGCCCCCGAAGTCTCCGGCACCGTGGTGCAGATTCCGGTGGTGGATAACCAGTATGTCCATAAGGGCGACCCGCTTTTCGTGCTGGATCCGGTGCGCTTCCGTCTGGCGATCCGCGAGGCGCAGGCCCGGCTCGATGGCGCATTGGAAGACCTGAAGCTCAAACAGAACGATGCCAAGCGCCGTATGGGGCTGGGCGGTATCGTGTCGGCTGAAGAGCAGGAAGTCTTCAACTCCAGCGTGGCAACCCAGATCGCATCGGTGGATGCAGCCCGTGCAGCGCTGGATGTCGCCAAGCTGAACCTCCAGCGCTCCGTTTTATATGCTCCGGTCAATGGTTACGTAACCAACCTGAACCTGCGGGTAGGGGATTACGCCTCCGCCGGGCAGGCCCGTATGGCGCTGATCGATGCCGACTCCTACTGGGTTTACGGGTATTTTGAAGAAACCAAGATGTGGGGCGTGCATGTGGGTGATGAGGCCCGCGTGAAGCTGATGGGCTACAAGCCCATTCTGCAGGGCCATGTCGTCAGTATCGCCCGTGGTATCAACGACACCAATGGATCGCCCGACAAGCTGGGCCTGCAATCGGTCAATCCCATCTTTACATGGGTGCGTCTGGCGCAGCGTATTCCCGTACGTATCCACCTCGACCATGTGCCGGACAGTGTCACGCTGGCGGCAGGCATGACGGCGACTGTCAGCGTCGGGCCAGAGCCCCGTGGGCGGAGCGGCAGGCTGACAACATGGCTGCAGGATCATCTCTGATCGCGGGGACAGGACGAAAGTCATGAAGATTTATCGCCGTCTCGCGCTGGGCATGGCCTCCACGCTGATGCTGTCTGCCTGCACCGTCGGGCCGAACTATCAGCCCGACCGCATGAAGCTGCCCGCAGGGTTCAAGGAAGCCGCGGAGGAGCACCCCGCGACGCCAGAGGAAATCGCGCGCACCAACAAGGAAATGGTCGAGTGGTGGTCGCTGTTTCAGGATCCGCTGCTGTCCCGTCTGGTTGAGGAAGCCATTCAGGGCAATTACGACCTGCAGATTGCCAGCCAGCATATTCTGGCGGAGCGGGCGGTGCGTGACCGCGCGGCTTCGCAGTGGTACCCGCAGCTTGATGCCAATATGGGTGGGGGCGATGTGCGCTACTCGCTCAATATCGATAACTGGCCTATCCGCCCCGGCAACCCGCAGAACCGGCCGGAAGCTTCGCTGCTGACCTATGGGGCGACAGCCTCGTGGGAGCTGGATATGTTCGGCCGCATTCGCCGCGATGTGGAAGCGCACGAGCGTGAGGTGGAAACAACCATTGAAGGCCGCCGCGCCATTCTGATGGGGCTTCTGTCTGAACTGGCGTCTGATTACATGCTGCTGCGTGTCACGCAGTTGCAGATCAAGATTGCGACCGACAATATCCGCGTGGCTCAGGATGCGCTGGATCTGACCAACCGCCTGTATAGCGAAGGTGTCGGTAATACCCTGCAGATCGCACAGGCGCAGGCCGAGCTGGATGCCCAGATTGCCGAGCGTGAGCCGCTGAAAACCCGGGTTTCGCAGGTGACACACGCCATTGCCGTGCTGCTGGGAAAAATGCCCGGTGAGCTTGAGGATGAACTCAAGCAGCCACGCGACCTGCCGCATGTGCCGGATTTCCCCGCCGTACTGCCATCAGTCGTGATTGCAAACCGCCCTGATGTGCGGATGGCGGAACGTAAATATGCTCTGGCCACAGCGCAGATTGGTGTGGCTGTCGCCAATCTGTATCCGCATTTTGTGGTGCCGCTAACGTTTAACCCTAACGCATCGGCTATGTATCAGGCCTTTCAGGTGAATGCCATGAGCTGGCAGTTCCTGCTTATGGCCAGCATGCCGCTGATGCACGGCGGTAAGATGACGGCAGAAGTCCGGGCCTCTCAGGCCACGGCGGAAGCCGCCCGGCTGAGCTATCGCCAGACCGTGTTGCAGGCTTTCAAGGAAGTCGAAGACAGCATGGCCGCATGGCATGATGATATCGAATATGCCGAGCAGTTGCACAAGGCGTCGGAAGACAGCGCCACGGCCAGTGAGCGGGCGCGTAAGCTGTATGGCGCGGGCCTTGTGGGCTTTTTGGAAGTGCTGACAACCGAACGCACAACCCTTAAAGCCCAGAACATGGAAGCTCTGGCCAGACTTGAGCGCCTGCGTGATGCGGTCAATCTTTACACGGCGCTGGGGGCAGGCTGGAAAGGCGTTGCCCTGACCAATTCCACGCTTCCGGTTTCGCTCGAAACCCAGAACGTGCTGGCCAAGGCATTCTCGCAGTAAACAGGGTGGGCGGGTTAATACCCGCCTATTGCCTGCCCGGTTTCCTGCTGGCTGTACGGCTCAGGCCGTCAGCCGTTGGAAAGCTGGTGAGCGCGTACGGTTTTCAAGAAAGCTGATCATGTTGCGCCGGGCCTGTGTGGCATCCTGCCCAAGGCGGATCAGGGCCGTAATCTGGCGTGGGTCACGCAGTAGCGAGCCCAGTAATGCGCGAATATTCAACCCGCCATCGGGCGAGAGAACTGTGGCGGCAACAGGGGGCAGCGTTCGTTCTGCCGGGTCGCATATCACACGCAGAACCGCGAAGGGCAGGCCGGATTCCTGCGCCGCACGGGCCAGAAAGCCGCTCTCCATATCTAACGCCGCGCAGTTGAAGCGTGCATGCAGCGCGGCCTTGTTGTCTGCTTCCAGCACGACATCGTCGCTATGTAGCAGCGCACCTCCCCGCACACCATTCAGATCTCCACCCAGAATGTGACGGAGGGTGGGGTCGCATTTCCAGCGTTCGGCATGGTCAACGACCGTATCGGGAATGACGATGCTCCCGGCGGATAACCCCGGCTCAAGCCCTGCCGCCAGCCCGAAGGACAGCAGGCAGTTGACACCGCATTGCGCCAGTCGCGCGGCTTCGCGTTCGGCTCCGGCACGGGTTGCGCCACTGGCCGCAATGGCCGCATGGGGGAACACCTTGCGCACAAGGCGGGCTTCGGCCTTCAGCCCGACCAGAATACCCGGCCGGGAGAGAGGGAACTGTACGGCGGCCAGTGCCATAGGCTTAGAACCCGAAAGCTACGCGGCGGGTGTTGCTGGTTTCAAGGTTACGATAGCGGGCCAGTGCCAGCAGCGGGAAGAACTGCTTGTAGCCATGATAGCGCAGGTAAAACACCTTGGGGAAACCCACGGCGTTATACGGGTCTTCGTGCCATTCGCCCTGTTCGTCCTGCTGCGAGGCCAGCCACGACATCGCACGGGAAACGGCGGGGTCATCCCGGCGGCCAGCAGCCATCAGGGCCAGTGCTCCCCAGGCTGTCTGTGAAGGCAGGCTTTGCTTGTAAGTGCCACGCGGGCCATCCTCGAAGGATTCGCAGCCTTCGCCCCAGCCGCCATCTTCCTGCTGGACAGAGCGCAGCCATTCCACAGCGCGGACAACGGCGGGGTCATCATGGGAAATGCCTGCCGCGTTGAAGGCGCAGAGCACTGACCATGTGCCGTAAATGTAATTGGTACCCCACCGCCCGAACCATGAGCCATCGGCTTCCTGTTCGCGGCGCAGGTAGTCCAGCCCGCGCTGGATGACGGGTTCATCTTCCGGGTGGCCAAGCTGTGCAAGGAAGGACACGCACCGCGCCGTGACATCCGCCGTGGGCGGGTCGAGCAGCGCACCGTGGTCGGCAAAGGGAATGTGGTTGAGAATGTCCTTGTTGTTGTCGATGTCAAACGCACCCCAGCCCCCATTGGTGCTTTGCATGCCAATAATCCACTGGCGGGCGCGTTCGATGGATTCCGCGTTTTCAGGATCACCCTCGCGGTGCAGCAGCATGCCAACAACGGCGGTGTCGTCCACATCCGGGTAGTAGTCATTGCCATACTGGAAAGCCCAGCCGCCGGGAGCGAGATCGGGCTTGTTGATGGCCCAGTCACCCTTGACGTCCAGAATCTGCTTGCTGCGCAGCCATGCGCTGGTTTTCTTCAGCGCGGCCAGTGTTTTTTCGGGCGCGATGCCGTTGGGGCCGGAAGCCGCCTCGATCATGGCATGGCCGGACAGGCCCGTATCCCAGATGGGAGAGACACAGGGCTGACAGTAGGCTTCGTCATCCTTCTGGACGATCAGCCCCTGCACGGCTTCCCATGCGGTGGCGGCGCGGGGGTCGGTATCGGGTACGCCAAGTGCGCGGTACATCATGACCGTATTGGCCATGGCCGGGTAAATGGCGCCGATACCGTCCTTGCCATTCAGGCGGGGTTCGATGAAGTCGATCGCGGCCTTGATGGCCTTTTCATGCGTCTTGGCCGGGATCATCGGCACGAGCGGGCGCAGGGCCATGTCCAGCCCTTTGAAGACGTAACCCCAGTTGGAGCGGTAGGGGCCGCGAATCCAGTCGCGCACTTTTTCCGGTGGCGTGCGGAACAGCTCACGCACATGGATCTGGCGCGGGTTGAGGGCCAGCGGGCGCAGGGCCGCCAGCACCAGCAGCGGCGCAATAACCGTGCGCGACCAGTAGGACATGTTCCAGACGGAAAAGAACGCCGAGCGCGACAGCAGCATGATTTCCACGGGCATGACAGGTGTTGCCCGCCACGGCACTTCCCCGAACAGGGCAAGCTGGAAACGGGTAAATACGTTGGAGCGCTCGGCCCCGCCATGTGCGAGAATGGCTTCTCGTGCGCGTTTCATATGCGGGGCGTTGATGTCATCCCCCGCCGCTTTGAGGGCGAAATAGGCTTTTACCGAGGCGGAGATGTTGAAGTCGCCATCGTGGTAAAGGGGCCAGCCATGATGCACATCGCTCTGGATACGGCGCAGATAGACCGCCATTTTCTGTTCCAGCTCGTCGTCGATCCGGTCGAGAAAATGTTCCAGCAGGATATATTCCGCCGGAATGGTGGCATCGGCTTCCAGCTCGTAAACCCAGTGGCCATCATCCCGCTGCACGCGGCCCAGTGCCGCATGGGCATTGGTGACGACACGATCCAGTTCATCACGGGATAAGGGGGAAGCGGGAAGGGCGCTGCCGTCAGCGGCCATGGTTGGTGTTCCTCTCTGTTCGCGGGCGTGTCCACGCGGTTATGCGGTGAAGTGGCTGGTGTTCAGCCGGGCGCCCTTAGTCCGAGTGCATGCACTGCAAGGATACCCGATCTCATTGCACCTTCAAGGGTCGCGGGCAAGCCTGTGTTGGTCCAGTCTCCTGCCAGTGCAAGGTTGGCCAGCGCGGTGGCCGGGCCGGGCCGCAGGCGGTTCTGTTCCGGGGTTGCGGCAAAGGTTGCGCGTTTTTCCCAAACAATCCTCTGCTCGGCCGGTGTGGCGGGCAGGGGGGTAAGCAGGGTTGGGTCGCAGGTGCGGCGCACCTCATGCCAGATGGCGCGGGCCAGATCTTCGGGGTCACGCTCGGCATGGCGATTGGCCGCACTGACCGTAACGGACAGGACGGAGCCACGCAGGAATACCCATTCCGCAATGCCGCCAATCACACCAATAAAGCCGCAGCGGGCAAAGGAGCCGGTGGGCTGCGGGGGGGTATCAAGGCGGAAATGCAGGTTGAGAATGCTCTCGAACGCGGTGGGCGTGACCAGACCGTGCAGGTGGTTTTCCAGCAGGCTGCGCGTGACCGGCGCCGGGGTTGCAACAATGACGTGGTCTTCCGCATCAAGGGCGATTGGCCCTTCCGCCGTGTGGAGTGCCGTGACACGCCCCTGCGCGGTTTCGATACCTGTCATGCGGCTTTGGGTGCGGATTTCGGCCCGCACAGCCCGCAGATGCGCCAGAGCGGGGTCTACGAAGGTTTCGGATAACCCGTCGCGTGCATGGAAAGGAATACAGGCTTCGCCACCCAGTGAGAGCGACTGTTTGATGACAGCCCCCATCAGGGCGGCGCTGCCTGTTGCGCAATCGGTATTGAGTGCTGAAATGGCCAGCGGTTCGAGCAGCCTGCGTGCCAGGGCGCCGGGCAGTAGGCAGTCATCGACGGTTGTATCCGGCCCGGCCTGCATGAGCGCGTAGAGGCTGCGCAGGTCTGGCAGCCGCATGTCCGGCACGCGTCGATGGGGCTGGAAAACCCACCAAGGCAGGCGCCCGCGTGAGAGGTCGAGCGTCCAGCGGGCGTCTTCCTCCAGATCCACGAAGGGAAAAATCGGGGCTTTTGGCCCGGCCAGCGTATCAAGTGCGCCTGTCAGGCCGAGATAGCGGAACAGGGTTTTGTTGGCTGACAGGAACAGGTGGTTACCGTTGTCGATCCGGCAGCCAAGCTGTTTATCGTCATAGGAACGTGCCCGGCCGCCACAGGCCCGCCCGGCTTCATGGACGATAACGTGCCGACCTGACCCCGCCACTTCAACCGCAGCAGCCAGCCCGGCCATGCCGCCACCAATAATATGCAGTACGCCTGCCATGCCTGAATACCGCCCCGGCCTTACGGAATATACGAGAGGGAGAACCACTTTGCCTTGTCGAGCAGGGTGGTGCTGGGGCGCTGGCGCAGCACGGCGGCAGACCAGCCGCGCTTGCAGAGCGCCTTGAGAATGGCCTCATAGCTGGCTCCCATGATGCGTGCGGGCAGCATGGCGCGGCCCCGGCAGGCTTTCATGGTGATAAATGCCGTGCGGAAATGATCCTGCGCACGGATGGATAGTACCCGGCACACACCCTCAAGGCCCGGTGCATCCAGCGCCTTGACCGGGTCAAGCGGCACATCAAAGCGGTTCAGCAGGTCGGAGGGCAGATACAGGCGGCCCCGTGCGGCATCTTCGGGAATGTCACGCAGGATGTTGGTCAGTTGCAGGGCGCGGCCCAGATGGTAGGCGACCTTGTCGCCGTTATCCGAGCACTCACCAAAAATCCGCACGGACAGGCGGCCCACGGCCGAGGCCACGCGGTCGCAATACAGATCAAGCGTTGCTTCATCAGGCGCGACGATGGCGGTCTGGGTGTCCATCATCATTCCGTCGATAACAGCCGTAAAGTCTTCCTGACGGAGCGCGAAAAAGTTGATGGTAGCCAGCAGCACGCGCTCAAGCGGTTCGGGCTGGGGCGCGCTCTGCTGGCCGTAAAGCCGGGCGATGCGGGCATGCCATTCGTTGAGTTCGTGCGTGCGGTCTGCCAGCGGGGCGTTGCCATCGGCAATGTCGTCCACAACGCGGCAGAAGGCATAAATGGCAAACATGCCGTAACGGCGCATGGGGGGCAGGATTTTCATGCCTGCGGCAAAAGACGTGCCAGCCTGTTTAACGGTGTTTTCCACCCAGGCGAGATCCGCAGGGTCGCATCCCAGTGGGGTGGGCTGGTTATGCGTCTGGATGTCCGGTGCTGTCACGCGCTCTTACCTGTCTGCTCTGATACTGGAAACGGGGCTGCCGCTCTGAAGGAGAGAGCCCCTTTTTACAGAAGTTTTATGAAGGGGGAAGGTCAGCGCCATGCCTTCAAGGCTGCGGCTGCCGCATGCATGGCGTCCGTACGGCGCAGGGCAACGCGCCCGGCCAGCGGGTCTTCACGGCGCAGGCGCAGGGTCAGGCGTTCTGCCAGAGTGACAATGGCGGCGCATTCCATGCGAAAGCGGCGGCTGCGGATATGTCGCGGCAGAATAGCGGCCTGACGGTTGAGCGTATCCACCCCGTCCAGCAGGGTGTTGAACACCCGGCGGAGTGCGGCGGATGTGCGCCCTTCCAGCAGGGCGTCGTTGGTCAGGCCGTGCTGGCGCAGCATGTCGGAGGGAATGTAGCAGCGTTTCAGGCGCCGCAGGTCCTGAGCGCAGTCCTGCAGGTGGTTGAGAATCTGCAGCGAGGTGCACAGCGCATCCGAAGCGGCGAAAGCCTCAGCGCTTTCCTTGTGCAGGCCGATCAGATAGCGCCCTACAGGGTTGGCGGAGTAGCGGCAGTAATGCAGCAGGTCCGACCAGTTTGCGTAGTCCTTGCCCAGAGAATCATCCCGAAAGGCAATCAGCAGGTCGGTGGCGGTTTCGAATGGTACGCCGGTCTGCATCAGCGAGACGCGCAGGCGTGCCGCACTCTGGGCATCCGGGCGGTTGATGGCGGTGCGCTGGCCGTGCAGCACCTCCTCCATGGCGTTCAGCCGTGCAACCTTGTCCTGCGGGGGGAGCGTCTCGCAGTCAGCGATGTCGTCAATAACCCGGGCATAGGCATAATAGGCATGCACATGCGGACGTAGCGCACGGCTGATCAGCAGGGAGCCGACCGGAAAATTCTCGTCGGACGCGCCTTTCCCGGAAGAAACGTCGGTTGTTCCCCATACGTCTGTATTGTCTGTCATGCCTCGGCCCGATCAAAAATGGCAGCCAGTGGTTTACACGAGCCATCCGGGCCTGCCTATCCCTTCGCGTATTCTAGCTGGTGCGTCCATCATTGGGGATGGCATCCGTGTAGGCGCGGTTTTTCCATACAACGCCCCGGCCACGATGGTGGTTGACGGCTGACCCGATGGTGGCTGCCGTATAAAAAACGGCAATAAAAGGCAGCGCCAGCGCCCAGAGCGGTGAAAGCTTAAAGCGCCTGAGTGTCGGCAGGAACGAGCAGATCGAGGCCAGCCACGTAGCCGCCCCGATCCAGCGGGCCGGGCCGTGTGCGAACAGGGCCAGCAGGGCCGGGGTTATCCAGACCAGCAGCATACCCAGCACGGTCAGAACCAGCAGCAGGGGCGAAAAGCGCAGTTGCACATAAGCTGTGCGCGCGATCATGCGCCAGATATCCGCCGGGCCGGGATAGGGGCGGATGGAGCGTGCAAGCTGCGAATGCCCAAGATACAGCAACCCGCCCGCCTGTTTGACACACAGGGCAAGAGTGCAGTCGTCGATCAGAGCCCCTTTCAGTGCGTCTATACCGCCGATACGGCGCAGCATGGCGCGTTCGAGCAGAATGGTGCCGCCCGCAGCCCCTGCCGTGCGGCTTTTGGGGTTGTTTACTTTGGCGAAGGGGTAAAGCAGCGCAAAAAAGAAAACAAAAGCAGGCACCAGCGCACGTTCGGCCAGACTGTCGCACTGAAGCTCCACCATTTCCGACACCATGTGCAGCCGGTCTGTCTGGGCCTTGCTGACCAGTGTTGCGACATGTTGCGGTGCGTGGATGATGTCCGCATCGGTCAGGAGAATGTAGCCATCGCCCTGCGGTGCGCGGCGCTCGGCTTCCTGCACGCCCTGCGATACGGCCCAGAGCTTGCCGCTCCAGCCGGGTTGCGGGGTTACACCATCGAGCACACTCAGGCGACCGGAGGGGTCAGGCAGGGCGCGGGCCAGAGGGCCGGTTTCATCCGTGCTGCGGTCATTGACCAGAATGACTGAAAGCGGGCCGGGATAGTCCTGCGCCATCAGGGATGACAGGGCGACCTCGATGGATTCGGCTTCGTCTCGCGCGGGTACAACAATGGTGACGGCGGGTGCCTCACCCATGGGGGTGAGTCCATCCGGCGTTACGGGGGCAAGGATGGGGCCTTTTTGCCAGAAGCGTCCGTGGAAAAGGAGGAGTCCGACCCAGATGGCGGCGCACAGGACGGCGAGAGCCAGTAGCATGAGTGCGTGCCTTCTTTCTTACTTAAGCATGCCGTTGGACTGGAACCATGCGATGGCGTCTGCCACGGCCTCACGCGCGGGGCGGGGGGCGTAACCCAGATCACGTATGGCTTTGTCAGAAGAAAAGAACATTTTCTTGCGCGACATAGCCAGCATTTCGCGCGTGACACGCGGGGCGATGCCAAAGGCGCGCGACAGCCATTCAGAAACAACGGCTACAGGCCAGATAACCTCCTGCGGGAGGCTGATTTTCGGCGGCGGCACATGGGCGATCTCCGAAACCATGGCGAACAGGTCGCGCAGGAGGAAGTTCTGTCCGCCCAGAATATATTTTTCGCCAATAACGCCGCGCTCAAGGGCCAGTGCATGGCCTTCGGCCACGTCATCCACATGCACGATGTTCACGCCCGTATCTACATAGGCAGGCATGCGGCCTGCGGCGCAGTCCAGAATCATCTGCCCTGTGGGCGTGGGTTTGATGTCGCGCGGGCCAACGGGGGTGGAGGGGTTTACAATCACGGCGGGCAGGCCGGTCTCGCGCACGAGGCGCAGCACTTCCTGTTCCGCACGATATTTTGAACGCTTGTAGATTCCAATCACCGCATGCTCACGTACGGGGGTGGTTTCATCCGCCACGCTGCCATCGCCAATCAGCCCCAGTGCCGCCACGGAGGAGCAGTAGACGATCCGCTCCACCCCTGCGGCCTGGGCGGCCAGCATGAGCAGGCGGGTGCCTTCCACATTAGCCTTCATCATGGGGGCGGGGTCAGGCACCCACAGGCGGTAATCTGCGGCGACATGAAAAACATAGCGGCAGCCTTCCACCGCCCGGGCGAAGCTTTCGGGGCTGGAGAGGTCGCCTTCCACCAGCTCTGCCGGAATATCGGCAATATTACGCCGGTCGCTGCCCGCACGTACCATCAGCCGCAGGGAGTGACCGCGCGCCAGAAGCGTGCGCGCGACAGCAGACCCCACAAAACCAGTGGCGCCAGTGACAAGTGTGGGGGCGATGGCGGTCATGTGCGGGGCCTCTGTGCAAATGGGTGCTTAAACGTACGGTTTGTCTCTTTATCCTGACGCATGAGGTGGCGCCAGACCCCGTGGTGGTGTAAGGGGGCGGTTCATTCATAGACATGCCCGCAAGGGGTTTCTGTCAGGCCTTCAGGGCGGGCAGGCCCATCTGGCGTGATGGGCGGACAGAGCTGGTACCTTGAAGAAGCTTACTGTTTTTCTCACTTTCCTTGGGCTGGTCGCCATTACAGCCGCTATGGCATGGAGCGGTTTCGATTCCGTCCTGCATGCGGTTTTGCGCATTGGTATGGGTGGTTTTGTGGCGGTTGTCTGCTGCCAGCTCGTTGTCAATGGCGTGCTGGGTCTGGCCTGGCATGCGGCTTTTCCCGAGATTGGGTATCTGAAGCTTCTGGGCGCACGCATGGTCAGGGATGCAGCCGCCACATGCCTGCCTTTTTCGCAGGTCGGGGGTATGGTGCTGGGTATTCGCGCCACCTGTTCGCCCCGGAGCCTGAACTCCGCGCATCATGGCCGACAGGTCGAACTGCCTGAGGCTACCTGCGCCAATCTTGTGGACATCACGACCGAAGTCATGGGGCAGGTGGCGTTCGTGCTGCTGGCTGTGGCGTGTCTGGTCGCGCATCAGCGTTCCAGTCCGTTTGTGCTGCCGGTGGTGATCGGGGCTGTCCTGCTGATGGTCGGGGTGGTCGGCTTTATCTGGACGCAGCGTCATGGCGGCAATATTTTCCGCCGTTTCGGGGGGGTGATTACCCGCAACATCGCCAGCCAGTGGCACGAGAACCTACAGGCCGGGGCCGACCATCTACAGGAGCGGCTTGAGGCCGCATGGAACCGCCCGTGGCATATTGCCCGTTCCGCCGTATACCATCTGGTAGGCTGGTTGGGGAGTGCGGGCATTCTGTGGCTGACCGCCGATTTTCTGGGCGCAAGCCTGACCTTTGCGGATGCCGTGGCGGTGGAAGGTGTCACCTGCGCCATTATGTCCATGGGGTTTCTGGTGCCGGGCAGTCTTGGCGTGCAGGAAGGCGCTTATATGGCGCTTGGCCATGCCTTTGGCATAGAGCCATCGGTGGCGCTGGGCCTGTCCCTGTTACGGCGTGGGCGCGAGCTGATTATCGGCATTCCCGTGCTGCTGGTGTGGCAGATCATGGAAATGCGCAGCCTGCGAGCGAATGGACGCGCGGCGGACGCCGTAGCGCCTGCTCCGTCTTCCAGTATGGAGGATAACAGCATTGGCTGAGGTTCAGGAGCCTGTTTTCGATACGTTGCTGGTTGTCGGGCCGGGGCTGATTGGCTCTTCCGTGCTGCGGCGTGCGCGGGCGCGTGGCAACATTGCCCGCAGGCTGATCGCCGCCGATAGCAGCCCTGCCGTATGCGCGCGCGTGCGCGAACTCGATCTGGCGGATGAAGCCACCACCAATCTGGCAGCCGCAGCGGCGCAGGCCGATTGTGTCATGCTCTGCGTGCCGGTGGGCGCGATGGGGGAGGTTGCGGCTCAGGTCGTACCCGCCATGAAAAGTGGCGCCGTGCTGACGGATGTCGGCTCGACCAAGGTTTCGGTCATTGAGGCCATTGCCCCTATCCTGCGGGCCGATGTGCCGTATGTGCCGACGCACCCTATGGCTGGCACGGAGTTTTCAGGCCCGGATGCTGGTCTGGAGCATCTGTTCGAGGATCGCTGGTGCCTGCTGACCCCGCTTGAAAGCACAACACAGGCAGCCCTTGAGGCTATCCGCACCCTGTGGGAGCGGTGCGGCGCACGCCTGCGCGAAATGACGCCCCCGCATCATGACCGGGTGTGCGCTATTGTCAGCCATCTGCCGCACCTGCTTGCATTTACCATCTGCGGCACAGCGGATGATCTGGCGGCTGAAACCCGTTCCGAGGTGCTCGACCTCGCGGCGTCTGGTTTCCGCGATTTTACGCGTATTGCTGCCTCAGACCCCATTATGTGGCGCGACATCTTCCTGTTTAATCGCGAAGCCTTACTGGAAATGCTCGGGCGCTTCATGGAAGACGCGCAGGCTATGGCGCGCGCGATTCGCTGGGGGGATGAAGCTTATATTGTGGATAAAATCGAGCGTGGTCGCGCGATCCGCAAAAGCCTGATCGAGAACCGGCAGGCCTGATCTGGGTCGGCTGCGCTACCGGTTTTTGCGTTCAGGTTGGTTGGCCGAAGGCTTTCACCCGGAGCTGTTCCTGACGTTTGTGGGTCTTGTCCAGCATGGGGTTCAGGCTCATGGCCTTTTCCCATGCCTGCAAGGCGGCACGGCCATCGTTGCGGCGTTCTTCTATGGTTGAGAGCAGTACCCATGCGGCGGCATCCGCCGGGTCACGGCCCAGACTTTCCCCCAGATCGGCAATAGCGCCTTTCAGGTCTCCCGCGGCAAGGCGCATCTGGGCGCGACCGCGCCACAGAATCGGCTGGTCAGGTTGCAGGGCCAGAGCATCTGAAAGATCCTGAACGGCATCGTCGGGCTTTTCGGCGGCCAGATCTTTTTCAGAGCGGTGCAGCAGCAGGCGCGTAGCCGGGGCCAGTCGGGAGGCGCGCAGGGTTTCCAGGCGGCTCTCAAGGCCATGGGCCTGTTCGGGGGTTTTGGCGTGGGCGAGCTGATCTGCCAGCACCCCGATCATGGGAGAGGGCGGGGTGTGTGCCGCAGGGGGCGCTGGACGTGTTGCCGGGCGGGTGGCCTGCGGTGCCGGCGCGGCTGGCGCAGCAGGGTGGTGGATCGGCTGCATGGGGGGCAGAGTTGGCACGGGCGGTGGCCCAGCGCTGCCGTCAGGCTCTGACAGGTCAGGAGCCTGCGCATGTGCGGCCGAGGGCGCGCCACAGAGCGCGAGCGTGCTGATGCCGCCAAGGAGGCACAGATGCAGCAGGCACAAAAACAGAAACCCGTTTCTCCGCCCTGCGGAAAAACGGGTCTCACGCATGATAGGCAGGAAAAAGCAGACCGTGTGGGTCTGTTCCGCCATATGCTTTAGCCCTGACGGGCCTTCATGCGGGGGTTCTTCTTGTTGATGACGTAAACCCGGCCACGACGACGAACCACACGGCAGTCCTTATCGCGCACCTTGGCTGACTTCAGGCTGTTTCTGATCTTCATGGCCCGTATTCTCCGCCGAAACTGGTGAGTGCATAATTTAAGTTGGGTTGGGAATTACTGGCACTAAGCCTCAGAGTCAAGATTTACGGCCTGTCAGATTGGCAAATTAGCCATTTTTCCGGCGGAAAATCATGGTTTGACCCTTAAAAGACGCAGTCATGACTTTACGCGCTTTCGGGTGGGCGGAGTGTCGCCAGTGTAGCCGAGAGAGTTTGGAAGTCAGCGGCCCGGGGGGATCGGGGCCGCCAGGCCAGCCCGAGCGTGCGCCATGCGGGGCCGCCAGTCAGTGGGCGCGAGAGAATCCGCCGCCCTTTCAGGATACCACCATCAATGGCCAGAGCCGGCATGATGGCGATCCCCAACCCCAGTTCCACCAGTTCCGCCATGCTATGGAGCGACATGGCGGTAAAGGTAGCCTCGCTTTCGCCTTCGGTGCCTGCGCGGTTTGGCCCCTGACGGCAGATGGCAAGTGTCTGCTCACGCAGGCAGTGCCCATCTTCCATCATGACCATACCATGACTCGACAGGCGTGAGACCGGTACGGTGTTCAGGCTGGCCAGTGGGTGGCCTTCGGGCATGATTACACGGAATGGGTCTTGCCAGAGCGGGTGGGTTTCAGTGCCATCGCACAGGCAGGGCATGGCGAGCGCCAGAATGTCGAGCTGCCCCAGAGCAAGTTTTTCCAGCAGATGCTCGGTCGTATCTTCCGTAATGGAGAGCAGCAGGCGCGGGAAATGTTCACGCAGGGTGGTGACGGTCTGTGGAATGAGAAAAGGCCCGATGGTCGGGATAATACCGAGTCGCATTGGGCCGGTCAGGGGCGTGCGGGCTGCGGCGGCCAGTTGGGGCACGGATTCGAGTGCCGCTAGCGCTTGCCGGGCCTTGAGCGCGATTTCGTGACCGAGCGGGGTAAACACCACTTTTTTGCCGACCGTGCGATCGAGCAGGGTGGCGTCAAGCTGGCGCTCAAGTGCCATGATTCCGGCTGACAGGGTTGATTGCGTAACCGCGCAGGCTGCTGCTGCCCGGCCAAAATGGCGCAGTTCGGATAGGGCGATCAGATAGCGGAGCTGCTGGGCGGAGGGCAGGGGCAGCATGGCGGTTTCCCGTATGGCGGAGGTCGGTTCATCAAAGGTGGCTGTTTTGATCGAGTGTATCAATCATTATTATATAAAATATTCATTGGATTAAATGAACGAGCCGGGCCATACAGAATAACGAAGCCGCTAGCGTGCCGCATGCTGGTGGCAAAAAGCTAGTTAAATAAGGAGCTAGAGCAATGCTGACTGTTGGCGATAAATTTCCCAGCTTTAACCTGCCCTCCGTTCCGGGTGGCCCGGAAGGCCTCAAGGGTGAGTTCGTTCAGATCACGGATCAGAGCGATGCAGGCAAGTGGAAGATCGTGTTCTTCTGGCCCAAGGACTTCACTTTCGTCTGCCCGACCGAAATCGTTGCTTTCGGCAAGCTGGCCAAGGAATTCGCTGATCGTGACGCCGTTGTTTACGGTGTGTCCATCGATAGCGAGTTCGTCCACCTCAACTGGCGCCTGCACCACGCCGACCTGAAGGATCTGCCGATCCCGATGCTGGCTGACATCAAGCGCGAGCTGACCGAAGGCACGGGCGTGATGGCGCGCGATTCGGGTGTTGCCCTGCGCGCCACCTTCGTTGTCGATCCGCAGGGCGTGATCCGTCATGTCTCCGTGAACGACCTCTCCGTTGGCCGTAACCCGCAGGAAGTTCTGCGCGTTCTCGACGGTCTGCAGAGCGACGAGCTGTGCCCGTGTAACTGGAAGCAGGGCGACGACTTCATTAAGGTCTGAGCCTGACCTTCTGCCTTTCCAGTCTGACTGGAAAGGCTTCCGCAGGGTCTTTGACCCTGTCGGAGCCTCTTACATGGGGCATGGGGTGCTGTCCTGCAGGGCGCACCCCGTTCAAAGGCGCGCAGCGTCACGCTGCCCTGCGGATTGGCCGTTACGGCATCATGCGCCGGACAAGCCCTGCCTGTCTGTTTTTTCCGTTCAGCTTAGTATTGCCACAACACCCCAACCGGTGAAGGAAAAGTCATGTCTATTGACACCCTCAAGGATCGCATTCCCGATTATGCCAAAGACCTGCGGCTCAATCTCGGCACGCTGGCCAATGATGTCAGCCTGACGCCCCAGCAGCTTGCGGGCACATTCGTGGCCTGTGCCATTGCTGCACGGAATGATGAGGTAACGCGCGCCGTTGTAGCCCAGTACCGCGACGTTCTTTCCGCGCAGGCGCTGGCGGCTGCTGAGTCTGCTGCGGCCATCATGGGCATGAACAATATCTATTACCGCTTTGTACACATGGCGGGTGGTGAATACGGCAAAATGCCCGCCCAGCTTCGCATGAGCGTTATTGGCAATCCCGGCGTGGACAAGGTTGATTTCGAGCTGTGGTGTCTGGCCGTGTCCGCCATTAATGGCTGTGACCTGTGCGTGACCAGCCACGAAAAAATCGTGCGGGAGGCTCTGGGGTCTGGTGCAGTGCAGACAGCCGCGCGCATTGCCGCCGTTGTGCATGCGGTTGCCGTGACACTTCAGGCCGCGACTGCATTGCAGGATTGATCAGGAGGGGATGACAGGCACCGAGAGGTGTCTGTCGCGCCACTTCGTTATTCTGTTGTGAGGAATTTTGAAGTGGCGCGAGTGACGGGGCTCGAACCCGCGACCTCCGGCGTGACAGGCCGGCGCTCTAACCAACTGAGCTACACCCGCAGTCCAGACGCTCACCGTAGTGTGCGTCGGTATGTGCCGCTTTATACTGATGTTTTTTCGTTTGGCAACCGGGGTTAAGCAAAAAAATGCACAGGGCGGTGTATTTTTTGCGCTCCCCCCGATCAGGCCCGTGGCCTGTCAGCAAAAACGGCGCATCCGCTCCCTGCATTAAGGGGCCGATGCGCCGTTCTGTTATGGCCTGTGGGGCCAGCGGTTGGGCAGGATTACTTGCCGCGTGCCGCTTCAAGAGCCTTGACGATGAAGTCACCGGCTTCGGCCTTGTCGCCCCAGCCGGTTACCTTGACCCATTTGCCCTTTTCCAGATCCTTGTAGCGGGTGAAAAAGTGCTCGATGGCCTTCACCGTGATTTCGGGCAGGTCATCAATGGACTGCACGGTGGTGTACTGCGGGTGCACCTTGTCGTGCGGTACGCAGATGATCTTTTCATCCTGACCGGACTCGTCTTCCATCTTCAGCACGCCAATGGGCCGCGCACGGATAACGCTGCCGGGCACAACGGCGGCGGGGGTGAGCACGAGGGCATCCGTCGGGTCGCCATCAGCCGCCAGCGTGTTGGGGATGAAGCCATAGGCTGTCGGGTAGGCCATGGGGGTGAACAGGAAGCGATCCACCACAAGGGCGCCGCTTTCCTTGTCGATTTCATATTTGACCGAAGAACCCTGCGGAATTTCGATCACGACATTGATGTCGAACGGCACATCCTTGCCGGCGGAAAGTTTCGAGACATCCATGGAACACGGCTCCAGCACATGAAAATTGGGATGCCGCAGACCCTATCCGCCCGCCCGCGACTTGCCAAGAGCGCTGGTGCCGCATGGGGCGCACAGTCAGCGTGCGATATGATTGTCCGTGGATTTTCCTAAGGAAGACCCTTGCCAAATTTCTCTGGTTGCGTAATCAGGAAGCCGCCTGCGCGCCCGTAGCTCAATTGGTTAGAGCGGGCCGCTCATAACGGCTTGGTTGCGGGTTCAAGTCCTGCCGGGCGCAGGCATTTATCGCGAGTTGGCTGGCGTGTCTGCTGGCGGCGCTTTCAGCTTCAGCCACAAACGGGGGTCATCATCATGGCATCTTATCAATACGTCTATGTGATGAAGGATCTCACAAAAGCCTATCCCGGTGGGCGAGAGGTCTTCAAGGGCATTACCCTGTCCTTCGTGCCGGGTGCCAAGATCGGTATTCTCGGCGTCAACGGCGCTGGTAAATCCACCCTGCTCAAGATCATGGCCGGTCTGGACAAGGAGTTCGGGGGCGAGGCCTGGGCGGCTGAAGGCGCGCGGGTTGGCTATCTGGAGCAGGAGCCCCAGCTCGACCCCACCCTGACCGTGGGCGAGAACGTAGCCCTGGGTTTCGGTGATCTGAAAAAGGCCGTCGATCGTTTCAACGAGATCTCGATGCGCTTTGCCGAGCCGATGGACGATGACGAAATGAATGCCCTGCTGGCCGAACAGGCCGAACTGCAGGAAAAAATCGACGCGGGCGATGGCTGGGAGCTGGATCGCAAGCTTGAAATCGCACTGGACGCCCTGCGTTGCCCCCCGGCTGATAGCCCGGTGGACAAGCTTTCGGGCGGTGAGCGCCGCCGGGTGGCCCTGTGCCGCCTGCTGCTGGAAAAGCCCGACCTGCTGCTGCTTGACGAACCGACCAACCATCTCGACGCAGAAAGTGTTGCTTGGCTTGAAAAAACCCTGCGCGACTACGCAGGCACCGTCATGGTCATTACCCATGACCGTTACTTCCTGGACAACGTGACCAACTGGATTCTGGAAATCGAGCGCGGTCGCGGTATTCCGTTCGAGGGCAATTACTCCTCGTGGCTGGAACAGAAGCGCAAGCGTCTGGCTCAGGAAGAAAAAGAAGAAAGTGCGCGCCAGCGTGCTCTTGCGGCGGAAGAGGAATGGATTCAGTCCAGCCCCAAGGCCCGTCAGAGCAAGAGCAAGGCGCGTATTGCCCAGTACGAGGAAATGCTGGCCGCCAGTGCGGAGAAGGTTAGCGGGGTGGCGGATATCGTCATTTCTCCGGGGCCGCGCCTTGGCGGCACGGTGATCGAAGCCGAAAACCTCAGCAAAGGTTTTGGCGATCACCTGCTGATCGACAACCTGAGCTTCAAGCTGCCGCCGGGTGGCATTGTAGGTGTGATCGGGCCGAACGGTGCGGGTAAGTCCACCCTGTTCAAGATGATCATCGGGCAGGAAGAACCCGATTCCGGTTCGCTCAAGGTGGGCGAGACCGTCAAGCTGGGTTACGTCGATCAGTCGCGTGACAGCCTCGATCCCGACAAGAGCGTATGGGAAGAAATTTCCGGCGGCACCGATGTCATCTATCTGGGCAAGCGTGCGGTGCCTTCTCGCGCTTATGTGGGGGCGTTCAATTTCAAAGGGTCAGACCAGCAGAAAAAGGTCGGTATCCTGTCGGGTGGTGAGCGTAACCGCGTGCATCTGGCCAAGATGCTGCGCAAGGAAAGCAACGTCCTTCTGCTTGACGAACCGACCAACGATCTGGACGTGGATACCCTGCGTGCGCTGGAAGACGCGCTGGCCGAGTTCCCCGGCTGCGCGGTGGTGATCTCGCATGATCGCTGGTTCCTTGATCGTCTGGCGACGCATATTCTGGCGTTTGAAGGTGATTCCCACGTCGAATGGTTTGAGGGTAACTTCCAGGCTTATGAGGAAGACAAACGCCGTCGCCTTGGCCCCGATGCGACCGAACCCAGCCGGATTCGCTACAAGCCGCTCGCCCGCTGATACGGCGGGGCGGCTGCCTGCGGCCGCTTTTTTGACGCAGCGGGGTAGGTGATGGATTTACGTTCCGTCCGTACGCCCCGGCTGTGGCTTTATCCTGTCACGTGGCAGGATATGAATCATATGGCTGCCCTGAAAGCGGATGGTGCCGCTTTCGGGCAGATGCTGGGGGGCGTGCGTACCCGCCAGCAGGCCGAGCAGGATATGGCCGAGGATATTGCGTTCTGGGCGCGTTATCGGGTCGGTATTTTCACAATCCGGGAAAATGGTCGCTTTGTTGGCATGACCGGCCTGCATCTCAGGCCGGATGGCCGTGGCTTTGGCCTGCGCTTTGCCCTGCATTCGTGGGCACGTGGGCGAGGGATTGCGCGTGAGGCTGCCAATGCCGCCCTCAACTTCGCACATGATGCCGGTCTTCATAGGGTGGTGGCGGTTGCCGCCGAGAACAACGTTGCCTCGCGCACCATACTGGGCAGCATTGGCATGCACGTGGTCGAGACCTTTGCCAGAAATGGTCAGACCATGGTGCTATACGAAAGCCTGCGTTCGTAATGCTGCGCCCCGGAGCGGGGCGCACGCATGGTGTTACTGCTGGGCGCTGGCGGTGTTGTGGTGATCGATCTGCTTTTGCAGGGCGCGCAGCAGCGTGTCGATATCGCCCCCGTTGCGGGCAATGAAAGAAGAATAGTCGTTGCGTTGGGTCAGGCGCAGGCTTGCCCCTTCGCCAATCACATCCACCACCTTGGGTGAGCCGCTGCTGCTGTTTACAAGCCACTGCATGGCTGCGGGCGGCTGTTGTGGGCGTATCAGCGTTGCGTCAACGGAGTCGTCATCGCCGCTGCGTGTCACGTTGCCAATGGTGAAGCTGACACCACGATAATCGCCCAGCTTGTCGGTAATGGCATTGGCCAGAATCTGGTTGAACAGTGCAAGATAATGCTTCTGCTGTTCAGGTGTGGCCACCTTCCAGAAGCGTCCCAGGCAATAGCGGCCAATCCCGTCAATATCGACGTTACGGCTCACCAGCGGCATGATTTTTTCTTTTTTCTCCGCCAGAGGCAGGGGGCTGTTCACAATAGCCACAAGCTGCTCACCAAAGGACTGGATGAATGCGCGGGCATCCTGCGCCGCCCATGCGGCGGATACGGGCGCAAGCCCGGTGGAGGCGACGGCCAGAAAACCCAGAACACCACGGCGGCTGACAGAAAAAGTCATGCTAAGCACCCTTGCTGTTGTTGTTATTGATACCAGGCGGGCACGGTGGCGCGGTGGTCGTTGCGGATGGCTTCGGCCTGCGCCTTGCGCTGCTGCTGGTATGCGCTGCGAATGGTTGCGTAGGGATCAAGCGCATCGCGCTGCAGGGCGTCGAGATCATCCAGATGTTCGGAACGTCCGTGTATCACGCCCAGCATGTTGTAAGCCCAGTTGAAGCTGAGCAGCCCGTAGCCGCGGGGGACGTAGTTCCAGGGGGAAAGCCCCTGATCGATTCCATAACCAATGCCATCACGTAGCGAGGACGGCCCCATGGGCAGGAACAGGTATGGCCCGGAGGAAATGCCCCAGTTGGCCATGGTCAGCCCGGCATCGTTGGCATGGTGGGGGTAACCCGCCATTTTGGCCACATCGATAAAACCGCCAAGCCCTGCGGTCATGTTGATGCACCAGCGCACGAACGAATCGCCCGCCCGGCGGGGTTTGCCTGCGCCGACATCGTTGAAGAACACGGAAGGCTCATTCATGGTGGTGATCATGTTGCCCAGCGAGTTGCGCACGGGGCGGGGCACGGCCCACACATAAGCCTTGGCGACCGGACGCAGCGCATATTTATCGAACGTCATGGTCATGTTGTAGGTTTTACGGTTCAGCGGCTCGTAAGGGTCGTTGGCTGCCTTGTATTCCGCCAGTTCATCCGGGTCTTTGGGAACGGGCGCCTTGATGGCGCTACATGCGGTGGTGCTGGCCAGCAGCATGGCAAGGCCCAAGCGCCCGGCGGCGGGGCGCCAGCCGCGCCGTGTGCTTTGCTGCGTCGTCTGGTTCTGCCGCGCCTGCGCGCAAGGGCGGAGCCATGCGCCGTTCCGTCCTGAAATCATCTTAGCCCCTACCTTTGTTGCGTGCGCCCAAGCCAGCCCATAAACGTGAGCCAGACCTCTCTAGCATGAGAAACGCCATCTGCAATGGCAGGGCTTCCCTGCATATGCGACAGCCGGTGAAACAGTGTTGCCTGCCTTAAAGCCCCCTGTCGCGTTTGATAACGTCCCAGGCGGCATTTATTTTCGAAATTCTGATTGAGGCTGCGCGGGTTTCTTCTTCACTGGCGCCGCGAGCAGCCATGATGTCGGGGTGGTACTGACGCACCAGCGTTTTCCAGTGGGCACGCAGCTCATCATTGGAAAGTGAGGCACTGACCCCCATCACCACATAAGCGTCTTCCTCTGCCATGGCTGGCCGGGCGCGGCCTGTAGCGGCGCGTTCCCATGCTCCGTGGCTCAGGCCGAACAGCGTATGAACCCGGCGCAGAAAGCGGTCTTCCTCGCGGGTTAACGGTTCATCGGGGGTAAGATCGGCGCGGGCAATGGTAAACAGGATGGCCAGCAGTTCCTCAAGCGGCTGCTTGTCCTGCTGGTAGGCGTTGCCCAGTTCACGCGCGAAGGCTTCGTAGTCATCCGTGCGCTGGCGGGCCATGTCAAACAGGCGGCCGATTTCGCGCTGGTTTTCGGGCGGAACCATCATGCGTGCCTTGAAGGCGTTGATTTCGTGGCGGTTGACCGGCGCATCGCATTTGGCCAGCTTGGCACTCAGGATTACGCAGCTCAGCCCGTAGAGCTGTTCTTTTTTGCCCAGAGTGGCCGCCAGTTTTGCCGCAATAAACGTGGCGGCGCCGCTGGCATCGGGGCGTGCCCGCGCAGCCCAGCGTTCGCTCCATCCGCCCGCGGGGGGCTGGAGAAGGGTGCGGGTATCTGCCGCGTGTCCCAGTGCGGTGCCGACAGCAGCCCCCAGAGGGCCGCCTACGGCAAAGCCGGTAACGCCCCCGAAAATTTTGCCCCATATTGCCATGCGGCCCAGTCTATCATGCTGCGGGGCACTCTTCCACAGGTGGGTGCAGGGTAGCGGGCGTTGCAGCCATGCCCGTTACTATGGTTCTGGCGCTTGTGTGTCGGGCAGGCGTGCCTGAAGCCATTCAAGGGTAAAAACCCGCAGGGCCGAGGCTAGAGACTGGCCCGGTTTGCGGCCGGCATCCAGGCGTGTCACCAGCAGGGCCAGCCCTTCGCCCTCCTGCGTGGCAGCCTGATCCAGCACAGCCCAGAAAGCGGGTTCCAGAGCGACGCTGGTATCGTGTCCGGCCAGAATCAGGCTGCGTTTTTTCAGGTGCAGGCTCATGGGGCGGGGGCTTCCGGGAGAGTGGGCTGCGCCAGCGCCCATTGTGCGGCTTCTGCAACAACGGGGTTGGGGTCGTTCAGCAGGGCGGCAGCGCAGGGGCGCAGGGCAGGCAGGCCACTATTGCCAATGGCGATCAGGACATTGCGGATAAACCGGTCACGCCCGATGCGCTTGATAGGTGAGCCTGAAAACAGTGCGCGGAAAGCCGCATCGTCCAAAGCGCTCAGCCGGGCGAGTTCTGGGGCCATCAGGTCGGCCCGGGGTTGAAGCTTGGGGTGGCGCGAGACTCGGGCAAAGCGGTTCCACGGGCAAACGGCCAGACAATCATCACAGCCATAGATACGGGTGCCGATACCCCGGCGCAGCTCAAGCGGGATCGGCCCTGCATGTTCAATGGTCAGGTAAGAGACGCAGCGCCGGGCATCCAGTTTGTACGGGGCTGGAAAAGCATCGGTCGGGCATGCGCTCAGGCAGCGGGTGCAACTGCCACACCCGCCCGCCGGAATGGCGGAGGGTGCCAAGGCGAGTGTTGTGTAGATTTCACCCAGAAACAGCCAGCTTCCATGCTGGCGCGATACCAGATTGGTGTGCTTGCCCTGCCAGCCCAGCCCCGCCTGTGCAGCCAGTGGTTTCTCGGCCACGGGGGCCGTATCCACAAACACTTTTACCTCGGCTTCGGGGTGTTTCAGTTTTGTGGCTTCGCTGATCATGAACTGGGCAAGATGCTTGAGCATGCCCTTGATCATGTCATGGTAATCGCGGTGGCGGGCGTAGACGGATATGGTGCCCCTATCAGGCGGCAGAGGCAGGCGCGGGTCTGTTTCGGGGGCGTAGGACACACCAAGGCTCACCACGCTGCGGGCCTGTGGCCACAGGGCGGTGGGCTGCGCACGCTCGGCCGTGCGTTCGGCCAGCCAGCCCATGCTGCCATGGTACCCGCTGGCCAGAAACTCTTCCAGCCGGGCGCGCACCTCCGGGCCGAGATGGGCCGGGCAGAACCCGATGGCATCAAACCCCAGTGCCAGCGCTTTATCCCGGATGCGTTCCGTCAGCCGCGCCATGCCCGGTGTTTCGGCTGGTGGTATGGCCGCGCTATCAGGGGGCAAGGGGTATGGCGGGCTGGGGCATTTCATCATCTGTCCAGTCGCTGGCCTGCCACCCGGCGCGTAGTGTGTCCGCCAGAGTTTGCAGCGTGCCAGTGGTAATGGCCTCGCGCATCTGGCGCATGAGGCGCTGGTAATAGGCGATATTATGCCATGTCAGCAGCATGGGGCCGAGAATTTCATTGGCCCGGAACAGGTGGTGCAGATAGGCGCGGCTGTGGCGGGTGCAGGCCAGACAGTCGCAATGCGGTGAAATGGGGCGGGAATCCGTTGCGTGGCGGGCATTGCGCAGGTTGAGCGTGCCGCGCTCGGTATAGGCGCGTGCGGTGCGGCCCGCGCGCGTGGGCATAACGCAGTCGAACATGTCCACCCCGCGCATGACCCCGCCCAGCAGGTCGTCCGGTGTGCCAACCCCCATAAGATAGCGCGGCTTGTCCTGCGGCATCAGCGGTGTTGTGGCTTCCAGTGTCGAGAACATGAGGGCCTGCCCCTCACCAACCGCCAGCCCGCCAATGGCGTAGCCTTCAAACCCCACATCCGTCAGGGCTTTGACACTTTCGGCCCGCAGTTCCGGCTCGGTGCCGCCTTGCACGATACCGAACTGGCCATAGCCTTCGCGCTGCACATAGGCCTCGCGCGAGCGGGCGGCCCAGCGCATGGACAGGCGCATGGAGGCGGCAATGGCTTCCGGCGGGGCGGGCAGGGCCGGGCATTCGTCAAAACACATGGTAATGGTGGCATCCAGCGCGTGCTGGATGTCTGTCGAGCTTTCAGGCGTCAGCCGATGTTCCGAACCATCGATATGCGAGCGGAAGGTTACGCCATCCTGATCCAGCTTGCGCAGCGCCCCTAATGACATGACCTGAAACCCGCCTGAATCGGTCAGAATCGGGCCGGGCCAGTCCATGAAACGGTGGAGCCCGCCAAGCGCACGCACCCGTTCCGCACCGGGGCGCAGCATCAGGTGGTAAGTATTGCCCAGCACAATGCCCGCGCCGGTGGAACGCACGGCATCCATGGTCATGGCCTTGACCGTACCAACTGTGCCAACCGGCATGAACGTTGGTGTGGAGACAGGGCCGTGGGCGGTGTGCAGCGTGCCCGCACGGGCAGCGCCGTCGGTGCTTTCGCATGTCCAGTGGAAACGGGTCATGGCAGGGGTTCCCGGGTGGTCAGTCGGTGGAAAGGCGCAGCAGGCAGGCATCGCCATAGGAATAGAAGCGATAGCCCGAAGCAATGGCGTGGTCGTAAACCTGCCGGGCGCGTTCAACCCCCGCAAAGGCCGATACCAGCATGAACAGCGTGGAGCGGGGCAGGTGGAAATTGGTCATCAGCACATCCACCGCCCGGAACCGGTAACCCGGCCGGATGAAGATGGCGGTATCCCCCGCGAAGGGATGCACTACGCCATGTTCGTCCGCAGCACTTTCAAGCAGGCGCAGCGTGGTGGTGCCTACGGCGATAATCCGCCCTCCCGCCCGGCGTGTGGCGTTGATGCGCTCGGCCGTTTCAGGGGTGATGACACCGCGCTCCGTGTGCATGTGATGGCGCGAAATATCGGCTTCGCGCACGGGCAGGAACGTGCCAGCCCCGACATGCAGTGTCAGGGTGCAGCGCTCTACGCCACGGGCATCCAGTGCGGCCAGCAGCGCGGGTGTGAAATGCAGCCCCGCTGTGGGGGCCGCGACAGCACCGCGTACCTGTTCGAAAATGGTGGCGTAATCCTGCGTATCGCGCTCGGTCGGGCCAGCGGGCCGGTGGATATAGGGCGGTAGCGCCAGCACGCCCGCTGCGCGCAGGAAGGTATCGAACGCATCGCCCTGAGCGCTAAAGCGCAGAATGGCAGCGCCCCCTTCCTCCAGAGCGACGACTTCGGCTGTGTGTTCGGTGTTTTCGAATGTCAGCGTATCGCCGGGTTTGAGGCGGCGGGCGTTGCGCACCAGCACATGCCATGACGTATCGGGGCGGATCTGGTCGAGGGTTACGCCAATCCGGGCCTCGCCCCGCCGGGCCTGCAACTGTGCGCGGATAACGGCGGTGTCGTTGGCAACCAGTAAATCCCCCGGCTGGAACAGATCGGGCAGGTCGCGGATATGGCGGTCGATCAGGGTTGGGGCCGGGGCGGTTGCATCCAGCAGGCGCGCGCTTTCACGCGGGCGTGCCGGCTCCTGTGCGATCAGGGACTGGGGCAGGGGGAAGTCGAAATCTTCTGTGCGGTCGCTCATGGTGGGCCGGGTTTACGCAATAGGGGCGTGCAACGCCAGAGAAATGCCGCGCGGCTGGTCGGGTGGGCCTGTGGGCTGCCCGGACAGACATTTTAAGCATGTGTCATATTCAGATTGATAATAAGAATCATTATCGTTATGAGTGCGAGAGTAAATTCTAATTTATAATTCGCAACTCTGGAGAAAAAGGATCCGTCCGTGAGGCCGATTTCTGGAAAAATGACTGACGCAGCCTCGAATCTTACGCTGCTAGGCGCAACCGTGTGGATGGGGGCGCAGTCTTTCGCCTTTGCCGCTGATGTCGATGTGGACCATGCGGACGGTAAAAAGCGAAAAACCTCCGACCATAAAGATGCCGGGCAACATAAAACCGTACCGGGCTATGAACAGGTTGAGGTTATTGGTCAGTTCAGGAATCGTTCCCCGAAATTTACCGCGTCCATTCTGGATACGCCCAAAAGCGTTTCGGTGATTTCGCGCCAGATTCTCGATGAAACAGCCTCCCATACACTGGCCGATGCCCTGCGCAACGTGCCGGGCATCACCATGGGTGCGGGTGAGGGGGGTAACCCCGTGGGCGACAGACCGTTCCTGCGTGGTCAGGATGCGCAGTCGAGCACGTTTGTGGATGGCATGCGCGATGTGGGTGCCCAGTCGCGCGAGACATTCAATGTCGAATCCATTGATGTCATCAAGGGTGATACCGGCGCAATCAGCGGTCGTGCGGGTGCGGGTGGCGCCATTGTCATCAACAGCAAGATGCCGAAACTCGCCAACTTTATTGATGCCAATGTCGGTTTTGGTAATGCCGATTATAAGCGCGCCACGTTTGATGGAAACTGGAAGGTGGCCCCCACCGGGGCTTTCCGTTTCAACCTGATGGTGGATGATGAGGATAAGGCCGGTCGTGGCCCGACCCATTTCGAGCGCTACGGTCTGGCGCCCTCGTTGTCATTCGGGCTGGGTACGCCCAACCGTGTTACGCTCATGTATTATCACATGCAGAATTTCGACACGCCGGATGTCGGTATTCCGTATAATAACCCGACCTTCCGGGCCAGAACCGATGGCGCCACGCCCAGCATGGTAACGGGCAGCGGTGCGCCTGTCTCGGTGCCGTTTGATACATGGTATGGCCTCAAGGCGCGTGACCGTAATAATGACGGGATCGACATGGGCACGCTGCGTTTCGAGCATGATTTCAGCCCCAACCTGCATATCCGTAACTCGACCCGTTATTCGGAAACCAAGCAGGACGATATCTGGACGATGCCGGACGATAGTAACGGCAATATCTATTACGGCTATGTGTACCGGCGCATGAACAGCCGTATTTCCACCTTTGATACCGCCACAAACCAGACCGATTTCTACGGCACCGTGCACCTGCTCGGATTCAAGAACTCGTTTGCCATGGGCGCGGAGTTTACCCGTGAGCAGGGTAAGAACGATACCTATGCAGCGTTTGTAAACGGTGTGAACGTGACATCGGGTACGAACTACACGCGTTGCGCCACGGCTCTGGCGTTTTCGTCAGGCACCTGCACCACGCTGCTTAACCCCAATCCAGATGATGCTTATTCCGCCTCTATCCGGCGTGCGGGCAACCCCAATAGCACCCGTTTTGATACCAAGGCGGTTTATCTGACCGACACGATCACCTTCCTGCCGCAGCTTTTGGGTAACTTTGGTGTTCGTCTGGACAATGTGCAGAGCACGTTCCGCTCCGCCGGGGCCGAATATGGGCGGGGTGATAATCTGTTCACCTATCAGGGGGGGCTGGTGTACAAACCCGCGCCCAATGGCGCGATCTATGCCTCGTACGCGACATCGGCCATCCCGCCGGGCAATTCGGTCGGGCAGGGTTCGGATGATATTTCTCTGGGGGTTGATCGTACGGGCAATGTCGGCTCTGTTCTCAAGCCTGAACAGGATCGCACGATCGAGGTCGGTACGAAATGGAGCCTGCTGCATAACAGGATTTTTGTAGCAGGTGCGCTGTTCCAGATTGATGCGAGCGACTTCAAGATTACCACCGCAACAGGCGGGATCGCCAATGGGGGCAAGAAGCGCACCCGTGGGGGTGAAATCAGCATCAATGGGCAGCTGACCAAATGGTGGGAAGTGTCCGGGGGATATTCCTATCTTGATGCACGGCTTATCGAATACGGTGGCTCGGGTGCCAGTGCCGGGGTCATGAACGGACGCCATGCACCCAATACACCGGAAAACAGCCTATCTTTGTGGACAACATTCCGGCCGGTTGAAAATCTCAAGGTCGGGGGCGGTGTGTATTATATGAGCCGCATCTATGGTACGGATTCACCCACAGCACCAAAATTCGTTCCTGCATACTGGCGTTTTGATTTTATGGCCAGTTACCGCTTTCTCAAGCATTACACGTTGCAGCTCAATATCCAGAATATCGCCAATACACGGTATTTCATTCAGGCCTATACGACGCATTATGCCCTACAGGCACCGGGTCGTACCGCGATGGTCAACATGAATGTCCACTTCTGAGGAGCAGGCAGCGCTTCTGGCCCTTGTCACGCAGCAGGCAAGGGCAGGTGATGCACAGGCACAACTGGCGCTTGGCCAGTTGCTGCTGAACGGGATCGGTACCGCGCGGGACGAGAAGAACGCCTTCCGGTGGTTTCTGGCCAGCGCCCTTCAGGGGGTTGCCATGGGGTGCAACATGGTCGGGCGGTGCCGCGAATTGGGCTGGGGGGTTGCCCTTAATAAAGCCGAGGCCATGCCGTGGTACCGGCGGGCAGCGCAGGCCGGACTGGACTGGGGCATGTATAATTATGCAACCGGGCTGACACTGGGTTGGGGCGGGCCGCGCGATTTGGAAGCGGCCTTGCTCTGGTTCAGGCGCTCTGCCGCGCTGGGTCACTGTAAATCCTTTAATATTATCGGCAGTTTTTATGAAGATGGCTGGGCCTGCGCACGCGACCTGCGGCGGGCACGGGCCTGGTACGCGGCCGCCGCCCGGTGCGGGGATTTTCGTGGGCATTTCAATTATGGCCGTTTTCTCCTGCGCGAAAATCAGCCCGGGGATGCTGCGCAACATTTTGCCATAGCCCGCCAGTTGGGCACGGCGGCCTTTGTAGAAAAAATGGATGCTTTTCTGCTCAATGCAGACCGCCCTGACCTATTGGCGCAAAGGCCCTTTCCTGTCGGGGGAATGGGGGAGGGGGCGAGTTCCCCGCTTACTGTGCTCTAGCAGCCTGTCGGGTCGGGCGTTGGGTGGCTGATAACGCCAAGGTTAACCCGGCTGATGCTACCTGAAGCCGGGTCATTCTTTTGCAGTTATATGGGCGTACGACGAAGGTTCATTCAGTCGTGACGTTTGAAAGGCCACGCAGGCTGAATCTTCTGAAGCCCATGATGCGTTTGATAATTCCAAAGACCGGTCAAACGGGATGAAGCTGCTCTTCTTACCCTCTTACAATCCTGCCCCTTCACAGGGGGGGCTCAATACGACAGGCTGCTAGGACAAGATTTTTACATTTTGTGGGATGGCGCCCCGGATTGCAGCATAGTCTGCAGTCGGATAAAAATTGTTTTTATTGTAAGTGCTGTTTGCATCATGCAGCCCCCAGCAGGAAATATTTTTCCAGATACGGAAAATCTTAAATCCTGCCTGAACAAGAGGTGCTGATACATCTTGACTGACCAAATCTTTTGTATGGTGCTCGAAAACAACGGCACGCAAACTGTTATTTGCCAGCACGTCACTCAGTCCTGCCAGAGCCTGAGCCTCATGCCCCTCAACATCAATTTTTATAACCGTGGGGGCTGGTGCTTTGCTCAGCATCATATTCCCTGTAACGAGAGCAATCTCGTTATCCCCTTTATCCGAAATATGCGACCCGCCTGAATTATGCTCCACCCGCTGTATGTGCGCCGAGCCCTGACAATTGCTAACGGCCGCATTAACAGCCGTGGCTCTTTCAGGATAAGGAGTGACAATATTATTGCGTAGCAGATTAAATATATCAGGCAGCGGCTCAAAAGCCACCACACGCGCCGCAGGGAAACGGTGTAAAAACTCTACAGACATATAACCTATGTTTGCGCCTATATCCCATAGAACAGGATTATCGCCAGCAAACGCGCTCAGGCACTCAAAAACAGACTGATCAAAAGTCCCTGTGAAGAAAATATGCCGTCCCACCAAATCATTTGGGAAAACTGTTATGTTGGCTCCGTAAATTGTGGAGGTTTGAAGTGTTTCTTGATCAAACCGGAGAGAGCCCAGAAAAGTTTTATCAATGATACGGCCTTTCCCATTTTTGATGGGAAGCTTGCGCAACAGAAAACTCAGCAGAGGTAAAATAATTTTATTCTTACAGGTATGCGTATCATTTCCCATAATGTCATTCTGCCTTAATGTTTCATTTTTTACGCAATAGATTTTGGGGGCATAAACAGCGCTGCATTGCCCCGGAAACATGTTACCAAAGCCGCAATCAGGTTTTCTGAGATGAAAAACAGAGATGTGATGGCTCTGTATTCATGAATACTCATACACACTAGACGTTAATCCAATACAGATCATGTTTTTTTATGATCGTCAAGATGCCGGGTAGGATCTAGCACTACTTTGGCAGAATAGAGCTTAGGGTGTCTGTTGAAAGTCCATCTGCAATGAGGGCATTGCGTCAACAGTGAACGAGATAGGCGGTCAAGGATGGCTTGGCGCATTACTGGCAGCCCCGGCGCCAAATTACGGCTTGAGCGTTGTAGGCCTGCCGGTCTGGTGGGGGTTTATCATCCGGCTGTGCCTTTCCACCAGTCCGCCGAGGCACTGAAAATACCCCTCGCGGCCCCTACTCTACCGCCGCGCACGATGAAAATGCTACATCATCCGCAGGCAATCATGACTTCAGATTCAGCGGTAGAAGACACGGCTGCGATCGGTCAAACGCGATGAAGCTGCTCATCCTGAAAGCTTACCGCGCATATTTCCGCAGGCAGGCACTTTCAACCTGACAGCCTGTCAGGTGTTTTTTCTCGTCCGTGGCTAGACAGAGGGCTTTGGCCGGTGCGGTGCCCGCATGGGCGTGCCTTGATTGACATGCCCATGACGCGGCCCGTACAAAAGTGAAGGTCAAGGTTCGGACAGGAAAGCCATGCTTAAAGTCCGACCTTTTACCTTGCATGAAGGGGTGGCGCTGCGTCTGGTGCGCATGGCCCCTAGATCGACAAGGAGAAAAACACATGTCCTATGCCCTGCTTGATGCTGCCCGTGTCGCCAAGGCCGCCGAGGTTTCTCTGGGTGTGCTGAACAGCGTTACGGAAACATCCGAGGCGCATACGCGCAAGGTGATCATGATTGAACGGATTGAAGCTCTGGCGAAAGCTGCGGCGGAATCCGGACAGGGTGTCACCCTGACGTCTGAGGAATTCTGGCTGATCAGCCGTAACTGGTAAGGAACGAACCATGACGTTTGTTCTTGAAAGCCCGGGCTTTGTCACGGGCGATCTGCTGCCGCAGGCGCAGGTCTATGATGGCATGGGCCAGACAGGGGCCAACCTGTCTCCCGCGCTGTCATGGAAAGGCGCGCCCGAAGGTACCCGCAGTTTCGTGGTGACGGTTTACGACCCGGATGCCCCGACAGGTTCGGGCTGGTGGCACTGGGTGGTTGTCAATATTCCACCACAGGTGCGCGGCCTGCCAGAAGGCGCTGGCTCAGGCAAGGGTGGCCTGCCGGAAGGGGCTTTGCAGGTTCGGACTGATTTCGGTGCGCCGGGCTATGGCGGGGCAGCACCGCCGCCGGGCCGTGTGCATCGTTACGTCTTTACCGTTTATGCGCTGGATGTACCAACGCTTGATGTTTCGGCGGATGCAAGCCCGGCTCTGGTCGGGTTTATGGTGCACCATCACCAGTTGGCCGCAGCCAGCCTGACAGCTCTGTACGGCGGCTCTGCCCAATAACCTGCCTGCGGGTCTGGCTGGTGCGTTTTAGTCCAGCCAGGCCAGCAGCGGGGGCAGATACTGTTCGAGCTTGATGCGTACGGGCATCAGGTAGGCATTGCCCTGTGTCTGTGAAAGTTCGCGCAGCACCTTGCCCGCAAAGGCTACATTGGCCTCCAGCGTGGGGGCAAAGTCATGTGGGAAGACGATATGGTTCGTCGTTTCCCAGTATGAGCGCGAACGCGGGCCGATAACGGGTGAAAGACCCCAGAATACGGTCTCGTTCTTCAGCCACTCACGGCACAGGTCGAACAGTTTGTAATCAAAGACCGGCTGGGTAAAAAAGCCTTCAGCTCCGGCATCTTTTTTACGGGCGACATCTTCGAGTTCCTGCCATGGCGCGCGCCGGTAGGGATCGAAGGCCGCATAAATCCGCAGATGCGGCGCTTCACGCCGGTAGCGACGGATAATGCTTTCCGAACTGTTGGGGTAAGTGCGGCGCGACAGATCAGCCGGAGGGTCGCCATGCACGACCAGTACTTCCTCCAAACCCGGCTGATCTACGCCGGGCAGGGGGGCATCGGGGGCGATGTCGATGGCCCGCACATGCGCGATGATACGCTTGCAGTAAGGCTGCGCCAGTTTTGCCGCATCCCAGCTCCGCAGGGGAAAGCGCATGAGATCGGGAATATTGAGCGTATCCGCCGCAGGAAACAGGGTTTTGACGGTTCGGGCTTCGGCTATCAGGTCTTCTGCCGTGCGGGGTACCAGTTCGATAGAAAGGCGGGCCAGACTCACGGCAGTGTTCCCTCTATCTGCAGGCGTGCCGCAGCCAGCGTGTTGCTGAGCAGGCAGGCAATGGTCATGGGGCCGACACCGCCGGGTACGGGAGTAATCCGCCCTGCTACGGTTGCGACCTCGTCAAAGGCCACATCGCCCACAAGGCGGCTTTTGCCATCCGGTGTTGTGGTGCGGGTAATGCCTACATCAATCACTGTGGCGCCGGGCTTGATCCAGTCCTTACGTACCAGCTCCCGACAGCCGGTAGCGACCACCAGAATATCGGCCTCACGTGCGAGGGCGGCTGTGTCGCGTGTGTGAATATGGGCAATGGAAACCGTGCAGCCTTCCGCCAGCAGCATCAGGGCCAGTGGTTTGCCCACCAGATTGGAGCTGCCAATCACAACCGCATGCAGTCCGGTCATGTCACCCAACTGGTCGCGCAGAAGCATCAGGCAGCCAAGGGGGGTGCAGGGTACGATACCGGGCAGATTGACGGCCAGCCGTCCGGCATTGACCTCACCCAGCCCGTCCACATCTTTTTCAGGGGCTATGGCATTGGTCACACGGCGTGCATCCAGCCCGGCGGGTAGGGGGAGCTGCACCAGAATACCGTGAATTTCGGGATCTTTGTTCAGCCTGTTCACCAGCCCGAGCAGTTCTTCCTCGGAGGTGCTTTCGGGCAGCATGTGCATGAAAGAGCGCATGCCCGCATGGTGGGTCTGGATAGCCTTGTTGCGAACATAGACCTCGCTGGCCGGGTCATTGCCTACCAGAACCACAGCAAGACCGGGGGTGACGGTATGGCGGGCGTGGAATGCCTGCACCTCGTCGCGCACCGTGTCGCGCAGCGTGGAGGCGAAGGCCTTGCCGTCAATAAGCTGGGCGCTGTGGCCGGAGGAAGGAGGGGTGCTGGTGCTGCTCATTGCTTCTGTCGCCGGAAGGTGTGGTCTTGCTGGTGTAAGGAATGAGTCGGGCATACGCAAAAAGAAACGCCCCTGCAATGCCACGGATCACGATGGCGTGGGCGTGGCGCATGGGGGCCACACAGGCTGGGTGGTTCGCTGTGCTGTATCGGAACCCCTTGAATACCGCGCCCGGCACACAGCAGGCGCAGGCGCTTTCCCGCCCCTGCTGTGTGCCGGGCAGGTTATGACGGAGCGCTGTCCGATGGCTGAGCGGCCTGTGGCGGGTCGCTTTCCTTGCGGTAGGGCGAGAGGGTCATCAGGGCTTCGGCCTCAGCCCGGATAGCTGGGCGTTCGCTGTGCAGGTAGTCCTGAACGGCTCGCCGTAGAGAAGGGTTTTCCAGCCAGTGGGCGGAATGTGTCAGCACTGGCAGGTAGCCACGCTGGATTTTGTGTTCGCCCTGCGCTCCGGCTTCCACGCGTGCCAGACCGTGTGTGATGGCGAAATCTATTGCCCTGTAATAGCAGAGTTCGAAATGCAGGAATGGCCATTCGCCTCGGCAACCCCAGTTGCGCCCGAACAGGGTGGAGCCGCCCAGAACATTCAGCGCCATGGCCACCGGGGTCTGGCCGTGGCGGGCGACCATCAGCACAACGGCATCGCCCAGCCTTTCGGATAGCAGCGGAAAAAAGCTGTCCGTCAGGTACGCACGCCCCCATTTGCGGTCGATGGTGTCCTGATAGAAGCCGTAAAAGGCACGCCAGTCTTCAGCCGTTATGGCTTTCCCGCGCAGGGTTTCAAAAGTCAGGCCACAGGCATTGGCTTCGCGCCGTTCCCGTCGGATGCTTTTGCGTTTGCGGGAGGAAAGAGTGGCGAGAAAATCGTCAAAGCTGGAAAAGCCCTGATTATGCCAGTGATACTGCACACCAAGGCGTGGCAACCATCCACGCTCGTTAAGCAGGGCGCTTTCTTCGGGCTGGCAAAAGGTGACATGGACGGATGAAAGCCCCGTATCGCCACAGATCTGGCGGAGCGCATCGGCTAGCACGGCGCGGGTTTCTGGTGGGGCGCTGGGGTGGGCGAGCAGGCGGGGGCCGGGGGCAGGTGTAAAGGGTACGGCGCATTGCAGTTTGGGGTAATAGCGTCCGCCTGCCGCGTTAAAGGCGCGTGCCCATCCCTGATCGAACACATATTCGCCCCAGGAATGGTCTTTGAAATAGGCCGGACAGACGGCGGCAAGGCCCCCATCGGGGCTTTGCAAGCGCAGGTGGCGCGGTATCCAGCCTGTTTCGCGGCTGACCGAGCCGCTGTCTTCCAGTGCGCTTAAAAAAGCATGGCTGATGAAAGGGGCATCCGGCCCGGCGCAGGCATCCCACTGCGCGGGTGGGATGTCGTGAATGCTCTCATGCAGGGTAACAGCCCAGTCAGCCATGACGATCATGCTCCCTGTGGGCGCTTTCTGGTGGGCGCTTTCTGTGGGTACCGTGCTCCCACCCCGGAGGGGATGGGAGGCCGGGCATTACGCGATTTCGAACAGTCCTTCGACTTCCACCGGGGCATCCAGTGGCAGGGACGGCACGCCTACGGTGGAGCGTGCGTGGCGTCCGGCATCACCAAATACGGCAACGGCCAGATCGGACGCGCCGTTCATGACCGTGGCCTGCGCCGTAAAGTCGGGTGTGCAGGCAATAAAACCACCCAGTCGCACCACGCGCTTGACGCGTGAGAGATCGCCTATGGCGGCTTTTACCTGTGCGATCACGTTGATCATGCTGTAACGGGCGGCTTCCACGGCGGTTTCAACCGTGACAGCGCCGCCCAGCTTGCCAGTGGCGAACAGGGCGCCATCAAGCAGGGGCAGCTGGCCGGATACGACCAGTGTCGAGCCGGTCTGCACACAGGCAACATAATTGGCAACCGGGGCGGCGGGCACCGGCAGGATAATGCCCAGAGCCTGAAGGCGGGATTCGGGGGTGCTCATAGCGTTTTTTCCCTTGATCGTTGCGGTGCGCGGGTTAGCAGACCAGCCGCAGGCCACGCTTTCTCTGTCCTGAAGGGGTATCATCCTCACCGGGCAGGTCAAGCGGCAGCAGCGGGTCTGGCTCGGCCTGACTGTCCTGATGCGGCCCATCTGGCAGGCGCTTGCCAAGATAGGTATCGGACAGGGCGCGGAACACATAATCCAGCATGGAGGTGGCGTAGGAGGCCACAGGGTCTCCCTCGACTGTACCCGCCGGGCCAAAGCAGGAATAGGCGAAGTTATCCACAAAGGCGTCCAGCGGCGCACCATATTGCAGACCAATGCTGACGGCTTCGCTGAAGCTTTCCATCAGGCCGCGCACCATGCTGCTTTCCCGCGTGGGAGAGAGCGACAGCTCGCCCAGCGTGCCGTCTTCGTATTCACCGGTACGCATGAACAGGCGGTGGCCGCCAATGCTGGTTTTCTGGGTAAAGCCGCCATGCCGGGCAGACAGTGCGCGCCGTGCGCCGCGTTCGAGCTTCTGGCGCGCGGGGGCGGGCAGGGCTTCGGGGCGGGCGGGCATGCGGTCTACAAAGCCGGTCAGCGCACGATACATGGCCAGATGTGCGCCAGCACCGGGCAGAGGCAGCACGGTTTCCCCCGCAAGGGCCGCAGCCAGAGCGGTTTCGGTAGTGAAGCCGCGTGCTTCCAGCCGCTGGCGCGTGCTGGTAGCTAGGCGGCCATCCGGGCGTAGCATGGAAAAAACCGGAGCCAGCCCGCAGGCTTCTGCCCCCAGAATACCATCGACCGGGTTGGAGGCCGAAAAGCCGGTTTCAACCGGGGCGAGCGGGGTATCGGTTTCCACGGCCGCTTCGGCCCAGACCGCGCGCAGGGTCTCGCCCAGACCGGGCAGAACGGTGCGGACGGGCGGCAGGGGCAGGGTTTCGGGGCCGCGTCCGGCATGGGCGGTCAGGGTGGCGAGTGCGGCAATGGCGCAGGCCGCGGCCCGTCCGTCCTCGCTATCATAATCCAGCCCCACACCGGCCAGACAGGCATCGAGATTGGTCAGCAGAATATCGCCCGCGACCAGAGGTGGCGCATCCGCGGCTGTTGCGGGCTGGCTGGCTGTCGGTGCGGTGGCGGGGGCGAACAGGTCTGGCAGCGGCAGCTCACCATTGCGCAGGCTGGCCGTGCTTTCTGCCGTATGGCGCAGCACCGAACAGACCAGCCGCAGCGCTGCGACAAAGGTACGCGCGGCAAAGCCTTCCCCCGGCGAGACAAACGCCGCCAGGTTGATGATAAAGCCCGGAGGCCGGTCAAACGCACTGCGCCAGACGGCTTCTGTCGGCGCGGCCTGACGTGTCAGCAGCAGCCAGACCAGCGAACGCGCGGTGGCGCCGTCCGGGGCGAACACGCGTGTCCAGCCATCGGCCAGTGTGGGAAGGTCGATCGGATCGTCGCCCGGAACGAGCTGTGCAAGAGCGGCAGCCGCCTCCGTATCCCACTCAGCGGGGAGTGTTACGGGGCGGAGCGGCGCATCCGGGTCGGCGGCGGCGTCCAGTGTGCTCATCAGCACACCGTTCCATGGGTGTGTGGCGGTTGTCATGTTGCTGAGTTTATCGCCCCGGCTGATGCTGAGGTAACCCGGTTTGGTGGCCCGCCAGAGGCATTGATACTCTTTATAACGAGGATATGGGGGATAACTTTGCAGCCGGTCCGGTCTCGCACAGGTGATGGCCGTGCAGGCGACAAAAGGATCGACGGATGCCGCGCCGGAGTCCTATCATCCCGGTCATGGCAAATTTCGGAACATGGCTGCATACGCGCCGGAAAGGGCGGCTGATCGGCAAGGACGCCGATGGCCGCTGCTATTATGAATCCACCGGCCCGGCCCGTCTGGGTGGCGGGGTCCAACGCCCCGAGCGCTGGGTTATCTACCATAAGGGGGAAGACCCGTCCGCCGTGCCGCCGGAATGGTGGGGGTGGCTGCACCACACGCTGGAAGCCCCGATTCCCGAGGCCGAGCGCAAGCCGTGGCAACTGCCCCACCAGCCGAACCTGACTGGCGGGCCGGGGGCTTACCGCCCTCAGGGCAGCCTGTATGTAACCGGTAAACACCCCCCCGCGACCGGCGATTACGAAGCCTGGACACCGGGCGATACGCCCAAGGCGTGATTTGCCGCGCATTCCCTGCTAGGGTGTTGTTACCAACAGGGAGTGTGGTCTGTTCATGGCTTCTGCAATGGCGGAAAAATCGCGGCGCGACATCGCCGAGCTGGTAGCGGGTGCTGCCGTGCTGTGCGCGCTGGTGCTTATGCTGGTGGCCACGGTGGTGGGCGAAGGGCGCAAGAGCACGGGTGATGGGTATCAGCTCGGGGCTGATTTCTCTCATATAGACGGGCTGGATATTGGCTCCGATGTGCGGTTGGCCGGGGTTACGGTTGGCCATGTCGTATCGGAAAGCGTCAATCCGCAGACCTTCAAGGCCCATGTGGTCTTTACCGTGCGGCCCGACCTGCACCTGTCCGATGATACGGCGGCCATCATCACCAGCGACAGCCTGCTGGGCGGTAAATATATCGCCCTGTCTCCGGGGGGGGATGACAAAACCCTCAGCCCCGGCGCCACCGTGAGCCAGACGCAGGGTTCCATCAGTCTGGAACAGCTACTGAGCAAGTTCATTTTTTCCGTGACGGATACCCTGACCCGCACCGGCAAGACCCCGGCGGATCATGCCGGGTCCGGTCATGATGACGCGCCTTGATGCGCTCCCCGGTAGGGCTGCGGATTTGATACAGGAAACAGGCAGTATGGAAGCGTTGCGTATCTGGCCACAGGAAGACGGGCAGCCCGTCTCGTGTCAGGAAAAAATCCGCGTTCTGGAAGAAAACTGGCAGGATGTGCGGCAGGTTTTGACCGATGCTTTCGAGGATGCGGTGTTAATGGGTGTAAGCGAACAGGTCATGCGTGAGCGGCTGGCTGAACTGGTGCAGGCATTGCAGTCTCCTCGGGTGGGTGCATGAGCGCGCGTATGGCTGGCCCGAAAGGCCGTTATGGTGTCCTGCGTGGTGTGCTGACTGGTGGCGGCGCGTTGCTGGCAGGGGGGCTGGCTCTGGGCCTCGCCAGCGGGTCGGGGCTGGCGGCGGGGGCTGCACTGGCGCCGCCTGCGGTTTATCCGGCTGAAACATGGCAGGGTAAAACCATCGCGGTTGTACGCGTGCTGGACAAGCTCGATACTCATGTGGAGGTGCTGTCCGTGCCGGTTGGCGGCACAGCACATTATAAAAATCTGGAAATTGGCGTGGCGCGTTGTCTGACCCGCCCCCCGACCCTCGCCCCGGATGCTGCGGCGTGGCTCGACCTGCGCGACACCCACCCCGATGGCGTGGCTTTTCATGGCTGGATGCTGGCGGCGGAACCCGGTTTGGGCGTGTTTGAAAGCCCGCTTTACGATGTGCGGATGGTCCGTTGCGAAGGGCAGGATACCGCCCCCACCCCGCTGCCACTGGCAGCGCCCGTGGTGCCGGTACTGCCCTCAGGCACGCCACAGGCCGCACCGGGCGATGCCCCCGCGCCGGATGGCACGCAGCAGCTTGTGGCCCCGCCGGGTATGAAGCCAACACCGGGAACGACCCAGCCAGCACCCGCACCATCAGCGGCTCCGGTTCCTTCCGCGCCGTCTTCGCAGGTGCCGTTACCGGCTCCTGTACCTTTCGGAGATAAAGGCCGGACAGGCGGAACAGAGCCGAAAATAGGCGATACATATTAAAGGATAACGTCCGTTCATGCGCCCGGCCTGAACCGGGTGGCATGGGCTGTGGCGGGGCTTATTGAGGCCATTCTGTGTGGATACGGAAAACAGGCCATAAAAGAGGTATTTCATGCTTGGTTTTCATGGAGCACAGAGTGCTCGCTTTCCTATTCCGCCCTTGTCGCAGGCCGCGTTTTTGTTGAATTTCGATGGCACGCTGGTGGAGGATGTCTCTGCCGCTGACCCTGTGGTGCTCCCCCCCGACCTGCTCGATATGCTGCGCCGCCTGCGTACGGCCTGTGGCGATGCGCTGGCGATCATTTCATCCCGCACGGTTGAACAGCTTGATGCGTTTTTAGGCGATGTGCCTTTTGCCGTAGGGGGTGAAGGCGGCAT
This sequence comes from Acetobacter suratthaniensis, assembly GCF_017377745.1. Lineage (GTDB taxonomy): Bacteria > Pseudomonadota > Alphaproteobacteria > Acetobacterales > Acetobacteraceae > Acetobacter > Acetobacter suratthaniensis. The sequence continues at coordinate 120,340 of NZ_JAFVMG010000004.1, read as the reverse complement.
TGCCCTGCGCCATAGGCCGGGCGGGCCTATTGAACGCACGGCCCTGCCAGAACTGCCTCGGGTCTGGCTTGTGCAGGCGCGCGACCTTGTGGGTACGCTGCCCGGTGTCAGGCTGGAACATACGGAGGGCGGCTTTATCCTGCATTATCGTGCAGCTCCTGAAGCCGCTCAGACCCTGCATGCCGCCGCCCTTGCGTGGGTGAAGGAATCGGCTGGAGCCTATCTGCTGGTGGCCGGGCGTATGGCGTGGGAAATTCGCCCCGCCGGGGTGGATAAGGGCTATGCGGTCTCCCTGCTGATGCAGCGCCCCCCTTTTCTGGGGCGCAAACCCATCGTGATTGGTAACGACAAGTCGGATGAGAGCGCTATGGCTGTGGCCAAGGCGGCTGGGGGGGCAGGCTTTCGTATTCCGGTGGATTTTCCAACCCCCGCCGTGTTGCGCACATGGCTGGCCGGGCTGACTGCCTGAAGCAGCACGGCAGGCGCAAGCAGGAAAAAACGCTGATACAGGGGCTGGTTGCCAAGGCATAAAGGCGGGCGCAGGATGCTGTCTGGCCATAAACGCGCAGGGTAACGGGCCGGAGCAACAGGCGGGAGCATGACATGAGCCGCGACAGAACAGGGCCGACACCCGGCGTGCTGATGATACTGGCGGGAGGGCTGGCGCTGGCCTTTGCGTGGTGGGTCGAGCGCGGTCTGGGTATCATGCCGTGCGAGCTGTGCCTGCTGGAACGGTGGCCGTGGCGTATCCTGATGGTGGCGGGGCTTGCCGCAGCGGTTCTGCCCGGAGCTCTGCGGCGGGTGTTCCTGTGGTGCGGAGTACTGCTGATGCTGGCATCCTTCGGGCTTACCGTGTGCCATGCGGGTGTAGAGTGGGGCTGGTGGCCCAGCCCGCTGCCAGCGTGCCATGCTCCGCACCTGTATGGACATACGATGGCCGAGCGTCTGGCCTCCATGCCGTTACGGCCTCAGAAACCCTGTGATTCGCCAACCTATCTGGTGCCGGGTGTGCCGGTTTCCATGTCTGTCATGGGTGGGGTTTATGCGCTGGTGGTCATGGCGGGGCTGATTGGCAGCTTACGTTCAGGCCAGCGCCAGACACGGCGCATCTTTCACTAAGGTAGGCCAATAGGGCAGGGTAGCAGGCCTATACGCCTTACAGGACGCCTTCGGCCCGCATGACCTGTGTGGCTAGCGTTTCCAGCCGTTCGCAGGCCAGCGGCCCCAGCGCTTTGATTTGGGCATGGGAAAACCAGCGGGCTTCCAGTGCATCATCACCCGCCTGCGGGGTCGGGCATGGCCCGGCGGGGAGCTGACAGCGCACCGCGATAATGACGTAATGAAACGCCAGTGCGCCTGCCGCGTCATGGCGGATCGACTCGAAAGTATCAATCACATCCTGTCCTGTGGCGTTCAGGGCTGTTTCTTCCGCCAGTTCACGGGTTGCGGCCTGTTGCAGCGTTTCTCCCGGCTCTACCTTGCCGCCGGGAAAACCCCACAGACCGGCATCGGGCATTTTGCCACGCCGGACGAGTAAAAACCTGTCTTCATGCCGGATAACAGCCAGCACACCGACACGGGGCAGGGAGGGCGTAGAAAGAGTGTGTTGCATGGCGCCAAGGATGCGGCCTGCCTGATTAATGGTCAATCGGCCTGTGCATCGGTGACAGGGCGGCAATGGCAAGACAGGCATTGACTTGACCTGTTCTTTTTTTCCAAGCTCGGATGTCATGAAAGATCCTCACGTCCCCTCGGATACCGTATCCGGGCAGGCGACTGTCTGCCCCTTCCCGCTCCAGCAGATTCTGGAGCGTAGGCAGGCTGCGGGGTATCTGGGTGTGCCCGCGCGGCGGCTATGGCTTTTAGAGCGGATTGGCGGCGGCCCGCGCCCGGTCAGGCATCAGGATGGTGTGCTGCGTTACCGGCGCGATGAGCTTGATCGCTACAGCGCTACACAGTTTGAGCGGGCGGGCCTGCCTGCCGAGTTTCTGGCCCGTTATCGCCGCCAGCGCGAACAGGCCGGTTACGATGGGCTTGATCGGTTTCTGGACATGGCCAGCCGCGATGAAATGCTGGGACTATATGCCCGTTCCGGCAGCCGGGTGGCGATTATCGTGGGCATGGTGCTGATCGTGCTGTCGCACACGCCGTTGTCGCGCATGGTCTTTCATGCCCTGCACTGGCGTTTCGCGTAGCCGGAGCGCTCTCTTACAGCGCGGCCACTCCCTTGCGCAACCGGCGGTGCGGGGCCATGTTTGGGGCATGGATGCTCCCTTGCCACCGACATCATCACCCACTCCCGCACGCGGTCGCAAACGCGGCACGCTGAGTGAGCGTGCAGCCCTGCTGCCAGCCGTAACCTTCCAGCCCGAACAGCAGGCCCCACGGCCCAAGCTGCGGCGGATGGAGGTTGTGTCCGAGTATGAACCCGCGGGCGATCAGCCGCAGGCCATTGCCGAGTTGGTGCGGGGTGTGGAGGCGGGTGAGCGCGATCAGGTGCTGCTCGGGGTTACAGGCTCGGGCAAAACCTTCAGCATGGCCAAAATTATCGAGGCCACCCAGAAACCGACCCTTATTCTGGCACCCAATAAAACGCTGGCTGCCCAGCTTTACGGGGAAATGAAGCAGTTTTTCCCCAACAATGCGGTGGAGTATTTTGTCAGCTATTACGACTATTACCAGCCCGAAGCCTATGTGCCGCGTTCTGATACCTATATTGAAAAAGACAGCCAGATAAACGAACAGATCGATCGTATGCGCCACGCCGCCACACAGGCGCTGCTGGAGCGTAATGATGTGATTATCGTTGCCTCGGTCTCGTGTATTTACGGTATCGGCTCGGTGGAGACCTATGCACGTATGGTGGTCAAACTTGCACTGGGGGGCGAGATCGACCGCGACAAACTGGTGCGTAGTCTGGTGGAATTGCAATACCGCCGGAATGATGCAGCCTTTACCCGTGGCACGTTCCGTGTCCGGGGCGAGACGGTGGATGTATTCCCCGTGCAGAATGAAGACAGGGCCTGGCGTATTTCCCTGTTTGGCGATGAGGTGGATGGGATCATCGAGTTCGATCCGCTTACGGGCGAAAAAACGGCTGACCTTCAGGAAATTACCATTTACGCCAACAGCCATTACGTAACGCCCCGGCCAACGCTCAATCAGGCGATTATCGGCATCAAGCAGGAACTCCGTGAGCGGCTCGACCAGTTTACCAAGGGCGGTAAGCTGCTTGAGGCCGAACGGCTTGACCAGCGCACCCTGTTCGACCTTGAAATGCTGGAGACAACCGGTGTGTGCAAAGGCATCGAAAACTACTCGCGCTATCTGTCCGGTCGTAATCCGGGCGACCCACCCCCGACCCTGTTTGAATATCTCCCGCGCGATGCGCTGCTTATTGTGGATGAAAGCCATGTGACCGTACCGCAGATTGGCGGCATGGAACGTGGAGACCATGCCCGCAAATCCATCCTGTCGGATTTCGGGTTCCGCCTGCCGTCCTGTCTGGATAACAGGCCGCTGAATTTTGCCGAGTGGGATACGTTCCGCCCCCAGACCCTGTTTGTAAGTGCTACCCCCGGCCCGTGGGAGATGGAGCGCACGGGCGGCGTGTTTGCCGAGCAGGTTATCCGGCCCACAGGGCTGATCGACCCCGTGACGGATATCCGCCCCGTGGAGCATCAGGTGGATGACCTGCTGGCCGAATGCCGCGCCACCATCGAGCGTGGTGGCCGGGTGCTGGTCACCACCCTGACCAAGCGCATGGCCGAAGACCTGACCGACTATATGAACGAGGCCGGGATTAAAGTGCGGTATCTGCATTCGGATGTGGATACGCTGGAGCGGATCGAAATCATCCGCGATCTGCGCATGGGCGCTTTCGATGTGTTGATTGGTATCAACCTTCTGCGCGAGGGGCTGGATATTCCCGAATGTTCGCTGGTGGCCATTCTCGATGCCGATAAGGAAGGCTTCCTGCGTTCACGCACTTCGCTGATCCAGACCATAGGCCGCGCCGCCCGTAACGTGGAGGGCCGCGTGCTGCTTTATGCCGATAAAATGACGGACTCCCTGAACTATGCAGTGGAAGAAACCGCCCGACGCCGTGAAAAGCAGATGGCCTGGAACGAAGCCCACGGCATTACCCCGCAAAGCGTGCGCAAGCAGATCAGCGATATTGTTGGCTCCGTGTTTGAGCAGGACTATGTGACCGTAACGCCCGACAAGGAAACGGGGGCCACCGAATTTGTGGGGCAGGATGGTGCCGCGACTCTGGCTGCGTTGGAAAAGCGTATGCGCGAGGCTGCCGCCGATCTGGAGTTTGAAACCGCCGCCCGCTTGCGTGACGAGATCAGGCGGCTTGAAGCCGCCCAGCTCGGCCTGCCAGCCGCACCTGTCGCCACTTCTGTCGCGGGTAAGGCGGGGGGTGCGCGCCGGGGCAAAAAGGATACCACGCCCCGCCCGTTCGGGCCGGGTGGGGGTGGGTACGAACCCCGGCCCAGCAAAGGCGGAGGCCGGGCGCGCCGGTAGGGGGTCTTGTTTATGGGGGGCAAGGCTTCTACCGTCTGGGCGGGATAATCCGCAGTGTGATTGGCCAGGATATGAACAACGTGCCTCAGGCAGACCTAGAACCGGATTACGAAGCGCTCGCGCGTGCTCCCATCCGCACCGAGCCTTTCCGGCATGTGGTGGTGCCGCATTTCATTCGCGCACAGGATCTGGCCCGTGTGTTTGCAAGCCTGCCGCATATTCCTTCGGGCGGATCGTTCCCGCCGCAATCGCTGAGCCTGTCGCCCCTCATGCGTGCGCTTGTCGCACAGATGGAAGGGCCGGAACTGCGCCAGCGCATTGCGCAAAAGCTCGATCTGGATCTGTCAGATGCGCCCTCCATGCTCACGATCAGGGGGCGCACGCGCGAGAAGGACGGACGGATTCATACAGATTCCCTCGCCAAGCGCGTGACCATTCTGCTCTATCTCAACCCCTCGGGCGAGACATGGGAAAAGCAGGAAGGCTGCCTGCGGTTGTTGCGCGGCCCGCATGACATAGAGGACTATGTGCATGAGGTGCAGCCGGTCGATGGCACGCTGCTTGTTTTCCCCAATGGGCCGGATACATGGCATGGCCACCGCCAGTATGTGGGGCCACGCTACACCATTCAGCTCAATTACATGACCCGTGACGCCAAGGCCCGCTCCGAACTGCGCCGTCACCGGCTGTCGGCCTTAGCCAAGAAACTCGCCTTGCCGGGTCTGGACGCCTGAGAACAGGTGCTTGATCTTTCATGGTGTTGAAGCAGGAAACAGGAAAAACTGATGACAAAGTGTCCCGCCCGCATGACCAGTAAGCGGTTGCCCGGTTTTGCCCGCACCCTTAGCCTTGCCCTGTGTGCGGCGACATGCCTTGCAGGGGTGGCCCTGCCGGTTGCGCCCGCTCTGGCGCAGCCGGTCATGGACATGCCCGCAGGCCAGATGTCATCCCCCGGCATGCCATCAGCTCTGGTACCTGCTGCCCTGAGCAGCGCACAGGTTGTACGCGCCACTCTGGCTAACGGGCTGCGGGTGGTGATCGTGCCGGATCGTCTGGCACCGGTGGTTACGACTGAAATCAACTATCTTGTTGGTTCTGCGGAAGCACCCAAGGGCTTTCCGGGCACGGCCCATGCGCTTGAACACATGATGTTCCGGGGCAGCGCCGGGCTGGACAAGGACCAGCTTGCCTCTGTCGGGGCACGGCTGGGCGGCAGCTATAATGCCGATACCACCGAGGACGTTACGCAGTATTTCTATACGGCGCAGTCGCGTGATCTGCCGGTGCTGCTCAAAATCGAAGCGCTGCGTATGACGGGGCTGACCCTGTCCGAGGCTGACTGGCAGAAGGAGCGCGGTGCGATCGAACAGGAAGTCTCGCGCGACCTGTCCAGCCCGGCCTATCTGTATCTGGCGCAGTTGCAGGCTATCCTGTTCGCAGGCACGCCGTATGAACATGATGCGCTCGGTACGCGCCCCTCTTTTGAACGCACGAAAGCGGCTGATCTGCGCGCCTTCTATCGCAAATGGTATGCGCCCAACAACGCGGTGCTGGTGATCGCGGGTGATGTAAACCCGGTTACCACGCTTGAGCTGGTTGAAAAGACTTTCGGTGATATTCCCAGCCGCAAGCTGCCTGCGCGCGCACCGGTTGCCCCCGTGCCGCCGCCGGCCAAAACCCTGTCTTTCTCCACGGATTATCCGGTCGGGTTTGCAACGCTGGCTTTCCCCATGCCGGGTTCTTCCGAGCGGGATTTCGCGGTGGCGGATATTCTGTCCGATGTGCTGTCCAGCCAGCGTGGGGCGCTGTATCAGCTTGTGCCGCAGGGGCGTGCGCTGTTTGCAGGGTTTGAATATGCGCCCAAGCAACTGGCGGGCTTCGGTCTGGCGCTGGCGGCTTTCCCCAAGGGGGGCGATGCCAAAAAGACCATGGATGACATGCGTGCCGTGCTGGAAAAAATCCGCCGTGAGGGTGTCCCGGCCGATCTGGTCGAGGCCGCCAAGCGGCGCGAGATTGCGCAGTTGCAGTTTGCGGCCAATTCGGTCAGCGGGCTGGCCGAGCTGTGGTCGAACGCGCTGGCGCTCCAGAAGCTGGAATCCCCCGGAGATATGGTGGCGGCCTATCAGGCTGTAACGCCTGAAGCTGTCAATGCACTGGCCACAACCCTGCTTGACCCGGCCCATGCGGTTTCTGCCGTGCTAACCCCTGAAAGCTCGGGCCAGCCTGTGGCGGGCAAAGGGTTTGGCGGAGCGGAATCGTTTGGCGCCACGCCGGACAAGCCCGTTCCCCTGCCCGAATGGGCAGAAAAGGATCTGGCCCGTCTGGATAAGCCCGAACCAACGGCCCAGCCTACGGTCAGCACCCTGCCCAACGGCCTGCGGCTGATTGTCTGGCCCTCGCATGTCAGCCACACCATTCAGTTGACCGGGCAGGTACGCCAGACCCCGGCACTGGAAGAGCCGCAGGGGCAGGAAGGGGTGAGCGACGTAACCGAAGCGCTCTTTGCTTACGGCACCACCCGGCATGACCGTCTGGCTTTCCAGAAAGCACTGGATGATATTCCCGCATGGGAAAGTGCGGGAAGCGGGTTCAGCCTGCGGGTTCTGACGCCTGATTTTGAAAAGGGCATGGTCCTGCTGGCAGAAAACGAACTGCATCCGGCTTTCCCTGTCAGTGATTTCGAAATTGTCAGGGCGCAGACAGCACAGGCACAGGCGGGTGAGCTGGCCTCTCCGGGGCATCTGTTCACGCAGGCGATCAAGGCTGCCATTCTGCCGCCCAAAGACCCGACCCTGCGTGAAGCAACGCCGCAGAGCATCACGCATGTTACACATGATGATGTGCTGCACTATTACGCCCACGCTTGGCGGCCAGACCTGACCACCATTGTGGTGACGGGCGATGTCACGCCCGAGAAGGCGCGGGCGGTCGTGGAGCAGGCTTTTGGCGGCTGGCGTGCAGAAGGGCCAAAACCTGAACTGGATCTGCCCGCTGTGCCGCTCAGCAAGGCATCGCGCGCGCATGTGCCAGATAAAAGCAGCGTGCAGGATGAGGTGGTGCTGGCCGAGACACTGGGCCTGACCGCCTCCAACCCGGCTCACTTCACGCTCCAGCTTGGCAATGAGGTTCTGGGCGGCGGGCTGTTCTCATCGCGTCTGTACCGCGACCTGCGTGTGAAGACTGGTTACGTCTATAACGTTGGCAGCGATTTTGAGTGGGGGCGCACACGCGGCACCTATATGGTCAATTACGGAGCAGACCCGGATAAGGTGGGCAAGGCACGTGCGGCGGTGTTGCATGATGTCGGGGCGATGGTGTCAGCCCCCCCCACGGATGCGGAACTGTCTCTGGCCAAGGCATCGCTGCTGCGGCGTATTCCGCTCCAGCGGGCAAGTCTTGACCGTATTGCATCGCTGTATCTGAATCTGGCCAATCTGGATCTGCCGCTTGATAATGCCGACCGTGCGGCACAGGCGTATTACAACGCTACCGGGGCCGATATTCAGGCGGCGTTCAAGCAGTGGATACGCCCGGATGATCTGTCCACTATTGTCAAAGGCCCAGCCGCGAACTGGTAAGGGCTGTGGGCAGGGGTACAGAGTGCTCCTGCCTGTTCAGGCGGAGGGGAGGAGCGAAAGCTGCTCCGCCTCGCCCTCGGCATGAGGGCTGCACAGGCTGGAAACGGTAATGCCCAGCAGGCGCACCGGTTTTTGCAGAGGAAGCAGCGGGCGCAGCAGATGCAGCCCCGCGTGTAAAAGATCAGCCTGATTGCGTACGGGTGTCTGGCGTGAAAGCGAGCGGGTAAGCTGGCTGAAATCCGCATGGCGTAGTTTTAGGGTGATGGTGCGCCCTAAAAGCCCCCGTTTTTCACAACCGGCCCAGACCCTGTCGGCCAGTGTGTGCAAGGCTTCGCATAAATCCTGATCGTATCTGAGATCCTGATCGAAGGTGGTTTCCTTGCCCAGTGATTTACGGGGGCGATCGGGTTCTACCGGGCGCGTGTCTTCGCCACGGGCGATGCCATGATAGAAGGCGGCGGCTTTGCCAAAATGCTGGCGCAGGGTTTCAAGCGAAAAACCGCGCAGGTCAGCGCCGGTCTGGATACCCAGCGCGTTCATGCGCCGGGCGGTGGCCGGGCCAACACCATGAAAGGCGCTGACAGGCAGGGAGGCGACAAAATCCTGTCCCGCGCCGGGAGGGATCACAAACTGCCCGTTAGGTTTGTTATGATCCGAGGCCAGCTTGGCCAGAAACTTGTTGTATGAAACCCCGGCTGAGGCTGTCAGCCCGGTTTCAGCCAGAATGGCGGCGCGGATTTCCTGTGCGATGGCCGTGGCCGATGCCCGGCGGATCAGGGGCTGGGTAATGTCCAGATAGGCTTCATCAAGCGAGAGAGGCTGGATAAGCGGTGTATAGCGCGCGAAAATGGCGTGTATCTGTGCAGAAACCGCCCGATAGACTTCAAATCGGGGCGGGACAAAGACAAGCTGCGGGCAGCGTCTTTGTGCCAGTAGCGAGGGCATGGCCGAGCGTACGCCAAAGGGCCGGGCCTCGTAGCTGGCGGCGGCAACGACCCCGCGTTCCTGACTGCGGCCCACCGCGACAGGCCGCCCCCGCAGGGCCGGATTGTCGCGCTGTTCGACCGAGGCGTAGAACGCGTCCATGTCGATATGGATGATCCGGCGCACAGGCTGTGTCATGGAGCCGTGACATAGCACAGTGCCCGGACAAATGGAACAAAAACAGAACTCCCGTCGGGCGCGTTACTGGTGCCGATAGGACAGGGATCTGGCCAGTGCCATACGCTGGGGGCGCATGGCCTGCACGGGCGGCACCGGTGCTGCGCTGGAAAACAGGCAGGGGGACAGATTCCGCGCCGCATGAGGCGAAAGCCAGTATCCCGCACCCGCCAGGCAGGCGCCCAGTGTTGTCAGGGCTGTCATCATGCGCAGGCGTAGCCGTGCCAGTGGCAGCAGCGGGCGTAGCAGGGTGTGCATGTCGGCTTCGCGCTCGTTTTGTGCGGCTTCTGTTGCAAGCAGCAGGGTGTATTCGGTTTCGGTCACGGCGAGTGTGCCGCCCGTGCGAATATCGAGTGTCGCCGGAGCCGGGCTGCGGGTGGGTGGTTCATTGCCCCTGAAGGACAGGTCGGCCAGAGCTTCATGGAAAGCTTTGGTAACAGCCATAAACTCGCGGCGGAAACAGGGCAGGAAGCATGGTAGCGCTACACCGCCGGTCTGGGCACGTTCAGAGCGCGTGGTTTGCGGTGCGGCAAGGCGACGGATAGTCCACAGGGTCAGCCGTTCGCTAGAGGGAAGATCCGTCAGATAAACAGGCATTGTTGACATTGTGCGTTCCGTGGGTAGCTGACCCGCGGCCTCTGAAGTGAAGATGATGACCCCTTATAAATGATAATAATTCTCATTATCAACAAAAAACCGCATGGGATACGCGCCCGGCTGCCCGGTGGCTTTTCCTCTTTCCTTGCCGAGACAGTTGGGGCAGTACTCGAAGCATGTCCGTGCTCACATCCCTCACCCTGCCGTTCCTGCGCTCCCTCAATGCCGAGAAGGCGCACGACCTCGCCATCGACGCCCTGACACTGGGCCTGTCTGTACCGCTCACCCGCCCGGAGGATAATCCGGCGCTGGCAACCCGTGTTCTGGGTATGCGGTTTTCAAATCCGATCGGTATTGCCGCGGGTTTTGATAAAAATGCCCGTGTCCTGCGCCCGCTTGCCCGTATCGGTTTCGGGTTTGTGGAGGCCGGAACGGTTACGCCGCGCCCACAACCGGGTAATCCGCAACCCCGGCTGTTCCGGTTGGAGGAAGACAGGGCGGTGATCAACCGCATGGGCTTCAATAATCAGGGAATAGACCGCTTTGCTGTCAGGCTGGCCCGTCTGTCGCGCCCGCTGCCTTCGGGCCGGGGTGGTGGTGCTGGTGTGCCGGTAGGGGCTAATATCGGCATTAACAAGACCGGTGCAGACCCCGAGCGCGATTATCCCGCACTGGTGGCCCGGGTTAAGCCTTATGTGCAGTATATTGTACTGAATGTTTCCTCCCCCAACACTCCCGGCCTGCGTGGCTTGCAGGACGCCGCCCGCCTGCGCGGTATTCTGGGTGCCATTGCGGACAGGCATCCTGATCGTCCGCCGATTCTGGTCAAGCTTGCCCCCGATCTGGAAAACGATGCCATTGCTCCGATTGTCGAAGCCGTGGTGGAAGGCGGCGCACAGGGGCTGATTATCAGCAACACTACGCTTGAGCGCCTGCCCAGCCTGCGCAGCCCTTACCGCGACGAGGCAGGCGGGCTTTCCGGGCGGCCGCTGGCGCCGCGTGCACGGGCCATGCTGTCTATCGTGGCTGAAGTGGCGGCGGGGCGTCTGGCGCTGGTGGCCTGCGGCGGGATCGAAACCGGGCTGGATATTCTTGAACGGATTCGCATGGGAGCTGATCTGGTGCAGGTCTATACCGCCTTTGCCTATGAAGGCCCGGCTCTGGTGTCGCGCCTCAAGCGCGAACTGCTTGACGCCATGCGGCGCGATGGGATCGAAAGCCTTGATGACATCCGTGGCACAGCAATCAGGGGAAAAAGCCTGTGAGTAACCGGGTTCTGGCCATGCCCGCCGGGTTGAGCGCCATTGCAGATCAGTACGATGGCTACATTATCGACCTGTGGGGAACGGTGCATGATGGTATCCGCCCGTATGACGGCGCACTGGAATGCCTGCACGCCCTGCGTCGTGCGGGCAAGCGGGTGGTTATGCTGTCCAATGCGCCGCGTCCGGCCCATGTGGTAACGGAGCAGCTTAAAGGCTTTGGTGTCACCCCCGACCTGCATGATGGTGTCATGACTAGCGGGCAGGAGGCCTATACCCGCCTGCGTGATCGTGCCGACCCGTGGTTTGCCCGGCTGGGCCGTACGGTGCTGCATATGGGCGGGGTCAACGATCTGGGCCTGTATGACGCGCTGGATATTGAACAGGTGCGCGACCCTGCACAGGCCCGCTTTATCATGAATGCGGGGCCGGATATTGAGCGGGGTGTGGAGTCGCTTGATCCGTATCTGCCCGAACTGGAAGCAGGTCTGAAGCATGGCCTGCCAATGATCTGCGCCAACCCCGACAGGGTGGTGATCAAGGGCGGGCGGCGGCAGCTCTGCGCGGGCGCTCTGGCGGCTTTCTATGAAGAACAGGGTGGTGATGTCTGCTGGATAGGCAAGCCCTATGCTTCGGTTTACGAGCCGGTTTTCAGCATGCTGGGCGTTGCGCGTGAGCGGATTCTGGCGATTGGCGATGCGCTGGAAACCGACATCCGGGGCGCTGCGGGTGTGGGCGTGGACAGTGCCTGGATTCTGGGTGGAATCCATCAGGAAATGATCGGCAATGATGCCGCTTTGGCCACGGACGAAGCCAGAGGGGCAGGCCTGTGGCCGGTTGCCGCACTCCCCCGGCTGGTGTGGTAAGGGCCATGCCGCAGGGTCGCTTGCCCGCAGTAGGCTGTGGCGCGTTTATCCTGCGCAATGGCCAGTTATTACTGATCCAGCGCCTGCGTGCGCCTGAAGCGGGCTGTTGGGGTCTACCCGGTGGCAAGGTGGAGCCGTTTGAGGCAGTGCCTGATGCTGTAAGGCGTGAAATTCAGGAGGAAACCGGGCTGGATGTTGCGCCATCCCGGTTGCTCTGCGTTGTGGATCAGATCGACCCCGCAGCAGGTGAACACTGGGTTGCGCCAGTCTATCAGGCGCAGGCTCCTGAAGGGCAGCAGGCCCGGCTGATGGAGCCGCATAAACATGCTGCCCTTGGCTGGTATGCGCTTGATGCGCTGCCATCTCCTCTGACCCGTGCGACCGAACTGGCCGTGGAGGCTTTCCGGGCGCAGGAGATGGCCTGATCGCGCCTGAGCGATCAAGCCGGGTGGTGGTTTTTGTCGGTATCCGCTCCGGCTGGGCAGACGGGTTCAGAAATCAGGCAGGGTCTGGGCCAGCAAGCCCCCTTGGCGTAGGGGGGCGACACGCCGGGCAAGGCCTGTGCGGTCATCGGTTTCCACCATAATACCGCAGATCGTGGCTTCGCCCTCCGCAGGCTGGAGTCGTTCGCCCGGCAGTTTGCGCACGAAGCGGGTAATCGCGGCTTCCTTGCCCATGCCAATCACGCTGTCATAGTCACCACACATGCCCGCATCGGTCTGGAAAGCCGTACCGGCTGCCAGAATACGGTGGTCGGCGGTTGGGGTGTGGGTGTGGGTGCCTACCACCAGCGAGGCCCGGCCATCCAGCATATGAGCCAAGGCCCATTTTTCGCTCGTGGCTTCAGCATGTACATCCACCACCACGGCCTGCACGGTAACGCCCAGCCGGTGCTTGGTCAGCAGTTCGTTCATGCAGCGGAAGGGGTCATCCAGCGGGTCCATGAACAGCCGGCCCATGACATTGACCACCAGCGCTTTGCGCCCGTCTGCCAGTTCCGCCACCACGCTGCCCTGCCCCGGTGTGCCGGGCGGGTAGTTGAGCGGGCGGATAATGCGTGGCTCACCGTCAATATGGCCGATCAGGTCACGCCTGTCCCATGCGTGGTTGCCCAGTGTCAGCACATCCACTCCGTTCTGGAGCAGGGATGTGGCGATGGCGGGGGACAGGCCAAAGCCGTGGCTGGCGTTTTCGGCATTGACCACAACCAGATCGAGTGCGAGCTGGGTGCGCAGATCAGGCAGGCGCGACAGAACGGCGTCGCGCCCGCTCCGGCCAACGATATCGCCCAGAAAAAGCAGTCTCACGAACGGGGTACCGCAACGAAGGGCAGGGCGGAGGGCAGGCTGGTGTCAGGCGGAAGGCGGGTCAAAACGCAGGATCTCTCTTTCAGTCACGATACAGGGGAGTTTCTGGTCATGCGGGCCAGAGGGCAGGGCGGCTACTTCCTGTGTGGAGGGGGCATAGCCTATGGCCTGCGCTGCGGGCAGGCCTGCCAGTGTGCGGTCGTAATAGCCCCCGCCATAACCAAGGCGGTTGCCTGTGCGGTCAAAGCCCAGAAGCGGCACCAGTACGATATCGGGGGTAAGGGCCGGGCCATCGGGGGCATGGGTGCCAAAGCGGCCTGCCTGCATGGCGCAGGCCGGGTGCCAGTGGCGGAAAATCAGCGGCGTGCCGCGTGGTGTGGTTTCGGGCAGGAGAACCTGTGCATCGTTTTCGTGCAGCCAGTGGCAGAGCGGGCGCAGGTCAACCTCGTTCGGCAGGGGCCACACGCAGGCAATGGCACGCTGGGCGCAGGGCGTCAGCAGCGTTTTGAGATGCGTGATAATCCCTGCATCCACACCGGAGTCACGCGTACGCAGGCTTTGCACGCAATGCTGTCGCGCCAGTGCTTTGCGGTGAGCGATTTCAGGAGGATCCCCCAACAGGGGTGTGGAGTGCGGAGCCGCCATGACCGTGGGTCTTTTCAACCTCCAGGACCTGCGAGTGCAGGTGGGCACCAGATAATGTGACCAGGGCCACAACAGAGCCAGCTCCCAAGGAAGTGCTTATCGGCCCAGGGGTATGACATGCCTCACGTGCCGGGCAGCCCCGCCTCTTCTATGTAGGCGTGCTCAAGCTCGGCTGCAAGAGCTTCCGCGCGTTCGGCCAGATCAAGCAGGCGGCTGTTCTGCATGGCGAGTTCGGCCCGCAGGCGTTCCACATCCTGTACAGCCTGTGCCGTGGTTTCTGGAATGCGGCTGTTGGACAGATCCTGAATTTCATCAGCCATGAGAAGGGCGGCCAGCACCAGCACGCGCGCATCGCCCGAAAAGCCGAGAGAGCGCACACGCTGCACCCTGTGCTCAACCTGATGGGCCATGGCCTGAACGTGGCGTTCCTGACCGTTTTCACAGCCCACTGTATAGCTGTGGCCGTTGATAAGAACCGAAACAAGGGCCATGAGATCAGTCTTTCCGTTCCGGCAGGGGGGCGGATTGTTCTAGCGCGTCACGCACGCGCAGGATAAGGGCATCAACATTGGCCAGTAGTTCCTGACGCTCTGTTTCCTGACGTTCGATCAGGGCGTTTTCCTGCGGAGCAGGTCTTTTGGAGAGCGCAAAGGAAATGCGTTGCAAGGCCCGATCCAGCCGTGCAATCGGATCTTCCTGCGGAGGGAATATCCGTGCGGTCGGTTCTGTTCCGGCTTCAGTGCTGGCTGCGCCACTGTTGATGGAGAACGGGTATGGCTCCGCCGCTTGATCCTGCATGCTTTATCCCTTTCTGTTTTTGAGGAATCACCCGCAAATGCGATGGCGTCAAGCATGAGCATGGAAAACAGGCTACTTTTGGGCCACTCCTGTCGTTTTCTTTGTGTGCATGACCACGCGAGCGGGCTGCGCGCGTTGCAGTGTGTGGCTTTGGCGGAGCCTGCCGCCGATGGGGGTGGGGTTATGCCGGTTCTGCTCTCGCCTCAGGGGGCGGGGGTTTATCTGGGTGTGGTGTGGTGGCATGCGCTCATGGCGGGCCTTGCGGCGGAACTGGATATGGAAAACCGGCTGTTTTCTGCGGGTGTGCGTGGGGGGGATGGATTGCCTTTCATACATGTTCTGGATTGCGGAATCAGTGCTGTGCATGCCGTCATGGCGCTGCGGCAGGGGCAGCGGGCTGTGGTGCTGGAGGCTCAGGACAGGCAGGCAGAAGCCGCGCGTACGCTCTACCAGCAGGCCGCAGGTGTGGTGTTGGTGCACCGTCCCGCCATTATTTCACCTTACTGATCTTTCAGTGCAGCAATATCGTCTCTTGTCGGGCATTTCCCTCACGGTTATTCCCAAGAACATTGTCGGCAGGATAAAGTGCCGGACGCCAAGGTATGAAAGAAGGACCGTTCAGTCATGACGCTTACTCCCCAGGTCAAGGCCATTCTCAACCAGTACGAGAGCGATAATCCTGGCACCAAGATGAACCTTGCCCGCCTGCTGAACGCAGGGCGTCTGGGAGGCACCGGCAAGATGGTGATTCTTCCTGTCGATCAGGGGTTCGAACATGGTCCGGCACGTTCCTTCGCCGCCAACCCGGCGGCGTATGATCCGCACTATCATTTTGAACTGGCGATCGAAGCCGGGCTGAGCGGCTACGCGGCTCCGCTGGGCATGCTGGAATGCGGTGCGGCCACCTATGCTGGCGAAATTCCGCTGATCCTGAAATGCAACAGCTCCAACAGCCTCGCTACCGAGAAAGATCAGGCTGTGACCGGCACCGTGGCGGATGCGCTGCGTCTGGGCTGCTCGGGCATTGGCTTTACCATCTATCCCGGTTCCGAATACTGCTTCGATCAGATGGAAGAACTGCGCGAACTCGCAGCCGAAGCCAAGTCTGTTGGTCTGGCCGTGATCGTGTGGAGCTATCCGCGTGGCCCGATGCTGGACAAGAAGGCTGAAACGGCGCTCGATATCTGTGCATATGCAGCCCATATGGCTGCGCTGTGTGGTGCTCATATCATCAAGGTTAAGCCGCCGACCGACGTGGTTGCACTGGATGCCGCCAAGTCCACCTATGAAAAGCACCCGGTTGATGTGTCCACGCTGGCTTCGCGCGTGCGCCATATCGTGCAGTCCAGCTTTGGTGGCCGCCGGATCGTGATTTTCTCGGGTGGTGAGCACACCGGCACCGACAACCTGCTGAACACCATCCGCGGTATCAATGAAGGCGGCGGCTTTGGCTCCATCATTGGCCGCAACGTGTTTCAGCGTCCCAAGGCTGAAGCGCTTGGCCTGCTGGATCAGATCATCGACATTCTGAAGAACTGATCCAGCCTTGACGCTCAGCACAACAGGGGAGAGCCAGCGCGTGTCCGAACTGTATCTGGCCACGCCGGTTCTTGAGCAGGCAGAGCCTTTTCTGTCTGACCTGCAAAAGCGGCTGGCTGCGTGCCAGCCCGCCGCCCTGCTGTTGCGCCTGCCGCCGGTAGCTCAGATGTCCGATCATGCCGCAGCCCCCCTTGTGGCGGCTGTGGCAGCCTGTGTGCAGCCGATGGGTATCGCCCTGATGGTGCAGAACAGGGCGGCGCTAGCCGTGGCGCAGGCCTGTGATGGCGTGCATCTGTGTGGTGATGCCGCACTGGATACCGCCAGCGTCCGCCGCATGGTGGGCGAGGCGATGCAGCTTGGGGTGGATGTTGGTCTCAGCCGCGATCACGCCATGCGTGCAGGCGAGGAAGGGGCAGATTATATCTGCTTCACCCCCGGTGATGAGTCGGCTCAGGCAACGCCCGAATCGGTTGCTGGCGCGCTGGAACTCACCCGCTGGTGGGCGGTGATGATGGAACTGCCCGTTGTGGCACAGGCCATGACCGCAGCCGAGGTCGCACCTTTGGCTGCGGCAGGGGCCGATTTCATCATGCCCGGTCAGGGCTGGTGGGATAGCCCGCAGGGCTGGAACCTGTAGGCTCCGGCTCCTGAACGCTTACCCGCGGGAAAGCGATGGCTGCTTTCAGCAGCCATCGCCACGCATTGTCCATGCGGTAACAACACCATTCACGAGTTCAAACGTGGTCTGGCAGGTATAGGTGTACGCGGTGCTGATACCGCCACCCCATCCCGGGCCCCAACCCGGCCCCCAGCCGCCGCCCCACCCATTTCCCCAGCCACCGCCCCATCCCGGGCCCCATCCGCCACCCCAGCCCCATCCGCCCATAGGCATGGTGTAGTCTGTCTGCTGCGTAATATAGGCGAGAAACAGGTGGTTATCCGTCGTGAACTGCCGGGTGGGCACGCCAAAGCTCCGCACCACATCCGTTGCCGGATGCCCGATCATGGAATCCAGCAGCATGCGTTCCTTTTTGGTGGGCACTTCGCACGCACTCAGGGCGAGCAGGGTGAGCAGCAGTGTTTTTCCCACCCGTTTTGGTGTTCTGGCATGGGTCATGAACGAAGGATCCTGAAAGGTGATGGCCAGAGGCTGGCCATGTGAACGACAACGCCGCGATGGTACAAATGTTGCAGACTAGTTACCCATCCACAAGACATCCTGTATACGCCGTGCCCCACAGCCCAGCATAACCAGACGGTCAAAGCCCAGAGCAATACCCGAACAGGGGGGCATATGCGGGAGGGCGGCGAGCAGGTTTTCATCCACCGGCCAGTCTTTGCGGGTGGGGTAAAGGGTATTCCGTCGGGCACGATCATGCTCGAAACGGGTGCGCTGTTCGGTGGCGTCCGTCAGTTCCTCGAAGGCGTTGGCCAGTTCCATGCCTGCGGCGTAAAGTTCAAAGCGCAGAGCCACGCGCGGGTCGTGTGGGTCAGTGCGGGCCAGTGCGGCCTGACTGGCGGGCCAGTGGGTCAGGAATGTGGGGCGTTCGCGGCCTATGGCGGGTTCCACACGTTCCAGCAGCAGACGGAAAAACAGGTCTTCCCAGCTTTCATCCGCACGCAGGGGGCAGGAGGCGGCGCGGGCCAGTGCCTGCGCATCCCCTTCGGTGGGGAGCAGGTCTACCCCCGCATGGCGGGCAAAGGCCTCCTGCATGCTCAGGCGTTCGAACGGAGCGCTGAGGTCCAGCGTGGTGTCCGCGTAGGTGAGGCTGGGGGGCAGGGCGGCTTTCAGTAGGGCTTCGGTTTCATCCATCAGCCCGCTCAGGGGCAGGTGAGGGCGATACCATTCGAGCATGGTAAATTCAGGGGCGTGCAGGGCGCTGCCCTCGCCATTGCGCCACACACGGGCGAACTGGAACACCGAAAGCCCGGTGGCCGCGACAATCCGTTTCATCGCAAATTCTGGGCTGGTATGCAGGAACAGGGGCTGTTTTTCGCCGTGCGGCGTTTCCTGCTCGGTGCAGAAAGGTAGCAGATGCACCTCCTCGCCGGGTACGGGTACGGCGCAGGGTGTTTCCACTTCCATACAGCCGCGTGCTTCCAGAAAAGCGCGGACAGAGCGCATGATCAGCCCGCGCCGGGCAAGGTAGGGCAGGCGGTCGCGCAGGCGGAGTGGGTCGGGCGTGTGCATATCAGTGGTTGCTAAGACAGACATGAGAAGAGTAGAGCCGCAGCATGTCTTCTTTGGTCAAGCCCTCATCCGTGTCTGGCCCTGTGGCCGCACGCACGCTCCGCACGCCTGATGACCTGATTGCCGCAGGGCTTACGCCTGCCTCGGCACGGGCAGAGCTGCTGGCCGTGGCTGGGCAGTATGCCACCGCCATTCCTCCAGCCTTTGCCGCGCTGATCGAACAGCCGGATGACCCCATTGGCCTGCAGGTCATTCCCTCGCCCGAGGAACTGGTAGTTGCTCCGGCCGAGCGGTCCGACCCGATTGGTGATGAAGCCCTTTCTCCCGTGCCGGGTATTGTCCACCGCTATGCGGACAGGGCGCTGCTCAAGCCGCTGCTGGTCTGCCCGCTTTACTGCCGTTTCTGTTTCAGGCGTGAGCATGTAGGGCCGGATGGCGGCGTTCTGGACGAAGCCGCGCTGGCCGGAGCGCTGGACTGGTTGCGTACGCACCCGCAGATTCGCGAAGTAATTCTGACAGGGGGGGACCCGCTTATGCTCTCCCCCCGGCGGCTGGGAGAGATTGTGGCGGCTCTTTCCGCGATTGCGCATGTTACAACCATTCGGGTTCATACGCGCGTGCCGGTTGCGGCACCCGAGCGTGTAACGGATGCCATGCTGGAGGCGCTGGAAACCGACAAAGCCATGTGGATGGCGGTGCATGTCAACCACGCACGCGAGTTGTCCGAGCCAGCACGCGCCAGCCTGCGGCGGATTGTACGCCGGGGTATTCCACTGCTCGGACAGTCGGTTCTGCTGCGTGGTGTAAATGATAGCGAGCACGCGCTGGAGGCGCTGTTTCGCGGTATGGTGGAAAACCGCATGCGCCCCTATTACCTCCACCAGCTAGACCCCGCACCCGGCACGGCCCGTTTTCATGTGCCTGCACACGAGGGGCGGCGCCTGCTGGCAGGTTTGCGCGGTCGGGTAACAGGATTGGCCTGGCCGCTTTACGTGCTCGATATTCCCGGCGGGTATGGCAAGGTGCCGCTTGGCCCTGATTATGTCGATGGGGCCGAGCAGGTGCGTGACCCTTCAGGCCGCGCCCACACACTGGCGCGCCTGTAGGGCACGGGTAAGGGGGCTGCGGCCTTTACGGCACGCCAATAGCCGCGCCACCGGGGTGGCGGCGGTCATACCCACCGTAGTAACCGGCTTTTGCATCGCTCACGCCCAGAGCGGGAGCGCCCACCAGTATCCCTTCTGGAATACCCCACGGCGCATGCGGGGCAAACTGGTAGCCCTCATGTTCCAGCGTGTTGGCGACATCAGGGCTGAGCGCACCCGATTCCACCTCTACCGCTTCGGGTATCCACTGCTCATGCAGGCGTGGCAGGTCTATGGCTTTTTGAATATCCAGCCCGTAATCCACCACGCCCAGAACCACTGACAGAATAATGGTGGGAATGCGTGAACCACCGGGGCTGCCAATGACCATGACCGGCGCACCATTGCGCGAGAGAATGGTGGGCGACATGGAGGAAAGCGGGGTCTTGCCCGGCGCGATGGCGTTGGCCCGGCTACCGGGAATGCCAAACATATTGGGCGTACCCGGTTTGATGGAGAAGTCATCCATCTCGTCATTCATGACAATGCCGGTTGTGCCCCCCACGACTTTCGCTCCGAACCAGCCGTTGAGCGTATAGGTGGTGGAAACGGCAAAACCATTGCGGTCAATGACGGAGTAATGCGTTGTCTGCGGTTTTTCCGGTGCGGCTTCTCCAGCCTGAAGCTCGGCGGAGGGAACGGCATGGTCGGTGGGAATGGAGGCCCGGACAGCGTTGATATAGGCCGGGTTCAGCAGGTGGCTGATCGGATTGTGGACAAAAGCAGGGTCGCCCAGATTGCGCCTGTCTGAATAGGCGTGGCGCATGGCTTCGATTTCGCGCTGCAGGGCTGGGGCGGTGTGCAGGCCCAGCGCGTGCATGTCGTAACCGGACAGGATTTCAAGCATTTCGCACAGGGCAACGCCACCAGCACTGGGCGGCGGGGCGGTTTCCACCAGAAAACCACGATAGGTGCAGCTCAGCGGTGGCAGTTCGCGCGGGGTATAGCGGGCAAAATCCTCGTTTTGCAGAATGCCCCCATTCAGGCGGGAAACGCGCACCAGTTCCTGTGCAATGGGGCCATGGTAGAACGCTTCGCTACCTCCGTGGGCAATCTGTTCAAGCGTGTGCGCCAGATGGGTCTGCACCAGCCGGTCGCCTGCCTGTAGGGCGGTGCCGTCAGGCCGCAGGAAAATCGCGCGGGCATACGGGTCTTGGGCAAAGCCTGCGGTTGCGGTGTGGAGCAGTTCCACATCGCCCGTTTCCAGCACAAAGCCGTTGCGGGCGAGTTCGATAGCGGGTTCCATATCCGCCTGACGCGACAGGTGGCCCCAGCGCTGGCGCACCATTTCCAGCCCCGCCACCGTGCCCGGCACGGCAACGGCTTTCCAGCCCAGTACGGACAGATCGGGAATGACATCTCCCTTGCTGTCCAGATACATGTTGGCTTTTGCGGCCAGTGGCGCTTTTTCACGGAAATCAAGAAAAACGGTTTTCTGGCCCGGAGGACGCAGCAGCATGAAACCGCCGCCCCCCAGATTACCCGCAGCCGGATACACGACAGCCAGCGCATACCCCATGGCTACGGCGGCATCGGCTGCGTTTCCGCCTTGTGCCAGAACCCGCGCTCCGGCCTCGGAGGCCAGTTTCTGGGCTGAAACCACCATGCCATGCGCACCCCATGTGGGGGCGAGCGCTGGCAGGCGGTCGGGTTGGCCACCGGCATAGGCCAGCGGATCAGTGCTGGCGAGCGGTGTGGCGGAAGGCGTAACGGCCTGCGCCAGAGCCTGCGCGCTGACAAGCGGCGCTGTTGCAGGCCATGAGGCCGCCAGCATGAATACGGCGGCACAGGTACGAAGCAAACACCCGCGGCCAGCCCCCTTGCGGGCAGGGGCCAGAGGGGCTGGCCCCGTAGGAGCGGGGCCGGGCGCGGGCATAGTCATGCTTATCCTTTCGGGGTGTAGGGCGGGTGCGTGTAACCGGCGGGTGAGAGGGTGAAAATCTCGTAGCCGGTTTCTGTGACCGCCAGCATATGCTCGAACTGGGCGGACAGGGAACGGTCACGCGTGACGGCTGTCCACTCGTCTTCCAGAATTTTGACATCAGGCTTGCCGATATTGAGCATGGGCTCGATGGTGAACACCATGCCAGCCTTCAGCTTTAGCCCCGTTCCGGGCTTGCCGTAATGCAGCACGTTGGGCTCGGCATGGAAGGTGCGGCCAATGCCATGGCCGCAGAAATCAGTCACGATAGAGTAGCGGTTCTTTTCCGCGTGGCTCTGGATCGCATGGCCAATGTCGCCCAGTGTCGCGCCGGGTTTGACAACCTCAATCCCGCGCATCAGGCATTCATAGGTGGTGTCGACCAGTTTGCTGGCCTTGATGGAGACCTTACCCACCGCGTACATGCGGCTGGTATCGCCAAACCAGCCATTCAGCTTGGGGGTAACGTCGATATTGACGATATCGCCTTCCTGCAGGGGGCGTTCGCCCGGAATACCGTGGCAGACAACATGGTTGACCGAAATACAGCACGACTTGGGATAGCCACGGTAGTTCAGCGGCCCCGGTACGGCTCCATGTGCGAGTGTGTATTCGTGAATGATCCGGTCCAGCTCTCCGGTGGTAACGCCGGGCCTGACATAATCGGTGATCATATCCAGTGTTTCGGCGGCAAGGCGACCCGCCGCGCGCAGCCCGATAAAGTCTTCTTCCGTATGGATAATGATTCCGGCTCTGCCTGCCATGTCTGCCTCTTTGCTGTGTCCGCCATGATGCGGGTCGATACAAGGCGGCAAAGATGAAGATACTGACCGGTAATGGCAACCCGCTTTCGCCTGCTATCAGGCAGCCATGATCGCAGGGCGGCTGTTGTGGTGGCGGGATATGGGGTCAAACCACGCCCTGCAAAGGTCGTTGCAGGGCGTGTCGTAGTTATCAGCGGGTGGCGCGATAGAAAGCGCCGTGCACCGGTTTCAGGTGCGGCTACGGCTGCGTGAATGCGCGGTATGGTGGAGCGGGTGTGCGGAAATGGCATGCACTTTCGCGCCGATCAGCCGCACGCGGTGATCATGCGCTGTGGTAGGACGGCCCCGGCGGACATGCGTGGAGGCTTCAGCCACTTCAAGCGCTCTGTGATGGGTGGCGCCTGCCATGGCGATCACGCGGTGCTCCCGCGTGGCCGAGCGGTGTGTGGTCGCGCGGGCAAGCAGCAGTGGCCGCTCGACAGGGGCAACCCCTTCGGCGTCGAAACCACGATCGAGCTGGCTGGCCATAAGCTGGGTGCGCTGCGTGTTGCTGGCAGAACCAAGAACAACCCCGACAAGGCGCACATTGTCGCGCATGGCGGAGGTAACAAGGTTATGCCCGGCTTCCTGCGTGTAGCCGGTTTTCATGCCTTCAGCGCCCGCATAGACCTTAAGCATGGGGTTATGGTTGGGAATAACCCGCTGGTGAAAGCGGAAGCTGGGCGTGGCGAAGTAGTGATAATATTCGGGGAAATCGGCAATGAGCTTGCGCCCGAGTGTTGCCAGATCCCGCGCGGTGGTGAGCTGCTCGGTATTGGGCAGGCCGGATGCGTTGCGGAATGTCGTATCGTTCATGCCCAGCGCCTGAGCCTGACGGGTCATCATGGCGGCGAACTGCGGCTCGCTGCCGCTCCCGATCAATTCGCCCAGCGCACAGGCGGCGTCATTGGCGGATTTGGTGACAAGGGCAAGAATGGCTTCTTCCACCGTCAGGCGTGAGCCGGGCACCAGACCGAGCTTGGACGGCTCCATGGTGGAGGCATGGATTGAGACCGGGACTTCCTGGTTGGGTGTGATAACGCCTGCGCGCAGGGCGCTGAAAGTCATGTAAAGCGTCATCAGCTTGGTCAGGCTGGCGGGATAGCGACGCAGGTCAGGATTGTTCTGGGACAGGACATCGCCCGTGCGGGCATCCACCACGATAGAGCTGATCTGGTGGGCATACTGTGCGTGGGCTGTGCCAGCACCCGTGACACCACCCAGAACAAGGGCCGTGAGACCGGCTAACCACGTGCCGCGCCGTGCCTTACGCCCCACTGCAAGGTTTGTGGCGGCAGGGGCCGCAGGAAGTGCGGCCTGCCGCTGCTTTGCCCGTCTGGACATCCGTTTCTGTGCCAACACTACCCCCGCCGCTTTTGCGGTGTTCAGTATTCCGCCTGACGCAGGGAATCGCAAGAGCGCACTTATTAAAAACCACGACAATCCAGAGACCTGCCATGCGGTGGAGATGCGCATGGGGGGTAGTTTCATCATGACAGGGCCATACCCCGTGTGGCACAAGCAGAGCCACACCTGACTGCTGACTGTAGGGAAGGAGCCGCCGAATCCGGCGGTAACGGGGGAGTAACCTTGTTTTTTCCGGCCTGATGCGGAAAAACAGGCCCCATTCGTGCAACCGGGTTTCGGAGTGTCTTCGCCATGCTGTCGTCGTGTTATCCTGTCCTGCATACGGGCAACGGACCATCCCGGCGCGATGGTGGGCTGGAGTCGGACGGAAACGACGCGGATGTAGGCGTGGTGGTGCGGGCCAAGCCCAAAACCCGCAAACCCGCCATGTACAAGGTGCTGATGCTCAACGACGACTACACCCCGATGGAATTCGTGGTGTATGTGCTTGAGCGGTTTTTCCAGAAAAACCGGGAAGAGGCGACAGACATCATGCTCAATGTCCACCGGCGTGGCGTGGGTGTGTGTGGCGTGTTCACGTATGAGGTGGCCGAGACCAAGGTTTCGCAGGTCATGGATCTGGCGCGCCAGAACCAGCACCCCTTGCAGTGCACGATCGAAAAAGACTGAGCCGCACAGGGCGGTACAGGCCTTTGGAACCCCGTATGCGGGGCCGCCGTTATGCCGGCGGGTGGTAAAAATCCACGATAAAAAAACAGTTGTGACAATTTTTATGCGCTTATGACTCGCATTTCTGGCTGAAGCAGCCAAATATGGAGGAAGGGCTTCTGCGCCTGTGGCGGTTTCTGCATGGGCCACACGCAGAAGATCTTCGAAAGGAGCGTCTCGTCATGTTGTCACGCAATCTTGAGCAGACGTTGCATCGGGCGCTTATTCTGGCCGGTGACCGGCATCATGAATATGCAACGCTCGAGCATCTGCTTCTGGCCCTGGTGGACGATTCGGATGCCGTTACGGTGTTCCGGGCCTGTGGCGTTGATCTCGAGCGCTTGAGAACCGATCTGACGGGTTTTCTCGACAAGGATCTGGCAGGTCTGGCGGCTGATCGTCCTACGGAGCCAAAGCCCACGGCGGCTTTCCAGCGGGTTATCCAGCGCGCGGCCATTCATGTCCAGTCCACCGGGCGGGACGAAGTAACCGGCGCTAATGTACTGGTGGCGCTGTTTGCCGAACGCGAAAGCCACGCGGTGTATTTCCTGCAACTGCAGGACATGACCCGGCTGGATGCGGTCAACTTCCTTTCTCACGGGATTGCCAAGGCGCCTGACCGTTCCACCCGCAGGCCGATCAGCGGCACGGGGCCGGGAGCGGACAAGGCGGAGGAACCCGAGCGCAGCGAAAGCAAGAGCCAGAAAAGTCAGGATGCGCTGTCCACCTACTGCGTCAACCTCAATGACAAGGCGCTGGCAGGCAAGGTCGATCCGCTGATCGGGCGCGATACGGAAATTGAACGCACGATTCAGATCCTGTGCCGCCGCACCAAGAACAATCCGCTTTATGTGGGTGATCCGGGTGTGGGCAAAACGGCTATTGCCGAAGGGCTGGCCCGCCGCATTGTGGAAGGCAATGTGCCTGAGGTGCTGCTCCAGTCCACCATCTATTCGCTGGACATGGGCGCACTGCTGGCTGGCACGCGCTATCGGGGCGATTTTGAAGAACGCCTGAAAGCAGTCGTAACGGAACTGGATCAGGATCCGCATGCGATCCTGTTTATTGACGAAATCCACACGGTTATCGGTGCGGGCGCGACATCGGGCGGGGCTATGGATGCCTCCAACCTGCTCAAGCCTGCCCTTGCGGCTGGTACGCTGCGCTGCATTGGTTCGACAACCTATAAGGAGTTCCGTCAGCACTTCGAGAAGGATCGTGCGCTGGTGCGGCGCTTCCAGAAGATTGACGTGCCCGAACCGACCATTGATGACGCGGTAAAAATCCTGCGTGGCCTCAAGGGAAGTTACGAAAAGCACCATAAGGTGCGTTATACTGACGAGGCTATTCGCGGGGCTGTCGAGCTTTCGGCCAAGTATATTCATGACCGCAAGCTGCCCGACAAAGCCATTGACGTGATTGACGAGGTCGGGGCTTCGCGCATGCTTCAGCCTGAAGGCCGCCGCCGTAAGACGGTGAACCTGAAGGACGTGGAAGACATCATCGCCCGCATTGCCCGCATTCCGCCCAAGAGCATCTCGGCGGATGACAAGGAAGTGCTGCGTAGCCTTGAGCGTGATCTCAAGGGCATGGTGTTCGGTCAGGACAAGGCGATTGATGCGCTGTCCGCTGCCATCAAACTGGCGCGGGCAGGGCTGCGGGAGCCTGAAAAGCCGATTGGTAACTATCTCTTCTCCGGCCCGACAGGTGTCGGCAAGACAGAGGTGGCCCGCCAACTCGCCACAGCACTGGGGATCGAGCTGATCCGCTTCGATATGTCCGAATACATGGAGCGGCATTCGATCTCGCGCCTGCTGGGTGCGCCTCCCGGTTATGTCGGGTTTGATCAGGGGGGACTGCTGACCGACGCCATCGACCAGCACCCGCATGCGGTCTTGCTGCTCGATGAAATCGAAAAGGCCCATCCCGATCTGTACAACGTGCTGCTGCAGGTGATGGATAACGGCAAGCTGACCGATCATAATGGCAAGACGGTCGATTTCCGTAATGTCATCCTGATCATGACGACCAATGCCGGGGCGTCCGACCTCAGCAAGGAGGCGGTTGGTTTTGGCCGCACCGTGCGTGAGGGCGAGGATGAAGAGGCGATCAAGCGCCTGTTCACTCCTGAGTTCCGTAACCGTCTGGATGCGATCATTCCCTTCGCGCATCTGACGCCGGAAATCGTGGGGCAGGTGGTCGAAAAGTTCGTGCTGCAGCTTGAAGCCCAGCTTGCAGACCGTAACGTGACGATTGAACTGTCCTCCGCCGCCAAGGAATGGCTGGTCGAGCGGGGATACGACCGCCTGTATGGCGCGCGCCCCATGGGCCGGGTCATTCAGGAGTCGATCAAGAAGCCGCTGGCGGAAGAGCTGTTGTTCGGCCGCCTTACCAAGGGCGGGGCCGTCAAGATCGGCCTGCGCAATGGCGAACTGGTGTTCGATATTGTGGAAAGCAGCGTTGCCTCACCCAGCGGGGGCGAGGATGAGCGTGGCAGCGAACGTGAGGAAGAAGCAACCGGCTAAAACCGGTTGCTCTTTCAAGGCAAAAGCGGCTGGCGGGTGTAAAAACCGGTCAGCCGTTTTTTTTATGCGCAGATGTTAGTCGTAATGGGTGCCATTGACCGTGACAGAACCCGGCACCCCCCATGAACGCCCGGTGCCCCGGTGTGTCCAGTCGATCCCCTGCCGCTTGTAGGAATCGTAATAATACCGCCCGACAACGTCCACATGGTCACCCTTGGCCACCCAGGGCCAGGCCGGGGTGTGCATTTCGTCCAGATTGGTGACGATACGGATGGAAATGGTGGGGGTTACGGCGACATAAAAATAACCATGCAGGCCGCTGCGGGTGTTTTTTGCATGCGGGGCCAAGGTTAGCACCGTGCCGCAGATATGCACGGGAACATCGCCTTTGGGGCCGCCTTGTTCAAAATTTTTCTGTGCTGACAGAAAGCCCGCATTATCGCAGGTGGCGGATACCTGTGTGGGAGGGGCCGCGCGATCCTGCTGGTGGCTGTACCACCCCTCCCGCGCCTGTGCCTGCGGCACAGCCATAACGGACAGGCACAGGGCAAGGCCCGCAAGCAGGGCAGGGCGCATGGCAGATGGCGTGGTGGTGGGTGTCATGGAAATGTCCGGCATTGGGTAATCAGGATTTCTTCTTGTGTTTTGCGGGCGGTTCCTCGTTCAGCAGGCTGTCACGATAGTTATCGAGCTGACGGGTAATTTCCGGCGAGGGAGACGGCATTGTCTGGTTAAGATTGTGCAGGGCACGGATAATGGTGCCGATCACGACCAGACGTGCATACCATTTCTGGTTGGCGGGTACGACAGTCCATGGGGCGTGCTCACGGGCTGTGGCGGTAATGGCGTCCTGATAGGCAGTCTTGTATTCGTTCCAGAACTCGCGCTCACGCAGGTCAGCGGTCGAAAATTTCCAGCGTTTTGCCGGAATATCCAACCGGGCGAGCAGGCGTTTACGCTGTTCCTCGCGCGAGATGTGCAGGAAGAATTTCAGCACCACCGTACCCTGTCGGCTCAGGTAATGCTCCAGATGGCGGATGTCGCTATAGCGTCCCTGCCAGAATTCCGGGGTGTTGGTTTCGCCCGGCAGGTGTTCGTTGTTCAGCAGTTCGGGATGAACGCGGGTGACCAGCACATCTTCATAATGACTGCGGTTGAACACCACAATCCGGCCCGCCTGTGGAGCGGCCAGATGGATGCGCCACAAAAAGCCGTGCAGCAGTTCGGATGGGCCGGGCTGCTTGAAGGAGGTCACGCTTACCCCCTGCGGATTTACCCCCGACATGACATGTTTGATGGTGCCATCCTTGCCTGCGGTGTCCATGCCCTGCAGGACAATCAGCAGTGAGCGTGTCTGGTTGGCGTAAAGCAGTTCCTGCAATTCCTGCAGGCGTGTTTTTACGGCAGCCAGCAGAGCCTTGCCGTGTTCTTTGTCCAGCCCTAGCCCGCCGTCATCATCGGGGCTGAAATGGTCGAGATCGAACGTCTTGCCATCCGTAACCTGGTAGCTGTCCAGTGTTTTGAGAAAGCGGTTCAGGTTGTTCAGCGGATTGCTCATGCAAGGGTGCCTCTGGGGGTCGGAGGGGCCGTACCGTGTCTGGTTCGGCACTCAATCTGTTGTGGGCCGCGATGATGGTCTTGTCAAAAGCGTGGAACACCTCATATTCCCTTCATGGTCTCCCTGCCTTCCATCCTGAGTTCCGGCCTTGCGCTGGAAGAGGGCGTGTCCCTCAGCGGAACCCTGCTTGTCGCGACGCCCATGCTGGGTGATACCCCGTTCGCGCAAGCAGTCATCTATGTGTGCGCCCATAGTACAGAGGGGGGCGCGATGGGGCTTGTGGTCAACCGCCGCCTGCCGCGCCCTGATCTGGATGAACTGCTTGAGCAGCTTCAGATTGGCCCCGTGCCGCCCAGACGGCGCATTGGCCTGTGTGCGGGTGGCCCGCTGGATGAAGGGCATGGCCTTGTGCTGCATTCCTCCGATTGGAGTGGCGAGGAAAGCATGACGGTAACCGGCAATGTCACCCTGACTGCCAGCATGGATGTTCTGCGCGAAATCGCGGCAGGGCAGGGGCCAAAAGATGCCCTGCTGGCTATGGGCCATGCAGGCTGGGGGGCTGGGCAGCTTGAGCAGGAAATCCTGCATCATGATGCGTGGCTGGTTGTGCCTGCTACGCGCGATCTGGTGTTTGGAACGGATCAGACCGCCAAATGGCGGCGGGCTCTGGCGTCCATTCGCATAGACCCCGCCCGCCTGAGTGCGCAGACAGGGCATGCCTGAATAGCTTGGCTGAATAGTTTTTTTGAAGTTTTGTGCCACGCCTGTGGCTGGTCAGTTGCGGGCGGGAAGGAGAGTTGAGCGTGTCTGTCACCCTATCACGGCGCGGGTTTTTGTGGCGTACGGCTGTGTCAGGGGCAGGGGCGGCTTCGGGCATTGCCTTGTCTTCGGTGGCGCTGGCTGGTGCGGGTGGCGTTTCACACGCGAGACCAGATGCGGCGGAGCAGGCGCATGCCCTGCTCAATGTTTCCTACGACCCCACGCGTGGCCTGTATGCCGATATCAGTCGGGCCTTTGTGGCAGACTGGCAGAAAACCGCTCCCTCGGGCAGTGATCTTGTGGTGCGTACGTCCAATGGCGGGTCGGGGGCGCAGGCGCGCTCCGTGCTGGAAGGTGTGCCAGCCGATATCGTCAGTCTTGGTCTGTCGCGCGATATAGACCTGCTGGCGCAGTATGGCCTGATTGGCGCGGACTGGCGCACCCGGTTGCCGCACGGAGCGGTACCCTATACCAGCACGATCGTTTTTCTGGTGCGGCGCGGTAATCCGCTGGGGATTCATGACTGGCCAGACCTTGTGCGGCCGGGCGTGCGGGTTGTAACCCCCAACCCCAAAACATCGGGTGGGGCGCGCTGGAACTACATGGCAGCCTGGGGGGCAGCCCTGCGGCGCTCTGGTGGGTCTGAAGCTGCGGCGCGTGCCTATATGCGCGCTCTGTTCCGCCATGTGCCTGTGCTGGATACCGGTGCGCGTGGGGCTACCAATACATTTGTGCAGCGTGGCTTTGGCGATGTGCTGCTGGCATGGGAAAACGAAGCCCTTCTGGCCAGCCAGCAGCTTGCACCGGGGCATTTCGAAATTATCGTCCCCTCCATCAGCATTCTTGCTGAACCGCCTGTGGCGGTGGTGGACCGGAATGTGGAGCGTCACGGCACGCGGGCTGTGGCTGAGGCCTATCTGCGCTACCTGTTTACCCCCGCAGGGCAGGCCATTGGCGCACAGCATTATTTTCGCCCGGTCGATCCCGCCTGCCTTGCTGCCAACCGGACACGTTTTACCGATGTTCCGTTGTTTGATATCGCCAGCCTTGGTGGATGGGCCGCAGCCCAGAAAGCGCATTTTGCCACTGGCGGCCTGTTTGATCAGAGTACGACCGGCTGAGGCCGTATCAGACCGACAGGCTCGCGGTATCGGCCTTGAAGGTTTCCACTGGCTTTCTGGCCCAGCGCCACGTGTTCAGGCCCAGACGGGCCAGTTCGCGGTGCATGATCATGATTGGCCAGTGGCCTGATCCTTCATAAGCACCCATGCCATCGGGGGCCGCCAGCCGCAGCGCCAGTGCTTCAACAATGGTTACGGAGCGGTGCCGCCCACCAGAGCAGCCAATGGCGATGGTGGCGTATTTTTTGCCTTCCTGCACAAAGCGCGGCAGTACCAGTTGAAGCATGGCGTGGATCTGCTGCAAAAAGGGCAGGTAGTCGGGGTCTGCGGCCACGTAGTCGGCCACGTCGGCATCCAGTCCGGTTTTGGGGGCCAGCTCGGAAACATAATGCGGGTTACGCAGAAAGCGCGCGTCGAGCACAATATCGGCCTCGCGCGGCAGGCCAGCCGGGTAGGCGAACGACATCAGTGAAACGGTCAGACCCTCATCGCCTTCACCTTCCCACGGACTGAAACGGCTTTCCACAAACCGGCGCAGTTCGGGGGGAGGCATGTCCGTGGTGTCGATCACCAGATCAGCTGCGGCCCGTAGGGGGGCAGTCAGGGCTATTTCCGCCTCGATTCCCTCGGAAATGCTCCCATGCGGGGCCAGTGGGTGCCGCCTGCGTGTGGCGGTGTAGCGGCGCAGCAGCACGTTTTCTTCTGCTGTGGCGTAAATCAGCTCCACGCGTAGCTGCGGGTTGAGCCGCAGCCGGGCCATGGCATCCAGCACGGCATGGGCATCAAACCCACGAGTGCGCGAATCCACGCCGATTGCGACCGGGCGCTCGGCACGGGCCACGATCTCATCGAGCATGCCTAGGGGCGGATTGTCGATCACCTCGTGGTCGAGGTCTTCGAGAATCCGTAAAATGGATGATTTTCCTGCGCCGGAAAGGCCGGAAACCAGCAGGATACGGCGCGGGGCTGATGTGTCGTCCGCCGTATTCATCGGTTGGTATTCCTTTGAATTATGACCTGATACACAACAAAGGGGTACAGGCGTGTTTCGTTCCACATCGTCAGGAAACCGCTTTCATCATGTTACCGTGGTTTCGCCTGTTTTGAGAGAAAATTATGTTCAGGTCAGCTATCACCTGATCACATCTGTTGCTCGGTCGGAACTCTATCCAAGTCCTTAAAAAAAGAAAAATTTGCCGTTGGGTCAAGGCTGGCTTACATCCTCAGCCCGTGATGAAAAATAGCAAGAACACGCAGGGTGGGACAAAGGGTGCGTATAGGCCCCGTGTCCAGCATACTCAGGATGGGCTGACATGCAGCGGCCTGAGGGCAACGGATTGTCAGGGGCAGGATGTGGTGGAACAGTGCCGCCTTGCTCTGGAACAGGGTGCTGAACTGTTGGCGGAAGAAGGGCTGGCCATGCGCGATGTCACCCATTTCGCCTGCACGATTGCTGACCCGGATGGGTTGATGTCCTGCCTGCCGGTTTTCAGGCAGTTTTTCCCCACGACGTCACCGTCCATGAGTTTTATGTGGCTCAAGGATACAGGTCGCAACCGTGGGCCTGCCATTACCTGCTCGCTGAGTGTGCAGCAGGCGGATGAAATGGAAAACGCGTTCGCCTGAGCGCGTAGCCGGGCACAGGTGTTTAACAGAGCGTTCAGCCCGTAGCTGTCAGGGCGTCCGGCCCAGTCCGTCCAGTAGCGGGCGCAGGCTTTCATCATCCGGGCGCCAGCGGTGCAGGGCCGAGCGGTAAAGGGGCGTGCGTACCTGCGCCAGACTGGATGTACGCACGATCCGCCGGTTTTCATGAAAACGCAGGCAGGCCGGATTCCAGAGCAGGCCACAATAGGTCGTAATCCGCTGGGCATGGTGCGGCAGGTTTTGCACCAGATCTTCGTACTGTACGTTCAGGATCGTGCCGGCGGGGAGTATCTGCTCCCAATGCGCCATTAGGGCGCGGTACTGCCGGTAATAGCGGCCCAGTTCTCCCAGATCGAACGTGAAATCCAGATGATCGAACGGGATCGAAAAGCACGACAGGCAGGTGTCGATCGGATCACGCAGGGTGTGGATGATCCGCGCCTTGGGCCAGAGCCGGAGGATCAGCCCGATATGAACGAAATTATCCAGCATCTTGTTCACGATCAGCCGGGGCGGTGCTGTGCCTGTCCAGTCTACGGCCAGACGGTTCATCCGGGCGAGATAATCCTCGGCGGTGGCCAGACAGTCTGTCTCGCTTAACGTGCTGAAAGGCATGGGGCTTTTCCATGCGGGGTTGCGTCTGGCAGCCTCCTTGATGGTATCGACCAGCGTACTGACCTCTCCAGCACCATAGGCCTCCGGGTGGCTGGCCAGAATCTGCTCGACCAGCGTTGATCCCGAACGTGGCATACCCACAATAAAAACCGGCTGGGCTGAAGAGTGGCCTGTTTGGGGCAAGGCCATCATGGCGGCTGTATAATGCGTGCCAACCTGCCGCATGGCCCCCAGAACGGTTTGTTCATCATACGACAGGCTGGCCCGGCGCAGGGCGTTGGCGCGCAGAATGTGGCTGAACCCGGCTTGCGGGGCGCCGGTGTCGGTCATGGCCTTGCCGAGTGCAAAATGCAGGCTGGCCCGGCGGGAAGGGGTGAGGCTGGATTCCTGTGCGGCAAGCCGGTGCAGGGCGGCCAGTGCGGGGTCTTCCGCCTTGAGGGCTTGCAGGCGCACAAGGCCGAGGTAATGAGCGGGCTCATCCGGGGCCAGCGCGATTGCGTGGCGGAACTGGGCGGCGGCTTCGTCAATCCTGCCCATTTCTTGCAACACCACGGCCAGACAGGTGTGCAGCGAGGGATCGTTCGGTTGCAGGCTGTAGGCGGTTTCCAGAGCCTGCAAAGCCTGCTCATGGTGGCCCTGCCTGCGCAAAAGGGCTCCGATGGCAGCATGCACGCCACTGAGCCGGGGGTGCCGGGCCAGCACGCCACGGTAGCAGGCTATGGCGTCGTCTAAACGGTTCTGGCTTACGAGGGCTTCAACTGCGTGACGGGCGCGCTCCACATCGGGGGGGATGGCGGACGCCTGTTCAGGCTTTGGACTTTTGGCGGTGGCCTCAGTCACGGCGTGGCGCGGCCCCCTTGCCCTGACGCGGCAGCGGTGTGGCGCGTGGCAGGCGGATCGTGAAGCACGCGCCCGTAACGGCTCCTTGCCGGTCGAGCAGATTTTCTACGCTGATCGTGCCATGCAGAGCCTCGATGATCTGACGGCTAATGGACAGGCCAAGCCCGGAGTGCTGCCCGAAATTCTCGTCTTTGGGGCGCTCGGAGTAAAAACGGTCGAAAATGGAATCGAGTTTGGCCTGCGGAATGCCCGGCCCTTCATCCGCAACGGACAGGCTAACCATTTTGCCGGTTTCCATCGCACTCAGAACAATGCGGCCATTGGGGGGAGAGAACGAGATGGCGTTGCCGATCAGGTTACGCAGAACCTGCACAAGCCGGTCTTCCACCGCCAGTACGCACAGCGGGTGGTCGGGGGCATCCTCGGTGATGTTGGTGACGATGATGGGCTGGCCCTCCTGACGGGTGGCCTGATGAATTTCCGCCAACACGCCCAGCAGGGGGGCGATTTCAACCGGGGTGGCCTTGGCGCGGGACATTTCCGCATCCAGACGGCTGGCGTCCGAAATATCGGTAATCAGCCGGTCAAGGCGGCGTACGTCAGCATTGATGATCGTCAGAAGGCGGCGCTGCTGGTTCAGATCTTCAATGCGGAGCAGGGTTTCAATAGCAGAACGGATGGAGGAGAGCGGGTTTTTGATTTCGTGGCTGACATCAGCCGCAAAACGTTCGATCGCATCCATGCGCTTCCATAGAGCCTGTGCGCTGGCTTGCAGGGCGCGCGCCAGATCACCGATTTCGTCGCGGCGGGCCAGCAGGCGGGCGGGCACGGTGCCGGTGCGTCCTGTTGTATCGCGCATGACCTGTGCTGAGGCCGCAAGGCGTAGTAGCGGGCGGGCGATGGTCAGCGAGAGATACCACGACAGCAGCACCGTCAGCACCAGAGCCATCAGGAACAGCGAGAGAATGGTGGAGCGGATGGTAAAGAGTGAGCGGTCCACCTGCCACGCCATGCGCGTAAGCTGCACAACGCCGACCGTCCCGCCATCATGAATGACCGGCTCCGCCACGGTAATCAGCAGGCGGCCCTGTGCCGTGCGGCGGATATAGGGTGGTGTTTCGGGTGTGGGCCTGTTGGTGGAGGGGGTTGTGGGGTCGCCGTTATCTTCTGGCGGGCCGGGCGGGTGGTCGGGCGTGTCTTCCTCATCCGTATCCAGCGTGACGATACGCGGATTATGGCTGGCCCACAGCCATGACAGGAAACGCTCATACGCTGTGGGGGCAGGCATGTTGATGGCCCGCGCATGGTGCGTGGAGGGCGAAAAGGTGAGCGGAATATCAGGCGAATCTGAAATATCAATCAGATTGTCCGCCACAAGCCGCCCGTCTGGCCCGAACAGGCGCGCATGGGCGGCGGGGCTGGGTTCTGTCAGGCGTTGCAGCAGCGGGCGGGCCAGTGCGGTTTCCAGCGCGTAGTTTTTGTCCTGCGTGCCGCCGCTTATGCGGGGGCGGGTGGCGCGTACGGCACTCTGCCCCAGCGCACCCGCGTAAATACGGGCCTGCTCACGCAGCCCGGATACCTCGGAGGCCAGCAGGCTGTTACGGAACTGGCCTAAAAACAGCACGGTCACGCCCAGCAGCGCGAGTGGCAGCATATTGACCAGCAGAATACGCCGCATGAGCGGAGAGACCAGCCGTGTGCGCGAAGCCTGATAGGCAGCGGTAGCCTCCACCCCCTTTTGGGGGCGTCGGCCGGGCACGCGCAGGTGGCGCAGCGAATCCACGCGGCGGGACAGCGGCGCCAGAAAGGGGGGCCGGTCTGTCATGAGTGTGGGTCAGTCCTCGCGGTAGCGGTAGCCGATACCGTACAGGGTTTCGATCTGGTTGAAATCATCATCGACCTGCCGGAATTTCTTGCGCACGCGCTTGATGTGGCTGTCGATGGTGCGGTCATCCACATAAACGGTATCGCCATAGGCCGCATCAATGAGCTGATCGCGCGATTTGACCAGCCCCGGACGCAGCGCCAGTGTTTTGACCAGCAGGAACTCGGTAACCGTCAGCGGTACATCCTGCCCGCGCCAGGTGCATTTGTGGCGCAGTTCATCAAGCGACAGATCGCCCCGGCTCAGCGCGCCGCCTGCGGGCGCACCGCTGGCTTCGGCCTTGCTGGCCTCGTTACGCCGCAGCAGGGCACGGATACGCTCAAGCAGAAGCCGCTGTGAGAAAGGCTTGGTAATGTAGTCATCCGCCCCGAGGCGCAGGCCCATGAGCTGATCTACCTCCTCGTTTTTCGAGGACAGGAAGATAACCGGCAGATTCGAACGGGTACGCAGGCGCTGTAAAAGCTCCATGCCGTCCATGCGGGGCATCTTGATGTCGAGCACGGCCAGATCCACCGGATAGGCGGTCAGCCCTTGCAGGGCGGCCTCGCCATCCGTGTAGGTGCGGACATTGAATCCTTCAGCCTCAAGGGTCATCTGAACCGAGGTCAGGATGTTGCGGTCGTCATCAACCAGAGCAATTGTCTGCTTGGTGCGCTCTGTCATTGGTCTTGTTTTCCTTCCCGGCAACGGCGCAAGCACGCCAGATTAGGCTTTGCAGGGGTGGCATGCCAAGGGGGCGTGGCGGAATGACACGCTTTTTTGCCCCAGCACGGGGCCGGTGCGCCGGTTCAGGGGAGTTTCATGCGCGAGAGGTCTTGTCGGCGGCGGCGGCGTTGCCTACTTCTTTGGATATGACGCACGATACAGACCCCTCACAGGTCGAGGCACCGGTCGAGCCGGGCCAGGCCGAACAGTCCACCCCCCGGCAGGATGACGCCGCGCCGGGATCGGACGCCCGTATTGCAGAGCTTGAACAGTCCGTAACGGAGTTCAAGGAAAAATGGCTGCGCGCCGAGGCGGAAAACCAGAATCTTCTGGCCCGCGCGAAGCGCGATGTGGAAGATGCGCGCCAGTACGCGGTGCAGAAATTCGCCCGTGACGTGGTTGAGGTCGCAGAAAATCTGCGCCGCGCCCTGTCCAGCCTGCCCCCCGCGCAGGAAGACGAGGACAGCGTGCTGACCAAGATGCGTGAAGGCATCGAAAGCACGGAACGCTCCTTTATTTCCATTCTCGAACGCCACGGCATTCATTGCGAAGACCCGGCGGGCAAGCCGTTTGACGCCAACCATCATCAGGCTATGGCTGAACAGCCCAGTGCTGAGCACACGCCCGGCACGGTCATGCAGGCATGGACCCCCACATGGACGCTGCATGGCCGTCTGCTCAAGCCTGCCATGGTCGTTGTGGCCAAGGCGCATGAGGGCGGGCAGGCCGGTTAAAAAACCGCCTGATGTCGGGCGGCGCGCCTTGAAAAAGGCAAAACGCCGCCATACATCAGGTCAGTCGGTTAGCATCGCTCCCTTGGCATAAGGCGGGGATGTGGGGGCTGACCGAAATAAAGATGCAAGAAGGGTTCCTTCAGGTGCTTCGGGCCAGAGGGAATCGCTGAAGGGAGAACACATGAGCAAGGTTATCGGTATCGATCTCGGCACCACCAACTCCTGCGTTGCCGTGCGCGAAGGCAACGAGACGAAGGTTATCGAGAACTCCGAGGGCGCGCGTACCACGCCGTCCATGGTTGCTTTCACCGAAGGTGGTGAAATGCTGGTAGGGCAGGCTGCGAAGCGTCAGGCTGTTACCAACCCGACCAACACGCTTTATGCCGTAAAGCGCCTGATTGGCCGCCGCTTTGATGATGCGACCGTCCAGAAGGACAAGGGCCTGGTGCCCTATTCCATCGTCAAGGGCGACAATGGCGATGCATGGGTTGAAGCCCGTGGCACCAAATACGCGCCGTCTCAGATTTCTGCCTTTGTTCTGGGCAAGATGAAGGAAACGGCCGAAGCGTATCTGGGCGAAAAGGTCACGCAGGCGGTTATTACCGTTCCGGCGTACTTCAATGACGCCCAGCGTCAGGCCACCAAGGACGCGGGCAGGATCGCTGGGCTTGAAGTCCTGCGTATCATCAACGAGCCGACAGCGGCTGCTCTGGCCTATGGTCTGGAAAAGAAGAGCGGTGGCACGGTTGCGGTATACGATCTGGGTGGCGGCACCTTCGACGTGTCCGTGCTCGAAATTTCCGATGGCGTGATTGAAGTCAAATCCACCAACGGCGATACCTTCCTCGGTGGTGAAGATTTCGACAACCGCATCATCGCGTTCCTGGCTGACGAGTTCAAGCGCGAGCAGGGTATTGACCTGCGCTCCGACAAGCTGGCTCTCCAGCGCCTGAAGGAAGCCGCCGAAAAGGCCAAGATTGAGCTGTCTTCCTCCAAGGAGACGGAAATCAACCTGCCGTTCATCACCGCTGATGCGTCCGGCCCCAAGCACCTCGTGCTGAAGCTGAGCCGCGCAAAGCTGGAAAGTCTGGTGGACGATCTGGTGCAGCGTACGCTTGAGCCGTGCAAGGCAGCGCTGAAGGATGCCGGTCTGTCTGCTTCGCAGATTGATGAAGTCATTCTGGTTGGCGGTATGACCCGCATGCCCAAGGTGATCGACACGGTTAAGTCCTTCTTCGGCAAAGACCCGGCCCGCAACGTCAACCCCGATGAAGTCGTGGCCATTGGTGCCGCCATTCAGGGCGCGGTGCTCAAGGGCGATGTGAAGGACGTTCTGCTTCTTGACGTAACGCCGCTTTCGCTCGGTATTGAAACACTGGGTGGCGTGTTTACCC
Source organism: Acetobacter suratthaniensis (assembly GCF_017377745.1). Lineage (GTDB taxonomy): Bacteria > Pseudomonadota > Alphaproteobacteria > Acetobacterales > Acetobacteraceae > Acetobacter > Acetobacter suratthaniensis. The sequence goes on along the minus strand of NZ_JAFVMG010000004.1, from coordinate 82,141 downwards.
GCCTGATCGACCGCAACACCACCATTCCGACCAAGAAGAGCCAGGTGTTCTCCACGGCGGAAGATAATCAGGGTGCGGTCACCATCAAGGTGTTCCAGGGTGAGCGCGAAATGGCGGCTGACAACAAGCTGCTGGGCAACTTCGATCTGACCGGTATCCCTAACGCACCGCGCGGCACCCCGCAGATTGAAGTCACGTTTGATATTGACGCCAACGGCATCGTGTCCGTATCCGCCAAGGACAAGGCTACGGGTAAGGAACAGCAGATCAAGATCCAGGCTTCTGGCGGTCTGTCCGATTCCGACATCGATCAGATGGTCAAGGATGCCGAAGCCAACGCCGAGGCCGACAAGGTCAAGCGCGAACTGGTGGAAGCCCGCAACAACGCCGAAGCGCTCGTGCATCAGACCGAAAAATCTCTGGCTGATGCGGGCGACAAGGTTCCGGCTGCGGAAAAGGCTGAGGCTGAAAGCGCTATTGCCGCCGTCAAGGCTGCTCTGGAAGGCACGGATGCGGAAGCACTCAAGAGTGCGACCGAACATCTGACGCAGGCTGCCATGAAAGTGGGTGAAGCCGCTTACAAGGCCGCTCAGGAAGAAGGTGGTGCGGCTTCCGCAGCTCCTAAGGCCGACGAGCCCGAAATCGTCGATGCCGACTTCGAAGACGTTCACGACAACAACAAAAAGTCGTAAACGGCGCAGGTTCCAGAAGGCGGCCATCTTGTATGGCCGCCTGTCTTGCGCGTCCGGCGCCCGCTCTTTATGAAGCCGGGCGCCTTTTTACATTCAGGACAGTAAGGCCGCGCCCGGCGTGGGGCGGCGCCACAAGGATCACTCATGGCCACGCAGCTTGATTATTACGAAGTTCTTGAGGTTTCCCGGACAGCTTCGGCGGAGGAAATCAAGAAATCCTATCGCAGGCTGGCCATGCAATATCACCCTGATCGTAATCAGGGCGATGCGGATGCGGAAGCGCGGTTCAAGGAAATCAGCCACGCATACGATATTCTCAAGGATGAGCAGAAACGCTCCGCCTATGACCGTTTTGGCCACGCCGCGTTTGAAGGTGGCGGGGCTGGGCCGGGCGGGTTCGATTTCAGCGGCTTTGGTGGCGGTGGCGGGCTGGGTGATATTTTCGAGCAGATGTTCGGAGATATGATGGGCCGCCGGGGTGGCGGTCAGGCCCGTAGTGGCAACGATATCCAGACCCATGTTGAAATCACGCTGGAAGAAGCTTTTTCCGGCGTGAAAAAGGATGTGCGGGTCATCACCCGTGTGGCCTGTGAAAGCTGTCATGGTAGCGGTTCCGAAAGCGGAGCTTCGGGGGTGCAGACCTGCCCAAGCTGTCACGGTGCGGGCAAGGTGCGCGCGCAGCAGGGCTTTTTTATTGTGGAACGGCCTTGCCCGACCTGTCATGGCACGGGGCGCTCGGTCAAAGACCCCTGCAAGGCCTGCCATGGCGAAGGCACGGTCGAGCGCGAACGCGTGGTGGAAGTGCAGGTGCCTGCCGGTGTGGAAGATGGCACCCGTATCCGCATGACGGGCAGTGGCGAGGCCGGGGCCAACGGGGTGCCGCCGGGCGATCTGTATGTGCATGTATCTGTGCTGGAGCATGAGCTGTTCCAGCGTGATGGCGCGAATGTCTACTGCCGTGTGCCGCTACGTATGGGGCAGGCGGCTTTGGGTACCGAAATCGAGGTGCCGGTGATTGATGGCAGCCGCGCCAATGTCAAAATTCCCGCAGGCACGCAGGGTGGTGCTCATTTCAGGCTGCGCGGCAAGGGCTTCTCGGTTCTGCGTTCTTCAGCGCGGGGGGATATGTATATTCAGGTGACGGTGGAAACGCCCCAGCACCTGACAAAACGCCAGCGCGAACTGCTTGAGGAGTTCGAAAAAGAAGCGGGCGAGGACATCAAGCACAGCCCCGAGCATACGGGTTTTTTCCGTCGGGTGCGCGACTTCTTTGAAGGCGGGGAATAACACCATGCGGGTTGGTATCGCCGGTATTGGCGGGCGCGTAGGGCGTTTGCTGGTGGAAGAGGTGCGCGCGGCAGACATGACCCTCGCAGGGGGCACTACGCGCAGGGTGCATGATGTGGTGGCGCCGTATCCTCTGTTTACGAATCTGGCTGAACTAGCCGCATTATGCGATGTGGTGATCGACTTCACCCATGCCGATACGGTGTGTGACAATGCCCGCATACTGGCCGATGCAGGCGTGGGCTGGATACTGGGTACGACCGGCCTGTCCGCAGCGCAGATGGCCGCTGTCGAAGCTGCAGCCGAGCGGATCGGGGTGGTGCATGCCGCCAATTTTTCGCCCGGTGTTACGCTGGTACAGCGTTTGGCCCAGATGATGGGGCAGGCTTTGCCAGCCCAGAGTTATGATGCTGAAATTGTGGAAATGCATCATCGCCAGAAGGTGGATGCCCCCTCGGGCACGGCGCTGGCCATCGGGCGCTCTGTCGCTCTGGGGCGGGGTGTCGCTCTTGAGGATGTGCGCGAAAGCGGGCGTGATGGCCATACCGGCCCGCGTAAAACTGGGGCAATCGGGTTTGCCGCCCTGCGTGGCGGGCAGATTGTGGGCGAGCACGAGGTGCTGTTTACCTCGGCGGATGAGCAGATAACCCTGACGCACCGGGCGTTTGACAGGCGTATTTTCGCCACGGGTGCAGTACGCGCGGCTGGCTGGCTGTTTGGGTGCACACCCGGCCTGTACGGCATGGAGGATGTGCTGGGTCTGCCGCCGCTTTAAGCTGGCTGGCAGCGGGCTGGTGCAGGGCCGCACTGCGTGGCTGATTGGTAAATGTCCTTGACCCGCGCCGTCTATCCCGTCATATCGTCCCGTCCCTTTCATGCAAGGGACATCCTCTGTTTCCTTTTCACTCACGTGGGGCAACGGCACCATTATGCGTAAAGACGGCGATTTTCTGTTTACTTCGGAATCCGTTTCCGAAGGTCATCCCGACAAGGTTGCTGACCGGATCAGTGATACCGTTCTCGACGCGTATCTGGCGGCGGATCCTGAGGCCCGCGTTGCCTGTGAAACATTGGTGACGACCAACCGGATCGTTCTGGCAGGTGAAGTGCGTGGCCCGGCTTCCGTTACGTCGGAAAAGCTGGTTGAGCTGGCACGCGAAGCCGTGCGCGACATCGGCTATGATCAGGAGGGTTTCTCCTGGCGCCGCGCGGATGCAGCCAACTACCTGCACGCCCAGTCCGCTGACATCGCCGTAGGCGTGGACAGCACGGACAACAAGGACGAAGGCGCTGGCGATCAGGGCATCATGTTCGGGTATGCGTCCAACGAGACCGACACCCTCATGCCTGCGCCGCTGTATTACGCGCATCGTATCCTGCACACCATGCGCGACCTGCGCCGTGCTGGCGATGCCCGTGTTGCAGGCCTGCAGCCCGATGCCAAAAGCCAGGTGACCCTGCGCTATGTCAACGGTCGCCCCGTGGGTGCCACGTCGGTTGTCATTTCCACCCAGCATGATGAAGGTGTCGATCAGGCAGATCTGCGCCAGCGCCTGCTGGGCCTGACGCGCGATGTGCTGCCCGAAGGCTGGATGCCGCCTGAAAACGAATTCTACGCCAACCCCACCGGCGTGTTCGTGATTGGTGGCCCCGATGGCGACTGCGGCCTGACCGGGCGCAAGATCATTGTGGATACCTACGGCGGTGCGGCCCCGCATGGCGGCGGCGCGTTCTCCGGCAAGGACCCCACCAAGGTTGATCGTTCCGCAGCCTATGCCTGCCGCTATCTGGCGAAGAACGTTGTGGCGGCTGGTCTGGCTGACCGTTGCACCATTCAGCTTTCCTACGCTATCGGCGTGTCGCACCCGCTGTCTGTTTATGTCGATCTGGACGAAAGCGGCAACGATGTGGACGAAGTGCGTCTGGGCAACGTGCTGCGTGAGGTCATGGACCTGACGCCGCGCGGTATCCGCAAGCACCTGCGTCTGAACCGTCCGATCTATTCCCAGACATCGGCTTACGGTCACTTTGGCCGCACCCCCGATGATGCGCGTGACGACTTTACGTGGGAGCGCACGGATCTGGTCGATGCGCTGCGCAGCGCGCTCAACCGCTAAGCTGAAAGAGCGCGTTAGTTTATGACGGAGGTCAAAGGTCAGGCCGTGGGTGGCCAGCCGGAAACGGCGGATGTTAAACCACCGCCCGAAAGGCTTTATGGTCGCCAGCGCGGACACCCCCTGCGGCCCCGTCAGGAACGCCTGCTGGACGAAACATTGCCGCGCCTGCGTTTTCCGCTTGAAAAAGCGGCAGACCCAGCCGCAGTGTTTGGCCAGCAGCCAGAGCAGATCTGGCTCGAGGTTGGGTTTGGTGGGGGCGAGCATGTGCTGGCCCAGACGCAGGCCCACCCACAGGTCGGCTATATTGCTTCCGAAGTTTTCCACAACGGTCTGTGCTCTCTGCTGACCAAGCTGGTTCCCGTCGGGCAGGAGGCAACCGCCCCCGTGCCGGACAGGCTGCGGTTGTGGGATGATGATGCACGGCTGGTGCTCAAGGCTCTGCCTGAGGCCAGTCTGGATCGTCTTTTCCTGATGTTCCCTGATCCCTGGCCCAAGGCCCGTCATGCCAAGCGGCGCTTTGTGCACCCGCAGAACGTGGCGCTGGTTGCCCGTGCGCTCAAGCCCGGTGCCGTGTGGCGTGTCGCCAGTGACGACCCGACCTATCAGGCATGGGTCAATGAGGTTATGGGCCAGCAGGACTGGTTCGATGCGCCAGCACCGGCCACAGAGCGGCCTGAAGGCTGGTTCCCGACACGGTACGAGGCCAAGGCCATCGCGGCAGGTCGCCAGCCGTTGTACTGGACATTCACCCGTCGGTAACGGCGGGTTTGTTTTTTCTCACAGGCTGATTGCACGCGCTCGGTTTCGCGGCTGATCAGCCGTTCCGTCTTTCCTGCCGTGCGAAAGGTCCCCCCATGAGCCAGACGACACTGCCAATCCGGCGTGCCCTTATTTCCGTTTCCGACAAGACAGGCCTGCTCGATCTGGCGCGCGCACTGGCGGCGCAGGGAGCTGAAATCCTGTCCACCGGCGGGTCTGCCAAGACTCTGCGCGATGCGGGCGTGCCTGTGCGGGATGTGTCGGATTACACGGGTTTTCCCGAGATTCTGGATGGCCGGGTTAAGACGCTGGTGCCCATGATCCATGGCGGTATTCTGGGGCGGCGCGACCTGCCATCTCATCAGGCTCAGATGCGCGAACATGGGATTGGCGAAATCGACCTCGTGGCGGTCAATCTCTATCCGTTCGAAAAGACCGTAGCGTCTGGCGCGGATAGCGAAACCTGCATCGAAAACATTGATATCGGCGGCCCGGCCCTGATCCGTGCCGCAGCCAAGAACCATGCCCATGTCGTGGTGCTGACTGACCCGGCCCAGTATGCCGGGCTGATTGATGCGCTGGGCGATGGCGGCACCACGCTGGCCATGCGTACGGCTTATGCGGGTGCGGCCTATGCCCGCACTGCGGCTTATGATGCCGCGATTGCCGCATGGTTTGCCCAGCAGGCCGGTGAGCCGCTGGCCGAGCGTTTTGCCGTGACCGGGCAGCGCGCTGAAGTGCTGCGTTATGGCGAAAACCCCCACCAGCAGGCGGCATTCTACCGCGATGGCAGCCAGCGCCCCGGCGTGGCTACGGCTGTGCAGGTGCAGGGCAAGGCGCTGTCCTACAACAACATCAACGATACCGATGCCGCTTTCGAGGCTGTGGCCGAGTTCGATGCCCCCGCGGTGGTGATTGTCAAACATGCAAACCCCTGTGGTGTTGCCGTTGGCTCCAGCCTGTCTGCCGCATGGGATCAGGCGCTCAAATGCGATCCGGTTTCGGCCTTTGGTGGCATTGTCGCCCTGAACCGTCCGCTGGATGCGGAAACGGCGGAAAAGATTTCTTCGATCTTTACCGAAGTCATTGTTGCCCCCGAGGCGGACGAAGCCGCGCAGGCACTGCTGGCGCGCAAGAAAAACCTGCGTCTGCTGCTGACGGGCGGCCTGCCTGACCCGGCAGCCGCGGGTATTGTCGTGCGCTCCGTTGCTGGTGGCTTTCTGGCTCAGACCCGCGATGCCGGACGCATTGTGCCGTCTGAACTCAAGGTGGTGACAAAGCGCGCCCCCACGGCTCAGGAAATGCAGGATCTGGTGTTTGCCTTCCGTGTTGCCAAACACGTCAAGTCCAACGCGATTGTCTATGCCCGCGATGGTGCGACAGTCGGCGTTGGGGCCGGGCAGATGAGCCGTGTGGATTCCGCGCGGATTGCCGCATTCAAGAGTGGTGAGGCCGCTCGTGCAGCCGGGCAGGACACCCCGCTGACACAGGGCTCTGTTGCCGCGTCTGATGCCTTCTTCCCGTTCGCAGATGGGCTGGAAGCCATTGTGGCAGCCGGTGCAACCGCTGTTATTCAGCCGGGTGGTTCGATCCGTGATGACGAGGTGATTGCCGCTGCCGATGCCGCAGGCATTGCCATGGTTATGACCGGTATGCGCCATTTCCGTCACTGACACGCTTGCACCGCTCTTGCGGTGAGGGTGCTTCATGGCGGAAACTGGGGGGCGAATCCCGTACCATTGCCCCCCGCCCTGTTCGCGGGGTGGTTTTCGACTGGTTGAATAATGCGCCCTGTGTTTTTGCTGCCCGCCTGTGTGCTGGCGTGTTCTGCCCTTTTTGCCCCGCTTGCCTTTGCTCACGCCCATGAGGGCAAGGCCACGCATCACCACGCTGCTGCCGCTGCAAAGCCCGCTCCGGCACCTGCGCCGGCTGCGGCCCCTGCATCGGGCAATAAGGTTGGCACGGTTTACGACCTGTCAGTGCTGCCGGTGTTTACCGGCAAGGTGGCGCAGTTCCTGCCCTCCACGCATGGTGGTATCAATGGCTTCATTCTTGAAGATGGTACGCAGGTTCTTGTTTCGTCAGAGCAGGGGCATGCCTTTGCCGGGCTGATTAAGCCCGGTGATACGGTTGATATCAGAGGGCTGAAAGGCCAGACCCTGCCGATTTTGCGGGCGTTTCTGATTACCAGTCCGCGCGGTCGCAGCATCGAAGACAGCGTGATTGCCATGCCCAATCACTCAACAGAAATGCTGGCCGGGCCTGATCTGGTGCTGCATGGCCCGGTGTCGATGCCGCTTTACAGCATGAACGGCAAGCTGGTTGGTGCTGTGTTGCAGGACCATTCTGTCCTGTACCTGACGCCTGCTGAGGCCACACGCTTTGCCGATCTGCTCAAGCCGGGCCAGACGGTGTATGCCGTTGGCAGCGGGAGCAACGGCGGTCTGGGTGTTGCGGTAGATGTGCGCGAAATAGGCCCCTCGCTTGAGGCGCTGACGCCGGTTGCTGTTAATCAGCCTCCGCCGCCCGGGCCAGCGGCGGGGAGTGCCGCATACGATATTATCCCCGGTTCTGACGCGCACGAATAATGCACCACCTCGCGCAGGTGCAGTGATTAAACACGGGCGGCCATTGAACCAAAGGCCGCCTTCCAGCGTTAAAACAGGCAGTTAAACGGGTTTCCAGCCGTTAGTACGGCAGGGAAAAGCGCGGAGACAGGCCATGGTTCTGGTACGCTGGATTCTGATTTTTCTGATTTGCGCGCTGATTGCCTCTCTATTCGGCTTTCATGGCGCTGCGGCAGGTTTTTCGGAAGTTGTTCGGGTTTTACTGTTTGTTTTTGTTGTGCTGCTGATCATCAGCCTCTTTTTCGGGCGAAACTGAAGGCACAAACAACCAGCCCGGCATGAAGCCGGGCTGGTCATTGAGGTCTTTCAGCTTTCGATCTGGCTGAAATCAGCAATCAGCCGCATCATGCGCACAAGGCGCGAGAGCAGTTTCAACCGGTTCAGGCGCAGGGCAGGCTCCGGTGCGTTGACCGTTACCTTCTCGAAAAAACTGTCCAGAGGCTGGCGCAGGCTCGCGGCCTCACGCATGGCATCCGTAAACAGTTCTCCTGTAAAGGCGGCTTCCACAGCCGGTTCTACTTTTTCCAGTGCGCTGAACAGAGCCTGTTCTTCTGGCTGTTCAAACAGGGCAGCATCGGGCGTGCCTTCATGCGGGCCGTCTTTTTTGTCTTCTATCCGCAGGATATTGGCGGCGCGGCGGGTAGCGGTCAGCAGGTTCTGGCCGTCTTCCGTTTCCAGCATGGTTTGCAGTGCACCGGCGCGGGCCAGCAGGCGGACAATATCCGTGTCTGTATTATCAACGGAAATAGCTGCCAGACAATCATGCCGCGCCCCTTCGGAGCGCAACTGCACGCGCAGGCGTTCGGCAATGAACTGCGGCAGCAGGTCAAGGTCGGATGAATCGCGCAGGGATTCCGGCAGGGCTTCGGCCGCGAAGGTAAACAGGCGGACAAGATCAAGCCGCAGCGTGTTCTCGCGGATCAGGCGGATAATGCCCAGAGCCGCGCGGCGCAGCCCGAAGGGGTCGCCGGAGCCTGAGGGTTTTTCACCTGCGGCGAAAAATGCGCACAGCATGTCGATGCGGTCCGCCAGCCCGACCACTACGGAAACAGGTGCGGTCGGCACGGTATCTCCCGGCCCTTTGGGCGTGTAATGTTCGCTGATGGCCTGCGCCACACTGTCTGCCTCGCCATCGTGGCGGGCATAATAGCCGCCCATAACGCCCTGTAGTTCGGGGAACTCGCCCACCATGCCGGTGGTCAGGTCGGTTTTGCTTAACAGGGCCGCGCGTTCGCAGGCTTCAGCCGGGGCGCCAGTCATGCCAGCCAGCAGGCCCGCCAGACGGGCGATGCGGCGCGCACGATCACCCAGCGATCCGAGCTTGGCATGGAAGGTGACATTATCCAGCGCGGGCAGACGCGAGGCGAGACTATGCTTGCGATCCAGATCCCAGAAGTGGCGGGCATCGGCAAAGCGCGCACGCAGCACACGCTCGTTGCCAGCGACAATCAGCGCACCGTCATCAGCAGGAATGATGTTGGCCACAAAGGCAAAGCGGGGAGCCGCCGAGCCATCGGCATTCCGCAGGGCGAAATAGCGCTGATTGACGCGCATCGACACCTGCATGACTTCGGATGGCAGTTCCATGAACTGCTCGTCAATCCGTCCCAGCATCGGCACGGGCCATTCCACCAGCCCGGCGACTTCATCCACCAGTCCGGTATCGGGTACGATGTGCAGGCCTTCGGCTGAGGCGAGTTGGGCAAGCCCGGTGGCAATGGTTTCGCGGCGATCCTGTGCCTCCACCATGACACGCTGCTGGTGCAGGCTGTCTTTCCACTGAGTGGCGCTGCTGACCGTAATGGTGTCAGGCGCCATAAAGCGGTGGCCTTCAGTCAGGCCCGCACTTTGCAGCCCGTGCCCGTTATCCTGCCCCTGAGCGAGCGAGAACGGCACAACCACGCCATCAAGCAGGCACAGGATACGGCGCAGCGGGCGCACCCAGGTAAAGCTGCTGCCCTGTCCCCAACGCATGGATTTGGGCCAGGGGAAACGGCGCAGCAGGTCGGGCAGCACGGTGGCGATCTGCGTTGCGGCGTCTATGGCGGGTTCATCCCGCTCTAACAGCCAGAAGCCATCGCGCAGTACCAGCGCATCCCGCGTGACGCCATATTTGCGTGTAAAACCTTCCAACGCCTTGTCGGGTGCGCCCTCACGCGGGCCACGTTCGCTAACAAGGCGGCCGGGCACCTGCGCGGCAACAGTCAGCGTGGCGGCAATGCGGCGCGGGCCGGTATAGGCGCGCAGGTCTGATGGGGAGAGCGGAGCCAGAGCATCGGCCAGAGCATTCAGCAGGGTTTCACCGGCCTGCTGCTGCATGCGCGCGGGAATTTCTTCTGAAAACAGTTCAATCAGCAATTCGGGCATGGTGTTATTTGTCCTCGCCAGCCAGCCAAGTTTCGCAGCACAGTTTCGCCAGTGTTCGCACGCGCCCGATATAGGAAGCGCGCTCGCTTACGCTGATGACGCCGCGGGCATCGAGCAGGTTGAACAGGTGGCTGGCTTTCAGGCACTGGTCATAGGCGGGCTGGGCCACACCGGCTTCGGCCAGTGCCACACTTTCCTTTTCCGCATCCGCGAAGTGGCGGAACAGCAGGGCCGTATCGGCCAGTTCAAAATTATGGCGCGAGTAATCTTTTTCGGCCCGCAGGAAAACATCGCCGTAGGTCAGACCCGCACCGTTGAAGTCGAGGTCATAGACGTTTTCCACGCCCTGCACATACATGGCCAGACGTTCCAGCCCGTATGTGAGTTCTGTGGAGGGAACGCTGACGGGAATCCCGCCAACCTGCTGGAAGTAGGTAAACTGGGTTACTTCCATGCCATCGCACCAGACTTCCCAGCCGAGACCCCATGCGCCGATGGTGGGGTTTTCCCAGTCATCTTCGACAAAGCGGATATCGTGCCGGTCGGGGTCGATGCCGATGGCGCGGTAGCTGTCGAGCAGCAGCTTCTGGCTTTCTTCAGGGGTTGGTTTGAGCAGTACCTGATACTGGTAATAATGCTGAAGGCGGTTGGGGTTTTCGCCGTAACGCCCATCGGAAGGGCGGCGGCAGGGCTGCACATAGGCCGCACGCCACGGCTTGTCACCCAGAGCGCGCAGGGTGGTGTGGGGGGCCAGTGTACCCGCACCCACCTCGGTATCATACGGCTGGAGAATGGCGCACCCTTGCGCGGCCCAGAACTGGTGCAGGGTCAGGATCAGGTCCTGGAAGGAGAGAGGTCGCTCTGAAGGGCGGGGAGGCGCCGGAACCATGGTCAGGATGAAACTCCGCAAGGGTGACTGGGTCATCATTCCCCAGAGCCGTTCCCGTCGGGCGGGTCAGGTATTGGGGGCTGTGTAGCGGCCACCATACAGGCCCAGCGCCGGAACCGGAAGAGAACCCGTAGCGTTGGGCGGTATGTGGCTCTTGTAACGGGCTTGTGTCCTTGCCACATCTTGGCCAGAGTGACCCGCTATAAAATGTCCTGACATGGGCCTGCATCATGCAAAGCCTTATGCCACAGGGCCGGGATCGGACACGCCCGCAAGGGCAGGAGGGGATGGAATGACCAACGAGGAACGCGATCTTATCGAGAAATTTTTTGCCCGTGTGGGTGGCGCGCCGCAGGGTGGTTTTGCCAGTGTGCCGGGCACGCAGCCCAGCCTGCCTGCCGTGGACCCGCAGGCCGATCAGCTGATCGGGCAGGAATTTCAGAAATATCCTGAAGCCCGTTACCGCGTAACCCAGATGGCGGTAGTGCAGGAAGTGGCGCTAGTGCAGGCCCAGAATCGTATCCAGCAGCTTCAGGCCCAGTTGCAGCAGGCCCAGCAGGCTTTGCAGGCAGCCCAGCAGCAGGGTGCGACACAGCAACGCTCTGGTGGTTTCCTTGGTGGCCTGTTCGGTGGTGGGCAGTCTGTCCAGCCGCAGGCGGCTCCTCCGCCGGGCTGGGGTGGTTCCGCCCAGCAGATGCCCCCGCAGATGCAGGCGCAGCCCATGCCGTATGGTGCGCGGCCCAGCATGTTTCAGGGCGGTTCAGGCTTTCTGGGGAGTGCGCTGACAACCGCAACCGGTGTTGCGGGTGGTATGCTGGCGGCCAATGCGCTGACAGGCCTGTTCAGCGGCCATCATGATGCGGACGCCTCGGGCATGGGCGGCGGTATGGCACCGGGTGGTGAGACCATCATCAACAACTATGGCGATAATTCCGACCCCTTTGGTGGGGCGGGTACTACGGCTGATCAGGGTTTCAGCGCTGGTGGAGATAGCTGGGGCGATTCTGGTGGCGACTGGGGCGGAGACGATCAGAGCTTCTGAACGGATCAGGCATACAGTTTTATGCGGCGCGGGCGGGGCAACCTTCCCGCGTTTTTTTATGCCTGCGCGGGACTTTTAGTCTGCTGTCGTGTCATCTGTCATGGAGGTGATGAGATCGAGGATTTTCTTGCGCAGCGCGGGCTGGGGGATGCGGTAATAAGCCCGCACCAGCTCCAGCGTTTCCTTGCGTGAGAGCAGAGCCTGATCTTCCGAGCCGGTGCAGGTCGGTGGGTTCTGGCTTTTATTGAATGGTGGCCGCTGCTCCGCCACTTCGCCCATAGGGGATGGCGTGTGGCTGAAGGCCTGCTTGCCGTTCCCCATATCATCAAAAAAGAAGCTGATCGGCACATCAAGAATACTGGCGATATGGTACAGCCGCGATGCGCCGACACGGTTGGCCCCGCGCTCGTATTTCTGGATCTGCTGGAAGGTAATGCCGAGCGCTTCTCCCAGTTTTTCCTGAGACAGGCCAAGCTGGGTTCGGCGCAGCCGGATGCGGCTACCGACATGAAGATCAATCTTGCCTGAATGTAACGTGGTTGTGACACTGCGTGCCGTAATTTTGTCCGCTGCGGTCACGATGGAAACTTTTCCCTCTGAGGAACAGGTGACGAAGGGAAGGTCACAGTTTTCACGATAAGCTGTTTATAGATGAAAATGTGACCACCGCTAGAGTAAGTTGCAGTAAGGAAGATGAAGGATTGGTAATAACGTCATTGGCATAAAAGAAATTCTAGAGAGGCTTATTCATCAGGCGTTTTTTTTGTGCTTTCTGGTGCGACTGATACACGCCACGAGCAGTATAATGCACGCGCTCAGCGGAATGCTCTGGCCGTACAGGGCAAAAGGCGTTGCGGGCAAAGGAGCGGGTAGGGGCACAGCAAAAGCAGCGGTGCGGTTCCAGCCCAGACTCTGCAACAGGTGGCCGCGCCCATCATACGCGGCGGAAATACCGGTATTGGCGGCACGGGCGATTGGCAGTCCTTCCTCAACCGCGCGTAGGCGCACAGAGGCCAGATGTTGCCTTGGCCCGGCACTGTTTCCAAACCAAGCATCGTTGGTCACGTTGGCTAGCCAGCGGGGGCGGTCGTGGCGGTCTGTTACATCCCCTGAAAAAATGACTTCGTAGCAGATCAGTGGCCCGACCGGGGGGAGGCCACGCAGGTGCAGGGTTCTGGGGCCGGGACCAGCGGCCATGCCGCCTTGCGGCACAATCTGTAAGGGAATGAACGGGGGCTGATACTCGCCAAAGGGAACAAGCCGCGCCTTGTCGTAAACATCTTCCACTGCGCCATCGGGGGCGAGTGCCAGCATGGCATTGCGGTAGCGGCCCTGTTCATCCATCCGCAGGGCGCCAATCAGACCCGCTGCGGCTCCACCACCCCAGCGCATGATGATTGCGCGGGCCTGCGGGCTATCCTGTAGCAGATCGTATCCGGGGAAAGAGGTTTCGGGCCACAGAAAAACAATGGGTCTGCCGGTGTCTTCAGAAACAGCGTCTGATTCTGTCGGGTCTGTCGGCGGGGGGGCGCGGTGTTCAAGAGCCAGAGCCTGCTGCACGCCATCATGGGTCAGGCGCAGATAGCGCAGGAAAATATCACGTGGGTTCAGGCGGCCGACTTTTTCGGTTTCTGGTACATTGCCCTGTGCAATGACAGCGATTGGCCCCTCTTCTCCCGCAGGTGTGGCGGTATAAAAACGTACAGCGCCCAGAGCAGCCCATACAAGAATGGCGCTGATGCCTCCGCCCAGAATAATGGAGCGTGTGCGTGGGGAGAGCGTGCTACCGCGCAGGCAGGCTGCACCTGCCAGCGTGCTGAGCAGGACAAGGCACAGGGTTAGCCCGTCTTCGCCCATCCATGCGGCGGGCTGGATCAGGATATCGCCCACCACACCGGGAATGGCCAGACAACTGCCCAGAGCGTTCCATGTGAAACCACTAAACAGGAAGGTGCGGCTCATATCCGCCAGCGTCCACAGCGCGGCAAAAGCCCCAAGCCGCCGCACACCCGGGGCGGCAAGCAGGCTGAGTGCAGCCGGAACGGCGGCTGTTGGCGCCAGAATCAGAGCGCAGCCCAGCGAAGGGAAGGGCACAAACCACCAGAACTCATCAGCCCGGATCAGCACCGCGTTAATAAGCCAGTATAAACCTGCGGCGTAAAAGCCAAAGCCAAACAGGCCGCCCGCCCATGCTGCGCGTTTCCACTGCGTGGTGGTGTTCAGGGTTTGGCCCAGCAGGCCGAAGCTGAGTAGCAGAACAGGCAGAAAATGAACGGGGGGCAGAGCCAGCGCCGTGAGTGCGCCCAAGCCCAGCATGCGTCCTGCAAACCGCAGGTTGACGCGGGTAAGGCATGCCCTTACGGGCGGCGGGAGGAAGAACCTCGGCACACGCATGACGATGAAATTGCCTGTTGGTGAAAGGGCCGTGCGAAAAAGAGAGGCCGTCCGGGGGGCGGTGGCTGCACATTACCCCGCCCCCGAACGTGTCAGTCCAGTGCGTCGCGCAGGCGGCGTTCATAGTGGCGGTAATATTTATCCGCCAGCAATTCGCTCTTGACCAGAATGGCCACATCGGTGGTGTTGAACTGGCGGTCAATCACCGCGCCATCGCCAATATAACCACCCAGGCGCAGATACCCTTTGATAAGGGGCGGCAGCCCGACAAGGCATTTGCGCACATTCAGGGCGTGCGGGTCGGTGCGCAGCATTTCCACCCGGCGGTCTTCCAGCGCTCTGACGCGCAGGGCCGGGGGGGCCAGATGGTTGTGGTAGAGATAGGTCAGCTCATCCGCAATGCGATCGGGGTCGGTGCCGGGCAGGCTGGCGCAGCCAAACAGCAGGTCGATACGATGCAGGAAGATATAGGAGGCAATGCCCCGCCACAAAAGCTGCATGGCTGCGCGGCCACGATAGTTCTTGTCCACGCAGGAACGGCCGACCTCAAGCAGCCTGCCGGGAAATTCCTGCAAGGGCGTGATGTCGTATTCGCTGGCGGAGTAAAAACGACCGATTTTTTTGGCGGCGTCACTCTGCACAAGGCGGTAGGTACCCACAACGCCACGCTCGTCCGAGGCAATGGCGTTGTCGATCACCAGCAAGTGGTCGGCAACGATGTCGAACTCGTCGATATCGCGCTTGAGGCTCAGGGTCTGCGCATCGGGATGCGCTCCCATTTCCTCGTAGAACACCCGATACCGTAGAGCCTGAGCGGCTTCACGCTCGGCATCGGTTTCGGCAATACGGACACTCAGGCTACCGCCATGCAGTTCGGGAAAGCTGCTACGGTCCAGATCCAGTGTGGACAGGCCACCGCCACTGGCGCGTGCGGAACTCATGTCGTCTCTCCCTTGCGGTGCGGCGTGGCGGCACTCGCGGACTGCTTCTTCTTTTTGCCGAACAGCTCAAGGCGCAGGGAAACGAACTCGAAACCGAGACGATCGGCCATTCTGCGCATCAGTTCTTCTGCTTCGGGGTCTTCGAACTCGATCACCCGGCCATTATCCACGTCAATGAGGTGGTAATGATGGTGCCCGTGTTCGGTGGCTTCATACCGGGCGCGTCCGCCGCCGAAATCACGGCGTTCCAGAATTCCCTTTTCTTCCAGCAGGCGCACCGTACGGTAAACGGTCGCCACTGAAATGCGGGAATCAAGGCTGAGCGCACGGCGGTAAAGCTCTTCCACGTCGGGATGATCGTCGGCTTCGGAAAGCACGCGCGCGATCACCCGTCGTTGGCCTGTCATCTTCAGGCCATGTTCAACACATAATTGCTCGATACGTGATTCTGCCGCTTGTGCCTTCACGATCCCAAACCTGCCTGTACTGTCATGCTTGCGTCTGTCTTTCAGGTAGCCGAAAGGTAAGGTGCTTGTCCAATTTTACACGGATGTGCGTTATACCGGATGCCCATTAAGGTAGGTATAATACGCCTGCAAAGAGGGGAGAAATGTAAAATGGCGGCCGTGACCGACCAAGGGGCGTGTACCCCTGTGATCGTTGAACTGGATATTACCGCGGATACATGCCCCCTGACGTTCGTGCGAACCCGCCTTGCGCTGGACGGCATGGCCCACGGGGGCGTGCTGGTCGTGCGTCTGAAGGGCGAGGAGCCGCATCGTAATGTCGGGCGTTCTGTGCGTGCGCTGGGGCATGCGATCGTTTCCGAGGTCGCTCATGCTGATGGCAGCATGGTTCTGATTATCCGCAAAAAAACCGGCTGAACGCCCTTTTGGGGGCTCTGGCCGGTTTTTTGTGTTCATCCGCCGCGAGCCTAGTTGTTCATGGCTTCGAAGAAGTCGTTGTTGGTTTTGCTGTATTTCAGCTTGTCCAGCAGGAAGTCCATCGCATCCATCGTGCCCATGGGGGCAAGGATACGGCGCAGCACCCACATCTTGGACAGGGTTGCGCGATCCACCAGCAGTTCTTCCTTGCGGGTACCGCTCTTGGTGATGTCGATGGCGGGGAAGGTGCGCTTGTCCGCCAGCTTGCGGTCGAGCACCAGTTCGGAGTTGCCGGTTCCCTTGAACTCTTCGAAAATCACTTCATCCATACGGCTGCCGGTATCGATCAGCGCCGTTGCGATGATGGTGAGCGAACCACCTTCTTCGATGTTACGCGCAGCACCAAAGAAGCGCTTGGGGCGCTGCAGGGCGTTGGCGTCCACACCACCGGTCAGCACTTTGCCCGATGAAGGCACAACGGTGTTGTAGGCGCGGGCCAGACGGGTGATGGAATCCAGCAGGATTACGACATCGCGCTTGTGTTCGACCAGACGCTTGGCTTTTTCCAGCACCATTTCCGTCACCTGCACGTGGCGGTGAGCCGGTTCGTCAAAGGTGGAGGAAATCACCTCGCCCCTGACGGAGCGCGCCATGTCGGTCACTTCTTCAGGGCGTTCATCGATCAGCAGAACGATCAGGAACACTTCAGGGTGGTTGGCGCTGATGGAGGAGGCAATGCTCTGGAGCATGACCGTCTTGCCCGAACGCGGCGGCGCCACAATCAGGGCGCGCTGGCCCATACCGATGGGCGAGACAAGGTCGATCACCCGCGGGGTAAAGTCTTTCTGCGAGCCTTTCTTGCCCTTTTCGCTTTTGGGTTCGGGGGCGGTGGCCTGACTTTCGACTTCCATCTGCAGACGCCGCTCGGGGTAGAGGGGCGTCAGGTTATCGAAGTTGATGCGGTGGCGGACGGCATCGGGCGATTCAAAGTTGATCGTGTTGATCTTGAGCATTGAAAAGTAACGCTCGCCGTCGCGCGGGGCGCGAATCTGGCCTTCTACCGTATCACCCGTGCGCAGGCCGAAGCGGCGCACCTGTGTGGGAGAGATGTAGATGTCGTCCGGGCCGGGCAGGTAGTTGGATTCGGGCGCCCGCAGGTAGCCGAATCCGTCATGCATGATCTCGAGGGTGCCCTCGCCATAGATAGCCTGATCGTTGTCGGCCAGTGTCTTCAATATGGCAAACATCATGTCCTGCTTGCGCAGGGATGAGGCGTTTTCGATATTCAGGTCTTCAGCGCAGGCCAGAAGGTCGGCAGGAGACTTGGCCTTGAGTTCCGCAAGATGCATGGAAAAATGCCCTGACTGGCAAGAAAGTTCGCGAATGGAACGAAGGTCTGGACTGTCCGTATTCATTTCCGTGCCTTTGGCGTGCGGGCAGCATAGGCCCGTGCGTGAAAGGAACCAGAAAGCGGTTGAAGTCCTGACATTGAAGGGGAGGTGCTGGGCAGGTGAAGTCAGCCAGCGTCTTGTGCGCGCAGGATAGGGGGCGTGTGGTGTGCCGTCAAGCTATATGCGCCTATTTGATGCCGCCCAGCCAGCCTTTCCGCCAGAACCAGACCAGCGGCAGCACGATGGTGGCGGCCATCAGGCTCAGGGCGTACCAGTAGCCGAACGACCAGTTCAGTTCCGGCATGTCCTTGAAGTTCATGCCGTAAATACCGGCGATCAGAGTAGGGGCTACCCCGATGAAGCTGACCACCGTCAGCACTTTCATGACACCGTTCTGGTCTATGTTGATAAAGCCCAGCGTGGCGTCGAGCAGGAATTCAACCTTGTCCTGTGCCTGCGAAACATAGGCGTCGAGCGAGGACAGGTCGCGGCTGACGGTAGTGATCCGCGTGCGTTGCGCGCCCGACAGGGTGTAGGTGGCGGCGCGTGCATCGGCTTCGGTCAGTGGTTGTTGCGGAGTGCTGCTGATCTGGCGGCTGCTCAGCGAAAAACCCGGTGCCGGGGCTGCGGCGGCAGTCTTGCGGCTCTCGCTCAAAAACAGGGTAATCCGCTCCATACCCAAAAGCGTGTCGCGCATGCGTGAGCAGAAACTGCCCGCACTGCCCACCCTTTGCAGCAGATCGCGCTGGCGCGAGGCCATGGTGCGTATCTGTGGGCCTTTTTGCGAAGGGCGGAAAATATCCTGCGAGAGCGTATCCAGTAGGTTGCCCATGGCTTCGAGCACATCGGCCAGTCGGTCCACAATGGTTTCAATCAGCGCGACCAGAATTTCACCGGCATGCAGGACGGTATG
The DNA here is from genome assembly GCF_017377745.1 of Acetobacter suratthaniensis. Lineage (GTDB taxonomy): Bacteria > Pseudomonadota > Alphaproteobacteria > Acetobacterales > Acetobacteraceae > Acetobacter > Acetobacter suratthaniensis. The sequence goes on along the minus strand of NZ_JAFVMG010000004.1, from coordinate 63,838 downwards.
AGAAGGCACGCTGGCCGGTGGGGCCGTTGCCGCCACCACGGCAGGCGGTGCGGCCGGGTGGTCGGAGACAAGCTGGGCTACGGTTTCAAACGCCTGATAGGGCTGAAAGCGGATGGTAAACAGGCGCTCGTCTGTCAGCACGAATCCTACCGGAGTGCTCAGGAACTCGCTGCCATTGCGCTTGAGCAGGGGGGAGGACAGGAACGCCACCCCCTTGCGGACACTGATGCGTGATGAGCTTTCAATGGCGTTCAGGTCATCAAGTGTGGGCAGCTTCTGTCCACACAGGTTTCCGGCCAGTTCGAGTTCCTGCTCTGTCGGGTCGAGCAGATCCAGCCATGCCGCGCCCTGCGCATCTTCGGGGGTTTCAATGGCTTTTGTGGCAACGCCGGGTCTGTGCGCCAGAAACATGCGAATCTCCCTGCCTGTCCGTCTGGTGGGTAAGGTGCCGCGCCGGTTCGCAGGCCGGTTGCGGGCTGGCCGGATGGGGGTGGCCGGTTATGGGGTGGGGGTCATGTGGCTGGCCGGACTATGGGGCAGCCTCCTGCGGCTGGCAAGATTGCGGCGCGGGACTGTGCAATTCGGTGCGGTATCTGGTAAGCGGAAGCGCACAACGGCTATGCGGAAGGGCTGCGCTCCATGCGCGGCTCTGGCGCATGGGCGGCAGAGGAGTGGTGGAACTGGCAATGGCAAACCCGATGGAACAGCAAAAAGCAGCGCTGACAAACAGCTCTCTCCGGCATGAACCGGATGGCCGGGGTCATTTCGGTGGTCGGTATGGTGGCCGCTTCGTGGCGGAAACCCTGATGCCGCTGATTCTTGAACTGGAAACCGCTTACGCACAGGCCAAGGCCGATCCAGCTTTCCAGCGGGAACTGGATTACTACCTGAAGGATTACGTAGGCCGTCCCAGTCCGCTCTGGCTTGCCCGCCGCATGACCGAAAAGCTTGGGGGCGCGAAAATCTACCTCAAGCGTGAAGAACTCAACCACACGGGTTCGCACAAGCTCAACAACGTTATGGGGCAGATCCTGCTGGCCCGCCGCATGGGGCGCACACGCATTGTGGCCGAAACGGGCGCAGGTCAGCACGGGGTTGCGACCGCCACGGTCTGTGCTCTGTTCGGCCTGAAATGCGTGGTTTACATGGGTGCGACCGATGTGGAGCGCCAGAAACCCAACGTGTTTCGCATGCGCCTGCTGGGGGCCGAAGTCGTGCCTGTGACAGCCGGTGCCGGTACCCTCAAGGACGCCATGAACGAGGCCATGCGGGACTGGGTGGCCAATGTGGCCGATACCTACATGCTTATTGGCACGGTGGCAGGGCCATCGCCCTATCCGGCCATGGTGCGTGATTTCCAGAGCGTGATCGGCACCGAGGTCAAGGCCCAGATGCACGAAGCCGAAGGCCGTCTGCCCGATGTGGTGGTGGCTGCCATTGGTGGTGGCTCCAACGCAATGGGTATTTTCCATCCGTTTCTTGATGATACGAGCGTGCGCCTGATTGGCGTGGAAGCGGCAGGCCACGGGCTGGATAGTGGTAAGACAGCCGCCTCCATCGAGCGTGGGCGTCCGGGTGTACTGCATGGCAACCGCACCTATCTGCTGCAGAACGCCGATGGCCAGATTGAGGAAGCGCATTCCATCAGTGCCGGGCTGGATTACCCCGGTGTAGGCCCCGAGCATGCCTGGCTGAATGATATTGGCCGCGCCGAATATGTCGGAGCGACCGATACCGAGGCGCTGGAGGCTTTCCAGTTCTGCACCGGGCTGGAAGGGATCATTCCGGCACTGGAATCGGCGCATGCGGTGGCATACGCCATGAAACTCGCCCCGACCCTGCCTGCCGACAGCCTGATGGTGGTCAATCTTTCAGGCCGGGGCGACAAGGATATCTTTACTGTGGCCGAGCATCTGGGGGTGGAACTGTGAGCCGTATCGCCAAACGTTTCAGCGACCTTGCAGCACAGGGGCGCGGTGCGCTCATTCCCTATCTGGAAGCGTATGATCCCGACCGCGAAACCTCGCTGGCCCTGCTGCGCGCCATGCCTGCCGCCGGTGCCGACCTGATTGAAATCGGCATGCCGTTTTCCGATCCGTCGGCCGATGGCCCGGTTATTCAGGCAGCAGCCCTGCGCGGGCTGAAGGCGGGCGCTACCCTTGCTGGCGTGCTGGGTATGGTGCAGGCCTTCCGCGAGGGCGACACCCAGACACCGGTTATTCTGATGGGGTATGTCAATCCCGTTGAATCCTACGGGTATGAGCGCTTCTGCGCCGATGCCGTCGCCGCCGGTGTGGATGGCGTCATTCTGGTGGATCTACCGCCCGAGGAAGCTGATGTGATGGAGGCTCCGGCTCAGGCCGCCGGTCTTGATATCATCCGCCTTGTCGCCCCCACCAGCACGGTGGAGCGACTGAGCTATGTGCTCTCGCATGCTTCGGGCTTTGTTTATTATGTCAGTATTGCCGGGATAACGGGCACACGCACCGCCAGCGCGGGCGATTTGCGGGCGGCTATTCCGCGCGTGCGGGCTGCTACCACGCTGCCGGTCGCCGTTGGTTTTGGTGTGCGCACGCCCGAACAGGCGGCGCAGGCCGCCAGCATAGCCGATGGCGCCGTAGTGGCCTCGGCCCTGTTGCAGACACTGGCCGGAACGCTGGATGAGCAGGGCCGCGCAACCGACCGGACTCTCCCCAGCGTACTGGAGCAGATTGGCGCGTTGGCAACGGCGGTGCGGGCCGCGGGCCGTCAGACGGCATGAGCATGAACCGGTTCTGGCGCACGACATGACAGAGCCGTTTCGCGTTACGGTTGTGGGGGGCGGCCCGGCGGGGCTTGCTGCGGCAGAGGTTCTGTCTGCGGCGGGTTGCGTGGTGCAGGTGCTGGACGCCATGCCCAGCTTGGGGCGCAAGTTTCTCATGGCCGGGCGGGGTGGGCTTAACATCACGCATTCCGAACCGCATGAGGCGCTTGAAAGCCGTTATGGGGCCGCAGCGCCCTGCCTGCATGCAGCTCTGGCTAACTGGACAACGCAGAATATCCGCGACTGGATGAGCGGTCTGGATCAGGACAGTTTTGTGGGTTCATCAGGGCGGGTGTTCCCCAAAGCCATGAAAGCTTCGCCCCTGCTCAGGAACTGGCTGGCGCGTTTACGTGCACAGGGTGTGAGCCTGCGCCCCCGCACGTGCTGGCAGGGGTGGGATGCACAGGGCAACCTGCTGCTGGCTGGCCCGGAGACTGCGGCCCCGGAGGCGGAAAAAACCGATGCTCTGGTGCTGGCACTGGGCGGGGCAAGCTGGCCCCGGCTGGGCAGTAACGGGCACTGGGCGGACATTCTGGCCGCACGCGGTGTGGCGCTGGCCCCTTTCCAGCCTGCCAATTGCGGTTTTTGCGTTGCATGGTCTGAGCTGTTTGCGCAGCGTTTCGCCGGAGCGCCCCTCAAACCGGTGGCCCTGAGTTTTGAAGGCCGTGCCGTGCGCGGTGAGGTCGTGCTGACCGCCAGCGGGCTTGAAGGCGGCGCGGTTTACGCGTTGGCCTCTGCCTTGCGTGAGCGGGTGCTGGCGCAGGGGCATGCAACGGTTCTGTGCGACCTGCGGCCGGATATGAGCCTTGCGGATGTCACAGCCCGGCTGGCCCGCGTGCGTGCGCGCGAGAGCCTGTCCAACCGTTTGCGTAAGGGGTTGAATTTATCTGCGGCGGCTATTGGCCTGCTGCGCGAAAGCGGGGCCGTACCCACGACTCCCGGAGGACTTGCGGAGCGGATAAAGGCTGTGCCTATCCGGCTTGATGCCCCGCAGCCGCTGGCGCGTGCCATTTCAACGGCCGGGGGTGTGCCATGGGCTGCCTGCACGGAGCAGTTCATGCTGAGGGCACTACCGGGCGTGTTTGTCGCGGGAGAAATGCTGGACTGGGAGGCCCCGACAGGCGGCTACCTGCTGCATGCGTGTCTTGCTACCGGTCGGGCCGCTGCCAATGGGGCGCTGGACTGGTTGCGAAAGCAGGGTGGGGAGCGGTATCCCGTTTCGTTATGAATAACATGATTACGATGGGTGAAGTGCCGGGGGGTGGCCCGGCGCGCATGGATCTGGGCGAACTGCTGGCGACACGCCTGCTTGTTCAGGGCAATTCAGGCTCTGGTAAGTCGCATCTGCTGCGGCGGCTTCTAGAACAGTCCGCCCGTATGGTGCAGCAGGCGATTATCGACCCGGAGGGGGACTTTGTCAGTCTGGCGGATCGGTTTGGCCATCTGGTGATCGAAGCGGCGGATCATTCCGAAATGGCCATGCACGCGGCGGGTGAGCGCATGCGTGAGCATCGGGCGTCCGTGGTGCTTAACCTCGAAGGGCTGGATGCGGATCAGCAGATGCGCTGGGCCGCGGCTTTTCTGGGCGGTATGTTCGAGGTGCCGCGCACGTTCTGGTACCCTGTGCTGGTGGTGGTGGACGAAGCCCAGCTTTTCGCCCCTGCCGCTGCGGGTGATGTATCGGACGAGGCGCGCCGGGTTTCTCTTGGCGCCATGACCAACCTGATGTGCCGTGGCCGCAAGCGGGGGCTGGCCGGGGTTATTGCCACCCAACGTCTGGCCAAGCTGGCCAAGAACGTAGCGGCGGAAGCCTCCAACTTTCTGATGGGCCGCACGTTTCTGGATATCGACATGGCTCGTGCGGCCGACCTGCTGGGTATGGAGCGACGGCAGGCCGAATCGTTCCGTGATCTGGATCGGGGGACTTTTCTCGCCCTCGGCCCGGCGCTGTGCCGCCGCCCTGCCATGGTGCGCATTGGCACGGTGGAAACCCAGAGCCGTTCGGCCGGGCCGGTTCTGGCCCCGTTCGAGCCGCCTTCAGCGCCGGTGCATGAGCTGATTCTGGCCCCTGTGCCGGTTATGGACATGCCCGCCCGCGTGCGCCGTGCGCCGCCCGCCCCCGTGCCAGACCTGCTCAGCCAGCTTGCCGCCCACGGGCAGGCGCAGGCCGAGCAGGAGCCCGAATCCGCCCCTCCCACGCCTGAAACCGATGCCGAGCGCGAGTCCCGCATGACCGCCATCCTGCGTGATATGCTGGAAGATGACGACGCGGCCTTTCGTCCTGCTCCCGTTCTGTATCAGGACTTTCTGGTGCGCTGTCGTATTGCGGGGCTTGGCCGCAATGCGCTGGACATGCGGCGTTTCAACCGCCTGCTGGCGGTGGCGCGCAGTGGTGTCAGCGAGGATATTTCAGCCTCGGAGGACTGGCGGCAGGCCGAATCCATGGCAGCCGAACTGCCCGAAGACCTGCAGGGCGTGTTCCTGTTTCTGGCGCGCGCGGCCATTGAGCAGCAGCCCTGCCCGCAGGATAGCGAAATCGCCCGTGTCTATGGCACCGTGTCCACCGGGCGGGCACGCCGTCTGCTGGGCTGGCTGGAAGACCGTAACCTGATTGTTCTGCGGCCTGCGGGTGCGGGGCGGCGGGTGCTGGCGTTTATTGGCGCAGGCTGGGAAACCCTGCCGGGCGTTGCGGAAGGGTGAACGCACCAGCGTGTTATGCGTGTCATTTGCGGGCATGACGGGTGGGGCAGGGAGTGCTATAGGCCGAGACATGACGGAAAACCCGCCCTTTAGCCCGGCCCTGCTGCCCGCTGGCTTTGTCGATCTGCTGACGCCTGACGCCCGGACACAGGCGCAGGGTGTCGCAGCCCTTATGGATGTGTTCACCTCGCATGGGTATGACCCCGTGCGGCCTCCGCTTATGGAGTTTGAGGACACGTATCTGGCGGGGGCCGGGGCGGCTCTGGCGGAGCAGGGTTTCCGCGTCATGGACCCCGATACCCGGCGCATGATGGTGCTGCGGCCTGATATTACTCCGCAGGTGGCCCGCATGGCGGGTACACGCCTGAGCGGTGTGCCGCGTCCGCTGCGAGTGTCTTACGCGGGCGAATGTGTGGTGGTGGCGCCTATCGCGGCTGAAGAAAGCGGGCGCCAGATCATGCAGGCGGGGATCGAACTGATCGGCCCCGATTCCCCCGAAGCCGATGCCGAGGTTATGTCCATTGGAGCGGAAGCGCTCTCGCGCCTTGGTGTTAAAGGCGTGTCTTTCGACCTTACCATGCCCTCCTTTATTCCGGCTCTGCTGGAAGAAGCCAATGTGGCACAGGCCGAGCGCCCGGCGCTGCTGCGGGCGCTTGACCGTAAAGATGCCGCCGCCGTGGCCGAACACGGTGGTGCGCTGGCTGCGACCCTGATTGCCCTGCTGGATGCGAGCGGTGCGGCTGAACACGCTGTGGCGCGGTTGATGGAAATCAGCCTGCCTGAGCGTGCCGCCGCCATTGTACGCAGGCTGGTGGCAACGGTCAGCGCCCTGCGTGAGCGCTGCCCGGGGCTGAGCCTGACGGTAGACCCCGTGGAGTTTCGGGGCTGGAAATATCATACCGGCGTCTGCGTGACGCTGTTCGCTCTGGGGCGCTCGGAAGAGCTGGGCCGGGGCGGGCGCTATCGGTGCAACGATAACGAACCGGCCTGTGGGCTGACCTTCCGCCCCGATGTGCTGTGCAGGCTTATTCCTGCCGCGCCGCCGCGCCCGCGCGTTTATCTGGCAACCGATTGTGACCACGCGCAGGCTGCGGAACTGCGTGCGCGTGGCCATGCTACCATTGGTGGTTTTCTGTCCGGCGCGCAGGCGGTGGACGAAGCCCGGCGTCTGGGGTGCGGCTTTGTGCTTTCGGGCACGGGCTGTGTCGCGCTGTCCTAGGTACGGATGGCGGATATCACCTCCCTACGTTCAGGCCCGGCCCCGTGCCGTGGCACCCCTTTTTCTTGACCAGCAGGCAGTTTTTTCAGGAGCAGACCCTCAATGTCCAACGTAACCGTGATCGGCGCCCAGTGGGGTGATGAAGGCAAGGGAAAGATTGTGGACTGGCTTGCCAGCCGGGCCGATGTGGTGGTGCGGTTTCAGGGTGGCCATAATGCTGGCCATACGCTGGTCGTTGGCAATCAGGTTTACAAGCTCTCGCTTCTGCCTTCGGGTGTTGTCAGCGGCAAGCTGGGCATTATCGGTAACGGCGTGGTGGTTGACCCGCAGGCCCTGCTGGCGGAAATCGCCCGGATTGGCGAACAGGGTCTGTCCGTTACCCCCGAAACCCTGAAAATTGCCGAAAACGCGCCGCTGATCCTGCCCGTGCATGGTGCGCTTGACCGTGCGCGTGAAGCCGCTCGGGGTGATCGCAAGATCGGCACGACCGGTCGTGGCATCGGCCCGGCTTACGAAGATAAGGTGGCCCGTCGTGGTATCCGCCTGTGCGATCTGGCTGAGCCGGAAACGCTGGACTGGAAGCTGGATGAACTGCTGCTGCACCACAACACGCTGCTGGCCGGTCTGGGTGCGCCAACGTTCAGCAAGGCCGAACTGCTGGATTATCTGACACAGGTAGCCCCCAGCGTGCTGCCGTTCATGGCCCCGACATGGGACATTCTGGACGAAGCCCGCCGTCAGGGTAAGCGTATCCTGTTTGAAGGCGCACAGGCGGTCATGCTGGATGTGGATCACGGCACCTATCCGTTTGTGACCAGTTCCAACACGGTGGCGGCTAACGCAGGTACGGGTTCGGGCATGGGGCCGGGTGCGGCCGGTTTTGTTCTGGGTATTGCCAAGGCTTATTGCACCCGCGTGGGTGAGGGGCCGTTCCCGACCGAGCTGTTTGATGAAACCGGCCGCCGCCTGGGCGAGCGCGGTCATGAGTTTGGCACGGTTACGGGCCGTCCGCGCCGTTGCGGCTGGTTTGATGCCGTGCTGGTGCGCCATGCGGTGCGCGTGGGCGGTGTTGACGGTCTGGCCCTGACCAAGCTCGATGTGCTGGACGGGCTGGATGAAATCCGTATCTGCGTTGGTTACGAACTGGATGGCGAAAAGACGGAGCGCTTCCCGTCTGCTCCGGCGGCGCAGCAGCGTATCCGCCCGGTTTATGAAACCATTGAAGGTTGGAAAGAAACCACCCACGGCGCGCGCCGCTGGGCGGATCTGCCCGCGCAGGCCATTAAATACGTGCGCCGGATCGAGGAACTGGTGGGCGCACCCGTTACCCTGCTGTCTACCAGCCCTGATCGTGATGATACCATTCTGGTGCGTGACCCCTTCGAGGGCTGAGCTACGGATGGAAACAATCAACCCCCGTTCGCACGGGGGTTTTTTGTAACCGCCTGCCGTTCGGGCATGAGGCTTCATAAAAGTTTCATAGGCGTGTTTTAACCATGACAGGCGCGGTTTTTTGCCATGTTATGGGGTGGGCGGCTGTAACATAAGTAGCCTGCGCGGTTGTTTTTTGTCATATGCGCGTCATATCCTGCCTGACAGTAGTGATGAAGGCGGACGGTTATGCAGAAAACGGATCTTCTGGTTGTCGAGGACGACCCGGCCCTTGCGCGGCTGATCTGTTACAATCTTGAAAAGCAGAATTACACGGTACGCCACGCAGGCGACGGTGAGGAAGCGCTGGAACAGGTGCGCCAGCGCCAGCCTGATCTGATTCTGCTGGATTGGATGCTGCCGGGTATTTCCGGGATCGAGGTCTGCCGCCGCCTGCGCGAGCAGAATCGCACGGCGTCGCTGCCCATTATCATGCTGAGTGCAAGGGGCGAGGAAGCCGATAGCATTCGCGGGCTGGATATTGGCGCGGATGATTATCTGATCAAACCCTTTGGCATGGACACGCTGTTTGCCCGCGTGAAGGCGATCCTGCGGCGCGCCCCCCCGGCAGACAAAACTCTGCGCTTTGAGGATCTGGTCATGGATCGGGTTGGCCACAAGGTGGAGCGCAATGGTCGTCTGCTATCGCTGGGGCCGACAGAATACCGGTTGCTGGAATTTCTTATGCTGCATCCGGCCAAGGTTTTCTCGCGTGAAGAACTGCTTAAACACGCATGGGAGCGTAGCTCCTGCGTGGAACTGCGGACGGTGGATGTGCATATCCGCCGCTTGCGCCAGACCCTGAATGAAGCGACCGAGCCAGATCTGATCCGCACGGTTCGGGCCAGAGGCTACGCGTTGGACAAACCTCTGGAGCAGGACTGATCCCAGCCTGTTCATGAAAGTGGTCTGACGTCATGCATGTATGGCTGGCCGTAGGGTGCGGTGTGCTGGCAGGGAGTCTCTTGTCTTCCGTGCCGTTTCTGCTCTCTCGCATGTTTTCTTTGCGCGAGCGGGCTGCCGCCCTTGGTGCGATACCCCGCCGGGTAGAAATGCCGTATGGCTTGCCGCTTGAAGAGGTGATGGCCTGTCTGCCTGCCGCGACACTGGCGCTGAACGAATCGCGCCTGCCTTGTGTGATCTCGCCGGAGGCCCATCGCCAGTTCCGTGATTGTATCGGCAGCATCGTGCGGCATCCGGCGTTTCAGAACCGGGTTGAGTATCTGCTTTCCAATGGTGAGAGCGGCAGCGTGCCGGAAGAGGCCATCGTGGTGCTGGATATTCCCCAGTACCGGGTTATTCGTGCCTGGTTGCACAAAAAAGCAGTTCCCGCCGCCCTTATGGGGGAAACGCCCCGCAAAGGGGGTCTGACAACCGTCGTGTTTGTCGCTCTGCATGATGAGACGGAAGCCGTTATGGCGGAACGCCAGCATACGGATTTTGTTGCGTTTGCCAGTCATGAACTCCGCACGCCGCTGGCGGCTTTGCTGGGATTCATCGAAACCTTGCAAGGCCCGGCGGCGGATGATCCCGCAGCCCAGCGCGAGTTTCTGGAAATCATGGGTACGCAGGCCCGGCGTATGCAAAGGCTGCTCGATAGTCTGCTTTATCTGTCGCGAGTGCAGATGCAGGAGCATCTCCGCCCCACCGAGGTGGTGGATGTGGCCGCTTTGCTTAATCACCTTAAAAGAGAAACTGTGGGGTTGCTGGCGGGCCGTCAGGCCTCTCTTGTTGTGGAAATCCCGCAGAACGATCTTCTGGAGGTGGAAGGGGATGAGGCGCAGCTTTTTCAGGTTCTGATGAATCTTGTGGAAAACGCGCTAAAATATGGACTGGCAACCAAGGCAAAACCGGGTGCATCGCCTCTGTCCATTACCGTACGGGGAGAGCGCGCCCCCCCCGATGCGGGCTGGCCCGCAACGCCGGGTGTTGTGCTGAGTGTGTCTGATACGGGGCCGGGTATTCCCGCACGCCACCTTTCCCGCCTGACAGAGCGGTTTTACCGGGTGGCCAAAACGGCGGCCAGTGTGCAGGGCAGCGGGCTGGGCCTTGCTATCGTGCAGCATGTTGTAACTCGCCATGGTGGGCGCTTTATCGTGCGCAGTGTGGTGGGGCAGGGCACGGAATGTTGCGTGTGGTTGCCGCTGGCAGGCGCTCTGTCATAAATCTGTAATGTAAATGTCCTGAAACCATCACACCATTTCAGGGAACTGTCCTTTAAGCACATGGGCGCGGCAAGCCGCCGCAAGCTCACGGCAATAGGGATTAATCCAACAATGCGTCTTTCAATCAGGTCTGGAGTGTGTCTGGCAGCTGTTACGAGCCTCCTGGCCACTCTTCCGGCGGTATCCCGGGCTGAAAACGTGACTGGCGCTGGTTCCAGCTTTGCGGCCCCCATTTACGAATCCTGGGGCGCGGCGGCCAAGACGGCAACCGGTGTTACGGTTAACTACCAGAGCGTTGGCTCCAGCGCGGGACAGAACCAGATTCTGGCCGGAACGGTTGACTTCGGTGCTTCCGATGCGCCGATGGATGCCAAGAAGCTTGAGGATGGTCACCTCTTCCAGTTCCCGACGGTCATGGGCGGCATTGTTCCGGTTGTGAACATCCCCGGTGTTAAGCCTGATGCCGTAACCCTGAGCGGCGAAGTGCTGGCCGGGATTTACGCAGGCGACATCACCACCTGGGACGATGCCAAGATTGCGGCGCTGAACCCCGGTGTGCATCTGCCGGACACGGCTATTGCTCCTGTCCACCGTGCGGACGGTTCGGGCACGACCTTCGTGTTCACCTCCTATCTGGCCGATTCTTCGGATAGCTGGAAGCAGAACCAGGGTGCCAGCACCTCCATCAACTGGCCGAATGGTCTGGGTGCGCGCGGGAATGACGGCGTTGCCGCCACGGTGCGCAACACCGAAGGCGCGATTGGTTATGTCGAATTCGCTTACGCCAGCCGTAACCACCTGACCACGGTGCGCCTGCGCAACAAGGCTGGCACGAATGTTGCCGCTGGCCTGCTCAGCTTCTCCCACGCGGCTGAAGCCGCCGACTGGAAGAGCGCACAGCATTTCGCCATCAACCTGCTGAACACCCCCGGCAAGGATGCTTGGCCGGTTGTGTCCGCCACCTATGTTCTGGTTCCGGTTCCCGCACGCAACCCCGCGCGTGATGAAGCTGTTCGCACCTTCTTCGCTTGGGACTTCGCCAATGGCGACAGTGCTGCCGAGAAGCTGGACTACGTGCCGCTGCCCAAGAGCGTTAAGGACGATATCCTCGCCGCTTGGAAGAGCGGAAAGTAAGCGTTCTACCAAGGTTTTTTTGTAACCTGTGGTGGATATCCATGAAAAGAAGCGGTTTGGTTTTCCAGACCGCTTTTTTAATGAAACCGTAATGAAACCCTCATTGAAGCGTCACACGCAAAAGCGAGCGGACACGGTATCCATCCCTCACTGTTTTACTTGTGGAATGGCATAATGCGCTGCAAACCCCTTTTTCCGACAATTGCTTTTACGACCATGCTGCTGGCCGGGATTGCTCCTGTGGCTCAGGCTGCCTCGGCTGATGATGCCGAGATCCGCGCCCTGAAGGCGGAAATGGCCTCCATGCGCCGCGAAATGCAGCAGCAGATCGTTAGCCTCAAGTCTCAGGTCGCAAAGACCGATGCGGCTCAGAAGCAGGCTGCGCACGGTTATCGCGCAAGCCGCCAGATTTCTTCTGGCCCGGTTGAGCACGGCGTGCAGTTTGATGACGCCGCCCTGCATAAGTCCGTTGGCCCCAGCGGCGTGGGCACCCCGCCTTCCGACCGTGGCGACACGATGTCCTGGAAGGACTTCAAGGCTGCAAGTGCGAAGGATGAAGAAGTCCGCGTTGGTGGCATGATCATCGGCTTCCCCAAGGGTCGCTTCACGGTTTCGTCTGAAGATGGTGCATATGCTCTGTCCGTCGGTCTGGCGTTCCATGAAGACTTCGGTGGCTTCATGGGTATGTCGTCTGCTCCCGGGCAAAGCCGGGGTGACTTCTCCGGTCTGACTGAAAATGCCCGTCGTATCCGTATTCCTTTCACCTTCCGTTACAAAGACTGGGTGGCGAACGTAACGCCTGACTTCGGTTCGGGTAGTGTTGACGGTGCTACGACCGATCAGACGCTGTATGAAGCGAACCTGAACTACACCGGTCTGCACAACACGATCCTGACGGTCGGTTACTTCCAGCCGCGCGTGACGGAAGAAGACTCCGAAAGCTCGAACGACTTCGAAATGATGGAACGTCCCAACATTACGAACGTCGTGCGTAACATTGCAGCTGGTGACGCCCGCTTCAGCCTCGGTGGTATGCATTACGAAAAGCGTTGGTGGATCGGGGCTTACTTCACCGGCCAGAGCTTTGGTGATCGCAGAAACAATAGTGCTGCCAGCTACACGACCAATAACCCCCTTGGTGGTACCTTCCGCGTCGCGGGTCGTCCGTTTGTATCGAAAGATATCGACCTGCACGTTGGTCTGTCGGCAATTAGCTCTTTCCGTCCGGCGACAAACTCTGCTACGGGCGCCCGTAATTACTCCGCCGGCGGCAACCCGGAACTGGCCCTTACATCGACTTCTCTGCTTGGCAGTGGAACGATGAACAATGTTGACTCCGTTTGGGCCGCTGGCCCGGAACTGGGCCTGCGTTGGAAAAAGCTGCTGCTGAAGGCTGAATACTATAATATTGGCGTGACCCGCTCTCTTGGGGCTGCCGATTATGCCAAGGGCATGGGTAACGTGAACCTTGACGGCTACTACGTTGCCGCCAACTACACCCTGATCGGTAAAGGGCGTGCCTATAACGAGAAAGAAGGCGCATTCGGCGCTCCGGGTGTTGAGCACGAATTTGATCCCAAGCATGGTTACTGGGGTGCGCTTGAAATCACGGGTCGCTACAGCGTCAGCGATTTCCATGATACGGCGATTAACGGTACCGGGGCTAATGCCCAGAACGGCAACCAGCAGACTGTCTGGTCTGGTGGTCTGAACTGGTATCCCAACCGTCACTTCCGCGTCATGCTGGACTTCAACCACTTCATGGCGACCGGCAACGGCAACACCAATTACGGCACCATGGCCGTCATCAACGAATATGGTCGTAGCGGCAACTCGCTGGCGGCGCGTGTTCAGGCTGCTTTCTAAAGTATCCTGATCCCGGTTCTTCCGGTTTTAAAAGACTTGCACAGGACGGGCCATTCCTTCGGGAATGGCCCGTTTTTTTATGAAAACCCGCGAGACAGGCAGAGGTTGCATGGAGCGTGGGATGTTTTGTGCAAACCCGCATCCTATCCTGCCAGACCGTTGTGCCCGGCAGGTGCACACAGGGGGCGGCGCACGGCAGACCGGGCTGGCCGGGCGACAGGTTTTGTGGGTGCGAAAGGGGTGTGCCTGTGTAGGGCAAGGGTATTTTGCGTCAGGCGGTATGCGGGTGCACCTCCCCGGTTGTTTGTGCCGGGGGATGGAGCGCTATCATGTGTGGGGAGAGTAGGGAGCAGAGAGGGCAGGTGGGGCGCTTATGGCCTGTCTGGCCAAGGAAGGGGCCACGCCGCCTGCCGGGGGCCTGTTACGGGGTTCAGGCCGGTAGTTTGTCGGGTAGGCGTGTGACCAGTAGCTGGTTAATGCGGAAGCCTTCCACATCCACGACCTCAAAACGGAAGCCAGAGGCATCCACCCGGTCTGTTTTGCGGGCCATGCGGCGCAGGCGGTGCATGATAAAGCCGCTGATGGTGTCGAACTGGTCATGATCGGGCAAGGCCACAATCGCCAGTTCGCGCATGACGTCTCCGATGGGGGCTGCGCCATCCACCAGCCATGAGTTTTCGTCGCGGCGGACAATGGCCTGTTCCTCAAACGGGCTGGCCACGCCGTCCATCAGCACACCCATGATGTCCTTGAAGGTGATCAGCCCCACCATCAGCCCGTACTCGTTCACCACAAGGGCAAAGCCGGTGCCGTGGCTGTCGAACTGGGCCAGCGTATCCCACAGGTGCAGGGTTTCCGGTACGGACAGCACATCGCGCCGCAGGCGGGCTATGGGGTTGCCGCGCGGCTGTTCCGCTTGTGGGGCGTTGGGGTCCACCACTGAGGCCAGAACGTCTTCCGAGCGGATGGAGCCTATAACTTTGTCCAGCCCGCCATTACATAGCGGATAGCGTGAATAGGGGGCCGCGCGCACCTTGTCGTAGTTATGCTCGGGTGTGTCCTGAATATCGAGAAACACGATTTCGTCGCGCGGGGTCATGGCGGAAGTGACCGCCCGATCCTGCAGGGCCAGCACGTTGCTGATCATCTGGTGCTCCTGCTGGAGCAGGGCGCCCGATACGGTGCCTGCTGCCAGAATGGCGCGCAGGTCTTCAGGGGTTACGGGTTCTACCGCTGAGGCCGCAGGAATTTTCAGGGCATGCAGCACAGCATCGGATATGCGTGAAAATGTCCAGACAAACGGATACAGCACACGCAGCGCCACGCGGGGGAACCAGCCAATAGCGAGGGCGACCCGGTTGGGGTCGTTCATGGCAACCCGTTTGGGCAGCAGATCAGCAAACAGGACGAATACGCCGGTTACGAACAGAAAGCTGAAAGCCGAGGCGAGGTTCTGAGCCCACCATTCAGAGAAATGCCATTGCAGCATGAACGCGGTCAGGGGTGGGGTCAGCATTTCCGAACTGACGATACCGCCCAGAATACCCACGCCGTTCAGGCAGATCTGAATAACGGTCATGACCTGCCCGCTGTTGCGGCGCAGGGCAAGGAAGGCCTGTGCCTTGCGGTTGCCTGCTTCGGCCTGACTGCGAAGGCGCACATCGCGTGCCGCGGCAAAAGAAATTTCGGAAAGTGAGATCAGCACGCTAACTGCGATGAGGAGCGCAAGAGCCAACAGGCCCATTATAAACAGGAGCAAGGAGAGTGTCCGGTCAGTATGATATTATATAATTACTGCATCTATAGTCCTGACCGGGGGGGACAAGCCAATGTATTTTTTATGTGCTCCTGCATGGCAGGCTGTCCGACTGTCCTGCGCTTGGCTATCAAAACTCTGTCAGGCACCAACATCAGCCCTTTTCGGGCGTTAAAGGCCTGTTACCTTCCGCACAACAGATCCGGCGCAGGGGCCGGTGGTGAAGGATAAGGGGCAGACCGCAGGGCTGCGCCATGTCACATGATATGGAAGAGCGTATGTTTGAAGCTTTGTACATAGAAAAAACCGCCGAAGGTGGGCAGCGTGTCGGGCTGCATGCACTCTCGGACGAAACCCTGCCGCAGGGCGATGTAACGGTGCGGGTGCAGTGGTCGAGCCTGAATTACAAGGATGCGCTGGCCGTGACAGGCCGGGGGCCGGTTGTTCGAGCCTGGCCTATGGTGCCGGGGGTGGATGCGGCAGGCATTGTGGAGCAGACGACATCGCCTGAATTTCGGGTTGGTCAGCCAGTGGTGCTGAACGGATGTGGCGCAGGCGAACTGCACTGGGGCGGCTATGCCCAGCGCCTGCGCGTACCGGCCAGTTGGCTGGTGCCTCTGCCTGCCGGGCTGGATGCTTTTCAGGCGATGGCGTTGGGCACGGCCGGTTTTACGGCTATGTTGTGCGTTATGGCGCTGGAGCGTGAAGGGGTGCGACCGGTCGATGGCCCGGTTCTGGTTACAGGGGCTACAGGGGGCGTGGGTAGCGTGGCTGTCATGCTGCTGGCCCGGCTGGGGTACGAGGTTGCTGCCGTAACCGGGCGACTGGAGGAGCAGCCCTATCTGCAAAGCCTCGGGGCGCATGAAGTTTTGCCGCGCGCGTTGTTTGAGGCCCCGCTGCGCCCACTGGAAAAAGCCCGCTGGGCTGGTGCTGTGGATGTGGCCGGGGGGCATGTGCTCGCCGCCGTGTGCGCGGGTATGCGGCCGCAAGGTGTGGTAACAGCCTGCGGGCTGGCAGGGGGGATGGATTTCCCTGCAACGGTTGCGCCGTTTATTCTGCGGGGGGTTACGCTGGTGGGGATCGACAGCGTCATGTGTCCGCGGCCCTTGCGGCAGACAGCCTGGCAGCGTCTGGCGGAACTGGTGGATCTGGAGCGTCTGGCCGGGCTGAGCCGTAGCGTGCCGCTGGCGGATGTGCCGCAGGCAGCGGAAGATCTGCTTGAAAGTCGGCTGAAAGGCCGGATTGTGGTTGAAATTCCGCAAATGGCGTGAGGCCCGCCGGGTAGCCCCTGCCCCGTTGTGGGGCAGGGGCTGAAGGGGTCAGGCTTCCAGACCGCCATCGACCGGCAGGGCGGCCCCGGTTACGTAGCTGGCCTGCGGGCTGGCAAGGAATGACACCATATCCGCAATGTCCTGCGCCTTGCCGTAAGCACCGGTTGCGACAAAGCTGCGGATCAGGGCCGCGACTTCGCCGCTGTCAGGGTTCAGGTCTGTATCGATCGGGCCGGGTTCCACCACGTTGGCGGTAATGCCGCGTGGGCCTAGATCGCGTGCGACACCCTTGGCGAAGCCACGCAGGGCGGCTTTGGTTGCCGCATAAAGCGAAATGCCGGGGAAAGGTGCCCGGGCGCCAAAAGCGGAACCGATATAGATAATCCGCCCACCCGAAGTCATGTGCTTGGTGGCTTCCATGGTTTCAACCATGGTGGCGCGCACATTCAGGTTGAGGATATGTTCGATCTGGCTGACGCTCATTTCGTCAATCGGGCCAGAGAAGAACGTGCCTGCATTGCACACCAGTGCATCAATCCGGCCAAAAACCACCAGAGTTTCGGCGATTACTTCACGGTTGCCCTCAACCGAGGCGCCATTGGCCTTGATGGCCAGCGCCTTGCGGCCCAGTGCGCGGATTTTTTCAACGACCTGTTCTGCCGCCGCAGCGTTATTGGCGTAGGAAATGGCGATATCGTACCCATCGGCGGCAAGGCGTTGGGCAATGGCGGCGCCAATGCCGCGGCTGCCACCGGTAACGAGCGCTACACGATTTGTCATGTCTGTCAGACCTTTTCCTGTTTCAAAACCGGTTCATGGGCGTTTTTACGCAAGCCCGAGCATGAGCCGGATATTCTGCAGCGCAGCCCCGGAAGCTCCCTTGCCCAGATTATCCAGACGCGCCGTCAGCAGGGCATGGCGGGTATGGGGCGTGCCATGCACCCGCAGTTCCATGAGGTCGCTATGGGCCAGAGCTTCGGCGGAAAGTGTGGTATCGGCCGTAACAACCCGCACATGATCCTGTCCTTGGTAATGCCGGGCCAGAATGTCGTGCAGGTCGGCAGCACTGGGCGCTCCTTCGAGCAAGGACAGGTGCAGCGGAATGGAAACAATCATCCCCTGTGCGAAATGCCCGACCGAAGGCACGAACAGGGGGCGTGCTGTAAGCCCCGCATGCGTGTGGATTTCAGGCACGTGCTTGTGTTCCAGCGTTAGCCCGTACAGCTCGAAAGCAGGGCCACCATCGCGCTCATGGGCTTCGATCATCTGCCGTCCGCCGCCGCTATAGCCGCTTACGGCATTGATGCACACCGGGTAATGGGCGGGCAGCACACCCGCCTGAATAAGTGGGCGCAGCAGGCCGATGGCCCCTGTGGGGTAGCAGCCGGGGTTTGAAACACGCGGCGCTGATGAGATGGCATGCGCCTGTTCGGGCGAGAGTTCAGGAAAGCCGTAAACCCATGTGGGGTCAGTGCGGAATGCCGTGCTTGCATCCAGCAGGCGCGGAGCATCGGCCCCCAGTTCCGCGGCCATGGTTTCGGCCTCGCGTGAGGCGGCGTCGGGCAGGCACAGCACAACCAGATCCGCCTCGGCCATGGCGGCTTTGCGGGCGTTACGGTCTTTACGCAGGGCCGGGTCGATGGAGTGCAGGCGCACCGGCAGGGCGCTCAGGCGTTCGCGGATACCAAGCCCCGTTGTGCCTGCCTCGCCATCAATGAATACGACTGGTTGCTGCGCCATTGTGTTTCTCCGCGTTGCGTCGGTGCTTCAGCCCGCGCGGCTGGTGTGGGCCGCCTTGCCGGGGTGCATGGACGTAAGAGCGTTTTATGGCACAATGCGCCTGCGATAAAGCCCGCATATGGCGGGGCTGGCACAACAGGATGGATGCAGGCGGCATGACGGATTTTTCTTCTTCAGGCGGGGCTGAGGCGGAACACCAGCTTACCCGGCTGCTGGCCTTGATGGCCCGCCTGCGCGACCCTGAGGAAGGCTGCCCGTGGGATAAGGAGCAGACCTTCGAAACTATCGCGCCCTATGCCATCGAGGAAGCCTATGAGGTGCTGGACGCCATCCAGAAGCAGGACTGGCGCGCATTTCCTGATGAACTGGGCGACCTGCTGTTGCAGGTGGTCTATCAGGCCCAGCTTGCCCGCGAGCAGGGGCTGTTTGATTTTGCGACGGTCGCAAGGATGGTGACGGAAAAAATGATCCGTCGCCACCCGCATGTAACGTTCGGCCCTGATGTGCTGTCCGAACCCGCGCAGCAGGATGCTACCGGCAAGGCAAAGGCCGAAGTGCCTGCCCAGTGGGAACAGTTGAAGGAGCGTGAGCGTCTGGCGGCTGGCGGGCGCGCACTGGGCGCTCTGGCTGGGGTGCCACCCGCGCTGCCTGCGTTGCTTCGGGCGTCCAAGCTGGCAGCGCGCGCAGCGCGTGTGGGGTTTGACTGGCCGGATGAGCGCGAAGTGCTGGGCAAGGTGCGCGAAGAGGTTGAGGAGTTTGCCGTGGAAATGGCTAGTGGCGATCAGGCGCGCATGCAGGATGAACTGGGTGATATCCTGTTCTCTGTCGCCAGTCTTGCGCGCAGGCTCAAGCTTGATCCCGAAGCGTGCCTGAGGCAGGCCTGTGATAAGTTTACCCGGCGGTTTGAGGGAGTGGAGGCACGGCTGACGGAACAGGGTCTGTCCATGGCCGAGCAGGATGTGCAGACGCTCGATGCCCTGTGGTGTGCGGTCAAGCAGGAGGAAAAGGCAGGCCCTGCCTGAAATGCCGAACCTGCCCTGTTGTCAAAAAACGCCTGATCAGTCTGCTGTGGTCGGCGCTGCAAGATAGTTCATGATCCTGCTGGCGAACGCGTTGACATCCTTGGGGGTGTCACCGTTCTGAATGCTGGCGACATCGAGCAGGATATGCGCCAGCGGGGCAATGTCTTCCCCCGCCTGTAGGCGGGCTGCCAGGGCGTGCGTGAGCGGGTGGGCGGGGTTGAGTTCCAGCACCGGCTTGGCTTCTGGCATGGCCTGGCCGCTCCGCTGCATCAGCTTGCGCAGTTGCAGATCGGGCCCACCTTCGGGCGCACTCAGCACCATGGCGCTGGAAACGAGGCGATCGGTCGCCCGCACATCGGTAATCTCGTTTTCCAGAGCGGCTTTCAGGGCAGGCAGCAGCGTGTCCATATCCGCTTTCTGGGCGGCTGTTTCCGTGTCCGGTGCGAACTTGTCCAGATCGTTCAGACCCTGCGCCACGTTGCGCAGGGTCTTGCCTTCATAGGTGCCCAGCCGTTCCGGCCAGAAGGAATCCACGGCGTCTGACAGCAGCAGTACTTCGATCCCACGGGCTTTGAACCCCTCGATCTGAGGCGAGGCCGCCAGCACATCCGTGTTGTCGCCCGTTACGTAGTAGATGGCGTCCTGTTCGGGCTTCATGCGGTTTACGTAGTCGGCAAGCCCGGTCAGCCCATCCACCGCACTGGAGCGGAAACGGCTCAGCCCCGCGACTTCGGTGCGGTAGGTCGGGTCATCCCACATGCCTTCTTTCAGGATCGGGCCGAAATTGTCCCAGAATGTTTCATAGGCCTGCGCATCTTCAAGCCGCGCCTTGAGGGATGAGAGCACCTTGCCTGTTACAGCCTTGCGGATACGGGCAAGAACCGGCGTAGCCTGCAGCATTTCACGCGAGACATTCAGCGGCAGGTCTTCGGTATCCACAACGCCCTGCACGAAACGCAACCATGACGGCAGGATTTCTGCCTCGTCGGTAATGAACATCCGGCGCACATGCAGGCGGATACGGCTTTCACGTGTCTGCTCGCTAAATTCGAACGGGCGGGACGAGGGAATGAACAGCAGGGCCGAAAACTCCATGGTGCCTTCGGCGCGCCAGTGCAGGGTTTCCCACGGAGTATCGAAGTTGTGGGTCAGGTGGCGGTAGAATTCTTCAAGCTGTTCCGTGGTGACTTCGGAGCGGGGCTTGCGCCACAGCGCCGTGCCTTCGTTGGCGGCTTCTTCCTTGCCGTCCTGCATGATGGTGACAGGCCAGGCGATATGATCGGACCATTTGCGGATAATGGATTGCAGGCGGTACGGATCGAGGAACTCATCAGCATCGGTTTTGATATGCAGGGTGATGTCAGTACCCGCTGTCTCACGGCTGGCCGGTTCAATCGTGTAGGAGCCCCGTCCGTCTGATGACCAGCGCCAGGCGACTTCGGCCCCGGCGCGGCGGGAGACGACCTCAACCTTATCCGCCACCATGAAGGCCGCATAAAAACCAACGCCAAACTGCCCGATCAGGCTTGGGCGGTCTTCAGGTTTGGCGTTTTCAAGCTGCTGACCGAAGGCGCGCGTGCCAGAGCGGGCGATGGTGCCAAGGTTGGACACCAGTTCCTCGCGGCTCATGCCTGCGCCATCGTCGCTGATGGTCAGCAGGCGGGCATCCTTGTCCGGGTTGATACGGATTTTTGCGCCTTCGGGCAGGGCGCGCGCACCGTCTGTCAGGGCTTCGAAGCGCCTGCGGTCGGTGGCGTCCGCAGCATTGGCGACCAGTTCGCGCAGAAAAATTTCGCGCTCGGAATACAGAGCATGCACGACCAGATCGAGCAGGCGTCCGACCTCGGCGCTGAATTCCTTTGTTTCGCTGCCACCCTGTGTGGCGCTGGTGCTGTCGGTCATGTTCTGTCTCCTCTGGTGTGGTTGGGCGCGGGTGCGGCCTGAGGGGTTTAGCCGCTCCCTGTTTTGGAGCATGAGATGAGGGCTTGGCCGTTCTGTTTCAATAGTTTTTCGTGAATCTTGCCCGGCTATTTTCAGCCCAGATGCTCCAGCAGACTCCCGACGAGCACAGCAAGGCTACGGGCCAGAGGCTCAAAACCCTCATGCGGGGTGTGGGTTGCTTCCGTCATATACAGGCTGCGCCGCATTTCGATTTGTAGCGCATGGCAGTTCTGGGGTGGGTGGCCGTATTGCTGGGTAATGTAACCGCCCGCATAGGGGGTATTCCGTGCGGTGCTGTAGCCGAGCGCGCGCAGGGTCTGCTCGGCCCGCTCCATAATGTCTGGCGCACAGGCCGTACCGTGCCGGTCGCCCAGAACAAAATCAGCCGTGCCGACTTCCGCCGTGTCGGGCATGGAGTGCAGGTCCAGCAACAGGCATTGTCCGTGCTGCTGATGGGTGCGCCGCAGCAGGCCAGCCAATGTTGTGTGATAGGGCATCCAGTAAGTGGCGATACGCCGGGCAGCCTCGCTGAATGGCAGGCGCGTGCGGTAAATGGCGCGGTGGCTGCCGGTAATGCGCGGAATGGAGCCAAGCCCGGACAACCCGCGCTCCGTCGGGCGGATGAAGGGCGGAATAGGGCCTTGGAACATCCGTGGGTCCAGATCCCACGCAGCCCGGTTGGGGTCGCACAGAACGCGCGGAAACGTGGCGTGAACGAGTGCAGGCCCCAGATCATGGGCGGGCTGGGCGAGGCGCTCCGTAAAACTGTCCTCGCCACTGCGGAGGTCTGCCAGAGGCTGGCGGGCCGTGCTGGTGAACCATTCAGGGTAATAGCGTCCTGCGTGGGGGGCGGCGAGCACTATGGGGCTTGTGCGGCTCCCCTCCAATGTCACGACGGGTGGTGGCGCCAGCGGGTCTTCTGGTGGGGCCGGGGCGCTTTCTGGGGGCTGGATAGCCGAGAGAGAGGCACGGATTCCACGGGACAGGACGGAGTGGACAAAATTTTTCATCTCCCTCCTTTATTGTGGGCTTGCGCTGCCAGCGCAAGCAGGATACAAGGCCCCACACCACAGGAATGGGCGCATAGCTCAGCGGTAGAGCACTACCTTGACATGGTAGGGGTCACAGGTTCAATCCCTGTTGCGCCCACCATTCCTGGCCGCAGAAATCAGCGGTTTATCCATGTCTCCTCCCAAAAAAATAATTGTCCCGCCAAGCCTCCCTACGGCGGAATGGCGTAGGGTGTGTCTCAGTCCTGATCCACACCGTTAATGAGCGCGCGCGGCAAAAGCAGGCCAGACAGGGCGACGGCTATCAGCAGAATGCCAACAGTGCCCAATGCAATGGGCAGGCTGGCAAGCTGGGCAATAAGTCCCAGTGCCGCAGGCCCGATCAGGATTCCGGCATAGCCAAGCGTTGTTACGGCGGAAACAGCCAGATGTTCGGGCATAAGGGTCTGTCGGCCAACGGTTGAGTAAAGAACGGGTACGATATTGGCACAACCCGCTCCCACCAGAGCATAGCCCAACAGGGTAAGTTGCCAGACAGGTATGGTAGCAATCAGCAGCATGCCCGTGGCCGCCAGCAGGCTACCTGCCGTTACCAGTATGCGCCCCGGTACGCGGCGCACCAGATGGTCTCCCATCAGGCGTCCGACTGTCATGGTGCAGGCAAAGGCGACATAACCCAGCCCCGTGTAGCGGACGTTGACATGGCGGACTGTCGCAAGAAACACAGCACTCCAGTCAATGGCGGCTCCTTCTGTCAGGAAAACGATAAAGCACATGACCCCGATGGCCAGCACAACCCCGTGGGGCATGGCCAGAGGCGGGCCTTCGGCAGAGCCGGTGCGGCCGTTCAGCAGGCCGGGCAGAACCGCAATGCCCCCCAGCAGCAATAATACCGACACCACGCTACAGGCCGCTGCGGGTGACAGGCCAAGGCCAAGCAGGGTACTGACCCCCGTGGCTCCACACAGACCACCAACACTGAACAGGCCATGAAAACCGGACATCATGGTGCGTTGGCAGGCCCGTTCGACAAGGATGGCCTGCACGTTAATCACACAATCGATAGACCCGATTCCCGCCCCGAAAATGGTTAGCGCCACAGCCAGTACCGCAACGGAGCCGGAAGAAGCCAGAACCGGCAGAACACAGCAGACAGCAAGGGTGGAAATAGCAATGATCCACCGGCAACCTACACGGCCTGCCAGCGCACCCGACACCGGCATGGCAATAATGGACCCCATGCCAAGGCAGAGCAGCAGCAGGCCCAGATGGGCGTCTGTCAGCGCACATCTGAGTTTGACGTAAGGAATAATGGGCGCCCATGCGGCCCCTGCAAATCCGGCCATGAGAAAAGCCAGACGGGTTGAGCGTTGTGCCTGTATCGAGGCGGGCAGGGGGGTGTCGAGCAGTGACAAGAGTAAAACCTCGATAGATGCGTGGTGCGCAGGATGTGGCGGGTTATCATGTTCCGCCAGAGACAGGCTCGGGGCGAACGGGAGCGTTATCTGTAAAGGGTACAGACAGAGGGCGCAAAGAGTGGGGATTCTGGTGCGGAAACTGATCTGATTTTCAGATTGGAACCATATATAAATGGCATTGGAAAGATTGATCCCGGTTGCGTATTTTTGGATACGGAGGGGATTTGGTCATGACGTTAGAGCAGCTTCGTATTTTCATTGCCGTTGCTGAGCGCCAGCATGTTACGCGGGCCGCAGCCGCGCTTAACATAACCCAGTCAGCCGCCAGCAACGCTATTGCCGCGCTGGAGGCCCAGTATGGCGTGCCGCTTTTTCATCGGATTGGGCGTCGGATCGAACTGACCGAGGCCGGGGGTATGTTTCTGGAGGAGGCGCGGGCCGTTCTGGGGCGCGCCTCGGCGGCAGCACTCGCGCTGGCCGAGTATAGTGGGTTGCTGCGTGGCACTTTGCGGGTTGTCGCAAGCCAGACGGTTGCAAGCTACTGGCTGCCCGGCAAGCTGGCGGGGTTTCATGCCCGCTATCCCGGTATCGCGATTGAACTGAGCATTGATAACAGCGAAGGGGCGGCGCGGCGTGTTCTCGGCGGCGAGGCCGAGTTGGGCGTGGTGGAAGGGGCCATCAATGAACCGGCGCTGGCCTCGTGGACGGTAGGTGAGGACAGGATGCTGCTTGTCGGGTCTTCTCCCGTGCCGGTGGTTGATGAGCGCTGGCTGCTTGGGGCACGCTGGATCGTGCGTGAACAAGGCTCCGGCACGCGCTCGACGTTTGAAGATGTGCTGCGCGCGCGCGGGATTGATCCGCAGGCTCTGACAATCGCCATGGTCATGCCTTCCAACGAGGCGGTGCGCAGTGCAGTTGAGGCGGGGGCGGGCGTGGCCGTTCTTTCGGAATTTGTGGTGCGGCGTGCGCTGGCGGTGGGCGACCTTTATCACCATGCGTTTTCCATGCCTGCCCGCCCGTTTTACGCGTTGCGGCATAAGGAGCGTTATCGGACACGTATGGCCGATGCACTGGTTGAGTGCCTTAAGGGGAGCCAGCCATGACTATGGTTGGAAACAAAAAACCTGTGTGCCGTCTTAGACCGTTTTTCATGCTGGAGCACCCGCGCGAGGTTGTTCGTCAGTTCACGCCTAACTGGTTCGCTGTTGTTATGGGGACGGGTATTCTTGCACTGGCGCTGCCGCAGATGTCGGGTATCGGCCCGGCACTCAGGCCCATTGGCGTGGGGTTATGGTCTGTAGCACTTGCTCTTTTTCTGATTTTCTGTGGGCTTTATGCGGCGCGCTGGATGTTGTTCGGCCATGAGGCGCGGCGTATTTTCGGGCACAATGTCGCTTCGATGTTTATTGGCACGATTCCGATGGCGCTTTCCACGCTTATCAATGGTTTGCTTGTTTTTGGAAATGGGCTGTTTGCCGAAGCGTATATTTCGCTGGCCTATGGTCTGTGGTGGGTGGATGTTGCGCTGTCTCTAGCCTGTGGTGTCGGCATTCCTTATCTCATGTTTACCCGCCACGAGATCAGTCTTGATAGCATGACGGCTGTTTGGCTTCTGCCGGTTGTTGCGGCTGAGGTGGCGGGGGCGACCGGTGGTTTTCTTGCTCCGCATCTGGCTGATACGCATGTGCAGAGTGTGGTTCTGATAACCTCTTATGTACTTTGGTCTTATTCCGTTCCTGTTGCACTGAGTATGCTCGCAATCCTTATCCTGCGAATGGCGCTTTATAAGCTGCCGGATGAGAGCATGGCGGCCTCAAGCTGGCTGGCACTCGGGCCGGTTGGCACAGGAGCACTTGGTATGCTGGTCATGGGAGGAGACGCCCCGGCAATTTTTACAGTCCATGGGCTGGCTGAGCTGGGGCTTGTCGCGCAGGGGATTGGCGTTGTGTCCGGTCTTGTTCTGTGGGGGCTGGGGGTGTGGTGGCTGCTTTTGGCCCTGCTTATTACTGCTCGGTATCTGAAAAACGGTATTCCGTTCAACCTTGGCTGGTGGGGCTATACGTTTCCGCTGGGTGTTTATACAGCGGCAACCTATCGGCTTGGCATTATGCTGGATCTCGCATTTTTCGGTTATATCGGCACGATCCTGACGATTGCCCTGACCTGTATGTGGTTGGTTGTGGCAGGCAGAACACTGGCCGGAGCATGGGCCGGGCACCTGTTTACATCGCCCTGCATCGCCGCCCCTGATAACGGGATGGGGAAGGCTGCCTGCCGGGCTGGATACTCAGATGGCCGATAGCCATGGCTGAGGACGTGGTGTCAGGTTCAGTCGCTCTCTGGCCTTGTGGTTGTTCGCTCCTGTCAGGTTGTTTTGGTAATATACGCTTTCTTCACCTGCCAGTCGGAGGGCGTCTTGGGGGCTGAGCCGTGCAGGGGCAGGCGCACCAACCCAGCGGGTGTAAGCCGCCAACCAGTCATGGAACGGGGTGGGGTGGTTATCGACGACATTGTACACGCCTGCGGGCGCTGTCAGGGCCGCCATGGTGGCCTGTGCGGCATCATCAACATGAATGAAGGAAAAAACGCTGCTGCCAGCGCCAAGAAGTGACACCTCTCTATTATGCAGATGGGTATTGAATGCCCCCTCTGTCCAGTACCATGTTCCCGGGCCATAGAAAAAACCATAGCGCAGGCAAACACCTTGCATGGAGTGTGATCCCAGAACCCGCTTTTCCAGTGCGGCATACATGCGCGCACTTTCACCAATATTGCCCGGTGCATGGGTGCGCAAGCGCGATGCTTCTGTCGCGAGTGGCCCGTTTGTATCCAGATAGAACCCACAGGACTGCTGAATATACCGTGTGACCTGACAGGCTTGAGCTGCTGCAAACAGGTTACCCCCACCTTCCAGCCGCAGGTGCCGATCAGCGGCCAGCCTGTTGGCCAGATCAAACGGGCTGGCGGGCAGGGAGGTAAGCTGGTCTATCACGACATCAGGGCGAAGCTGTTCAAGTATTGTAAAAATTCCTGCACGATCCATCGCATTACCGTTTATGGCATGGGCCCCCCGTGCGGTCATGGCGTCGAGACTTTCGGGGCGGCTGGCAAGGCCCCAAACGTCATGCCCTGCTTCATGCAGGCGGGTAATGAGCGGACGGCCCAGGGCGCCACTGGCTCCGGCGACAAGAATTTTCATGACAGGCTTACTCCTTCTTCAAAATGTCTTGTGCTTCATGGGCATGGAGTATTTGCTTTTTTGCCACAGGGTGGGCTCTCCATACGCCTGCGTTGCCTGACTTTGGCAGTGCGGCGGGTTTGGGCGCGTGTATCCAGCCATGTGCTGGCGTCTTCCAAAAAGCGTGGTGGTGCTTTGTCGTGCAGGCTGTGCGCCAGATCAGCCAGCGATGTCTGTGCCAGTTCCCGGTGCATAGCCTGTTCGGCACGCAGCATGGTGGCATGGATAGCGCACCGGCCCTGCACGGCCCATTGTGGCGGGGTTTCTTGAAACAACGCGCAGCGTTCACGAATTTCCTGACAGTTGAAAAGGCTTTTTTCCCCCTCGACTGCCTGCACAACATCAAGCACGCTTATATCGGCTGCGGCTCTGGCCAAACGGTAGCCGCCTTTCAGGCCTTCGGCGGCAACAAGCAGGCCAGCTTTTTCAAGGCGAGGCAGAAGTTTGGCCATGAAAGCAGGCGGGATGGCCTGAAGCTCCGCCAGATCAAGGCTGCTGACGGGATGGGGGTTGTTCACGAGCCAGAGCAGGCTGTGCAGGATATATTCGGTGCTTGCGCCATAAAGTGCCATACGCAGACAATATTAGTCTGCGTTTTGATTCGCAAGGCCCCGTTTGGCGCAAGGCTCACGCGTAAGGCTCTCCGGTGAGAAGATGGCTGTTCTTGCAGGGGGGCGTGTTGTGCATGACGTGATGGAGCTTTTGCCGCTCTTCATGCGTTGGCGGGAGGAGCCGTATTTTCGCCACCAGTTCTGGCATATATGAGTAAGGAAAGAGGCGTCAGGCAGATGAAAAACAGGCCTGATCGCCGTGCAGGAGGTATTATGAAGACGAAAGCCGTTGCATGGGTTTTGGTCGCCTGCCTTGGGGCGGCACCTGTCAGTGCTTTTGCTGGCCCCGGTGGGCCGGGTGGCCCCGGAGGAGGCGGCCCGGGTGGCGGGCCAGGCGGTGGTCCCGGCGGTGGCGGTGGGCCGCAGGCGGGCGGTCCCGGTGGTGGGCCCGGTGGTGGCCCCGGGCGGCATGGTGGCGGCCCCGGTGGCGGACAGTGGGGTGGCGGTGGATATCGCCACGGAGGCGGCCCGGGTGGTGGTCGTTGGGCAGGTCCGCCGCGTGGTGGCCCCGGCCCGATGGCATGGCGGCGCGGCGATCGCTACTGGGGTGGCGCACCGTGGGTTAATGACTGGCACGCTTACCCCGGACTTTATGCCCCGCCATACGGGTATCGCTGGGTGCAGTCTGGCAATCAGTTTCTGCTGACTGCGGTGGCCACGGGCGTGATTTCCGCCATTGTCGCCGGCGCGATGCGCTAACGCGGCGTGGCCCTGCCCGCATACGGGCAGGGTGATGCGTTAATATCGTAAAGGCCCATCCTGCGTTCAGGATGGGCCTTTGTGTATCAAGTCTTTTTACCGCGTAAGGCGGGCGTGCCTTTTGGGCGCGCCCGTTATGTATCAGGCCAGCGGCGTTTTGCGTGCGTTGGCCGAGGCAACCTTGCGGCCCCATTTGACCAGCGTATCCGTGCAGTCCTTACGGTCAATCTGGCACTCGATCAGCGTCGGGCCACGGGTATTGGCTTTGGCCTTGGCAATGGCTTCCGCCAGTTCTTTCGGCGTGGTGGCTTTCAGGCCAAGGCCATGACCTTCACCCGCATTGAAAACTTCCATCAGACCGGCGTAATCCCAGTTTTTGATGTAGTTGTAAGGCCCGTCATGAATGGCGATTTCAATGACATAACCACGGTTGTTGATCAGGAAGATGATGACGGGCAGCTCGTAACGCACCATCTGCGCCACTTCCTGTGCGGTAAGCTGGAAAGAGCCATCACCCACCATCACTACATGCTGGCGATCCTGCGAGCCCATGGCATTACCGAAGGAAGACGGCACGGACCAGCCGATATGCCCCCACTGCATTTCCAGTTCCACCCGTGCGCCACGGGGCAGGGTCATGCGCATGGCGTTGAACCATGAATCGCCCGTTTCAGCCACCAGCGTGGTGTCGGATGTTAGCATGGCGTTGATATGACGCACGATTTCGTCATTCGTCAGGCCAGCTTCATCGGATGTGGCGGGCAGCGAGAATGTCGGCACGCTGCCATTTTTGGCGGAAGCCGGACGTGCAGGGGCTTTTTCAGCCAGAGCATGTAGGAAGGCGCGCAGGGTAAAGCCGTCATAGGCGCGGCCATCAACCGTTACGCGGTCGGGTTCTGCCAGAATGACATTGGGGCCTTTGGGCCATGCAGACCAGCCAACCGTTGAGTAGTCATTGAACACGGGCGCAATGCACAGCAGCGCATCGGTGCTTTCAACCAGTTCCTGCGCGCCGGGGGTTGAGACCTCGCCCCAGTACAGGCCACGGAAACCAGCATGGTCTTCAGGGAAAAAGCCTTTGGCCGCCGCCATGATGGTAACAGCGCATTGCAGCTTGTCGGCCAGTGCTTCGGTTTCGGCCAGCGCATTGGCGGCACGCAGCTTGCTGCCCACCAGCATGACGGGTTTGGTGGATTTTTCCAGAAAAGCAACGGTCGCATCCACAGCGGCTTTAAGGCTCTTGTGGTCGATTTCGGGCTCGGCCAGCAGGCTGCTGACAGGGCCGGGCTGCACGCAGGGTTCAGAGGAAATATTGCAGGCAATTTCCAGATAGGCAGGCTTGCGCTCACGCAGCGCGGTGCGGATCACATGGTCGATTTTGGCCGGGGCGGAGTGGGCATCCGTAATGCTTTCGGCCGCACAGGTGACCTGACGCGCCATTTCAAGCTGGTAGCCGTAATCGGTCTTGCCTGTGGTGTGGTGCAGAACATGGCCGGTGCCGTGATCGTTGCTGTTGGGTGCACCGGAAATCAGGATAACGGGCAGGTTTTCGGCATAGGCGCCACCAATGGCGTTCATGGCTGAAATGGCGCCAACGCTAAAGGTGACCACAGCGGCCGCAGCGCCATTGGAGCGGGCGTAGCCTTCGGCGCTGAAACCGCAGTTCAGTTCATTGCAGCAGTAAATCTGCTCCATGCCCTTGTTGAGGAGCAACTGGTCCAGCAGGACAAGGTTGTAGTCGCCCGCAACGGCGAAATGGTGCTTCAGACCGATTTGTACAAGGCGGTCTGCAAGATACATGCCAACGGTATAGGTCACGCTCGGAATACTCCAACAACGCAGGATAGCGATTGCGCTCATTGTAAAAACCCGGCTCTGACAAATGTCCAATATATGAATGATGGACAATCCATATCTAAAATATATGGATACGTGCTGTATGCGGCCTCTCCTGCGGATTGTCGCTTCTGGACTGAAGACCGAGGGCTTAGGCGGGCTGATCACTCCGGTGTGAGCGCTGGCGGTTCGTGGCTGTCCCCCTCTGCCCTTTGCAGGGGGCGTGGCCTATAGTACGGAACGGTATCAATACGGTCGGTTTTTTCTGGCCCTGTGGTGCATGAAGCGGGAGTGCAAAAAATGGACGTAAGGGCGGCGGTAGCCTTTGAGGCTGGACGTGCATTGGAGATTGAGCGGGTTCAACTGGCAGGGCCGCGAGCGGGTGAGGTTCTTGTAGAGGTGAAGGCGACGGGCCTATGCCACACGGACAAATACACGCTTTCTGGTGCGGACCCTGAGGGTCTTTTTCCTGCCATTCTGGGGCATGAAGGGGCTGGTGTTGTTGTGGAGGTTGGTGCTGGTGTGCAGCATCTGCGTCCGGGGGATCATGTTATCCCGCTGTATACGCCCGAGTGCCGCGAGTGCAAATCATGCCTTTCGCGCAAGACGAACTTGTGCACAGCCATCCGTTCGACACAGGGCAAGGGTCTGATGCCTGATGGCACGTCGCGCTTTTCGTTCAAGGGTCAGCCGATCCATCATTACATGGGCTGTTCGACCTTTGCGAACTACACGGTTCTGCCGGAGATTGCGCTGGCGAAGATCCGCCCTGACGCACCGTTTGACAAGGTCTGCTATATTGGCTGCGGTGTGACCACGGGTATTGGCGCGGTTCTGTTCACGGCTAAGGTTGAACCCGGCTCGACGGTTGTTGTGTTTGGTCTTGGGGGGATTGGCCTGAACGTGATTCAGGGTGCGAAGATGGTGGGCGCGGACCGGATTATCGGCGTTGACATCAACCCTGCGCGTGAGGCGATGGCGCGGCAGTTTGGCATGACGGATTTTGTAAACCCGCGTGACCTTGGGCCGAATGGCGATGTTGTGGGCCATCTTGTGGAACTGACTGGTGGTGGGGCAGACTACACCTTTGAGTGTGTCGGCAATCCGACACTGATGCGTCAGGCCCTGGAATGTGCGCATCGTGGCTGGGGTGTTTCGACGATTATTGGCGTTGCGGCTGCGGGTCAGGAGATCAGCACGCGTCCGTTCCAGCTTGTTACGGGTCGGCGCTGGATTGGCTCTGCTTTTGGTGGGGCGCGGGGTCGTACGGATGTTCCCAAGATTGTTGACTGGTATATGGAAAACCGGATCAACATTGACGATCTGATCACGCACAAGCTGCCGCTGGAGCGGATCAATGAGGGCTTTGACATGATGGAGCGCGGTGAGAGCATCCGCACTGTCGTCGAGTTCTGAGAACACATACCCCCGGCTGGATCATCCGCCGGGGGTGTATGGCGGCCTTACGGCAGGAGTGACAGCACCGTATCCGCCGGGCGGCAGGCCTTGACGCCACGGGGTGTTGCCACAACCGGCCTGTTCAGCAGAACGGGATGGGCCGCGATAGCATCCAGAATCTGGCTGTCCGTAACGTCAGGTTTATCCAGACCCAATTCAGCGCAGAGTTTTTCCTTGCTGCGAAGCAGGTCGCGCGCGGTTGCCGGGCCTTGCTTGACCAGTCTGTCGAGATCAGCCCGTGTAAGTGGGGTTTTCAGGTAAAGAACGATTTCAGGTTCGATCCCGGCCTGACGCACCAGTTCCAGAACGGAGCGCGATGTGCCGCAAGAAGGGTTATGGTACACGGTAACGGTCATGATCTGTCCTTGGCTGGAAAAACCGCAAATGTCGCATGTTCCGCTTGGCGTGCAAACCCGCTGCGATGGATGATGGAAACGACAGCCCGGCCCGCCTTGCACAGCACCGCCGGAGGACAGAAGGAGATGCAATGGGCATGGAATGGAAGGGGCCGGGCTTTTTCGGCCTGAAGATTTCCGCCAGTTTCGGACGCGATGCGCTGGCGGGGCTTTCCCTTGCCTCCATGAACATTCCGCAGGTTCTCGGCTATGCGCGGATAGCGGGCATGCCCCCCGTAACCGGACTTTATACAGTATTGCTGCCTTTGCTGGCGTTTGCAGCACTTGGCGCCTCGCGCCATCTGGTCGTGGCGGCGGATTCTGCTACAGCCGCTATTTTTTCGGGCGCATTGTCTGAAATGGCTCCGATGGGGAGTGCAGCCTATATCAGCATGGTGAGTGCGGTTGCCTTGTTGAATGCGGGTTTTTTGCTGGTGGCCCGGCTATGTCGGCTTGGTTTTCTGGCGGATTTTCTCTCCCGCACCGTGCTGGTGGGTTTTTTGGCTGGCGTGGGAGTGCAGGTCGGGCTGGGAATGCTGTACGATATGCTCGGTCTGGTATCGGCCCGCCATACACCTGCTTTGCAGGTGCTGGAACTGGTGCGCGGGTTGCCTCAGGCGAATGGGGCGGCGGTTCTGATTTCTGGTGTGGCCTGTCTGGGGCTGCTACTCGGGCAGAAATATTGTGCGCGTAAACCGGTAGCTCTTGTTGTTGTGGGGCTTGGTATAGTGCTCGGCTGGAGCGGGTGGCCCACAGCCCACGGTGTTGGGGTGCTGGGGCCGGTGCGGGGTGGGTTGCCCGTTTTGCATGTGCCCGTCATCCCGTGGGAAAACATGCTGGCCCTTTTGCCGGTTTCGGCATCCTGCGTGTTTGTCATCATTGCCCAGAGCGCCGCAACATCGCGTGCCTTTGCCGATATGTTTCATGAAAATGTGGATGAAAACCGCGATATCCTCGGCCTGTCCGCCGCCAATGCCGTGGCCGGGCTGAGTGGCACTTTCACTGTCAATGGCAGCCCGACCCAGACCGCTATGGCCGTGCGCGCGGGGGCCATGACCCAGCGTGCGCAGGTGGTTTTTGCCGGAGTGACGGTGTGTGTGCTGCTGGCATTAACCGGGCCGCTGGCATGGTTGCCGCATTGCGTGCTGGCATCGGTGGTTTTCTGCGTTGCGGTCGGCATGGTGGATGTGCAGGCGCTCAACAGCATCCGGCGTGAAAGCCCCGGAGAGTTCTGGCTTGCACTGGTGACGGCTGTTACCGTGGTGGGAGTGGGGGTGGAGCAGGGTATTTTTATTGCCATTGCACTCTCCCTGTTCCGGCATGTGCGGCATAGTTACAGGCCACATACCATGGTGCTGCGCTCGGATGCCGCGACAGGCACAATGGAAGTAGAGCCCGTGCAGGCAGGTGCGCAGACAGAGCCGGGATTGATCATTTATCGCTTCAGCTCAGACCTGTTTTATGCAAACTGCCAGCTTTTTTCTCAGGATATTACTTTGTTAATTGATACGGCACCGGTGCCGGTACGTTGTCTGGTGGTGGATTGCAGCGCCATTACGGATATTGATTATTCCGCTGCCCGTGTGGTGCGTGATGTGCTTGAGCGCTTGCGTGCGCGGCATGTGCAGGTCTTTTTCGGGCGGGTGTTACCCTATGCGCTGGCGGATATGGAGCGGCATCATATTGTCGAAGCCGTGGGGCAGCAGAATATTTTTGAGCAGTTACATGTGGCGCTGGCAGCCGCTCGGGCGCTTATAGCCGCGTAATACCCTGCCAGATCATGTAAAACGCGACCAGAAAGATCACGCCCGCGAAAAGGGTTGTTAGCCTGCCGGTTGATCCGGCCATGCTGCGGGCCGTGCGTGTGCCCAGAATGCTACCCAGAGCGCCACCGGCGATAAAGAGCGCGGCCAGTTGCCAGTCCACATAGCCGGACAGGGTATAGCTGAGTGCCGTGCTGAACCCGAACGCCGCAACCGCCACGAGTGATGTGCCAACGGCGTTGAGAATGGGCATGCTGGTGGAGGCCATCAGCCCCGGCACAATCAAAAATCCTCCGCCAATGCCGAAAAAACCCGAAAGCAGGCCCGCACCCAGCCCATAGGTCATGACCTTGGGGGCGTTGTGGCGATTACAGCTTGCGCCGGGGGAGCCGGTGTTGCCCCGGCCGTGGAGCATAAGCGCACCCACTCCGATCATGAGCAGGGCAAACAGTAGCAGAAGCCTCTGGCCGTCCATTGCCTTGCCAAGCCCCGCACCCAGAAAAGCGCCTACCACCCCGCATGAGGCGAAAATACCGGCACAGCGCCATTTGACCGTGCCAGCGCGCGCATGCTGGCCCAGTCCGATCAGGGCGTTGATGGCAACCGCCAGTGCACTGGTACCGATCGCGACATGCGGGTTCGGCACGCCCACGGCATATACCATGAGCGGCACCGCCAGAATGGAGCCGCCCCCGCCAATCAGCCCGAGTGTGAAACCAATCAGCGCGCCGCAGAGCAGTTCCACACCGATATGGAGCAGGCCGGACTGAAGCAGGGAGTGGGAGAGCATGGCAGGGAGAACCGTCCGGTGCGTGTCAGAGCGTGTTTACGGGAATCTTGATGTAGCTGATGCCATTGTTTTCGGGCGCGGGCAAATGGCCCGCCCGCATGTTGATCTGAACCGAAGGCATGATCAGGTTGGGCAGGGAGAGCGTTGCGTCGCGTGCTGTGCGCATGGATACAAAGGCATCCTCGCTGATTCCGTCATGCACATGGATGTTGTTCTGGCGCTCGGCCTCCACCGTGGTTTCCCATACGAATGTGTTGCGACCGGGAGCCTTGTAGTCATGGCACAGGAAAAGCCGTGTTTGGGGCGGCAGGGAGAGCAGGCGGCGGATGGAGCGGTAGAGTGTGCGTGCGCTGCCGCCGGGAAAATCCGCCCGTGCGGTGCCGTAATCGGGCATGAACAGCGTATCGCCAATAAAGGCGGCATCACCAATGATAAAGGCCATATCCGCCGGAGTGTGGCCGGGTACATGCAGCGCTATGGCGGGCAGATCGCCCAGAGAGAAGGTTTCTCCATCGGTGAACAGATGGTCGAACTGTGCGCCATCGCGGGTGAAGGCCGGCTCGGCATTGAAAATGGCGCCAAAGGTCTGCTGCACCTGCACGATATCGGCCCCGATGCCGATCTGCCCGCCCAGTTGTTTCTTAAGCCAT
The DNA here is from genome assembly GCF_017377745.1 of Acetobacter suratthaniensis. Lineage (GTDB taxonomy): Bacteria > Pseudomonadota > Alphaproteobacteria > Acetobacterales > Acetobacteraceae > Acetobacter > Acetobacter suratthaniensis. The sequence continues at coordinate 28,922 of NZ_JAFVMG010000004.1, read as the reverse complement.
GGTGCGGCGGAAAGGTGGTCGGCATGGGCATGGGTTTCAAGCTGCCAGAGCACGTTCAGGTTTTCCTGACGGACATAGGCCACCACCTGTTCGGCGGAATGGAACGACGTGCGGCCTGAGGCCGGGTCGTAATCCATTACGCTATCTATAATGGCTGCCGCCCGCGTGCGTGGGTCATGCACGACATGCGTTGCGGTGAAGGTCGTCTCATCAAAAAAACTGCGGATACAGGGGCGGGTCTGCGGCTGGTGACCGGCTGCCACGATCTGGTCATAAGCGGCGGAAAGGGCAAGGTCCGACATGTGCGCTCCTGAATGTTTATCAATTTCAGTAACAATGTATATTTACTTTCACTAAATATGAAACCATCTTGCGTCAAGAGTTGCTTTTCGCATAAACAGACCACATGAATGATCAATCGCCTCAGCCCGGCTCAGCGCCGTCTGCCGCGGTGTCTCTCAGGATTGGTGACATCGCGCCGGATTTCATGGCCCGCACGACACGCGGTGTCCTGACCCTCAGCAGTCTGCGTGGACAGTGGGTGCTGCTGTTTTCCCACCCTGCTGACTTTACGCCGGTCTGCACCAGTGAGTTCCTTGCCCTGGCCAGAGCGGAGCCGGAGTTCCGCGCCATGGGGTGTGCGCTGGTGGGGCTTTCCGTGGACAGCCTGCCTGCGCATCTGGCGTGGGTGGAGGCTATTCGGACGCAGTTTGGCGTATCGGTGCCTTTCCCGATTGTGGAAGACCCTTCGCTGGTGATCGCGCAGGCCTATGGCATGCTGGATGCGGATGCGCGCAATAGTGCTACCGTGCGAGGAACCTATTTTATCGACCCGCAAGGCATTGTGCGGGTTGTTACATGGTACCCCATGACGGTCGGCCGCTCTGTAGAGGAAATGAAGCGCACGCTCGCCGCCCTGCAACGTGTCAGCAAAGGCGATGTGCTAACCCCCGAAGGCTGGATGCCGGGCGATGCCGTGGTGCTGCCCGCCGGGCAGACGCAGGAGGAAATAGAAGCGTTGGGGCCGCAATGGTTTATGAAAAAGCAGCCTGATACCGCACCGGCCCCCGTAACTACGGGGCAGGGAGCCGGGGCGTGAGTAGCCTGCAACTGGATGAAGCGCGGCAGATGGTGGAGCGGCTCAAGCTGTTTGCCCAGCCGCAGCGTCTGGTCATTCTGGATATTCTGCTGCGGCATGGCCCGCTGGCTGTTGGCGAGCTTGAAACCCGCACCGGTATTGGGCAGCCAACACTCAGCCAGCAGCTTGGCACATTGCGGCGGGCAGAAATTGTTGTGCCACGCCGCGAGTCGCGGACGATTTTCTACAGTATCGCCAGCGAGGATGACATGCTGCGTGTGCGTGCCCTGATTGCCCTTTTGCGAGGGGATGAAGCCTCTTTGCCCGTGCTGGAGGCCGTTACGGCCCGTTATGGCAGCAGGCCGCGCGATGTCAGCCGCCACGAAGCGGAAGGCGGGGCGCAGTTTGCATCCATTCGGCGGGAAGAGACGTCACGTGTCTGAAAATCCTATCCAGAAGCGCCTTGTCCTTGCTCGCAATGGGCAAGACCCGCGTGTGATCGGTCGTATGGAGAGCGGCTGGCTGGTGCTGGCCGACACCCAGCCGCTGGCCGGATATTGTATTCTGATAGCCGACCCGGACGTGGAGTCGCTCAACGCCATGCCGGAAGCCGCGCGGCTGCGTTACCTGTCGGATACCGTGCGGGTAGGCGATGCCCTGTTGCGCGCGACCGGCGCAGAGCGGATCAATTACGAAACATGGTGCAATCTCGCGCCATCGCTCCATACCCATATTGTACCCCGTTATGCGGATGAAGCGCCGCACCAGCGGGTTTTGCCCATGTGTGTTGGGTATGATGTAGCGGCAGCCCGTCCGTTTGACACCGCGGTGGATGCCCCTTTGATGAAGGCCCTGAGAAAGCTGCTGGATATTACGCCCTCTGGTGTATGAAGGGGTGCCCGGCCCTGCGCCGTGCCATCATGCCAGAAGGGGGAAAGTATGGGCGCTCAGGCCATTCTGTATGGAATCAAGAACTGCGATACCGTGCGTAAGGCGCGGCAATGGCTGGAAAGCCAAGGCGTTTCCTATGTCTTTCATGACTATAGGGTAGACGGTATGGCGGGTGTGTCGCTGGAACGCTGGGTGGATGCGCTGGGCTGGGAAGTGCTGCTGAACCGTGCCAGCACGACATTTCGTGGGCTTGATCCGGCAGATAAGGTGGACTTGGACCCAGTGCGGGCAACAGAGCTTATGAAAGCTCACCCTACTCTGATCAAACGCCCGGTTGTGGAATGGGCAGACCGCATTCTGGTGGGCTTCAAGCCTGAACACTATGCAGAGCTGTTTGATAAAAAATAAGGCGGGGCCGAAGCCCCGCCGCAGAGCAGGCTGTTATTCCTGATCAGGTGCCGGAGCGGAGTTGAGCTGGATATAACGCTCAATGCCGATCTGGCGGATCAGGTCGAACTGGCGATCCAGGAAGTCTTCATGTTCTTCCTCGTTGGCCAGAATTTTCAGCAGCAGATCGCGGGACACGAAGTCGCGCACGCTTTCGCAATAGGCAATGCCGTCGCGCAGGTCGGCCAGCGCCTTTTCTTCAAGCTTGAGGTCGCATTCAAGGATTTCCTTCACGTCCTGACCGATCAGGATCGTGTTCATGCGCTGCACGTTGGGCAGGCCACCCAGATACAGAATGCGCTCAATCAGCCAGTCGGCGTGGCGCATTTCCTCGATGGATTCTTCATATTCCTTCTTGCCCAGCAGGGTCACGCCCCAGTGGCGCAGCGTGCGGGCATGCAGGAAGTATTGGTTGATGGCCGTCAGCTCGTTGGTGAGCTGGAGGTTGAGGTATTCGATAACCTTGGGGTCTTTGGCCATGATGTGCAGGCTCCCTGTCTGAAAATGCTCTGATGACTTGTGATGCTATGTAATGGCGAATGATGGTTTATGTAAATATGTTTTTTGAAATAAAAAATGGCGTGAAATTGACATTCGTTCTCGTTTGATCGGCTTTATTTACCTTTTGAGAAGGTATGTGTTCTTTTATTGTGGGTCTGTTAGTGGAAGATGCTCGCGTATTTCTTGCGAGTAATTTGCACTCGGCTTTGCATCATCAGGGCGCTGGATCAGGCTTAAGCGTTGTAGGGTGTCAAAGGGGTAGTGGTGATCAAGCAGCCCGATGTCATAGGCGAGCGAGGCCGTATAGCCGCTCAGGAGCACACGCCAGTCCAGTCGCCAGCGCGGACTAGCCCCTGAGCGGGCCAGTATTTCCGTTGTGCAGTTGGCTGTAAGCGTATTGTACCAGCGCGGATGTGTGGTGAGTGTGTGCAGTTCAGACAGATAGCTGCGCAGCAGCCGCTCCCGCGTGGCGGCGGAGAGTTGCAGGCGGTAAAGATAAACATGCTCCCGACGGATATCAGTGCGCACGCCAATCAGATCACGTTCATCCGCCGCAACATAAAAAAGTTCGTAATGGTGGAAAAACCCGGCAATGGTGGAGTAATCAAAGCGCTTCTGCCTGCGGGTTTCTATGGAAAATGCCAGATGCCGCCCATCTGAAAAGCCAAAACTCAGAAAGACATGGGCAATGGCCTGCCCGGCCCAGTAGGACGTGACAAGATCGACGCTGGAGAGCGTATCCAGATCAAAATCAGCATCATAATAAGCCGGTGTGGCATCACTGGGGGTGCGATAACGGAAATTGCGGATATTCGTGACATGTGCGATGCGCCCCTGCACGGTAGCATCGGCTGTCTGGCGATATTCTTCGGCCCAATCACGGTCGTTGCGAGCAGGATCGGTGCAGAACCATATGCCCAGAACCAGACAGAGCCCCAGCATGATACTGCGGCGGCGTAGCGGTACCCTGATTGCAAGGCTGCCAAGGAGTGCTGCGGGAAACGCAATACTCAACCCGATCCGCAGGGCTGCGGGTTCCAGTGTGGAATAGAAAAGCGATGCGCCGCCTATCAGCGCGATGAGCAGAACCGCAAGCCGCCCCATGATCTTACGGAACGTGCGAAATTTCGTGTGCCCGCGCTTTGCCCGCGTCTTCATGGAGAGGCTGCAGGCGGTGTTTCGGGTTGGGCGCCAACCGGGGTATAGCTCCCGCCGATTCTGACAATATTGCGCCTGTCTACATCACCACCGGGGTGAAAGTCCGGACGGAAGGCTGCCAGCTGTTCAAGCAGGATGCGCCGGACTTCAGCAATGGTGACGGGATTGGCCTGCGTTGAATGACTGGAATGGCGTACCACCAGCTCGGAGCGCACATCCGGGATATGCGCGCTCTCATAAGTAACTACCCCATCATCCGCCACATTCAGAGGGCTGTCATCCTGCACGGGAATAATGGAATGGGTGGCAACATCTGGCACAACAGGAATGGAGGCAAGCGTGCGCATGAACGCGCTATGGGGAGACATGGCATAAACGCTACCCAGCCGCCCCGGACTCATGTCGAGCTTCATGGCATCGGCATTGCCATTCATGATCTGCTTTGTCACATCCTTGATAGAAACAGGGAAGGTAACAAGGCCGCCGATAAAATGCGCGATTGAAAGCCCGGCAAGATAGCTGCCGTGCTGGGGTGTTGAAATAAAAATCTCGCGCCGGATTTCCGGCATGGCGGTCGGCATGAGTGCCTGATCGAGAAAGCGGCTTGTCCGTTTGGGCAAATCCAGACTGGAGAGCGGGCGTTTCATCAGCCCGTTCCATAGGTGGTCTTGTGGTGAAATGGTGAGCATTTTGGCCAGCAAACCACCCTGACTATGGCCGATAAGGGTAATCTGGCCCAGAGCCGGGTCTGCCTGCGGGCCACCCAGATCAGCCAGTGCTTTTTTTATCGCGCGGCGCAGTTGCAGGGCGGAATATGGAATGGGGTTTCCCGTGGCATAGGAAAAAAACCAGAATTCAAAATTGTTGCTTATGTCTTTATCTTGCAGAAGGTCATTGACCATGTCTGCCCATCGCCCCGGACTGGAGGCTGTGCCGTGAATCAGGATAACCGGCATGCGTCCATGCTGATGCGGTTCAATAGCGAAAAGCTGTGACCGTCGGCCATTGTCAAAAAAGCGTCCGTCGAGAAAACCCTTGTATTCGCTTGACCATATTTCTGGCTGGCTAAGGCTTATGGCGCGTGCGGCGGTCTGGTCATATTGCAGAGGGGGGGTATCGGATTTTGTGTCAAACTGCGTTGTCTGGTCAAGCGGTGTCAGAATAATGCGGCCGGTGATCCTGTCTGAGAGAATCTGGCGGCGTGGGTCGGCTATGCTCAGGTTCAGATTAACGGGAACGCGCACCTTGTCGGTTACTGTAAAGGCCGTATTGGGTTGTGAATCGCTTTGCGGCACAGCCGCCAGCGGCTCACCCAGACCGGGGGTGGTGTAGAGGTTTTGCAGGCCAGAAACCTTCAGCTGGGCTGTGGGCTGGAAGTCGCTCAGGGTTTGGCCATGCCATAACCGTTCGGCTGGGTTCGCGTATAGGTCGAGTGTTGCAAAAGGCAGCGTCCAGCGCTGGCTGTCTGGATTGACCGGGCTGCCGAATGCGCCGGTCAGGCCCAGCATATACAGGGCGCTGGCCTGCTGTACGCGGGTATCGTACGGCGTGGGGCGTTCGGCTGTTGGGGCATCGGGCTGAAGATAGGCGTAGGCATACAGCGCGGTCGCCATAAAGGCGGCGGGAGCCTGCGTTTTACGGGCAAGCTGGTAATTGAGTTCCGACAGAGCAAAAAGCTGGCTGGGCAGATCAGGCGTATAAAAACGCGCCTGTGTGCTTGCGCGCAGGGTGGCCAGTGCCTGCTGGGGGTGTTTTTTCCATGTGTCTGTCAGGTTCTGGCGTTCCAGAACGGATTGGGTCTGGGTGCTGAGGCGCGGCCCGTCCAGAGCGCTGTGCGTGCGCTCACGGTAACTGTCCGCCAGCCCCATGGTATGAACCGAAACCGGTGTGGCGCAACCGCTCAGCAATACGGCCAGAGCCGCCATAAGAAGTGGGGCTTGTGCTCTGCGGGCCGTAAGGGAGCGGAAGGGCATGGCTATTGTCCGGCGGGAAGAATGCGGTGGCGGACAACTTCGCCCACCACAATCAGGGCGGGACTGCTTATACCCTGCTCGGTGGCTTTTTCTGCCAGATCCGACAGGGTGGCGCACAGCACGCGCTGTTCTGGCAGGGTGCCGCGCTCGATCAGTGCGGCGGGCCAGTCTGGTGGCAGGCCGTGTTCGATCAGGCGCATGCAAAGCTGGGGCAGGGCGGCAAGGCCCATATAGATGACCACCGTCTGATTATGCAGGGCGATGGTTTCCCAGTCCAGATGCAGGGTGCCGTCAGCCCGGGCATGGCCCGTTATGAACAGGCATGACTGGGCGCAGTCACGGTGGGTGAGGGGAATACCGGCATAGGCCGCGCACCCATTGGCCGCCGAAATGCCGGGGATGATACGGAATGGCACACCGGCCTGAGCCAGTGTTTCGATTTCCTCGCCGCCCCGTCCGAAAATAAACGGATCGCCCCCCTTAAGGCGCAGCACGCGCAGGCCCTGCTTTGCCCGGCGGACCAGTTCAGCATTGATATCGCCCTGCGGCAGGGTGTGGCGGTTGCTGCTTTTGCCTACAAAAACAAGCTCTGCATCGCGCCGGATGTAGTTCATGATCGTGGGCGCCACGAGGTTATCATACAGCACCACATCCGCATCCTGCATCATGCGCAGTGCTGCGAGGCTCAGCAGATCGGGGTTGCCGGGGCCAGCGCCAACCAGCCAGACTTCGCCGCGTGGGGTGGGGTTTTCCAGCAGATCATCAAGGGCTTTGCGGGCTTCTTCGGCCTGGCCATCCATGCCCAGCTTGCCGCCGGGGCCGTCGATGAAACGCTCCCACACCTGCCTGCGCGCACCGGCTTCGGGCAGGCGCGCACGCAGCCAGCTCCGCTGTGCTTGCATGAAGCGGGCCAGACGGCCCAGCCCATCTGGCAATATCTGCTCGATACGCGTGCGGAGCCGCCGCGCCAGCACGGGGGCTGCCCCACCTGTGGAAATGGCAACCTGCACCGGCCCGCGTGTAATCAGGGCAGGGGTAATGAAAGAGGACACCGCAGGGTCATCCACCGCGCAAACTGGAAGGTTATGCTGCTGGCACAGCGCTGCCAGTGTGTGGTTGAGTGCTTGATCGTTAGTGGCGAGATAAACCAGCCTGAACCCCTGTGCGGCCCAATGTGCGGCATCCGCTGGGGTTGCATCGCGCGCGATATGGATAAAGCGGCCTTCGCGCTCTGCGTCCTGTGTGGCCATCTGGGCCAGTTCGTCGCACAGATTGGCGGACTGGACGTGAACCTGTGCGCCTGTCTGAACCAGCAGGCGCGTTTTATTGGCGGCGACCTGCCCGCCCCCCACTACAAGCGCGCGCGCGCCTTCCATGCGGAGTACGATAGGGAACCAGTCTGTCCTGTCTGATGTGGGCTGCATGGCGTATCTGCAAGCAGGCTTTGGGGGAAGATGCAAGAGGGAAAAACCCCGCACGGACGGGTTGATGCCCGCCACGGGCAGGATCGTTCGCAACGTAGTGGGGGGCAGAATCTCATCCGCTGTTGCGTGGCTGCATCAGGTAGAGGGTTTTTGCATGGGTATGAACCGCCGTTTAATGGCCGATAAGGGGGCGGGTATGTGGGGATGTGTGGAGTTTTTGCGAAAATCCGCTCGGTGCTTGTGTCCTGCACAGACTGTTTTATGTATGGTTACGACTTCGAACCGGAAGGAGGTCTGAGCCTCTGTTCCGCTGGCTGGCATACTGGAGGCAGTTTTATGGCGTACCGTCACACCCTGGGGGGGGAAACCTATAGTTTTGAAACCCTGAAGGACTTGCTGGCGGCTGCTTCTCCTGTCCGCTCGGGCGATCAGCTTGCCGGGCTGTGTGCGACATCGGATGCGCAGCGCGTAGCGGCCCGTTATGCGCTGGCCGACCTGCCCTTGCGCACATTCCTTGAAACGGCGCTGGTGCCTTATGAGGAAGACGACGTAACCCGCCTGATCGTGGATACGCATGACAAGCCAGCCTTTGCCCGGCTTGCCCACATGACGGTGGGGCAGTTCCGTGACTGGCTCTTGTCGCATGAAGCCGATGCCGCGACACTGAGTGCTGTCGCGCCGGGTATTACGCCGGAAATGGCGGCCGCTGTCAGTAAGATCATGCGTAATCAGGATCTGATGTCGGTTGCGCGCAAGATTCGCGTTGTCACCAAGTTCCGTAACACCATCGGGCTGGAAGGCTGCCTGACATCGCGCCTGCAACCCAACCACCCGACAGATGACCTTAAAGGGATTGCGGCCTCCACGCTTGATGGGCTGCTGTGCGGGATTGGCGATGCGGTGATTGGCATCAACCCCGCAACCGATAGCGTGGCCAATGGTCTGGCCCTGCTCGATATGCTCGATCATGCCCGCCAGCAATACGATATTCCCACACAGACCTGCGTGCTGACGCATGTGACCAACACCATCGAAATCATGAACCGGGGCGGTGCCGTTGATCTGGTGTTCCAGTCCATTGCGGGCACCCAGAAGGCGAATGAAGGTTTTGGCGTAACCCTGGCTATCCTTCAGGAAGCCTATGATGCGGCGCTGTCGCTCAAGCGTGGCACGGTTGGCCAGAATGTCATGTATTTCGAAACCGGGCAGGGGGCGGCCCTTTCGGCTGACGCCCATCATGGGGTGGACCAGCAGACGGTCGAAGCCCGCGCCTATGCCGTGGCCCGTGCCTACAAGCCGCTGCTGGTCAATACGGTCGTGGGCTTTATCGGCCCGGAATATCTGTATGACGGCAAGCAGATCATTCGCGCGGGGCTGGAAGATCATTTCTGCGCCAAGCTTCTGGGTGTGCCAATGGGGTGTGACGCCTGCTACACCAACCATGCTGAAGCCGATCAGGATGATATGGATACCCTGATGGTGCTGCTGGGTGCTGCGGGCATTACCTTCCTGATCGGGGTGCCGGGGGCGGATGATGTCATGCTCAATTACCAGAGCCTTGCCTTCCACGATATTCTGACGCTGCGCAGTCTGCTGGGCCTCAAGCCCGCGCCGGAATTTGCCGCATGGCTTGAGCGTATGGGGCTGTATGACGGTGCCAGTGAGCGTATGCGCGCCCTTGCCCCCGGCCAGACCCGGCTTGCAAGTCTGGCAGGTGCAGCATGAGCGCGGATGTCACGCGGGGGGTGCCCGCAGCCGCAGGGCAGGGTGTCAGCACCAGTGGGCAGGATGACTGGAAGCCGCTGCGCCAGTACACCCGTGCACGCATCGGTCTGGCCCGCAGTGGCAACACGCTGAAAACGCCCGATGTGCTTGAGTTTCAGGCAGCCCATGCACAGGCACGCGATGCCGTGCATACGCCGCTTGATGTGGCCTGTATCGAACAGGCTCTGGCGGATGAGCCTTTTTTGCACGTGAACAGCCGCGCACCGGATCGTTCAACCTATCTGCGCAGGCCGGATCTGGGCCGCAGGCTGTCCGAGGAGTCGCTGGCGGCCCTGCCAAAGGGCGCATGGGATGTCGTGTTCGTGGCGGCGGATGGTTTATCCAGCACAGCAACCCAGCAGGGGGCCGTACCGCTGTTTGAAGCCATGCGGGCGCGTTTGGCCGACTGGCAGATCGCCCCACTGGTGGTGGCGACACAGGCCCGTGTCGCGCTGGGCGATGAAATCGCCCAGACCATGGGCGCCGGTATGGTGGTGGTTATGATCGGGGAGCGTCCGGGCCTGAGCGTTGCGGACAGCATGGGCGTGTATCTGACTTACGCGCCGTATGTGGGGTGCCCGGATTCATCACGGAATTGCCTGTCCAATATCCATCCGCACGGGCTGTCCGTGCAGGTGGCTGCGGACAAGCTGGCCTGGCTCATGCGCGAAGCCAGGCATCTTAAATTGACGGGGGTCGGCCTCAAGGACGCGGCTCCCGAAGGTGGCGCGATCGGAAGCGTGGATCGCCTTTCTTGAATGAAGGATTTTTTTACATATGGCTGAAGAGTCGACACATCTCAGCAAATCCCTAAGCGCGTTTCATCTGTGGGGTATCGCTGTCGGTCTTGTGATTTCGGGTGAGTATTTCGGCTGGAGCTATGGCTGGGGTACGGCGGGCACGCTGGGCTTCTTCGTGGCGACAGTGTTCGTGGCCGTGATGTACACAGCCTTTATTTTCAGCTTTACGGAACTGACCTGCGCTGTGCCGCATGCTGGTGGGCCTTTTGCTTACAGCCTGCGTGCGTTCGGGCGTTGGGGTGGCCTTGTGGCTGGCCTGGCAACGCTGGTTGAGTTCATTTTTGCGCCGCCTGCCATCTCGCTTGCGATTGGTGCTTATCTGAACGTGCAGTTTCCCAACCTGTCGCCTAAAGTGGCAGCTCTTGGGGCATATGTGGTCTTCATGACACTGAACATCGTCGGGGTGCATATTGCCGCGACCTTCGAACTGTTCGTGACCGTTGCGGCCATTATCGAGCTGCTGGTGTTCATGGGCGTGGTTGCGCCGGGTTTCTCATGGGATAACTTCGTCAAGGACGGCTGGGGTGTGGCGCCGCATTTCGGCTGGGAAGCGATGGGGGGTATTTTTGCCGCCATTCCGTTTGCCATCTGGTTCTTTCTCGCCATTGAAGGTGTTGCTATGGCGGCGGAAGAAGCAAAAGATCCGCGCCGCTCCATTCCGGTTGCCTATATCGCTGGCGTTCTCACGCTGGTCAGCCTTGCTTTCGGTGTCATGATCTTTGCTGGTGGCGTGGGCGACTGGCATGCTCTGGCCAACCTGAATGACCCGCTGCCGCAGGCCATGAAAACGGTTGTGGGGGCGAATAGCGGCTGGCTGCACATGCTGGTATGGCTGGGCCTGTTCGGGCTTGTGGCCTCTCTGCACGGCATTATCATGGGCTATGCGCGTCAGATTTTCGCTCTGGCCCGTGCGGGTTTCCTGCCTGCCGTGCTTGGCCGTCTGCACCCGCGTTTCCGCACGCCGTATGTTGCCACCATTGCCGGGGGTCTGGTCGGGATTGCCGCCATTTTCTCTGATGATGTTATCTCCATTGCTGGACAGTCCCTGACTGCCACACTGGTGACCATGTCGGTGTTTGGTGCGCTCACCATGTATATTCTCAGCATGGCCAGCCTGTTCCGGCTGCGTATCAAGGAGCCTTCTCTCGTCCGCCCGTACAGCGCACCGCTTTATCCGCTGCTGCCGGGGCTGGCTCTTGTTTTTGCGGTGATCGCGCTGATTGCCGTTATTTACTACAACCTTGAAATCGGCGCGATTTACGTGGGCTTTATGGCTGTGATGGCCTGCATTTTCACGTTCGTGTCCAAACGTCGGGCACAGTAAAGCCAAGCCTCTTCTGGGGTGCTAACTGGCTGGAGAGCCGCCTGCTTGCAGGCGGCTTTTCTTTTGTGGGGTTCTGGAAGAACGGCGTGCCCTTTTTGCAGGGTGCGTCGTTCTTTTTTTTAACTGGCCGGTTTGTTATGCCGGTTTTTGCGTGTGTCCGTTTCGTTCATGAAACTTGTCTGTTTTATACGCGCGGCTCCCCCGGTTGTGTCGCATAAAAGGAGATATGGCTCTGCAGCATGTGGGATGAACATGCAGAAATTTTCAGCGTTTTCTCTGTTCCGTCAGGCGCTTGGGGCCCATCAGGGGTGGAAGCCCCAATGGCGCTCCGTCAAACCGAAAGCTGCCTACGATATTATTATCGTCGGCGGTGGTGGGCATGGCCTTGGGGCTGCCTATTATCTGGCCAAACAGCATGGCCTGCGTAATATCGCGGTGGTTGAGCGTGGCTGGCTTGCGGGTGGCAACACCGCACGCAACACGACCATCATCCGCTCCAACTATCTGTTTGATGAAAGCTCGAGCTACTACGAGCATTCTCTCAAACTGTGGGAGGGGCTGTCGCAGGAACTGAACTACAATGTCATGTTCAGCCAGCGCGGATGCCTCATGATCGCGCATACAGTGCATGATGTGCAGGTGTTCAAGCGCCATGTGCATGCGAACCGGCTCAACGGTATCGACAATGAATGGCTGACCCCGCAGGAGGTCAAGGAATTCTGTCCGCCGCTGAATATCTCGCCCAATATCCGTTACCCCATTCTGGGGGGTGCGCTCCAGCGCCGTGCGGGTACGGCCCGGCACGATGCTGTGGCCTGGGGTTTTGCCCGGGCGGCGTCCGATATGGGCGTGGATATTATTGAAAACTGCGAGGTAACGGGCATTACCCGTGCGCCCAGTGGCGAGGTGACGGGCGTTGAAACAACGCTTGGCCCCATCAAGGCGCGCAAAATTGGTGTCTCGGCGGCGGGGCATAGCTCTGTGGTGCTGGGTATGGCGGGTATCCGTCTGCCATTGCAGAGCAACCCGTTGCAGGCACTGGTGTCCGAACCGGTTAAACCGGCTTTCCCCACCATTGTCATGTCCAATACCATTCATGCCTATATCAGCCAGTCTGATAAGGGCGAGATGGTGATCGGCGCTGGCACGGACAGCTATGTTTCCTATACCCAGCGTGGCGGGCTGCATATTCCGGCCCATACGCTTGAGGCTATTACCGAGCTTTGTCCGATGTTCCGGCGCCTGCGCATGATGCGTTCATGGGGCGGGATTACCGACAACACGCCTGATCGTTCGCCCATTACGGCCAAAACCTCGGTGCCGGGGCTGTATGTGAACTGCGGATGGGGCACAGGCGGTTTCAAGGCGACACCGGGGGCGGCCAATCTGTTCGCCTGGACGATCGCCAAGGATGAACCACACCCCATCAATGCGCCATTCACGATCGAACGCTTCCGTGACGGGACATTGATTGACGAAGCAGCGGCTGCTGCGGTTGCCCATTAAGCGGGGTAGGACATGTTGCTGATAAAATGCCCCTATTGCGGGGAACGGGCTGAAGTCGAGTTTGCGAATGGCGGCGAGGCACATATCGCCCGCCCGGCCGACCCCATGACTCTGAGTGATGAGGAATGGGCTCAGTATCTTTACATGCGTGACAACCCCAAGGGGCTGATTGCCGAACGCTGGCGCCATGCTCATGGCTGCGGCCGGTTTTTCAATGCCCTGCGTGATACCCGGACAGATCGTTTCGTGATGACCTATGAAATGGGCCAGCCTCGGCCCGATGTAACGCCGGAACAGGCTGCGGAGGCGGCGCGATGAACCAGATGTTCCGTATTCCGGGCCGGGGGCGGGTTGATACATCCCGCCCTGTCAGCTTCACGTTTGATGGGCGCAGTTATGCGGGCTATGCGGGCGATACGCTGGCCTCTGCCCTGCTGGCGCATGGCCGTCATCTCATGGGACGGTCGTATAAATATCACCGTCCGCGCGGGCCTGTTACGGCGGGTTCGGATGAGCCGAATGCATTGGTGGGGGTGGGTAAAGGCCCGGCCCTGCACACGCCCAACCTGCGGGCGACGCAGGTTGAAATTCATGAAGGTCTTGTAGCTGTCAGCCAGAACCGCTCCCCCTGTCTGGAGTTCGATCTGGGGAGTGTGAACAGCCTGTTCTCGGCCATGTTGCCCGCAGGTTTTTACTACAAGACCTTCATGTGGCCGAAAAACTTCTGGGATAAGGTTTATGAGCCGATCATCCGCCATGCGGCTGGTCTGGGTGTTGCCCCGACAGAACCCGATCCCGACAGCTATGCCTTCCGTTATGATCATTGCGATGTGCTGGTGGCGGGTGGTGGCCCGGCCGGGCTGAGTGCGGCGCTCGCGGCTGGCCGTACCGGGGCGCGGGTCATTTTGGTGGATGAAACGGCTGAATTCGGTGGTTCGCTCCTGTCTGACCGTCAGGCCCGTATCGAGGGTCTGAGCGGGCCGGACTGGGTGCGCGGCGTTGTGGCCGAGCTGGAAGCCCTGCCAAATGTGCGGCTGATGACGCGCTGTTCCGCGTTCAATTACGGCCCGCACAACATGATTGCACTGAACCAGCGCCTGACCGATCATCTGATGACCGGTGCCAGCGGCCAGCCGCGCGAGCGTCTGTGGCAGGTGCGGGCCAAGGAAGTCGTGCTGGCCACGGGAGCACTTGAACGCCCGATGGTGTTTGAAGGCAATGATCGGCCCGGTGTCATGCTGGCTACGGCGGCCCGTACGTATCTGAACCGTTATGGCGTGCTGTGCGGGCGCAAGGTTGTAATTGTTGCCGCTAATGACAGTGCTTATCGTGTGGCGCTTGATCTTTTGGAGGTGGGGGCGTCTGTTGCCGCCATAGCCGACATCCGTCCGGCACCTGACAGCGCATTGTTGCGCCAGTGCCAGCAGATGGGAGTGCGGGTGTACAAATCTTTCGTTGTCCAGCGCGTGCATGGCACGCAGCGGGTCAGCGGGGTTGAACTGGCTCCGGTGCTGCCGGGTGGTGATGTTGGTAAGGGCCGTCATGTCAGCGCGGATCTGGTGCTGATGGCAGGCGGTTACACGCCCAGTGTGCATCTGTTCTCGCAGTCGCGTGGCAAGCTGCGGTTTGATGAAAAAGTCGGGGCTTATGTGCCCGGCGAGTCCGCTGAGCGTGAGCGTTCGGTCGGGGCGTGTCACGGCGTGTATCAGCTTGATGCGGTTCTGGCGGATGGTGCCGCCGCCGGTGTGGCTGCGGCCAGTGCCGGTGGCCATACGGGCGATACCCCTGCATGGCGGGTGGATGCGCAGGACCGTGCTGATTATGCAGGTTTTGCCGGGGCATTGCCCCGTCGAGGCAAGGATTTGCACAGCATGTCCTTTGTCGATTTCCAGCACGATGTAACCGCCAAGGACATCCGTCTGGCCGTGCGCGAGGGCTTCCGCTCCATCGAACACGTCAAGCGTTACACCACAACGGGCATGGCCACCGATCAGGGCAAGCTGTCCAATGTCAATGCTCTGGGCATTGCCTCCTACGCGCTGGGCAGGCCGGTGCAGCAGGTGGGGCTGACCACGTTCCGTCCGCCCTTTACGCCGGTCACATTCGGCACGTTCGCGGGCCATGCGCGTGGGGATCTGTTCGATCCCGACCGCCGCACGCAGGTTGATAGCTGGGCGCGTGCGCAAGGTGCGGTGTTTGAGGATGTCTCGATGTGGCGCCGTGCGCGCTACTTCCCCCGCAATGGCGAGGACATGGAAGCCGCCGTGCGGCGCGAATGTCTGGCTGTGCGCAATGCGGCGGGTATTTTCGATGCGTCCACGCTGGGCAAGATTGAGGTTGTAGGCCCGGATGCGGCGACCTTCATGAACCGCATGTATGTGAACGCATGGACCAAGCTCGGGGTCGGGCGCTGCCGCTATGGCCTGTTGTGCCGCGAAAACGGCTTCATCTATGACGATGGCGTTGTGGGCCGCATTGCGGAAGACCGTTTTCATGTCACCACCACCACGGGTGGGGCTGCGGGTGTTCTGTCCATGATGGAAGACTATCTGCAGACGGAATGGCCTGATCTGGATGTCTGGCTGACCTCCACCACCGAGCAGTGGTCGGTCATTGCGTTGCAGGGGCCAAAAGCGCGTGAAATTCTTGCGCCTCTGGTGGATGGGCTGGATATTTCCGGTGAGGCACTGGCGCATATGAGCGTGGTCGAGGGCACCATTCTGGGTGTTCCCATGCGGTTGTTCCGCGTCAGCTTCTCGGGTGAACTCGGCTTTGAAATCAACGTGCCGACAACCGAGGGCCGCCGGATATGGGATGCCGTGTGGCAGGCCGGGCAGGCGCATGGGCTGACACCGTATGGCACGGAAACCATGCACGTGCTGCGCGCGGAAAAAGGCTACATTATCGTCGGGCAGGAAACCGATGGCACCGTGACACCGGATGATGCCGGATGTGGCTGGGCGGTTGGCAAGGCCAAGAAAGATTTTGTTGGCAAGCGGTCTCTGGCGCTGCCCGCCATGCAGTCACCCGAACGGATGCAGCTTGTCGGGTTGCTGACCGAAGCCCCGCAGGAAGTGCTGGAGGAAGGTGCGCAGCTTGTGGCTGATCCGAAGGAGGCTATCCCCATGCACAAGCTGGGTTATGTCACCTCATCGTATTTCAGCGCAACACTGGGGCGTTCCATTGCATTGGGCATGATTTCGGGTGGCCGGGCGCGCAAGGGGCAGACGCTTTATGTGCCGATGGAAGACCGTGTGATTCCCGTCAAGCTGGTTGATCCCGTCTTTTACGACGCGGAAGGAGTGCGCCTGAATGGCTGAGAGCACTGTTGATCTGGCTGGCTTCGCTCTTGCGACCGGCCCATCGTTGACCCGTTGGGTCTTTCAGGGGCGCGAGGCGGCCATGCAGGCGGCCTGTGCCGCCGTAGGCTGCACTGTGCCGGATATGCTGGGGGTCGCGCAGGCTGAGGGCGCTACGGCTCTCAGGCTTGGCCCGTATGAAGTGCTGTTTTTGCTGGAACCAGCAGCAGCACAGGGTGTGGCCGAGGCATGGGCCAGTGCCTTGTCTGGCCTTGCGCATAGTCTTGTGGAGGTTACGGCCAGGCAAGCTACGCTGTCTGTCGGTGGCCCCCGTGCGGCCGAGGTGCTGGGCTGCCTCAGTCCGCTGGATTTCGCCCCCGCAAGCTTTGCTCCCGGCACGGCCACGCGTACCCTGTTGGACAAGGCCGATGGCATGATCTGGCGGCAGGCAGAGGATCGCTTCCATCTGGAGGTCTGGACCTCGTTTCTGCCCTATGTCACCGCGATGCTGAAAAGTGCCGCGCACGACACACGGTTCTGATTTTTACACCTTCTGTCGTTTCATGACCGGGCCGGGGGGAGTGCCCTCAGGTCGCTCGCCCCGGTTGTGTCTTCGCTCTGGATAAAGACCCATGGTCAGCCTGTTTGATCTGTTCAAGATCGGCATTGGTCCGTCTTCTTCTCATACGGTTGGCCCCATGCGGGCTGCGGGCGATTTTGCCGCTATCTTGCCGGGGGGTGTCGCACGCTTGCGGGTGACACTGTATGGCTCTCTGGCCTGGACTGGCAAAGGGCATGCGACTGACCGGGCCGTAATACTGGGGCTTGCCGGACTGCGCCCCGATACGGTGGAAAAAACACAGGCAGATGCCTGTATGGAACGGGCTGGCGTGGAGCACCTCCTGCGGCTGAACGGGGCAGACATCGCGTTCGATCCGCAGGCTGATGTGGTGTTTGATTATGAAACCCCGGCTACCTTTCACCCCAATACCATGCAGTTTGAAGCGCTTGATGCACAGGGCTCCGTGCTGGCGTGCCAGCGTGTCTGTTCTGTAGGGGGTGGGTTTGTGGTGCCCGAGGAGCAGCTTGCCCAGCAGGCAGCGCCGGATGAACCTGCTGTGCCGTTTGATTTTGTGTGTGCGCGTGAGCTGCTTGAGCTTACGCGCCAGACGGGGCTGAGCATTGCCGAAATCGTGCTGGCGAACGAGGTTGCCTTGCGGCCGGGGCATGAGGTTGGGGCGCATATCAGCCGTATCATTGAAGAAATGATGAGCGCGGTAGAACGTGGCATGCACCATGAAGGCGTGCTGCCGGGCAAGCTGGCTGTACGTCGCCGTGCACCGGGCTTGCGGAAACGGCTTGAAGCGGATCGCTTTCGTAACCTGCGCACAGCACACGAGGTTATGGATTGGGTGAGCCTGTTCGCTATCGCCGTGAATGAGGAAAATGCTGCGGGCGGGCGGCTTGTTACCGCTCCGACTAATGGGGCGGCAGGCGTTCTGCCCGCTGTTCTGCGCTATTACCGGACATTCTGCCCCGATGCCACGAAGGAGGGCGAGCAGCGGTTTATCCTGACTGCCACAGCCATAGGTGGTCTGTTCAAGCGCAATGCTTCGATTTCAGGGGCGGAGGTCGGGTGTCAGGGCGAGGTTGGTGTCGCGTGTTCCATGGCGGCGGGTGGGCTTGCGGCGGCTCTGGGTGGTGGGCCGGAACAGATTGAAAACGCAGCCGAAATTGGCATGGAACACCATCTTGGCATGACCTGTGACCCCGTGGGCGGCCTGGTGCAGATTCCGTGTATCGAGCGTAATGCGTTTGGGGCGGTCAAGGCGATCAATGCGGCCTCACTCGCGCTGCGGGGTGATGGGTCGCACCATGTCTCGCTGGATCAGGTGATTGCAACCATGAAAGAAACGGGCGCGGATATGAGCAGCCGTTACAAGGAAACGTCGCAGGGGGGGCTGGCCGTTTGTTTCCCGGAATGTTGAGCGTATAAAAAAAGTCTTTTGCGCGTAAATTTAGGTCGCAATTTCAAAAAAAATCTCGGATGATTATGGCACAGTCTTTGTTACGGCAAGCGAATGGCAGGCCGGCAGGCAAGGGTTTGAAAACATGACTGAATCCATAAAGGCTCTTGTTGAGCGGCGTGTCGCGGGAAAATCGCTGGATGCGCCTTTTTACACGAGCGATGAAGTATTCGACCTTGATATGAAGGCGATCTTCGACCGGCACTGGATTTTTGTGGCGTCCGAGCCGGAAGTCGCGGAGCCGGGCGATGCGCTGGTCGTGAATGTCGGTAAAGCTTCCATCATTATCGTGCGGGATGATGATGGAGCGATCCGGGCTTTCCACAACGTCTGTCGCCATCGTGGGGTCAGGATGATCCCCGAGGGGGCAACGATGATCGGCAATATCGTGTGTCCGTATCATTCATGGACATACGGGCTGGATGGTAAGCTGAAATTTTATGAGCACATGGGCGAGGATTTCAAGCCCGGCTGCAACAGCCTCAAGCCCGTGGCGCTACGTTCGATCGGTGGGCTGCTGTTTATCTGCCTGTCCGACAACCCGCCGGGCGATATTGACGAGATGGCCCGTGTTATGGAGCCGTATCTGGCCCCCCATAACGTGCGCGAAGCCCGTGTTGCCTATCAGGCTGACCTGATTGAAGACGGGAACTGGAAGCTGACGATGGAAAACAACCGCGAGTGTTACCACTGCGGCCCCAACCATCCCGAACTGACCATTCCGCTCTTTGCCTACGGGTTTGGCTTCTCTCCCACGGAACTGGATGAAGACGCCCGCACCGATGCCCAGCGTTATACCGATCTGGTTGAGGCTTCCTGCTCACGCTGGGAAGGCGAGGGCCTGCCTTCGCGTGAGGTGGATGAACTGACCGGACGCCCGACCGGTTTTCGTACCCAGCGCTTGCCCATCGACCAGAGTGGCGAAAGCTACACCATGGATACGCGCGCAGCCTGCCGCCTGCCGATTGGCACAGTGTCGGACAAGGCGTTGGGCGCGCTGTCTTTCTGGACGCAGCCTAACTCATGGCACCATTTCATGGGCGATCACGTCATTACCTTCACGGCGCTGCCGCTGAGTGCCGGGCGTACGCTGGTGCGCACTACGTGGCTGGTGAACAAGAACGCGGTTGAAGGTGTTGATTACGATCTGGACCGGCTGACCGAAGTCTGGAAAGCAACCAACCAGCAGGATGCCGATCTGGTAGGAATCGCCCAGCAGGGTGCGCAGGACCCCGCTTATGAAACGGGCTTCTACTCTCCTTACACCGAAGGGCTGGTAGAGAAATTTGCCTCTTGGTACATCGAACGTCTGAAGGACTATCTTGCATGACGGAACTTTTCCCCGCCATTCTGGATGCACCGGCCTGGAACGCGCAAACGGATGAAGTCCTGCGCTGTCAGGCTGTCATACAGGAAACGCATGATGTGAAGACCTTTGTTTTCACGGCTCCTGAGCCAAGGCGTTTTTTGTTTAGGCCCGGTCAGTTCATGACACTGGTGCTGCCAATCGGCGGGGAAGAGGTTAATCGCTGCTATACGGTTTCATCCTCGCCATCGCGGCCGCATGCTTTGTCCATTACGGTCAAGCGTGTGCCGGGGGGGCTGGTGTCCAACTGGCTGCACGATACGTTGCGTGAAGGCATGGATGTACGCGTACTCGGCCCCATGGGTGATTTTGCCTGCGATGGTTCCGAGGCGCGCCGGTTCCTGTTTCTTTCAGCGGGGAGTGGTATCACCCCTATGATGTCCATGTCGCGTTATCTGCTCGACACCCGGAACGGCGCGGATATTGCCTTCGTGCATAGTGCGCGCAGCCCGGCTGATCTGATTTTTCGTCAGGAGCTTGCTGCGCTGGAGCTGGGCAATACCGGCCTGCGTACAAGTTTTATTTGCGAGGGTGATGCGCCGTTTGAAAAATGGCATGGCTATCGTGGGCGCCTGAGTGCGGACATGCTGGCTCAGATCACGCCGGATTTTCTGGAGCGCACGGTTTATGTGTGTGGGCCTGCGCCGTATATGGCGGCGGTTCGCGCACTTCTTGAACGTTCCGGTTTCAACATGAAACAGTATCACGAGGAGAGTTTCGACTTCGGCACCCTTGTTGAGGAAGAACCCGAAATTGTGGAGACCACGCAGGCACTGACGGAAACAGCCTATACGGTCAGCTTTACCAAAAGCCGCCGCGAAATTGCCTGCCCGTCCGGTACGCCGGTTCTGTCTGCTGCGCGGGCGGCGGGCATGCGCCTGCCTGCTTCCTGCGCCAAGGGCATGTGTGGCACCTGCAAATGCAAGCTGGTGTCGGGAGAGGTGGATATGGAGCATCAGGGGGGGATCCGCCAGCGCGAGATTGATCAGGGTATGATCCTGTTGTGCTGTGCCAAGCCCCGTACCGATCTTGTGGTCGAGCGCTGAGCCATGGCGCGTGATCAGTCTCTTGCCGCCCTGCGGCGCTTTGGTTTTCTGACACTGGATAATTACTCCATGATTGCGGTCAGCAACGCGATCGAGGGGTTGCGTATGGCCAACAGGCTTGGTCAGGGCGATGCCTATGTGTGGGATATCCTGACCTTGAATGGTGAGGCCGCGCAGGCCAGTAACGGGCTGAGCCTGAACCCGAGCCTTCAGGCGACAAGCCAGCGTTATGATATTATTTTTGTCTGTGGTGGGGTTAATGTCCGGGCTGCAACATCTGAGGCCCTGCGCACTTTCCTACGCACGCAAGCCCGTGCAGGCGTTATGCTCGGGGCTTTGTGCACAGGTACTTTTGCGCTGGCTGAAGCCGGTTTGCTACGGGGGTATCGCTGCGCGGTGCACTGGGAAAACCTGAGTGCAATTCAGGAGGAATTTCCAGAGATAGATGTGTCCGGCGATATGTTTGTCATTGATCGAAACAGGCTGACCTGTACAGGTGGGTCTGTGCCGCTCGACCTGATCCTGAAAATTGTCGAGGCGCGCTCAGGTGCTTCTCTATCGCGCGCGGTGGCGGCGCAGTTCATTCTCGATCGTGGTCGCGCGGGCGAGGAAAGTCAGCCCGCCGCCAATCTGGCAGGAATGCCGCTGGCCCTGCGTAAAGCAGTACGCATGATCGAAACCCAGATGGACCGCCCCTTGCGGGTTGCTACACTGGCCAAAGAACTTGGTTTTTCAACCCGACATCTTGAACGCATTTTTCGAAGCCATACCAACACCACCCCGGCAGGCTACCTGTCGGCGGCCCGGCTGGAAAAGGCACGCCGGCTGTTACAGCAGACCTGCATGCCGGTAACGGATGTTGCTATGGCTTGTGGTTTTACATCCTCGGCGCATTTTAGCACGGCCTATCGCGGACGGTATGGTTATCCCCCGCGCGATGAACGGCGGCAGATGGGCCAGAACGGCCAGCCCTGAAGGAAACTGACAGCATGAACGCGAATGCGGATGTTCTTCTGCGCCCCCTGCGGATAAAAAATCTGGTTATCCGTAACAGGATCATGAGCACAAGCCATGCGCCGGGCTATGGCGAGGGGGGTAAGCCCAAGGATCGCTACCAGCTTTATCATGCAGAAAAGGCGCGTGGTGGGATCGGGCTGACCATGTTCGGCGGTTCCTCCTCGGTCGATTGCGATAGCCCTGCTACGCCATGGAACCAGATTGCGGTCTCGGATGACAGCATCATTCCATATTTTCAGCAGTTCGCGGATAGGGTGCATGGCTATGGCGGTAAGCTGATGATCCAGCTTACCCACATGGGCCGCCGTACCCGATGGGATACAGATGCCTGGCTGCCGGTTGTAGCCCCTTCCGTTGTGCGTGAACCCGCCTCGCGCTCGGTGCCAAAAGCACTGGAAGATGAAGATATAAGCCGGATTATCCGCGCCTTTGCCGATGCGGCCCGCCGCTGCAAGGACGGTGGGTTGGATGGGTTGGAACTGTCCGGCGCACATGGGCATTTGCTTGACCAGTTCTGGAGCCCGCTCGTTAACAGGCGAAGCGATGCCTATGGGGGCTCTCTGGAAAACCGCATGCGCTTCGGGCGCGAAGTTTTTACCGCAGTGCGCGAAGCGGTGGGTGATGACTATGTGGTGGGCCTACGCATGTCGGGTGATGAAATGCTCAAAGGCGGCATTTCTCATGAGGACGCCATTGCCATTGTCTCGGATTATGCCGGGCGTGGGTTGATTGATTTTGTCAACATCATTGGCGGTCAGGCGCGCGATGAAATGTCGCACGCTGTCAGCCTGCCCAACATGGCGTTTCCTGTAGCCCCATTCCTGCATCTGGCCAGTGGTGTGCGCCGTGAAGTGGATATTCCGGTCTTCCATGCCCAGCGCATCATGGATCTGGCCACGGCGGCCCGCGCCATTGCTGAAGGGCATGTGGATATGGTGGCCATGACCCGGGCCCATATTGCGGATCCGCATATCGTCAACAAACTGACTGCCGGGCGGGAAGAGGATATCCGCCAGTGCGTTGGTGCCGGTTACTGTATTGATCGGATTTACGTAGGGGGCGATGCGCTGTGCCTGCAAAACCCTGCGACCGGGCGTGAACAGACCTTGCCACATGATATTGCCCCGGCAGAGCGTAAGCGGCGGGTGGTGATTGTGGGGGGCGGGGTCGCTGGTCTGGAAGCGGCCCGCGTGTGCGCCCTGCGTGGGCATGAGGTGATCCTGTTTGAAAAAACAGACCGTACGGGGGGGCAGGTTAATATTGCGGCCAAGGCAGGCTGGCGCGAAGCCCTGTCAGGCATCGTGCGCTGGCTTGATGCGCAGGTGCGTAAACTGGGCGTGGAGATCAGGCTGAATACCCCGGCGGATGCACAGTCGGTTGCGGCCCTTACACCTGATGTTGTCATTGTAGCAACGGGTGGTGTTGCCAACCGGGGTGACTGGCCGGGCCATGAACTGGCCTGTACCGTGCGTGATGTGCTGGATGGTCAGGCGGCACCTGAAGGCAGTGTTCTGCTTTATGATGAAATGGGGCAGCATAATGCAGCCTCTGCGGCGGAGTTGCTGGCCACGCGTGGCTGTCAGGTGGAAATGGCGACGTGCGACCGGCTGATTGCACAGGAGGTAGGCACAACAAACCAGCCTGTCCACCTGCGCGAGCTGTATCGTCTGGGTGTGATCCTGTCCCCCAATATGGAGTTGCAGGAACTCTACCGCGAGGAAAACCGCGTGGTGGCAGTACTGCGCAACACCATGACAGGCGAGGAAGAAGAGCGTCTGGTGGATGCGGTGGTGGTGGAATGTGGAAATCTGCCGCTTGAAACACTGTATTTTGATCTCAAAGCACAATCGGTCAATCATGGTGTGACGGATCTTCCTGCCCTGCTGGAAGGCCAGCCGCAGCCAGCACTTGAGCAGGCCGGGGCGGGAGGCTTCGCCCTGTTCCGCATTGGCGATGCTGTGGCCGGACGCAATATTCATGCGGCCATTTATGATGCCTTGCGTCTGTGCAAGGATTTTTAAGAGATGATGCTGACGGCGGCAGGTCTGGTCTGGGTATTGTGCGTGGGTGGCCTGCTTGTCGCGGGGCGCTACGCCATGGGCTGGCGGCAGGGGCGGTCGGCTGTCATTGACTGGCAGGCCGGGCTTATGGCTTTGCCACGACGCTACCTGAAAGACGTGCATGACGTGGTTGAGCGCAGGCCGGGGGCCGGGCGCATGCACGCTCTGACCGCCGGTGGGCTTATGGCCAGTGTTGCATTGGCCTTGCTCGGGGTGTTGCCGTTCCTGCGGGCAAGCCGTCTGTACTGGGGCTGTGTGGCGTTGTTTGCTCTGGTGGGGCTGGCGGGGGCGGTGTTGGTCTGGCGCAGGCGCTGGCCACGCAGGCCGGCCTTTCTGTCCGGTGGGCTGTTCTATGCCATTGCGCCTGCCATAGTGTGCTGCCTCGGCGGTCTGTGGTTTTTGGCTATGTGGGGTCTTGTTTCAGATACACAGACAGGCCCGGTCGTATGGGTTGGCCAGATCATGGTTGGGGCCGGGGGCGCTGCTTTGCTGTGGCTGCTGGGGGCCGGGCCGCTTAAACATGCCTTTTCTGGGGCCACATGGCTGGTTACCCATACCCGCCCAGGCCGGTTCGGTGGCGGGCGCGACACCGCGCTGCGGGGTATGGCGCTGGATGCCCCCATGCTGGGCTGCGTGACGCCTGTTGATTTTTCATGGAATGTTCTGGCGAGTTTTGATGCCTGTATTCAATGCGGGCGGTGCGAGCAGGTCTGCCCGGCTTTTGCCGCCGGGCAGAAGCTCAACCCCAAGGCGCTGGTACAGGGTATGGTGCATGCCATGCGTGGTGGGGTTTATACGGGCTCTCCCGCGCCGGGGGCTCCGGCTGTCACCGGGCAGGGCGGTCTGTCACAGGCGATTGTGGGCGAAGGGGGCTCCATTCATCCTGAAACGCTGTGGGCCTGCACAACCTGCCGGGCCTGCGTGGAAGAATGCCCGATGATGATCGAGCATGTGGATACCATTGTTGATCTGCGCCGTGGGCAAGCTCTCATGCACGGTGCCTTGCGGCCGGGAGCGGCAACCGCCCTGCGTGTGCTGCGCGACAAAGGCAACCTTGCCGGACGACCACCAGTGGAGCGGGCGGAAGGGCTGGCCATGCTCGATGTGCCTGTTCTGGCTGAAGGGGAGGAAACCGATATTCTGCTCTGGCTGGGTGAGGGCGCCTTTGACAGGCGCTACAGCCGGAGCCTTCAGGCACTGGTCACGCTTATGCACCGTTCTGGACTACGTTTTGCCATTCTGGGCGAAGCCGAAACCGATTGTGGCGATCTGGCCCGCAGGCTGGGTGATGAGGAAACTTTCCAGATGCTGGCGGCTGATGTCGTCACAACGCTTTCGCGGCGTCGGTTTAACCGTATTGTTACGGCAGACCCGCACGCCTTTCATGTGCTGGCCAACGAGTATCCGGGTCTGAACAATGGCATGGGGCCGTCATGGGTGGTGCAGCACCATACAGGCCTGCTGGATGAACTGGTGCAGGCCGGTCGTTTGAAGCTGAACCCGCAGGCCGGTGCGCCGGTTGCCTGGCACGATCCCTGTTATCTGGGCCGCTACAATGGGCAGATCGAAGCGCCCCGGCGTTTATTGGCCGGAGCGTGCCAGAGTGTGGTGGAAATGGAGCGGCACGGCATGCAGGCCATGTGCTGTGGAGGTGGGGGCGGCAATCCGGTGAGCGATGTGGATGCGCGCGAACGTATTCCCGATCTGCGCATGGCGCATGCACGGCAGGCCGGAGCCGCTGTGGTGGCGGTGGGCTGTCCCGGCTGCACGGCCATGCTGGAAGGTGTTGTGGGGGAACAGCCGCAGGTGCGTGATATTGCCGAGTTGGTTCTGGCCGCAGTGGAGGATGCATGACAGGCCGTATCCGCCGCTCACCCTTTGCCGAACGCGCAGCGCGTCGCCAGCCCGGACAGGCCGGACGGCTACGCTATGTTATGGGGGGTATCTCTAATCATGTGATGGACGGTCGGCGGCGCGACCCAAGAGCGGAGCGTGCGTACCATACCGTGCCGGGAGGGGCCGGACGCAGGCGCATTGTGTGGGGGAGTGCTCGTGCGGGTGCAGCAGTCGCTGTTGCGGCGGAGGTGGCGCCGCGTATGATCCGGGTGGAAAACCCGGCCATGCTGGTTCTGGCTGCTCCCGATTTCGAGGATATGCGTCTTTCCCGCTTTGATAGGCAGATTATCGGCGCCGCCCGGCTCGTTGCGGATGGTGGCAAGGGGGCTGTGGGCATTCTCTGTCCGGCTGATCTGCCAGAAGAGCAGCAAGCGGCTCTTGCGCAGGCAGGCGCGGACAGACTGTTTTTCCTCCCGCCCGGGCAGGATAATCCGGACAGGCAGGCACGCGCCGTCCTGCACTGGTTCCAGCAAAGTGGTGCCGCCCACATCCTGTTTCCTGAAAGCCCGGAAGGGGCAGACAGGGCGCGCCGTGTTACGGTTGCCGGTGGTTGCAGTTTTATGGGGGCGATACAGGCTTTTTCACTCCGCGCCGTCATTGCGCCATGCCATGCCATGCGGCGCGAGCGTGTGGTGCAGGTGCTCCCGCAGGTTATGACGCTGGAGGAGGATAGGGTGGCCGCCTATGCGGGTCTGGCGCATGAAATTATGGGCATGGATTATCCGGCGGATAGCGAAAGGAAAGGGCCAGAGCAGACAGGGCGCGTGCGCTTTGGTGATGCCGTGGCGGGTGACCCCGCAAGCCTGCCTCTGGGGGAAGCCCCCTTTGTGGTCTCAGCAGGGAATGGCGTGCATGATTTCACTCAGTTTGCGGCCATGGTGCGGGTATTGGGTGGCACGCCGGGGGCCAGCCGCGTGGTGTGTGATGCGGGGCATATGCCCCGGCAAACACAGGTTGGAGCATCAGGCACAGTGCTGGATGCAGCCTGTTATCTGGCTGTCGGTATTTCGGGTGCGCCACAGCATTTGCAGGGGATAGGGCGGGTGGAAAACATTATTGCCGTCAACACCGATTTGCATGCTGCTATGGTCGCACGTGCCTCCTTGGCCATTATTGCCGATGCACAGGACGTCATGCCCGCAGTGCTGCGGCTGGCACAGCAGGAAGGGGAACAGTCATGCGGGTAGCCGTTGCCCTGTCCTGCGGCGTGGATGCCCTGTCCGGGCGTGCGGCTCCAGTACTGTCAGAACTGCATGCTATTGGTCTTGCCCGGCAGCTTTCGGCTGATCTGGTGGGGGTGCATGTCGGTGCGGCAATGCCGCTCCTACGTGATTATGCGGCATATGGTCTGAACCGGATTGATGTGCTGATGGACAATGCAGCGGAGGAACGCGGCGCTGGCTTGGTTGGTGCAGCACTGGCCGCGTGGCTTCGGGCCAATACAGATATCCGTATTCTGGTTACGGGACACAGGGCTTGCGGTGGGCTGGATAGCGGGCTTGTGCCGTTTGAAGTCGCGCATGCGCTTGACTGGGCGGTGGTGTCAGATGTTGCTGAGGTTGTTGGCGCGTCCGATACGGAAGAAAAAAGCTCTGGAGCACTGCAGGTATTGCAGGCCCGGCCACGTGGGGTGCGTAGGCCCGTGTTTATTGAAGGCGCGTGCGTGCTGGCGGCACATGACCGTACGGGGAATGTTCCTGTGCGGGTACACGCCATCGGGCGTGCAGCACATATCGAAAACGTTCATCTGACCACAACATCGGATGAGGGGCAGGATAATGGTGTGCAGGGCGACATTCGCCCATGGCGCGCGCGCCCACGGCTGATGAGCGGAACATCCGATGCCACGAAAGGGAGCGGAAACGTGCTGGTTGCTCCGTCCGCCGATGAGGCGGCACGGGCCATCATGAACCATTTGCGGCAACTGGGGCTAGGGCCATCTGGCGCTGCCTCGCGCAATGTTACTCAGTAAAAGTCTTGATCAGGGGATAAAGAGAATGGACGTAAGGGCGGCGGTAGCTTTTGAGGCTGGACGTGCATTGGAGATTGAGCGG
This sequence comes from Acetobacter suratthaniensis, assembly GCF_017377745.1. GTDB lineage: Bacteria > Pseudomonadota > Alphaproteobacteria > Acetobacterales > Acetobacteraceae > Acetobacter > Acetobacter suratthaniensis. The sequence continues at coordinate 1,291 of NZ_JAFVMG010000004.1, read as the reverse complement.
GTTCAGCTGGAAGGGCCGCGAGCGGGCGAGGTTCTTGTAGAGGTGAAGGCGACGGGCCTATGCCACACGGACAAATACACGCTTTCTGGTGCGGACCCTGAGGGTCTTTTTCCTGCCATTCTGGGGCATGAAGGGGCTGGTGTTGTTGTGGAGGTTGGTGCTGGTGTGCAGCATCTGCGTCCGGGGGATCATGTTATCCCGCTGTATACGCCCGAGTGCCGCGAGTGCAAATCATGCCTTTCACGCAAGACGAACTTGTGCACGGCCATCCGTTCGACACAGGGCAAGGGCCTGATGCCTGATGGCACGTCGCGCTTTTCGTTCAAGGGTCAGCCGATCCATCATTACATGGGCTGTTCGACCTTTGCGAATTACACGGTTCTGCCGGAGATTGCGCTGGCGAAGATCCGCCCTGACGCACCGTTTGACAAGGTCTGCTATATTGGCTGCGGTGTGACCACGGGTATTGGCGCGGTTCTGTTCACGGCTAAGGTTGAACCCGGCTCGACGGTTGTTGTGTTTGGTCTTGGGGGGATTGGCCTGAACGTGATTCAGGGTGCGAAGATGGTGGGCGCGGACCGGATTATCGGCGTTGACATCAACCCTGCGCGTGAGGCGATGGCGCGGCAGTTTGGCATGACGGATTTTGTAAACCCGCGTGACCTTGGGCCGAATGGCGATGTTGTGGGCCATCTTGTGGAACTGACGGGCGGTGGGGCAGACTACACCTTTGAGTGTGTCGGCAATCCGACACTGATGCGTCAGGCCCTGGAATGTGCGCATCGTGGCTGGGGTGTTTCGACGATTATTGGCGTTGCGGCTGCGGGTCAGGAGATCAGCACGCGTCCGTTCCAGCTTGTTACGGGTCGGCGCTGGATTGGCTCTGCTTTTGGTGGGGCGCGGGGTCGTACGGATGTTCCCAAGATTGTTGACTGGTATATGGAAAACCGGATCAACATTGACGATCTGATTACGCACAAGCTGCCGCTGGAGCGGATCAATGAGGGCTTTGACATGATGGAGCGCGGTGAGAGTATCCGCACTGTCGTCGAGTTCTGAGAATACATGCCCCCGGCTGGATCATCGGCCGGGGGTGTATAAAATCCTGTAGCACTATCAAAAATAAAAGTCGGGTTTCCATAACTCCGTCCGGTTACCCACGCTATGCTGACGGACTATCGCAGGGTTTGAAAAAAGCTTACCCTGTCAGGAAAGATGTTGAATCCTTTCATATTGTGGGAGAGAGCGCATGTTGGATACACCTTCACAGTCTGATGCCGCCGGGCGCGAG
>NZ_JAFVMG010000039.1 GCF_017377745.1 Acetobacter suratthaniensis | reverse complement strand
AGTTTTAACCGCGCCCAGCCGGTATTCCGTCACGACAATCTGAACCACGCCGCCACTGATGTTCTGCGGCGGGATGGAGACATATACAAACGGATGCCCTTCGGCCTTGTAGAGCGTACTGACCTTTGCCGCGATTGTGTTCAGGTCGGTCATGCGCAGGGGCTTGCCGAGATAGGCGGCGATCTCATGCTCGAAGGTTGTCTGATCGAGCAGGGGAAGGCCCGCATGGTGCACCCCACTGGAGCCGGCGGGCAGGCCTGCGGCCTTGAGGGCGGCATTGTCGGGAATGAACACCAGCCCCTTAAGGGCGGGGATCACAACCGCATTGGACTGCGGCAGGGGCGGAGCCTCTTTGCCCGGCAGGGTCAGGTCGTTGGGGTTCGGGCTTGCTGCGGGCTGGTGTGGGGCAAGGCGGCTATAGGCCTGCGCATGGGCCATGCGGGGCGAGAAGGCACAGGCGATGGCGGCGAACGCACAGCCAGCAAAAAGAACGCGACGCATCAGAACGTGTCTTTCAAATGGTTGCTATAGGAGAGGGAGGGATATTCGATCCGATATGAACTGGTTTGACTGACGGCAGGAGACAGGGCGTTTGAGTTCCTGCTTTTCAGGCAGTTTACGAGAAAGGTTTGGGGGTTATGGCAAGGCTCGATACTTCCGCCAAATGTACTGATGAGTGGCCAGAATATTACGTCTTGTTTTATTTGATTATTGCTTCCGTTGTTTTTGGATAAAATATCATAAACGCCGCTATCATATTTTATGTTGTAATTCCCCAAACCAGAGCCCTTCGCAGATGAAACAAAAATGAGATAGTTTCCAATCGCACTAAGAGTTTTTGCATTTGTAGAGAGAAGAACACTGGATACCGTATCTCCATTAACAAGCCCGGAGACAGTGTAAGCAGATTCGTCGAGAGTGGGAGCGCCACCGTAGGTTCCGGATTGATTATGTGCGGTTATGACGAGTGCCGCAGGATCAATCGTGTAAGCGGCCTTTGTGTATGATATGGTGTAGTTGCCTAGGCCCTGACCATTCGCACCGGATGCGAGAAGAGCATAATTACCGACAGCACTTTTTGAGCTGGCACTTGTCGAGAGTGCAATGCTGGAGACCTTATCGCCATTGACAAGGCCGCTGGCCGTGTAGTCGGACAGATCCAGTTTTGGTGTCTCACCGTAGGTTCCGGATTGATTATGTGCGGTTATGACGAGTGCCGCAGGGTCAATCGTGTAAACAGAGTTTTTGTAAGATACGGTATAGTTTTTTAAGGCGTCTCCACTGATTGTCCCATGTATGTAATATTGACCAACATTGCTTTTAACACTGGCATTCGTAGAGAGCGATATGCTGGAAAAAGTGTCTCCATTCACAAGCCCATTAACACGATAGCCAGACTGGTTCAGGGCAGGGGTTTGCCCATACGTTCCGGACTGATTATCCAGCGTTACAGTCAGTGATGCTGGCGTAACAGCTAAATTACTGCCTGGGTTAGTATAGGTTGCCTGATATCCATTAAGGGCATAGGTGGTTCCATACATGCTATAAGATGAACCGACACTGCTGTTAGCCAGTGCTGATCCGGCCCACGTCAGGTCATCCCCAGATAAAGTTGACGCGATATTTTGTCCAGACTGGTTTATGGCGCTGTCAATGTGCCCATTTATAACTGTTGTGCCGTATGTCTGTGTTCCATTTGCAGTAATGATAACATACGGTAATGTTGACAGATATGCGTATGGGGTGCCTTTAGCCCACAGAGTAGGGTTGACGAATGCATATTGGCTGGAGGTGCTTCCCGGGCCTTTTTCTATCCATTCTGCGGTTGTTAGTCCGGTGACAGTAATGGTTTCAATTTGATTTTCTTCACTACCAATTCCAATTATGGTACCACTGGTGTCTGTGTCAAAATATCCGTCTGTAATTGTATTTCCGTTTAAACCCGAAAAACCACCAATTTTACTGGTTTTCCCGTCACTTACTTTTTCTTCCACTGCACCAATTGAATAAGCATCTATAACAATCCCCCAATTCACACCCGAAAAACCACCAATATTATCATTAATATTTCCATTTCCTGTTTTTGAAACAGATCCAAGCGCATAGGCATCTGTTATGGTGTCGTTATTGGTACCTACAAAACCACCGAGGTTGCTGGAATTCGAAGAGGTTGATATTTCAGATACATTGCCAGACGCATAAGAGTTGCTGATATTAATATATGTATTTGTTCCAATAAAACCGCCGGCATTTAATGGCGGATAATTGGATAAAGATGTCTTTTCATAAATACTTCCCGTTTCGTAAGAGTTAGCTATGGTTCCGCCGCCATATCCTATAAACCCACCTACGTACTGTGAATCTTCCGAGTTAATATTTCCATTCGCGTAAGAATTTTTAATTTCTCCTAAGGACATCTCACCCACAAAACCACCTACATACGTGGAGTTTGTTGATTTAATATCGCCTGATGCATGAGAGTTACTTAGAGAGGCCTGGCTTCCCATATAGAACGCGATTAAACCTCCGACCATCGTAGTGTTGATACCAGTTAAATTTCCGGATGCATATGAGTTTAAAATACTCCCAAATCCTTGATAGGCGACTAATCCGCCGACAGTTTGTCCTCCGTTGATTTCTACATTTCCGGTTGCATAAGAATTGTTGATGTTAGAGCCAGAATATCCGATCAATCCACCAAAGTTTCCACTATAACCTGTAATTGCTACTGTAGGATCAGTTTTATCGGCCGTAATGGACCCGGTCGCGTGAGAGCTTGAAATAGTAGTTCCGGGTGCGGATGTGCCTATAAGGCCGCCTATGGCGGATGCGCCGTTATATGTTCCAACAATAGAACCCATTGCATAGGAATTGTAAATATTTCCATTGAATAAATATCCTATTAATCCCCCTGTTGTTGTTCTCCCTGAGTAATTTATATCTCCACTTGCGTATGAATTTTTTATCTCACTATTTGATGAGCCAATAAGGCCGCCGACAGTTTGGGAGTACTCTGAGACTATATTTGATTGTGAATAAGAGTCTATAATGCTGGTTGATGAGGCAGTATAACCGACAAGTCCGCCAATACTTCCGGAATTTGTTGTAGATATTCTGCCGTTTGCATAGGAGTTTCTGATATTTCCAGCATCAAGATTTCCGACAAGTCCACCAATTCTGTTGGGAATATTGCTGTTGTCAGTTATATCTACACTGGCACTAGAGTTACTTATATCTCCAGAGTTATTTCCGATCAGGCCGCCTGCATATAATAATTGGGCATTTGAACTACTATTAGGTAGTTTAAATGATAAAGTGCCCTGTGCATGTGAGTTTATGATTGTTCCACTGTTTTTCCCGATAAGTATGCCGATGTATGAATTATTTGCGTAATATCCATCTATATCTGCCTTGATTAGACTGATATTTTCCAGAACACCATTGGTACCGACCTGCCCGAAGAGGCCCGTATATTGGTCACTGGGATTGTTGATGGTCAGGTTGGAAATGGTGTGACCAAGACCGTTGAATGTTCCGTTGAATGCTGCGCTATTACCGATCAGTGAGGATGAGAGCGTACCAAGGTCTGTGGCATCAAGGTCGGTAGCGAGAGCATAATAACCAGTAGAGCCAATACCTGAAAGTTGGCTAGCATTGGACAGCAGGCTGTAGACGGCGCCGTTAATTGTCAGGCTTGGACTATTGGTTGCCGCATCAGGAAACGAAACCACGCTGTTTGTGCCAAAATTTACCGCTCCGTCCCCGGTGCTGGAGCCACCGATGCCGTTGTTTGTGGTCAGGGTCAGCGCGCCCGCGCCATTCACGGTAATATCGGCATTGAGGGTGATGGAGTGATAGGCGGACAGGATCAGGCTGGCGGTGCTGTTCCAGTTCAGGGCGGCGTTGAGTACAATGTCCCCAATGCCCGAACTGCTTGTTCCCGCTCCGTTGATGTTCGATGCGGTGGTGGCCGATGTCTGCTCGGTGACATTGACGCCGCTGTTCAGGGCGGCATTGATGGTGGAGGCGGCAGCACTGTCGATTGTCAGG
>NZ_JAFVMG010000038.1 GCF_017377745.1 Acetobacter suratthaniensis | reverse complement strand
GCAGCCCGGTTGCCAGAACCGCCTATCGCGTGAGTAGACAGGCGGCAATCGTCTCCTGCTTACCGATCACTCACTGATAAGCGAACATTTCTCGACATCAGACATCGGTGGCCCCCGGTTTTACCAACCCATTATCGGTTCGATCATTTGCCTGGTTTCATTGATTTTTTAGGAGCAGGTGAATGGGGATGGCTGGACAAACAGCATAGGTACATCTATAAAAACTGAGACGTCGTAGTGTAACGGTAGCACCCCTGCCGATTAGAGGCCAACCAGAATGAAAGCAGGTAGAGCAGGTTCAATTCCTGACGACGTCGCCACCAAATCCACAGACCGCGTCTCGCATCCGCTTACCAATCTCTTGAAGGAAATAGGCGAGGCCGTTGCAAATCTTAACACGCTTGTTGTGGGGCTTGATGCGGTTGAAAGCGGGCATGAGAAACCAGAAAGTCTCGATATTTCCTGGAGTCCAATAGATCGACGCATTGCGGCGCGCAGATCTCGAAAGTTTGTGCTTGAGGCCGTTTTGGTTCGGGTAGCAGAAGCTATCAGTGAATATGTAACTGCACTTAGCAAGTTGCCTCAATTCGCGACTGTCCGTTCGAAATGGGACGGGAATACTTCTGCTTCTGATCGCGTTGCTGACGTGCTCGAATGTTGTCTGGGTAATAAAAATTTCGTTGTTCCGGCAACGGTTCTTCTCGTGCATTGGCGAAACAGAATTGTACACCGTAAGTCTAAGGCAAAACTGGACACGGATCATAAGCGTTTGCTTCAAGAGAGTGACGATGAAATTTCCGATAAATATAAACACCTAAATGTGGACTGCCTTCTTTGTCATTTCGAAGAACAAAGACCGACATTGAAAGACGTATCCTCCCTGATTTCTATGTCTATACGGGCCACTCGCGATTGTGACAAGCATATCCAGATCAACTTAAGTAAAGATGCACTGGATGCATGGCTAACATACTACGATATTTTTCCAATTCTGGCGCGAGTGAAAGCCGAGACCGCACCAGAAAAGCTTGATGCGGCGATACGTCGTGTCTTACGAGCCAATGCTCCTTTACTGCTCGATTCCTACAATACCCACTATTTTCCCTTGGGTGACGCACAAGAGGGTATCACGCAAAGGCTCTCATCCAATGAATCGTAAACAGAAGAGCAAATACAGCGTCAGGAATATCTTGTAGGCTCTTGATGGCTCAGAGTGAGTATGCCGAACTGATGCATCCATTGAGAGAGTCATGTATATGACCGTTCGCTTGTCCGGCTTGACCCGCCTGTCGGTTCAGCGATCGAAGAATAGAGAGGCTCGCCTGTGCCTCACTTTTGTTGTCAAAATAGTTTCAGAGTTCTCTAAAACTAGATATTTGATGTTGTTCTGTTCTTTGGAAGGGCACCCCATAATAAAATCGGTGGGAATTTCAATTTTGGATAAAACGCGGCAAATATCATTTTCTTGCTACAGGCATCTTGGTCATATCGTTAGGCGTCCCAGACCTTGGCGCTCTCACTATCGAAGAACGTATATTCAAGATACGATCCTGTGGTTTTCTGGTGCTTCGACAACAAACCGTCAAATACCTTTATTTTTTCTGGATCTGGCTTGTACACACCAAAATATAGGTGCTTCGCTTTGGAACTAAAGATAGCGCGGTAAATATGAGCGTCGTTGTCGTCAGCACTGTGTCCATATACGAAAATTGAACAGGAATTCCAACGTAAAGTATCATAGCAGTAGCGCAAATAAGCTACGGAATTGATCTTCCGCATTTTCTGCACGCTGGTGCCCTCTGCAACATAGAGCGGCAAGCGACGCTTGTTTATGATGGTATCGGTAATAGTTGCGATTACCCCCACCCCGGTATCAAGTGCCTTTATGACCTCGCCGTCATCGGTCTCAAACAAATGTAGACCACCATGCAAGTTATAGAGATGACAGTACGCACCTTCGGTAAATGGACCAAGGAAATAACCGTCCGATTTTCCAAGACCAAATCCATTCGCAAGTCTGCATTTCTCAAGATTTACCCAATAGAGCAGCAAGTCGTAGTTTAAAGAAAAGACCGTGTAGAAATTAGCAAGAAAATTAGCGCTGCTTGTATATTGGAAACCCAGATCTTGCCTATGGCTAGGATGCGTGGCGTTGACCGCCTTGACTAGTGCCTCTCTAACCATCTGGGCGTCGGACATAATCTCATTGGCGTGTACATAATTCCGGTATCTCTTCTCGACAATTACTGCTCCCTCGAGGGCACGTATCACCGCCTCAAAATCTACCGTCCCTAGCATGTTAAAGATTTCGCGAACCGGACTACCCACGGCAAACCCCGACTGGTCGAGAAGGTTGCGATAGTTAAAGTACTGAGCAGAAAAACCGTTGCCAATCAGTAAAGCTCGTTCCTCGCCTTTAGTTCTTTCCAACGCCTCACCGAAGTCGATCACGTTAGGCATATTTTTCTCCAATCCAGCTTGCATTAGTAATTTATAAGTGTTTATTTATAACTATATCGTGTTACTTCGTATGAAGTGCCAAAAAAGCAAGTTTTACTTGTATACGATAAAGGCTCTCTGGTGAAGAAAGCCTCAACTTTTGCAGCAGTTCCGCCCAATCGTGGGGCATCAGCTTTCTATCTGAGATAGTATAATCTGCATCCAGCAGTATTCCAAGCCATGTGAATGTCGGTTTCTGGTATGTTTTGCCCGAGAACAGACAGACCGCTTTCCCTCAAGTTTCGACATAAGCTCTGAACGCAACAAATTTCTTCTATCCGTCTTTTGGGAACGCCTTGATAGGCGCCATAGCAGCAGAGAAACTCAAAATTATCATGAGGACTTCTCCTCAGCCAGAATCCAGAGAGGCAGCCAAAATTGTCTAATCAGCCCAATCTCGAAGCTCTTAATAAAAGCTGCGAACGCAGCATTACAAAAATGAGTGACGACGAGGCACTCGAACATATCGGTCGGCTGATCGACGATTCCTGTGATGCTGCATTTGAACGCGGTTTGAAGCGTGCATTGTACTTGCTTGATGAGCTTTCAAAGAGGCCGCTCAGCGAAGAAAACGAGGTGTTGACGGAATATTTCCGGGCTAATGCTTGGGCTGCGCGATCGCAGATTGCTAATATTCAGCAATCTTGCTCTTGGGAGAGTGTGGAACTTCAGGAAGAAATGTTGGCGCTCACGCGGGCAGCCAATCACTCTGGATTCACGACGCTCGATAAGGGGCGACGCTGCCAGATACTGACTAATCGCGCCAATCTACTGAATAGGGTTGGCCGCTCGATTGATGCAATAGCCTGCTGGGACGAGGCGCTCCGTATCGATCCGCACTTCGCGATGGCACTTGGTAATCGCGGTTCCGGACTTAGAGATTATGCTGGTATGGTCGACGATGATCGGGAGCGCGCCATTCTGGCGCTCCATGCTTATGAGAGCCTTTGCAAGGCGATGGCGCCGGATGCGGTATATGATACTCCTAATTTTAAGCCCATCGTTACGCAATTTAAAGATATGGTTAATGAATTAGGCAGAGCAGTCAATGTCGATGCTGTGAGAGCAATGCAGAATCTCGATCAGGGTGAACAGGGCCGATCAAAAGTGGAACGCGCTTATCGTCAGTGGTGCCTCGATAAACGGTTGTTTCTTTGCCCATTGAACGATCTCGGACCGTATCTCGCCGCCGCGACCGATGATCTGATGTTACCCGGCATTAGGGAAAGGTTCGACGAGCGGCCAGGTGACTATTCACCGCCTCCGATCATCGGCTTTTTTAGCCAAATGAAACAGGAATACGTCTCGGCGCGCTACATGCTGTTCGAAGGAATGAGTAGCACACGGGTCCATTTCTCCGATCGTGGGGTCACGCTCACTAATACGCTCGATTACCCGCTCTACTCACTTGCGAGCGAGAGAGTGCGCACAGCATTTCGTATTGCATATTCCTTACTCGACAAGATTGCATTTTTGATCGACCGCTATTGGAAATTGGGAAAGGAACCCGCGCATATCAGCTTCAAGAATGTCTGGATGGTCGAAAATAAACAGAGACTGCTCTCGCAATTCGAAGAATCAAATAATTGGCCTCTA
>NZ_JAFVMG010000037.1 GCF_017377745.1 Acetobacter suratthaniensis | reverse complement strand
CGGGATTTCGTCGATCTTCAGGGTGTTGGGGTTGAGGAAATATCCCATCACATCGGTTTCCTCAGCCGTCATCCAGTTCGACACCCGCTTATAGCCATCTGGAGCCGCCGCCTGCCCGTACTCGCCGGTCTCCATCCTGACCCCACCCTCGGGCAGACACTCGGCCAGCCACTGTTCCTGTGCGGCGGCAAAAGCCGGGCCATCCTCGGTAAAGCGGTTATCCTTTCCGCCCTCACCAAACAGATCTTCGGCCCAGACTACACCGCAGTCTTTGGCTATGGCGTCATCAAAGCGGGCATCTGCCGCCATATAACGAGCCTGTTTCAGGTAACGGGAAAGTTCGCGCCAGGGCACGGTGTCCTCTGGATCTTCGGCGTTCAGGCGATACTCGGCCGGATCAGCATCCTCCTCGACCATATCCTCAAACATTTCAGCCCATGCCGCACGCTGCTCTTCTACCGGAGCTGCGGCAATCACTTTCAGATCGTTGAAGTCCGGGCCACGGCCCATGTCGATGGCATGCAGGATCGGGTCATGCAGACCCGCCAGAAGTGAGAGGCGTTTCAGATAGGCAGGTGTGACCATCAATGCGCGGGCAAGCTGAGCGTCTGTATGCGATTTCTCGCGGCGGGCCTTATCGACAAAGCGCCATTGTTCACTTTGCGTCATTGCCTCGCGGATGATGTTTTCGGAACCGGCTGCCAGCCCATCCAGTTTTTCATCGGCGGATGTGACAATGACGTGCATTTCACGCATTTTCGCAAGAACGCAGGCGCGACGGCGGCGGTGCCCCGCCACGATCATCAACTGGCCGTCAGGCAGTTCGCGCACCAGCGGCGCCTGCAGCAGTCCCACCACCTTGATGTTATGGGCAAGGCGTCGGTCGGCCTCGACATTGGGGGCCGAGGTGCGGGGGTTTTCGGGATTGTCGAGAAGGGTTTTCGGATCGACGACGCGCAGTTCCATGGAGAGGCTCCTGATCATGGGGAAAACTGGCAGGCGATTGCGTCAGAGCTTATCTGCTCTTTTTACAATCTCCTGATGTTCTCCGCGCGGTCGCAGCTTGTGCGGGCGGGCAAGGCCGCGCCGTCAGGCGCGCACTGCCTGGCGCTTGCGCGCCCGCACAAGCTGTGGCAGCTCATTCTTGATTCGTTAACCTTTTTTGTTCCAAAATATTCGGTATATAGTTGAATTTGTGTGCCGCCCTTTCTCAATGACGATAATTACTGCTATTCTTGTAATTGCGGCTTTGGTCATAAAAGTATGGTAGAATGAAATCCGATAATCCCCCTAGGAAGCACCATTACATTCCACAATTCCTTCTGGAACAGTGGACTATAGGCGGGAAACTATATCGCTACACTCAACCGATCCCTGGGAAGATCAGCCGTTATTGTAAACCTGCAAAAGCCACAGGGTTTAAGGAGGGCTTATACAAAATACCAAAGCTACCAGACGAGTTAGCGCAAGAAGTCGAGATAAAGGTAATGAAGCCCATTGACGATCTTGCCGCTATTGCTCACAGAAAATTGCTCACCGAAGAAGGTTTCAATAAACTTACCAGTAATGATCGGGTAGCGTGGGTTACTTTTATCCTGGCACTAGATCTTCGGACACCAGATAGTTTTTCTGCCTATAAAACAGCCGTTACCGCGACATATGAGAGTGATCCAAAATGCTGCGAGGTTCAGGCTGAGTATGAAAAAACCAAACGACCAAAAGATCCCGACACTTATGCCGAATATCTAGCGATTAACCTCCCAGTAACATTGGAGCAAGAACCATTCTATGCTCTTACAAACGTCATTCAAAACAAGGAACTAGGCCAATACATCGTTAATATGCATTGGAATGTCCTTGAAATTTCTAACGGGTCTTTTCTTTTGTCAGATGAACCACTGTTGATGCCAAAAGGCATCAAGCTGTGGAATGGCTATATTGCTCTGCCTATCAGTCCGACAAAACTCTTTTTAGCGACAAACAATGCCGCAACATTTTTACAGATTAAAGGATTAGCTGGATCGTTGCTCCATAAGGTCAACATGCAGATCGTCGAGGGCGCTAAAGTGTTTGTGGCGGCTCGTGATACTGATCAGGAGGCGTTCATTCAGACCCATTTTGGGAAAAATCCGCGAAAATCTGTAATCCAACATGTAGCCGAACAGTTATCTGCAAAAGGAGCTAGCTAATAACGATGGTTTCTGCCGTTATGGCGGTCATATACGTAATAGATCAACCGCTACCCCGGCCCCGCACTTTCCCCAAACGCCCCAGTGGGCAAAACCCAGCGTGAAGTGACAATCGGCCCGTACCACTGGCGCTCCAGTGCGCGGGCCACCAGATACGGCCGTGCCAGCGCCGCCGCATAGACCACGCCCCTGTCGGCATACTGGTGTAGGCCACACTCACGTTTCATGGTGCACCCAAACGTCTGCTCCAGCGCGGCCAATGCTGTAAAACGCTCGGGCATAATGTGCCGCAGGGTTGCCGCCTGATTCACACTCATAAACACGCATAAGGCGCAGGAGAGCCGCCCGAAACCAAGCTGGTAAGGAAGGGCCGGGATCACGCCATAACGCTGCAGGATGGCCCAGATTTCCGTCTCGTTCCATGCGTGTACCGGCCTATAGTGATCGACAAGCCTGCATCTGCGCCGACTGTCGCGCGTGTCCGTGCGATGCGGGCCAAACACGGCGTAACGCGCACGGTTCGGACTTTCCTCGGCGCGCTCTCCAGTGACGAACAGCGTGCGGCTCCCCAGAAACCGATCCTGTGCGCGTAAGGCCATATCCGCCACATCGATCTTGGCGGTCGCACTGCAATAGCGCGTGCTGAGGCTGGCACTGACCTGCGGAAACCGCAGCCGGGTGCCGACAGGGCCTGCACCGCCACGCCGCACGAGCCCAGCGGGGGTCTCACACAGCACGGCGGCGGTGGGCACGCCATCACGCAGGATCTCGCCCTTCAGCCCCCCTTCGCGCCAGGACAGGTAACAGGGTATTTCGAAGTGGTTGGCCAAAGCGTGGACATAGGGCGTGGTGGAAGGCCAGTCCATGAAGGCCTCCCCCTGCCCGTCCACATCGTGGTGCCATAGCTCCATACGGTCCACCGGGGCACCGCAGTCCAGAAGATGCAGCAGGGTCGCAACACTGTCCTTGCCACCGCTACAGGCGACAATGATCCGGTCATAGCTGGTAACGTCGATCTGCTCCATGATGCAGCGCCTTTCAGGGATGTGGTTTCATGCTCGCTCCAGTATGCCGCCCGGCGTTGTGACGCCGGACGGCACAGCGGGATCAGGCCGCGTCCCTGAGGGGGCTGTCCGCCTCCATAGTCTGATCGGTCATGGGCATGTCATCATTGGCCGGTGCCTCCTCCTCATCCCCTGCCCCGCTGGTGGCCGCGAGATCGGCTTCGAGGTCTGCCAGCGCGTTGCGCTTCTCATCGAGCAGGGCCTGATCGCGGAACGGCGCACCAAGCCGGGCCTGATAGGCAGGCAGACGGCGGGTCGCCTCGTCACGGATTTTCTGGGTGTCGGCCAGCTCCGCATCAAGACGCAGCACAAGGTTCTCGATGCGGGCCACCAGCCCCAGAGGTTTCGTTTCCTGATCCACGGCGATGTCCACCGTGGCATGCGCGAAGGCGATGGATAGCCCTGCCTCCGTCACCACCTTGTCCTCGGTGAAACGCTGGCGGCTGACGGCATCCAACGTGATGGCAAAGCCGCCGATGCGGCCAAGCGTCCACCTTCCCTCCTGTGCGTTCCTGACGGCGAGACGGATCTGGGCCAGCAGGAACGCACCAGCCTTCTCACGCTCGGTGATCACACCGCGCTCGGTCTCGAAGCGGAAGGCGTCGCCCCGCGTGGTCACACGGGCCGCCAGATCAGCCTCGATCAACGGAACCCGTGCCTGCGCCCAGGCGATGTCACGCTCGGCCTGCTGGACGGCCCGCCGCACCGCGAACTGGTCGTCGTAATGCGCCGCATAGAGACGTTCGAGCCGCGCAAGCTCTGCTTCCAGACCGGCTTTCTGCATGAGCCGCATATCGCCCGAGGCCAGCGCCTTGGCCATGGCGAACTGGTTGCCATCGCTGTCCAGATCTTCCACGCGCCGGATGGAGCGATCGCCAGACATCGCCATGGCGATGAAACGCAGCTTGCGTTCGAGCAGCTGCCAGTTGGTGGCGTCCACCGAGCCTTCCTGCGCATAGGCATAAATCCGGATTTCGGGGTTCTGGTTGCCCTGCCGCTCGATGCGCCCTTCACGCTGGATGATGTCCGAGACCAGCCAGGGCACATCCAGATGGTGCAGGGCCAGAAGCCGCTGCTGGGCGTTGACCCCCGTGCCCATGGTCTGGGTGCTGCCAATCAGGATACGCTTGCGTCCGGCATTGAGGTCGCCGAACAGGCGCTGCTTGGCTTCGGCCTTCTTGTAGTCCTGCATGAAGGCGATCTGCTCGCGCGGCACGCCCATGCGCACCAGCTCGTCACGGATCCACAGATAGGCAGAGAAGCCCCGCTTGCCTTGCGCGCCCACGGTGCCCAGATCCGAGAAAATCATCTGCACCGCACCGGGCTGGGCGTAAGGCTGGCCGGTCTCGGGATTGGTGTATCGGTTCTGCGCACTCTCCTCCCAGATGGCGAAGACGTTGCGGATCATCAGATCAAGCTTGCTGTCTTCCCCCTCCCCTGCCCGGCCCCAGCCGACAAAGCGCAGATCAAGGGCGGCATGGCGGGCATCCCCCATGACGGAGAGCAGGATGTCATCGCCCTTCTGGGGTTTGCCCTTACGGTTCTCAATCGCGGTGATCCGCTCGGCCAGCGTCTTCTGATAGCCACGGAAGCGCGCATGGACCGGGGCCACAACAATCTGACGGTGACCACCCTTGACGGCGGGCAGGGTCACGTAGCGGCGCAGATCATCCTGCTGCACCACATCGGCGAAGTCACGATAGAGGGCCATAAGGTCCGCGACATTCACAAACTCGGTAAAGCGCGT
>NZ_JAFVMG010000036.1:0-2500 GCF_017377745.1 Acetobacter suratthaniensis | reverse complement strand
GAATGCCTACAAGCAGTCGGAGCCTCTTATGGGGTGACGGCGTACCTTTTGTATAATGGGTCAGCGAGTTTCTGTTTGCAGCGAGCTTAAGCCGTTAGGTGTAGGCGTAGCGAAAGCGAGTCTGAATAGGGCGACGAGTTGCTGGCAGAAGACCCGAAACCGAGTGATCTAGCCATGGCCAGGCTGAAGGTGCGGTAACACGCACTGGAGGGCCGAACCCACGCCTGTTGAAAAAGTCGGGGATGAGCTGTGGCTAGGGGTGAAAGGCCAATCAAACTCGGAGATAGCTGGTTCTCCGCGAAATCTATTGAGGTAGACCGTCAGGTGTTGACCCCGGGGGGTAGAGCACTGGATGGGCTAGGGGGGCCCAAAGCCTTACCAAACCCAACCAAACTCCGAATACCCGGAAGTTTAGCCTGGCAGACAGACAGTGGGTGCTAAGGTCCATTGTCGAGAGGGAAACAGCCCAGACCACCAGCTAAGGCCCCTAAATCGTGGCTAAGTGGGAAAGGATGTGGGGATTCCAAAACAACCAGGAGGTTGGCTTAGAAGCAGCCATCCTTTAAAGAAAGCGTAATAGCTCACTGGTCTAATAGAAACCCTGCGCCGAAAATGTAACGGGGCTCAAGCCACGTGCCGAAGCTGTGGGTGCATACTATGTATGCGCGGTAGCGGAGCGTTCCGTAGGTCTGTGAAGGAGACGGGGTGACCCTCTCTGGAGATATCGGAAGTGCGAATGCTGACATGAGTAGCGACAAACAGTGCGAGAAACACTGTCGCCGAAAGTCCAAGGGTTCCTGCGCAAGGTTAATCCACGCAGGGTTAGTCGGCCCCTAAGGCGAGGGCGAAAGCCGTAGTCGATGGGAATCAGGTGAATATTCCTGAACCTGCCAGAAGTGACGAATGCGATATGTTGTTCATCCTTAACGGATTGGATGGGCTTTTGGAGCATTCCAGGAAATAGCTCTGGCGTATAGACCGTACCCTAAACCGACACAGGTGGACTGGTAGAGCATACCAAGGCGCTTGAGAGAACGATGCTGAAGGAACTAGGCAAATTACTCGTGTAACTTCGGGATAAGCGAGACCCGCGCGTGGGCAACCATGTTCGGGTGGCACAGACCAGGGGGTAGCGACTGTTTAGTAAAAACACAGGACTCTGCGAAGTCGAAAGACGACGTATAGGGTCTGACGCCTGCCCGGTGCCGGAAGGTTAAGAGGAGGTGTGCAAGCACTGAATTGAAGCCCCGGTAAACGGCGGCCGTAACTATAACGGTCCTAAGGTAGCGAAATTCCTTGTCGGGTAAGTTCCGACCTGCACGAATGGCGTAACGACTTCCCCGCTGTCTCCAGCATCGGCTCAGCGAAATTGAATTCCCCGTGAAGATGCGGGGTATCCGCGGTCAGACGGAAAGACCCTATGAACCTTTACTGTAGCTTTGCAGTGGCATCAGAGACATTCTGTGTAGGATAGGTGGGAGGCTTTGAAGCGGGGGCGCCAGTTCCCGTGGAGCCATCCTTGAAATACCACCCTGAATTTTTCTGATGTCTAACCGTGGTCAGTTAGCCTGATCCGGGACCCTGCATGGTGGGCAGTTTGACTGGGGCGGTCGCCTCCCAAAGTGTAACGGAGGCGCGCGATGGTGGGCTCAGGCCGGTCGGAAACCGGCTGTCGAGTGCAATGGCATAAGCCCGCCTGACTGCGAGAGTGACAGCTCGAGCAGAGACGAAAGTCGGCCATAGTGATCCGGTGGTCCCGCGTGGAAGGGCCATCGCTCAACGGATAAAAGGTACTCTAGGGATAACAGGCTGATCTCCCCCAAGAGTCCACATCGACGGGGAGGTTTGGCACCTCGATGTCGGCTCATCACATCCTGGGGCTGGAGCAGGTCCCAAGGGTTCGGCTGTTCGCCGATTAAAGTGGTACGTGAGCTGGGTTTAGAACGTCGTGAGACAGTTCGGTCCCTATCTGCCGTGGATGTTGGAGACTTGAGAGGATTTGTCCCTAGTACGAGAGGACCGGGATGAACATACCTCTGGTGCACCGGTTGTCGCGCCAGCGGCACAGCCGGGTAGCTAAGTATGGACGGGATAACCGCTGAAAGCATCTAAGCGGGAAACCCACCTCAAAACTAGGTCTCCCCAAGGGTCGTGGTAGACCACCACGTTAATAGGCCAGATGTGAAAGCGTGGTAACACGTGCAGCTAACTGGTCCTAATCACCCAATAGGCTCACTCCTTCACTGTCAGCCCATAAAGCCGACAGACCGTGCACAGAAATCATCCATGCACAACAAGCACTCACTCAATAGCTTCTCATTAAAACCAACCGAAATCCACACTCACCCCAATCAGGGTGGTCTGGATGACCTGGTGGCTATGGCGGGGTGTGTACCACCCGATCCCATCCCGAACTCGGACGTGAAAAACCCCAGCGCCTATGATACTGCGGCTTAAGTCGCGGGAAAGTCGGTCGCCGCCAGGTCTTCCAAACTACCCA
>NZ_JAFVMG010000035.1 GCF_017377745.1 Acetobacter suratthaniensis | reverse complement strand
CGGCACACGCATGACCTCTTACTGAAATAAATGCCCCCTATCCTCATAAAGCTTATGCATCCAGAGCTATGTCCGCTTCCGCCTCATCCCGGCCACGTGGGAATAATAATAGGAGCGCGTAAAGCAGACCTTCAGAGATGAGGCGTAATTAACATGAATGGAGTGAACCATGATAACGAATGCAGATTGTATTTTAATTACTGACGTTTATTATCTTTGTGCGCATTGAGTATATTTATTCTATAATATGCCAATCGCGAGTTTTGACATTGTATCGTCCAGCCACCGCTGTTTGTAATGATCAGGAAGGGCTCCTGACGGAGTATGCCCGAGTTTTTTTAGTAAAGATTCAAGTGAAACCAAGCGGTCACGTTTCTCGACTGCATAACCAAAACGCATGCTTGCCGTATCCGGACCACATAGAATCCATACATCTGTGCGAGTTAATGCATGTGCCCATAAATCTCTTTCACCATCATCTAACCCAGCTCCACCGTTAAGTAAAACTTCAGCACGTTGAAGTTCCGTAACTGTGTGAATTTTATTCAATGACGATCGAAGAATTGGCTCATCAATACGCTTCAACGGATCGCGAGAGAAGTGGCCGTTTTGAGTTTCTTCAATGCATTTTTCGACCGTCTGCACGCAAAAACCTCTACACAGCGCAAGCCAACAATTTCGACTGTGACTTTCAATAATAACATTGGTATCTACTAGCAAAACTGCGCTGCTTGGCACTATTATACCCTACCCGGATGATTAATAGAGTGAATTTCGAACAGATCTCCCAATTCATCCACAGGAAAATTTAAAAGCTTTGCTGCCTTTCCTATCGAAATATGGCCATGTTGAATTGCCAGGTCGATTGTTTCCAGAAATTTCTTGCTGAATAACGGAGGTAGTTCTGGGTTATTCTCATGAGCTCGATTTTCACGAATGTCTTCACTTGAAATTCGTTTCAATTCTGGGCACACCTTGGAGTTGACAAGTCTCCATTTCAACGAAAGAGCTGACACTCCAAGATAGTCCGCTCCTTCAATAAGCCATTTTGTTAAATTGCCATGTGGTTTTCCAAGTAAATTTAATGTTTTTTGAGGCATTAGAAGGCCGGCAGAAAAGTTATCTGCAAGGCGCTCAATTTTTTGGTTTCTCTTAGCCTTATGGGTAGAGGGACTTTCCTGAGAATGACACGCAGCTTCTTTTCTTTCTGGACGCATCTCCATCCATGTCAAAATATGGTAAAATTCATGTGCAAGATCGGTATTTCGCCTAGCTGGCCGCTCTTTCCTATTTATTAAAATAGCATTCAAGTCCTGCAGTGCGCAGGCCGCTCCAGAGATTCCTTGCACGGTGTCAATCATGAGGACCAAAATACCAAGTCGATTTTCGAGCGCGTCAGACAGTGACAATGCTGGTCGTTCGCCTAAATTCAATTCCTCAGAAACTTGCTCGCCCGCAGTAACTGCATCATTTAGTGAACTATTATAAGTTAAGCTTAACCTTGGAAGTATTTGCTTAAGCGGAGTTTTATTTATTTTATTGAGCTCTCGAAAGGCGCCAATCCACTCTCCCGCGACTTCCTCAAACGAATTAAGATTTTCATCTGTTACATTATTCTGTCTCCAAGAAAAGCTATTTTTGGATGTAAGAATAAATGGGTTGGTTAACCACTCCAAAGAGACATCAAAATACTGAGATGCACGCACGAGCTCCTGAGCCGTAACTTTTCTTTTGCCTAATTCAATCTGAGAGACAGGCTGATGATCAGAAAGGCCAAGAGCTTCGGCCACTTCCTTTTGCTTGAGCCCTTTTTGTTCCCGCAAACTGCGTAAACGATGGCCAATATGAATTTGAGACATAAATGCAGGTTCCATAATCTCAAGATAATCTTGCATTCTCTATTTTGCAAGATTTTGCTGCGTACCGGTTATCAGTTTTGTTGGGCAAGATGATATGGGCATGTCTCAATGCTGTCTGGTTTTCCGGTGACCTGCTTGTTAATCGGACATTCCGCTCCCCCCCCTTACTGCCATCAAACGCTTTTACCATGTTTCTCCCGCGACAATCGCTCCACCAGCAGATAGAGAGCCGGTGTCGTAAACATGGTCTGTGCCTGGCTGACGAGCAGGCCACCGATCAGCGCAATGCCCAATGGTTGGCGCAGTTCCATGCCGTATCCGCCCATCATTACCAACGGCAGCGCGCCGAGGGCGGCGGCAAAGGTGGTCATGACGATCGGCCGCAGGCGCAGCAGGCAGGCCTCACGGATAGCCTCGCGCCCCGTCATGCCGCGTTCGCGTTCGCGTTCGGCATGGATGGCGAAATCCATCAGCAGGATGGCGTTTTTCAGCGAGATGCCGGTGAGCAGCAGCATGGCAATCACCGCCATGCCCGAGAACGGCAGGCCGAACAGGTCGAGCGCGACCACGGCCCCGATCCCGGCCGAGGGGATGGTGGAAAGAATGGTAAGAGGGTGCCACACGCTCTCGTACAGCATGCCCAGCGTGATCCAGACGGCCAGGATAGCCGCGATAATCAGGATTTCGCTGTCATGCGTGCTTCTGCCCAGATCCCCTTCATCGCTCTGCAATTCGCCACTGATCTCCTTCGGCAGATGCAGGCTGTGCCATTCCTGATCGATGATCGCCTGCGCCTGTGACAGGCTGACGCCGGGCGCCAGTTCCAGCGCCAGCGAGGCGGAACTGGCGTAACCGATATGGGTCACGGCCACCGGGTCGAGACTGGGGGTGATCCGGGCCACGACGGACAGCGGCACCAGTGTCTCCGCCCCGGTCGCCACGGCCGAACCGGTTGAAGCATTCGCCCCACCCGCCAGAGAATTGGCGATCTGGTTCCGAAACGCCGTGACATTGGTCGAAGCTGTGGTACTGGCCGCAGCCGACGTGACCACCCGGATGGTGTTCGACGCCGAACTACCTGAAGCAGACCCACCGGACGGGCTGACCCAGAACTGCTTCAGGATTTCCGGGTCCTGCTGAAAGCGGTGTTCCACCGTCAGCACCACGTTATATTGCCCATGTGCGGTGTAGACAACCGAGGCCGTGGTCTGGCCGAGCGCATCGGACAGGGTGTTGCCGATCACCTGTGGTGTCACCCCGACACGGGCAGCGGTATCGCGATCAATGGTAAGCGTGATGCCCTGCCCCGGCGGATCGACATCCGGGTCCACGTCCGTGAATTCGGGATGATGTCGCAGGGCTTTTGCCAGTTTGCGTGTCGCCGGTCCCAGCAGCCGGTCGTCCTCGCTGCGCAGGATATAGCTGACCCCGCTGCTGTTCGAGCCGACCCGCATCATGATGTTACCGGGCGCCTGCGCATGATATTCGGCGTGAATGTCTTTCCCCATCCGGGCCACCACGCGAGCCGCCACTTCCGCCCCGGAGGCTCGTCCGGTGGACAGATCGCGCAGGGTGGCGAACACCATGCCGTGGCTGGAGCCTTCGCCGGTATCGAGATAGGCAATGACATGACTGACGGCCGGGTCATTCAGCAGCACTTTGCTGAAGTGTTCCAGCCGCTCCTTGGTCTGGGCAAGAGAACTGCCACTGCCCCGCGAGCCCCTGAGACGATGCCGATATCCTGACGCGGGAACACGACCTTTGGCATACGCAGGAACAGAAAACCGGTCGCGAGCAGGGTCAGCAGCAGCAGCAATGCCGTCTTGCCGGGATGGCTCAGGCAGACGTCCAACGTGCGGCGATACAGGCTGCCGCCGTGATCTCTGCTGGCTGGGGTAAGGTTCTGTTCGGCCTGCTCCGGCCTTTTCCCTTCGGCAAAGCGCATGCACAACGCCGTCAGACACGGCGTGACCACGCAGGACAGAACCAGCGACACCGTGACAGTGATACCCACTGTTCCTGCAAACTCCCGGAACAGCCGTCCCGTCAGACCGGGGGCAAAACCGATGGGCAGGAACACCGCCAGCACCGAGACGGTAATGGACAGCAGCGTGAACGCCACCTCGCTCGCCCCGGCAATGGCGGCCTCGTCGATGGAAAGCCCGCGCTCGCGCATGCGGATGATGTTCTCGATCACCACAATGGCGTCATCCACCACCAGTCCCGTCACCACCGTCAGCGCCATGAGCGAGAGATTATCCAGCCCGAACCCCGCCAGATGCATCGGTCCAAGACTGGCGATCAGGCAGCACGGCACGATGATCGCCGTCGCGATGGATGCGGTCCATGACCGCAGGAACACCCAGACCACAACCAGCGCCAGCACGCAGGCGGCCAGCAGCGTCACCAGCGTATGGTGCAGGGAAGAGCGGATCACGGCCGAGCCATCCCGCGCCACCGCAATATCCGCCCCCGGCGGCATCAGTGTCCGCAACTGTGGCAGCCGCGCTTTTACCGCATCGACAATGCCGACCAGATTGGCCTCCGGCTGGGCACGCACCATCAGCGTCAGCGCCGGCTTTCCATCAAAGAACGCGGCGGCGTTCACGTCCTGCATGCTGTCGGTGACGGTCGCCACATCGCGCAGCCGGATCGGACGTCCGCTTTTGTAGGCGATGACCATATCCCGGTACGCATCGGCATGTTCTGCCTGATCGTTAACGGCAAGCTGGTAGCGCTGGCCCGCCATGTCGATCACGCCCTTCGGTGTATGCGCATTGGCCGAAGCAAGTGCTGCGCGCAGGTTCTCGAACCCCATGCCGTATTTGAAGAACAGCAGCGGGTTCATCTCCACCCGCACGGCGGGGGCGGAACTGCCCATGAGCATCACATCCCCTACCCCCGGCACCTGCAGCAGCATGGGTCGCAGCGTGGTGTTCACCAGATCATACAGGCGAGGCATGAGCTGCATGCCCGGTGTTACGGCAAGGATCAGCACCGGCGTCGCGTTCGGGTTGGCGCGATGATAGCTGGGATCGGACCCCGGCGTGGTCGGCAGGTCACGTCGCGCGGCCCGGATCGCCGCTTCCACGTCACGTGCGGCGCCGTTGAGATCACGGCCCAGTTCAAATCCCAGCGAGATGGAGGTCTCGCCCCGAGTGGAGGTGGACTGCATCTGCGTCACGCCCGCGATATTGCCCAGATGGCGCTCCAAGGGGGCTGCCACCGTGCGGGCCATGACTTCGGGCGAGCCGCCGGCATTCGACGCCGAGATCGAGATCACCGGTAGGTCGACATCAGGCAGGTCCGAGACCGGGAGATGGGGCAGCGCCATAAGCCCGGACAGCACGGCGGAGACCAACAGCAGCGTTGTCGCCACCGGGCGAAGGACAAACCAGACGATGAATTTCAAGGAAGATGTCCCGTCCCTGCGGGAGGGCTCACTCTATAAGACGATCGATACGGGTATTTTTTCAAAGGAGAACGAAAAAATCTTCGTTTCTTTTTAGCGGGCTTTCAAATCCTACCCGGCTGACGACGTGACCGTGATGGCCGCACCCTGTACGGCCAGTCCATGCTCGGCGGCCACCCGGCGCAACAACGTCGCCACTTCCGGTGCGTGACACGCGATCTTCCGTCCCGTCCCCGCTTCCACAAAGGTAATCGCAAGCGCTGCCC
>NZ_JAFVMG010000034.1 GCF_017377745.1 Acetobacter suratthaniensis | reverse complement strand
GACATGCCGCGAAACGGGCAGTTTTCCGGTCTGCACGACATATTCGAAGGTCTGGCGGATCAGGTCGGATGGCGTCACGCCCAGCTCCGCGAGACGGGCATAAGCCTGATCCTTCAGGGTGCTGTCGATCCTCAGATTGATGGACGCCATACTCTTTTCTCCTTGCCAGATACGCGCAAAAATACGCCTTTACAAACGTGAAGGCAAGGAACTTCAATTCAATCTAACTGACCATTAACTTGAAATTTTATTCTTTTCCTATTTCCACCCCCTTCCCCGTTTTTATGTCCGATAAGTTCTCTTGTCGGACGTAAAAAATCCGGACACAACGCCCGTCGAAAAAACCCAGAATATGAGGATAATCAGCCGGAAACCGGGCTTTACATCTTCGTGGAGGCCTGTGCAAATCACAGGGTAAAAAAGCCCGCTCATCCGCGAAGCAGAAAGCAATTAAATTATCACATGCCGCCCAGCTTACTACCGGATGGGGCCGCCATTATCTGGGTCATAGCGTCGATGCCAAGGCCATCCCCGTAGCGGACAATCTACACCATTTACATTATTGCTGTATTTGCTGTATTTGTAATCTGCAATGAAGGAGAGGATCGTGCGTACATTTTCGACCAGTGACCTGTCGCGTAAATCAGGCGACATCATCGCCAGCGCCTTGCAAAGCCCTGTTTCAATCAGCCAGCGTGGCAAACCGCGACTGATCATGCTCAGCGTTGAACAATATGAGGCGCTGACAACCCGTAGTGCCGACAAGCGTCTTGTCGGCGCGACAGCGGACATGCCTGCTGATCTAGTCCACGACATCGGGAGCGCAATAGACGACTACTTACTGGACATTACGCCACAGTCATGAGCGCTGATTTTCGACCAGGGATGGTCTTGCGATACCCCTATCTTTGGCATTGGCAGGACGCATGCGGGGAAAGCGAAGGGCGTAAGGATCGCCCCACGACTGTCGCCGCCGCTTTTGTAGCACGAGACAATCGGCACTACCTGCTCCTTCTTCCCGTGACAACATGCTTACCAGATCCTGGCCGCACAGCGGTTGAGGTTCCAGCAACAGAGAAACGACGGGCTGGTCTTGATCAGAACCGACTGCAGTGGATTCTACTTGATGAGTATAATCTCGACCCTATAGCGACTTCATACTACCTGCATGGAAGTCCACTCCTCGGACAGTTCAGTGATCCGTTTATGCGGCTCTTGCTGGCACGTTTCAAAAGTCTCCTCCCCCAAGCCAAGCGTATATCCAGATTCCCTTAGCGGTCGGTTTTCATTAGACCCAGACAAGTATGATAACCGACTGACCGCTTCCGCCTACATCTGAGATGCGGGAGCGCAACCTCATGCTTCCTCACAGCGGACGTGTCTCATGGTGGGCGAGGAACAGTCCCGGCAATCTCGGAGCGGCTCAGTCAGCCTCCGACACTCCAGACATAGGAGATGATCTCCTGTCCATTTTTGAATAGCATACAATGCTACACAGACTATGATCCTAGCATCTCTCCTTGACACTGCGGACCAATAGTCCTTTATGCCCCAGTCATAATATTGGAGCTATCAATAGCCTTGACTATTTCCGAAACCCAACAGAATCAGAAAACAACACCCCTCACAATTCTTATTGGGATGTTGGTTCTTGTCGGGTTTTTAGGACAGCTTTTCCTTCAAGGTTTTTCCCTCCCCGACGAGACACCCAGAGCTGCCATTGAGCGGCTTACGGGTATTGATATCAGTCCTCAGCACAACATGGATGATGATATGCCTATGGGCATGTCAGATCATCATGGGCCAGCACATCATCATGACAAGAGCTGCCCGCTTTGCCCGTTGCTAGAACTTGTCGCTTTTATGCTGACAAGCCTACCAACCCTACCCGCTTACGCTGTGTATCGGTATCAACAGGAAATGCGGGCTCACTCGCCCAGAGCGCCACCATCTGTTCTGACAGGTCTACCACCGTCACGCGGACCACCATTGTTCTCCTGAGCCTTTCGTCAGCTTCCGGTTTGTGTCGTCTCATCCCGTACGCCTGTTTCCTGCGTATTTGGGACTGATTCTGCATGTTCCGGTGCTGAGTTTTTCTCAGTTCAGGATCGTCTTTCATCATGGATAAAAACACTCATGGCACTCAAGGAGTGCGAGCGTGTCGTTTTGTCGTGCGCATTGTCATGCTGTCTTATGGTTTTACCGCAACACCTTTATGGGCTCAGGACAGTATAGAAAAAACATCACCGTCACAGTTAGGTCTACTACCTCAGAAAGAAAAAAAGACAGTGCCTGTATCCCAGTCGCAAAGCTGGGTGATCGTGAACGGAATACGGCTACCTGCCGAGAGTTATCTCGCTCAGACCAGCAGTTCAGCACTGAAAATTCCTGTTGCCATCCAGAAAACACCAGCGGCAGTACAAGTCATTACTCCTGCTGTGATTCAGGATAGAGGCGTCTTAGGCATTAACCAGGCTGTCGAGACTGTCAGCAGTGTCGAACGTAATCTGACCTTTCCTAACTCTCTGACGTTCCGTGTACGTGGATTTGTGGATTCATCTACGACACTGCGAGATGGCTTTCGCGAACAAACTGGCACACAGGACATTCAAGGCGTCGAGACCATTGAAGTTCTCAAGGGCCCTGCTTCGGTATTATACGGTGGGTCAACCTCTTCCGGTGGCACCGTCAACGTCACGACTAAGCGCGCCATTCCGAATCATAATTTTCTGAATGTCGGATTATCAGGTGGCAGTTTTGGCTTATTCCGAGGAACCGCTGACAGCAACCGCGACCTCTCGGGAGACGGAAAAATTATCGGGCGTATTAATTTCGCCTACCAGCACGACGATACATTCCGGGATTTCGGCTATAACGAAACAACTTATGTTGCTCCCACACTTCAATGGAATCCCTCACGTCGTGATAGAATTGATTTCTTCGCGTCATGGCAGCTCTCAAACTACACTTGGGGCGCGTCTCAAACGCCTTTAATCCAGAAGGCACTGGCGCTCCCCCTGTCCTATAATTTCGACAATCAGACACTTGGAGCATCGCATCAGACCTCGTGGCGTTTAGGGTATAATTGGGTACATAAATTTTCTGACGCACTCAAATTCCGGTCAGGTTTCGCAAGCTCAATCAATAACTATAACTTCGGCACCGATCGTATGAGCACCTTTGCTCTTTCAACGAATGGAGAAACTCTCAGCCGAGGGGTTTCCAGTGGCCCTCAAATGGGAAAGGATTTCGATCTTCAAAATGAATTTTCCGGTTCGTTCCATACCGGACCACTAAAACACGACTGGCTGGTCGGTGGTGAACTCTATCAAACAGATTATAGCGCCAAGACCTATGCCGCGACGCTACCAGCACTTATCCTTGCGGACCCTATTTATAGTGGGTTACCCGGGATTTCCCGGTTACGCTCCAATATTTCAACACAGGCTGAAGCTGCCTCTGTATATTTTCAGGACTACATTTCTCTTTTTGACCGCGTCTATTTACTTGGTGGTGGTCGATATGACGCCACGACAACATCTTCTCTCAATAAAATAAAGGGAATCAATACGTCTGTATCAGCAAACAAATTCTCTCCCAGACTTGGGACTCTTTATGCCTTAAGAAAAACAACTTCTCTTTATTTTAATTGGTCGACCGGCTTCATTCCAACCTCTACTTCATCCTTCAATGGAACTCCCCTTTCTCCAGGAAGGTCTCACCAGATTGAAGCAGGAGTTAAGCAGAAACTGTTTCATGACCACCTTCAAGCGACGGTCGCAGTATATGATATCCATCGCACTAATGTTGCCACAACAGACCCTGCTCATCCGCTTTATTCCATTGCCGTGGGACAACAGCGTAGTCGAGGCATAGAGGCTGATGTGGCCGGTGAGATTCTACCAGGCTGGAAAGCCGTTCTCAGTTACGCTTACACGATTGCCAGTGTAACCCGTGACAACAAGTATCCTGTAGGCAGTATACTTGCTGGTGTCCCTAAACATACTGGGAACATCTGGACAACATACGAGTTTGCAGGCGGAACAGGTTTGCATGGTCTAGGCTTGGGACTAGGCATCAGAGCCGCGACCCGACGGGAGGCGACACTTCCGAATTCATTTTATCTCCCTGGATACGTCCGGCTTGATTCCGCCATATGGTACAAGTTTTCCGCACATGGGCAGCCTATCAGAGTTCAACTCAATCTGACAAACCTGACCAACGCTCGCATCTACGATACAAACGGAACTTTCTCTATGCGAGCAGAAGCTCCCCGTTCGGCTTTGGGTTCACTTCAGGTGGCATTCTGATGATGAAACCTGACAGTACACTTGAGAGCGGCTCCTGTGCAGTCTTCGCTCAGATCAAACTCCCATGCAAAGAAACGGCTATGACAAATTTCCCACCAGGTTCTTCTTCGTCAATCGGTCTTAAAAGACGTACACTTGCCACTCTTATCCTGACCTCTATAGTCTCAGAAAGCGCCAAAGCCGCCTCTAGTAGTTCTGAAAAAGAGCATCTGAAGCACATGCAAGGCATGCACTTTTCGGGGCCTCCGATCAAAATTGCAATGCTTGTCTACCCGAATATGGTTCTTCAGGATCTTGTCGGTCCCCAGACAATTTTTAAAATTCTAGGAGCCGAAATTCATCTGGTTGGCATGACCATGAAACCAGTATCAACCGATGTTGGTATCCCTGTCCCTCCAACAGATACACCAGAGACATGCCCACAGGAGCTTGATGTGCTGTTTGTACCGGGCGGACTGATGGGAACAATTGCCTGCATGAATGATCCAAGCGTTCTTGCTTTTTTGACAAGTCGTGCACCCCACTCTCGGTTTATTACCAGTGTTTGCACAGGTAGTCTTATTCTTGCCGCCGCTGGATTATTGGAAGGATATAAAGCGACATCCCATTGGGGGGTCGTTAATCTACTACCGTTGATGGGCGCTATTGAAAGCCATGAACGCGTTGTACAAGACCGTAACCGGATTACCGGAGCAGGTGTTACCGCTGGTCTTGATTTTGGACTTATCCTTGCAGCCCAATTACGTGGGCAGACTGCAGCGGAACATATTCAACTCATTATCCAGTATGCACCTCAGCCGCCGTTCCATCATGGTGACCCCTCTGAAGTTTCAAATACACAAATGGCACTTGAACGCAGTCATAGAACATGGATGGATGAGAAAGCGTTGCAGGCGGCTCAAACAGCAGCAAAACGATTAAAGCTATAAGAAATGACTCTCTATCCCTGCCTGCCAAGCACCGCCAGGTAATTCGGCTCATGCCCGCTATTCGTCACCGCGCTTTGTTTTTGGTGTCTAGCGGTCGCCTGCGCCACGGGCTGAAAACGCTTGTGGTGTTGGCGACGTTGCTGGGACTGTTGGGGCAACTCGTGCTGCAGAGTCAGGCACGTGGAGGGATCGAAGAACTATTGGTTGATGTACCTTGGTTTTGATTTTGGGCTTTTGGCGTGCTGATTGATGCTATCTGGGGTAGCATTCGATCTGCGTATTGAGCAGATCGAGTGTTGTCCCCTGCTGAATGACTACGCGCTCGCGTTCAATCTTTCGAGGAAGAGGAAGCGGCGCATGTTGTAGAC
>NZ_JAFVMG010000033.1 GCF_017377745.1 Acetobacter suratthaniensis | reverse complement strand
GACTCAGTGCGAACCGCGCCACCCGTCAGCACGATGATCTGGGATCCTCCACGAGCATGGAGCTGCTTGGAAATTTTTATCCGGCTCAGGACATTGTCGCAACGCGGCTTGATCAGATCCGCAGTGCCGTCATCGAATACGGAGCCCGTGTCGCCGCAGACCGCCCGCAGGAAAGTTTCATGGTCATGATCACCGTGCCGCGTGGGCAGCGCCGCCCGGCAGGTTTTGAGGCCGCGTATCGTGAGGGGTCACTGGGGACGAACGACTGGATGCACGAGATTTTCAAGCGCCCGCTGCCGATGCCCGACGATTATGGGGTGCGGATGTGGGGCGGGCCGCATACCCCGTTCCAGTTCGCTGACCACGGCTCGCTCTGGCCCGATGAAACCCCGGATGAGTTCACCAGCCCGGCCGCTGGGCATATCGGCCTGTATGGGTGGCTGCGAGCCACGAACGCGCGGGTGCAGCGCCTGAGCCAGTGCACCCATACGCTCCTCGATGTCGCTACTGTTGCGGAATTGCGTGCGGCTTACGCCGCGCGCCGCCATCCGCTGAGTGTCGCACAGGACGCCCTGCGCGCGTCACCGCAGGCTCTCGCCGCCTGAGGGGGGACGGGCAGGGGCTTCCTGCCCAATGCAGGGCCTAAGCGGGTGGCCCTGCGGCCTGCCCCGCTGACGCGGGGCTTTGTCCTTTTGCTTTGAGGATTTCCGGGCATGCCGACACTCAATTTGCCTATCGAGCGCTTTGCCGATGCGAGTACCGCCCATCTCTCTCCCGAGGACCGGACACTTCTCGCCCGTTATATCGAAACAGAGGGGGTGGATGGCATGTCCTGTCTCGCGGGTCCGTATGGGTGGCTGATTTACGCGCAGTCGGAACTTCGGGCGGCGGAACACGCCTCGCCTGGCCTTGCGGCCATTCTCGCGGCGGCGCGCGCACAGGGCTGTGCCTATGTCCTGTTCGACCGCGACGGCCTGCCCATTGATGGCGTTCAGACCTACGATTTTTAAGCCTGCGCTTATTCAACCCCAAAGGGCGGGACACCTCGGTGTCCCGCCCTTTTTTTATGCCGCTCACGCACCAGAGAAGGAAAAACCATGAAACTTCACTTTGAGCGCGCTCTGGTGGAGCGCCTGCTTGCCCATGCTGAAGCCGCTGAGGCCCATAGTCCGACACTCGATCAGCTTTTCTCGCCTGCGTACCAGAAAGTGCCTGTCATTGATCGCATGCCGACCCATGACGACATTGATGCGACGCGTATTCCCGCAGGGCTGATGCTGGTTGGCGATCAGGGCGTGTATCTGATGTCCAATGGCAAGCCCTGCCTGCCTGACCCGGATGGTGCGCCCAATCTTGTCGCCTATGCCAAGGAAGCCGACCCCCGAGACGCTTCCAGTGATTGGTACGATATCAAACGCGCCTCTTTTGGCGGGGATGACGGCGCGGAATTTCTGAGTGCTGAGGTGATCCGTCAGGCGCTGGAGGCCACGGGCGACGGGCCAGTCTGGATCGATGTGAGCCCGACTGACATCAGGGCGCCGTGCCTGTCAGCCGCCCAATAAACGACAGAAAAAATAAAGGAATAAAAACAGGAAAACAAAAAACACAAAAAGAAAAGGTCGCCTCTCATAGTCCGTCACGCAGGCTAAGGGTTCGTCGCAAGCTCCCGGCGCAAGCGCCGCCCTTAACCTGCGCGCCGGCCGATGAGCCGGCTGAAAGGGTCAGAAGAAAATCCACAAAGGAGAAAACGATGTCTGATCCTGTGACTTTCAAGAGCCTGCGTGTGGGAACGCGTTTCCGGTTCGCTGCGACCCCCTATGGCAAGACCTACAAGAAAATGGGCCCGAACCAGTATCGGGTTGCCAATCATACCCATCTATTCCGGGCAGAAAATGAAACGCTGGTGGTGGCCCTGCCTGACCTACCCCCGGAAGGCCCCCGCGAGTTCCTGCCCCTCGGCCGGGCGGGGCGCGGGCGGCATGTGGCCGTCCAGAGCACCGACGGGCAGGGAGAAGGCGCATGAAACTCTCCCCCCAGACCCGAGAGGACATCAAGGACATGGCGGGCTTCCTGTTCGGGGTGGCCGGTCTGCTTGTGCTCATAAGCAGCATCCTGTTCGGCCCAGACGTGCTGTCCGCCATCGCCGCAGACCACCCGATCACCATGGTGCGGGAAGCTGTGCTGGCCGCGCGCTGATCCCCGACCGGAGAAAAAAAGATGTTCAGACAGTATTATGCGGGGCGCTGGTTTGCGCCCCGTAACAACCCTCTGCGTGTCGGCCCGATTGCGGTCGGTGCGCTCTACCGCCTGCCCGAATACCTCAGCCACGGGCGGCCTGTGCGCTGGCAGGTGCTGGCGTTCCTCAACGGGGTGTGCGCAGCCACGCATTTCAATCCAGCGACCCGACGCTGGGAAGACCGGGTGATCTCGGGGCGTTCGGATTGCGCGTTGATCCGCCGTCTTGCCGATGGTGCGGTGCACGAGGTGTGAACTGCCCCGGGTTTACCGGAGAGCGATTTGTTCAGTAATCAGGCAGCGATATCAAGCCTGCTCTGATCTGCATAGAAGGCGCGTTCGGCTTCGGCGGGAGGCCTGTAGCCGATTGGCGCCAGCAGGCGTCGGTTATTATACCAGTCCACCCACTTGAGGGTTTCCCATTCGACCTGCGCCATGGATTTCCATGGCCCCAGATGATGGATGACCTCGGCCTTGTATAAACCGTTGATGGTTTCCGCCAGTGCATTGTCGTAGCTGTCACCAACCGTGCCGACCGAGGCATCGATGTCAGCCAGCGCCAAGCGTTCGGTATACCGGATCGACAGGTATTGTGACCCACGGTCCGAATGATGGATCAGTGCCTTGTTTCCCGCGGGCTTTCGTTGCCAGATGGCCTGTTCAAGGGCATCGAGCACGAACTGGGTGGTCATGGAAGTCGAGACTTTCCAGCCCACGATCCTGCGGGCGAACACATCAATGACGAACGCCACATAGACCATGCCATTCCAGGTCTGGACATAGGTAAAGTCCGAGACCCAGAGCTGGTTGGGGCTCTCGGCCCGGAACTGCCGGTTGACCCTGTCATCGGGACAGGGGCGCGCCGTATCCGGACGGGTCGTGATGACCTTCCGGCCCCGGATTACACCCTTCAGACCCATCTTGCGCATCAGACGCTCAACAGTGCAGCGCGCAACCTGCCGCCCTTCACGCTGCAGGCTGTGCCAGACCTTGCGCGCACCATAAACAGCACGGTTGTCCTGCCAGATCCGGCGGATATGTTCCATCAACTCCCTATCACGCCGGGCACGCGGGCTGGCCCTGGCCGGATCTCTTGCTATGACCGCCTGCTGGTAAAACGTGGACGGGGCAATCGGCAGAACGCGACAGATTGGCTCGACCCCGTAATCGGCACGGTAGGCTTCAATAAACGCGATCATTTGCGAAACGGGCGGTCGAGCTCCGCCTGAGCAAAATAAGCCGAGGCCTTCTTCAGGATCTCATTGGCCTGACGCAGTTCGCGGACCTCACGCTCCAATGCCTTGATCCGTGCCGTCTCGGCCGTAGTCCGCCCCGGTTGCGCCCCAGCGTCCCGTCGGGCCTGCTTCCACCAGTCGTGCAGGCTGTCGCCCGAGCAGCCAAGCTTGCCACCAATCTCGCGACAGGCCGCCGATAGGCTCGGGTAATCTGATCGATGCTCGTCCAGAAGGCGCACAGCGCGCTCACGGAACTCAGGCGAATAACGTGATGTCTTCTTTTTCTCTGCCATAGGGATCATTCTCCGAGAGTTTTACTCTCCGGTAAACCCGGGGCAGTTCAGTGGCTGTGCGGAGCCTCATTGCTGCGGACGATGAGACGCCAGAGCTGGTGCGGCCGTCGCTGCCCGACGTGGTGCGCTGGCATCGGGGCTTTCAGATCCAGCAGGCCGCTTAGGCCTGTTTTTTGGGCCACGTCCCTGCCTTTGCGGGTGAGGGACGTGCGGCCCGTCTGTCCTCAATGCTTTACGGAGAAAAGATTATGGTTCGTCCTACACCGTCCAACGTGACAGTCGTGGAATTTGGCCCGCGGGAAATGCACAGAGCAAGCCCGCTGTCACGCATGAAACCCGTGCGTCTGCTGTTGCGCGAGCAGGCCCAGTTGGAGAGCGAGGCGGGCGAGGGGCTTTTGCGTGCTGCCGACTGCGCGGCCCTGCGGCGGCGGGCAGCACGGGTCGGGCGCACGGCCCGCACACTTTTACAGGATCTCGCCGCATGAGCCCGCATGCTCTTGTACCACTGCCCGATGCACGGCATGATGCGGCCTGCCGTCCCCTGAACCGGAGAACAATCGTGTTCCGCTTTTCCCTGTGCGTGCCAGGTCTTGCCCTGATGACAGGCCTGACGTTCCTCACCGCCGCTCCGTTGCGTGCCGCTGAGACCTGCACGCAGTTCGGCCCGGAAAACGCCCTGCCGGTGTTTCTGAACGAAAAGCTTCAGCTCCGCACAACGCTCCTGTGCAATACGGCCTATGCCGCACTCAATTCCGGGGAAGTGCATGAACCGCTCTGGTCGGCCGAGTATCTCGATGCGGAGGCGGTGCAGGGGGCTCGCAAAATTGGCCGCACGACCAACACCTTTGTCGCCGATGACCGCCTGCCCGCAGGAGACGGGGCGACGCTGGCTGACTACCGTGGCTCCGGATTTGACCGTGGGCACATGGTGCCATCTGCCGACGCGGGCACTGAAGAGATACAGGAACAGACGTTTACGCTCTCTAACGTCGTGCCCCAGACCGCCGCCCTGAATGAAGGGATCTGGACGGGAGTGGAAATGGCCGTGCGCGCCATGGCTCTGCGCGAGGGCGGAGTCTATGTGGTGACGGGGCCGGATTTTACCGGCAGCAGCCGCGCTATCGGGCAGGATGTGCTGGTGCCCACGGCGACATGGAAAGCCATCTATGACCCGATCCGTCATGAAGCCGGGGCCTATCTGTGTCAAAATACGGACAGCCCCACCTGCCAGACTCTGAGTGTGGCCGATCTGGCTGAGCGGATCGGTATTGACCCGTTCCCCGGTGTCGGAGAGGCTGTCAAAGCGCAGGCCATGACGCTGCCTGAACCACAGGCCAGTCCGTATACGCCCCGCTCGCGCGAGAACCGTGCCTGGGAGCGGTTGCAAAAACGCCTGGAACGCAAACTGGCGCGGGCCGGGATGAAGGCGGTCAGACACGCGCTCGAACAGGAACAGGAGTAAGGTTGATGACGGCATTTAACCCGTTTGGACCTGACGCACAGGTGCAGACTATCGAACAGATGACCGTAGAAAATGATCCTGCGCGTGTGAGCGTGTATGGGCGTCTGGACATTACGCGTGACAGGGACGGATTGCAGAATGCCCGCGCCCTGTCGGCACTGCTGGATGCGGTGGTTGCCAAACTGGAATCTGAACCGGCGCTGCCAGATCACGTGTCAGATGCCCCCAAAACCCATCCGATGAACAACCCCTTCGCCTGAGGGGTTAAGAGGCCGTTCAGGCCCAGCGATAGCCACGTCGGACCTTGAAACGCAAAAGACGGCTGAGGGCGTTGGCGGCAGCCCCTTCGTTGACGTGCAGATCGAGACGTAGGCGACCAGCGGTGCCGATCCGGCCCCACCGCCGGATCAGGACAGCGCCGCCAAACAGATCACGCTGAATACTCATTTCATAAAACCGCCAGGCGTTCCGCGCAGCGTCAATGCGCGTCAGGCGGGCTTCTACGGGGAAAAGTGGGATCTGTTCCATTCCTGCCCTTTGGCGTCGTGAAGGGCAGCATGATAACCGATGCTGGGGCTGTGTCCTATCCAGCTATTTTTCAATACCCGACGGTAAGTGAGAGTGTACCGAAGCCTCCCTTATTACCGAAGCCGTTCTGTTCCCGGATGGCGGAGACGCCATGGAGGCGCCAGCCGACATTGAAGACGAGGCTGACATAGCGATCCACAGCGCTATGCAGGTCAAGGCCGATGCTGGAGAGGTCGGCCTCGTTCACGGACTGGGCT
>NZ_JAFVMG010000032.1 GCF_017377745.1 Acetobacter suratthaniensis | reverse complement strand
TGCGTTTCCAGCCTAAAGGGGCGCTGCGGGAAGTCGGCAGGGCATTCGGTCTGCCAGAGGATCTTCTGGGGCAGATGTCGAAGCATCTGGCCAGTGTCCTGCATGACGATGCGCTGCTTGCTGAACGGCTCGGGCAGATTGGTCTATCCGCTGGCGACAGGCGGCTTGGCATGGTCTTGCAGCTTGCCCGGATGCTGGTGGGGTTCCCACGCCAGTATGGCACCCATCCCGGCGGGTTCGTACTGACCGCCGACCGGCTCGATGAGCTGGTGCCTGTCCGTCCCGCCGCCATGGCGGAACGCCAGACTCTGGTCTGGGACAAGGACGACATCGACCGGATGCGGATGATGAAGGTCGATGTGCTCGGTCTGGGCATGCTCGGCTGTCTGCGACGCTGTTTTGAGCTGATCCACTCACGCTACCACCGCACGCTCGACATGACGGCCATCCCGCCTGAAGACTGGGCGACCTACCAGATGATTGCCCGGGCGGATACACTGGGGACGTTCCAGATCGAGAGCCGCGCCCAGATGGCGATGCTGCCGCGCACAAGGCCCGCCACCTTCTACGATCTGGTCGTGCAGGTCGCCATCGTGCGGCCCGGCCCCATCACCGGGGACATGGTGCATCCCTATCTGCGGCGCCGGGCGGGCGAAGAAGCGCCAGACTGCCCGAGCCCTGCCCTGCAGCGTATTCTGGGCAAGACATTGGGGATTCCGCTCTTTCAGGAACAGGCGATGCAGGTGGCCGTGCATTGCGCGGGCTTTACGGGGGGTGAGGCGGACCAGCTCCGGCGCTCCATGGGAACCTTCCGCTCTACCGGCGGTGTGCATCACATGAAAGAGCGGCTGCTGAGCGGCATGATTGCCAACGGTTATGATCCGGCGTTCGCCGCGCGAATTTGGACACAACTCGAAGGCTTCGGCGCGTATGGCTTTCCCGAAAGCCATGCGGCGAGTTTCGCGCTGATTGCTTACGCTTCGGCCTGGCTCAAATGCCACTACCCCGATGTGTTCTGTGCCGCCCTGCTCAATAGCCAGCCCATGGGGTTTTATGCCCCGGCCCAGATCGTGCGCGATGCGCGTGAGCATGGCGTGGAAGTCCGGCCGGTCTGTATCAATGCCTCACGGTGGGACTGCACATTAGAGACCACGCGCGACGGATCGCGGCAGGCGGTGCGTCTGGGTTTCCGGCTGGTGTCGGGGCTGTCCTGTGACGCCATGGCCCGGCTGATCCTCGCCCGTGGGGCCGGATATGACAGTCTGGATGATGTCTGGCGACGTTCGGATGTGCCACAATCCCTTCTTGAAAAACTGGCTGAAGCGGATGCCTTTCGCGCACTGGGGGCGGACAGGCGACAGGCTTTATGGACCCTCAAGGGCTTTGGCGCAGCCCCGCTACCGCTGTTTGAGGCGGCTGATCGGGGGCGGAACGCCCCAACCCCGGAACTCTGGGAGCCAGATCCGCATCTCCCCGAAATCGCACCGGGCAGCGCGGTTGTGGAAGATTACCATGCAACAGGGCTGAGCCTGCGTGCCCATCCGGTCAGTTTCCTGCGCGACGCCCTTGAGCGACAGGAGATCATCCCTATCGCCGATCTGGCACAGGCTCGTGATGGCGCGTTCGTCCGGGTTGCGGGACTGGTGCTGATGCGCCAGCGGCCATCCACCGCCAAAGGTGTGATGTTCATGACGATAGAAGACGAAACCGGCACTGCCAATCTCGTCCTGTGGAAAGACCGGATCACAGCGCAGCGGGCCATTGTCGTGGGATCAGGCTTTATCGCCGCCCACGGTCGCCTCCAGCGCGAAGGCGATGTGATCCATCTCGTCGTGCGCTTTGTCGAAGATCTGCAACCAATGCTCTCACGTCTGGGCGAGGCCAGTGGGCGCAGTCTCGACAATAGATCTCGGGATTTTCGTTAGACACTTAGCGAAAATAAATGATTTTCAGCTTAGAGGTCTTTTCTGATAGATGTATTGCGACGATAAATTTAAAATATGCAAATAACAAATTTATTTTTAAATTAAAAATGTTCGTTATTTACTTAACAAAAAACACTGTGCGTTTGTTTGTTGAATTTAAATCATATTTTTTTATACTGCGTATGGTCTTCATTTTTGTGGATAGAAAAATGCTAACTCTCGAGAATATCCAAAATATAAAGTCTCCCGTTCATTTACCAGATTACAATCCAATGGATATACAGAACGGTATTCTTCATTTTGGCGTTGGCAATTTTTTCCGCGCTCATGAAGCTTTTTATGTAGAAAAAACACTCAAAGCAAACCCAAATTGGGGTATTGTTGGTGTCGGCCTCACATCTGGAGAGCATTCCTACAAAAAAGCAAAAATGTTCAAAGATCAGAATTGCCTATATTCTCTGACAGAATGTGCTCCTTCTGGAAAACGATCTGTACAGATCATTGCCGCACTTCGTGATTATCTTTTAGCTCCAGAAGATCCAGAATCTGTATTGCATTACTTAAGCAAGCCAGAGATCCGAATTGTGTCTATGACGATCACTGAAGGAGGCTATAATATAAATGAGATAACCGGAGAATTTAATCTTCAATCAACCGCCGTCCAGAAAGATCTGAATAACCCCTCAAAACCAGAAACAATTTTTGGGTATGTCGTAGAAGGCCTCCGTCGTCGACGTGACGCAGGAATGAAGGCTTTTACAATCATGTCGTGCGATAATCTGCGTCATAATGGAGATGTGGCACGTAAAGCATTTCTTGGGTTTGCTCACGCGCGAGATCCTGCCTTAGCTGGGTGGATTGCACAGAATGCAACATTCCCGAACGCCATGGTTGACCGTATTACACCTACTGTCACAACAGAGATCGCTCGATGTCTCAATTCTGAAAACGGATTAAATGACGACCTCCCTGTTATTGCAGAAGATTTTCATCAATGGGTTCTAGAAGATAGTTTTGCTGATGGCCGACCTCAACTTGAAGAAGCAGGCGTCCAGTTTGTTTCTAGTGTAACAGATTACGAACATGTTAAAATCCGGATGCTGAATGCATCCCACATTATGCTAAGTTTTCCGGCCCTTCTGATGGGTTACGCGCATGTCGATCAGGCCATCGGAGATCAACGCCTCAAAAAAAATATAGAAAATTTTCTTACACTGGATGTAATACCAACGCTTACGGCACCTCCCGGAATAAATTTGCAAAACTACATGGAAAGTGTGATCAGCCGCTTTTCTAACCCCGCTATGGCAGACCAGACTTTGCGCATTGCAAGTGACGGTAGTGCAAAAATTCAAGTCTTCTGGACAGAAACCGTGCGCCATATTCTCATTAATAAGACTGACTGTTCACGGATCGCTTTTGGCATGGCAGCATATCTGGAAATGTTGCGAGGGGTCGACATGCAGGGCCATACTTATCTGATCACTGAACCCTCATATGGTAAGGATCAGGATGCACTGATTCAGTCAGATGATTATGCCGCAGCCTTGCAATTGCCAGCATTTGATACGTGGAAAGATTTGGATAGCAGTTTCCTTGACCAGAAAGTCATACAGTTAAGAAAAATTATACGCTCTCAGGGTGTTATCGCTGCTTTAGAAACTTTGCCGACTTAAGATTTTTTTTGAAAATTATGAATGAGTATTTCGGCATACTGGCCCCCAAACGAGCCATGGCTGGAAATTTATATGTGATATTTTACTCATTCAAATGTTGGGGGATGGTTTTGGACTGTCCCTCCCATTGAGTCTGGCCTGAGACGCATGAATGCTACCCAGAATATCTGGTTAGTCATGAAACGATCATTCAGTATGAAAACATCCGCCATTAGAGAGGATCGGTACCGGCTACTAATACCCCGTGTCGGAAAGGCGGCCACCACTCCGTCCGTCTGAGTCTTCACAAACTCAGACGGACACCATCGCTGGGGTCGAGCGGTCCTTTGCCCCTCAGTGGACAAGGGTGTTCATCCAACGTTTTTTGGCCCTGCCATGCCCCATGATCAGGCAGAACTGGATCGACTTTCAGTCGGGTGACGACAAAACCCAGCCGGGAAAACAGGATGTAGGCATTCTGCAACATCATTTTTTCATATGTAATGTTCAGGCGGTCCATACACGCTGACACCTGACAGAGCATTTTTTCACAGTCAGTGCTGTGGTACTCTGCGCTGATGCGTCATGTCTAAAGGCATTGAAGGCTTTTGACGTTTAATGCACCGTCCCATCTATAATTTTAGGTAAATACTATCTATTTCTGCTTATTTTCTAAAGATGGAATGATTATCCATGTATATTACAATTTTAAAAAACTATATAACCTAAAGTAGGTTTTCCTTACGCTTTCCATGTAAATATTACACAAGGGGCCATTCCCGCGATCAAAGTATTATGACGGCTTGAATATATAAATTAATCTCTAGTCATTTTTAGATGGATAAGATAATATAAAATTTCTTTAAAAATGAATGCGTTTCGGTTTATTTTATGAAGTTTACAAGATACATTTTGCCAGCTTTGTGTTTTTTGACTTTTTCTGAAGCTCATGCGCAAGTTTTTCCCCGCAGTATTATAAAAAATGATGAAAATTCTAATCTCCCGCCCCTTTCAGGTAACTGGGGTGGCTTCCGAGATTGGCTGCAGGAAAATGGTATTGATATACGCATATCAGATGCAAACGAGTTGTGGTCAAATCCGGTAGGGGGAGGAAATCCGTCAAATAACTATATAGGGTCTACTACTGTAGAGCTTGAAACTAATTTAGAAAAGCTTTCTGGATTAGATATCGGTATATTTGACATAAGTGCCATGGAAATTCGGGGGAGGCCGTTCAGTAATGCTCCATTATATGTATTCAATCAAACATCTAATATTGAAGCTGACGATAACGGACGGCTATATGAGTTATGGTACGGTAAAGACTTTTTCCACAAGCATTTAAACATTAGGATCGGCAAGCTGGACCTTGGAAAGGAATTCATGGTCAGCGATGTTGCGCTGAATTTCTTGAACGCATCATTTGCATGGCCGATGATGCCCGATAATGACCTGTATGATCAGGGGCCGGTATCACCAGTCACAACTCC
The DNA here is from genome assembly GCF_017377745.1 of Acetobacter suratthaniensis. GTDB lineage: Bacteria > Pseudomonadota > Alphaproteobacteria > Acetobacterales > Acetobacteraceae > Acetobacter > Acetobacter suratthaniensis. The sequence continues at coordinate 2,661 of NZ_JAFVMG010000032.1, read as the reverse complement.
CGCAATACGATTGCGCTACATACTGGGACCAAAATGGAATTTCTTATTGGCTGTTGCCAATGATAACCCGCTCGGCGGCCCATTTATCAATCTCACAGATCCCTGGAACCAAAATAATGATCCAGGTGGCACAAGATTTAACTTTGACACCGGGGCATTGTTTTTTTTCGAAACACATTACCGAACAGCTATATTCGGCAGGCAGGGCACCTATAAACTAGGAGCTTATTTCGATACAGGACGTTTCCCGGACCAATTTGATTCGACGAAAACGCATAAAACAAACTGGTCTATTTATGCCATTATTGATCAAACATTACATAAATTTAATGATGTGGCAAAAGTGGATGCCTTCCTTCGTGGTAACTGGACATCGGACATAGATCGCAATCAAATTGTCTATGCCATTGATGGTGGCCTTATTTTAAAAGGACCGTTCAAACGTAAAATGGATGTGTTAGGGCTGGGAGCTGGCATTGGGATGGCCAGTCCATATCTCGCACGCGCTGATCGCAAGGCAGGCCTTCCCCCACAACGTGGGGAGTATCACATGGAATTAACATATCAACTTCAGTTAAAATCATATTTTACTCTTCAGCCTGATGTTCAAGGTATCATTTCACCAAGCGGGGGTGTGTTAGACGGCAAACACCAGAAAGTTCAAAATGAAGCTATTTTTGGTTTGCACAGCAATATTACATTCTAAGATTTTATAAAAATTCATAGACTTTCGCATTTTCTAATATTTACCGGTGGTATGCTATCCTTTAACGCATAAAGGCTGCGGTCGAGGTGGAGTGTCCCGCGCACACCACGCTCAACCAGCGCCCGGAAATACGCATCGGGGTGCCGGATCTGTTCACCCTGATCTTTCCGTGTCGCCATGACGATGACAGCGACAGCCGCTTCGTACCGTCCCAGAGCGATGCAGCCGGTTTTCCACGACTGGTAGCCGATGCCGATCTGACCGGAGAGCAGTTCAGCCGCGTCAGCAAGCTGGGCACGATCGGGTGTCGCCGAAGCGCACATATCCCGCAAAGCCGGGCACACGGTCAGGAAGAACGTGCTTGTGCCAGGGAAACCCCGCAGGATGGATGCTTCCAGCCCCTCGGACGGTTCTTGTTGAAACACCTGCCCCGCACACCGCATTATTTCAATGCGATTGCGCCCATCGGGCGCTACTACAACAACCTCTTTAGGTTTTTTGTTATTTCTCTTTGTATAGTGGGTGCCAGATTGACCATCCATGGGTGCCATTTCAGGGGTACACTGCGCAGTTTTTGATGGCTGTCCAACGCTGTTTTCCGCAGGGTTTTCCACAGGTCGCACACGCGCCCAGAGCGCTTTCATGTTGTCGTGGTAGCTAACCAGCGTTTCGATCAGGTCTGTACCACGCCGCAGGCGCATAATGCGTGCGGCCGCAAGAGCTGTCGCCTCGTCGCACTGCAACTCGGCCGCAACGCGGACCTGCTCATTCAGGTCGGCAATCGCCTCACGCAAAAACGCGACTTCAGCCCGCTGCCGCCGACCGATCTCAAGCTGGTTCTGTAACTCCGGCCACCGATAACGTAGGGATGCCAGACTGAATCCAACCTGCGACATCCCATCCTGACCCTGCCAGCGCCGCCCCCGCTGGCCATTCCGACCATCGCAGGGCACGATCATCCCCGCCTCGGCCAACTCCCGCACGGCCCGTCGCAGGGCAGTCAGCGACAACCCTGTCCACCCCATCAGGGTCGCGTTGTGCGCGTAGATGAACGGTGTTTCCATGGCATCCCAGCTCTCCGGCCGGGTCTTCTCCACCATCCTCTCCAGCAGCCCGCGTGCGCTGCGTGTCAACGGGAAGGAACGGGGCAAGGCACGAATTGCATTCAGGACGGCATACTTATCCGGGTAGGCCGGCGCCGCGTCAAAAAGCTCATCGCGCGCCCGCTGCATGGCAGGCGTTACGGTACGTTTTCCCCGCCTGCGGATTGGGCAGAGGTCATCAGTATGTGTCTGGGGCACAGCTCAAAAGGTCCAGTGCTATGGGTCATGACAGACCTCTCGACGCAGACACCCGGACAAACCTTCCCCGTTCGCAATTTGCTTGCGTTTCGAGCGGAAGCTGGCTATAGGGAAAGGGCAATTACTTTTCCCCTATAGCTTATGGTTCGTTACGGGTGCCCTGGCTTTTCCGGTCTGCAAACCGGGAGAGGCAGGGTTTTCCTTTTTGTGGCTACGTCATTGGCGGGCCTCGAATGGGGTGGCTCGGACTCGCGGCACAGCACGCGTCCTGTCTGCCGCTCAACCTGCCCGCGTACAGGGTTTCAGACAAGATCAAAAAACGCAAAAATGTCGTGTAAATCACTGTTTTTTCGCGGTTTTTGTGTCCAAAATGGCGCAACTTTTCCACTTTTGTTCTCATCCGGTAACTGTCTCGGATGCGCCGCTGCCCATGCGGGTGGAAACCGTCGAGAGGTACTGTCCGACCGTCCAGCCGCTCATGTTGTTGGCGGCCAGTGACGAACTGGACACCAGACTGCTCAGAGGCGTGCTGCTTGTCGCGGTGGCAATCTTTGATCCGGCCGAGGTTCCGAACATATAGGCGGCGTAGACCTGCGCCGATGTCGCGGCCTTGCCGGTGGATTTGGAGACGGAGCTGGCATAGGAGCTGATGAT
>NZ_JAFVMG010000031.1 GCF_017377745.1 Acetobacter suratthaniensis | reverse complement strand
CAAATCCTCCTTCTGTCCACAATTTAAAGAATAAAGCGTTGGTCTTGGAATTCGTTGGAAAGACTCGTACGTAACGCTTTGGCGCAATAGAAGGCATCAAAACCATAACGGCGGTTGATCTTGGACAATGCATAGAAGAATTCGATCACGGTCTCCTTTGACGGTGGGTCTACATCCAACCGACTACCTTCATCCACATGCAATACGTTCGCGCTAGACACGATGCCATAGCCGGCCAACTCTTCGCACAGTTCCAACAATTTTTCGATGGGCTCCAAGCCGAGGACAAAATTAGTCCATGAGTTTCCACGACCAAATACTTGCGCAGCATACTTGAGCCGGTCGATAAAAAAATCACGGCCCAATGCACTTTTACCTGGACAGTATTTACTGAACCAAGGATCGTTGCCGACCTCAAGATTGAACACAACTATGCGCACACCAGCTTCTTTGAGTTTATCCACACGAGTCAGGTCATGCGGCGGAGTAATGACTGCGACAATGCCTTCAGTGCATTTATGAGCCACCTGATTTTTGATGTGATTGGCAATATCGCAATAGATATCGGCTTGTTGATTAAGTTGGTCGTCTGGCAAGTTACCCGAGATGAGGATCACATGCATGTGATCAGAATAGCAGTCTGCTTGCAATGCGAGTTCTATCGATTCCGATAAATTAGCTAAATACGGCGCGCGAGCAGCCTCCCAACCAAGAATACCCGATCGGAGATGCGCTGCGTGCAGAGCGTCGTTAGGGTTCTTCACAGCCACATTATTGACACCACAGAAGCGACAGACGCTAGAGATTAGACAGCCCTTCCACGGAATTATATTGAGTTCATCATAGCCACAGGCCGAAATATACTTTTGCGCCAATTCATCATTGGCTAGGCGTTGAGTATAATATTCTGGCTGTCTTACAAAACTAACTTTAACCTGCTCGCTAGCGCTATGTTCACCAATACAACACAGCAATTTTTCGCTCGCGGATACATCGACCATCACAGGCTCAAGCTTCCCGTGTGCTGACACGCAGGAGACTACCGTACGGTAACCGTCCTCGCCCTCTAGAAATAATTCCTGTGGACGGTTCTCAGCAAAGTTCTTGGGTGCGTTATAGACGAGATTTTGTCCCTTGGCACCTAAACGTAAGGCGTAGTCAATCGCGGCATCGGTGAACACCACACCCCGCGTAAGGATCTCAGCTTTCAAATCGGTTTCCGGTAAAAGAATCATTTTTTGCGCCCAACATAAAACACATGAAAACACCACCCTATATGAAAGAGTGGAAACGCCACCGGATAAATGAACGCTGCCGCCAGTGCCTTTGGATTACAACGAGCCATAGTAAGCGCTACCAAGCAGAGCCAGCCGAAAACAGCAACTGGAATTTTCATTGCGAAAAAAGCCAGCGCAACCACATGGATAATAGGAAAAAGATGGTAGAAAAAAGCATGTATCCAAAGCAGTCGGCGGTCTTTTTTTCCTAAAGTTCCGCATGATAGAGACTGACGAAAGCCTGTAGCCCAGCGTATTCTTTGCTTCCAGAGTGTCGCAAAGGAATAGGACGGCAACTCAAACGCTACGACTTCCTGCATATAGCAATAGCGCAGATGATGCTTGGCTGCATACAAGCCAATCGACAAATCGTCGAGGAAGGTATCCGTGGCTGATAATCGTCCTTTGAAGTTGTCAGTCTTGAGCAAGAAGCACTGTCCAGGAATCGTCACTCCTAGGTGCAACCGCCAAAGCAATGGCCGCAACACGGTATGAGACAGCAGTTTATCTACTTCTACCAAGGATGATACAAAATTGGATACCCTGCGCGAATGGATACGCCCCCACCCTAAGTCATAATGTCCATCAAGAGTCCTTTTTACTAACCGCAGCAACGCTGGAATGTTCGCTTCAATATCGTTATCTAAGCTTAACAAATAACGATCTTCCGTAGTGTCCAGAGTATATAATATCTTGCGATATTTTGTCCCGCTAGCATAGATTATATGAATAGGAAATTCAGCATCCGTTATTATTTTCGGTTTTGACTCTACATATAGTTTCATACTTACACCGCAGTAGAGACGATGCAATTGATTGCCAATTTCGACGAGTTCTGATGTCAGCCGCTCCTCTCCTCGCAAATAGGTGATAATAGTAAGTTCAGCCATGAAGATTTTTCAAAACTCCTTAGGTGTACAGATGGAGGATTTCTCGGAAATACCAGATGACCAAAAGTAATAGTGATAGCAGACGGACCCACTCCATTGCGCATACACAGAGAGTTCGAACTATCATGATCGCCATAACCAAAAATACGCCTATTTATTATAAATATCGTTAATATCTATTAACTCCAGATCAAGCAATTGGCGAGAATTTTCAATTACGTCAGGGCAATGAAATGCCTGAATCACGGCATCCATCGTCTGATCCAAGCACTCTCCAGGAACGACGATTTTTTTCGATAGAGCGGTTCGACTAGCATTTTTATAAGCTATCAACTCGCGTAGTGCTTTATGGCTACAGGACGCCAATGGCAGTATCGTTGCAGGCTGGCCCAAATAGCCCAGATAGGAACATCCTGCGGCATAGGGCGCATGCCACCGATACCCACCGTATAGACTATTGATCAATTCCGGCGTAAGCGCGCAGATTATTTCTTTTCCTACGATCCAGCGTTCTTGCAAAGAGTTCTTCAGAGAACCAACAATATGACGATGGGCGGGGTGTACAAAGACGAAGGACTTATCCGCCACATAGTTTGGCTCGAATTTTTGGAAGGTCTCCAACCCGAAGCGGTGCATAGCAATTTGCGGGACTACACGCCATAGCGGGTGACAAGGATCGCGATCAACGGCAATAAGGTCCTCAAAGGTGTTGATGGCTTCAACATATTGCGATAACTCGTCCCTGACAGGCTTGCCGTTTTTTTGAAGAAAATAATCTGACAATAAACCAATCAGTTCTTCTGTATTATTCATGCACATCTATTTTCACCATATTTTCAAGTTCTGATGCCACAGCAATGGCTTCTTTCATATCGTCCGCAATAAAGCAGATTTCCGCAACACGGGCACTGGAACTACTAATGTTTCCAGACAGGAGATCTCCTATCTGTTTTCGACCAATGATCTGACAGTTGCCAGATACTGACCACTCAATATTTGTGAGCCGACCGCTGCGGCGTGCGACCAAGTTCTTCTGAACAGTGAATGGCGCAAAATAAGGCATGCAGCCAACTAGTGCCATGCCAACATAGCTGGGGATACCTGCAAATTGCTTTATTGCATTCAAGCCACCGCCAATACGGCAGGAAAAGTCCACGACTACGGCTTGGCCAGCGGAAACAATGAAGTCAAATTGGCCGAAACTGATGCACCGCACGCTGAATAGGGCAGCACACCAATCATATATAGCCGCGCATAGAGTTGCGTCACTGGCGACGGCAACGTAGCTGTCACACACAGGTTTCCCATTGATCCAAACTATAATTTTGCGAAAGAGACGCAGGACCTCAACCTGACCATGGTTCACGAAAACATCGGCACTATATTCTTCACCTTCCAGCCAATCTTCAACCACCACACGCGTGTCATCTTCACCAAGCACAGCACGCATTGTGGCACTCGCATCATCCTGTACCGCACGGCGGATTACCTGCGGGTCGAAACGGCCTACCTCAACATGGCGTACGATCCCATAACCGGAATAGCCTGCGTCCAATCTAGCTAAATAGCGCTCGGGTCCTGGAGCGCAGACATCCTCAATATAACAGCGTGGTAAAGCATGCACACCGCATTGGCTAAGCCTTTCAGAAAGGTAGTGTTTGGAGCGACTAGCGCGCAACGCGTGCAGAGAAATATTCGTCGTGCCGGACTGAATTGCCCGCGTCACCCAGAATTCGTTGAGCGGGATCATCGGGATTTTCGTGCAAGGAATCTCGTCGCTACAGATTACCCACTTTCGATGGCACGCAGGAATGCGCTGCCACATCGCTGCGTTCTCGACAAGAAGTATAGCCATGCCCGCTTGTCTGGTCACATCCAGAAAACATTGAATGTCTTCGATTGAGGACGCCCCTGCCACCACATATTTAGCCACGATTCCGCCCCTACACAACGTGTGCTTGCTGTGTCTTTGCAAAGAACGCCGCCGTCTTGCGTAAACCCAATTCGAGCGAAGTGATTGCTTGCCAGCCTAGCACACGGCGACATTTGTCTAAGTCTGGCCGCCGCTCCCTCGGGTCGTCGATCAATGCGGGGCAGTGCGTGATCTCGACCGATTTGCCGATTACGCGACCGACGATACACGCCAATTCCATGATTGACACTTCGTGGTCTGATCCTAGATTCACTGGCGTCGTACAATCGCTAGCCATGAGCGCAATAAGCCCGCCCACCATATCATCAACGTAGCAGAAACTACGCGTCTGTTTGCCATCTCCGTAGATTTCAATTGGCTTTTTGTCGAGAAGACATGTAACGAAATTGCTAATCACTCGGCCATCGTCGCGCTGCATACCGGGACCATATGTATTAAAGATGCGCGCGATACGGGTGTCCGTTTGGTGTTGCGAACGATAGGCTGTGACAAGTGCCTCCGCACATCGCTTTCCTTCATCATAACAAGCACGGGGGCCAGTGGTATTAACATTGCCCCAATAATCTTCACGTTGCGGTTTTCGTTCGGGACTGCCATAGATTTCACTAGTAGATGCAAGTAGAAAGCGGGCGCCATTTTGCAATGCTAGATCAAGCAAGTTACGCGTGCCTATGACGTTGGTTTCAATAGTCTTGATGGGATCTTTCTGGTAGTGTTTTGGTGACGCCGGACAAGCTAAGTTGTAGACTTGGTCCAGTGTCCCAACCGCGCCGATGTCTAGTATCTGCACGATATCCTGCTTGATGAAACTAAAGCCCTCGAACTTTCTCAACTGGTCAATTGCCAACGCACTGCCCGTCTGCAGGGAATCAACACATACGACGGTGTGTCCTCGCAAAAGTAGGTGTTCACACAAGGTAGCCCCGATGAACCCTGCTCCGCCAGCTACTAAAATGCGCACAATTATAAACCTCGCTCGTAATGTTAAATATTGCTGTAGGTTTTCACCATGACCTGAACCGTTTCAGGTTTTTTTTGATAAATCACATAGCCAATACCAAGTCGCGCCAATTCCCATCATATGATTGGAAGAAGTATCTGCAACTGCGGAATCTGCACAGAGTCGCGATGCAGCACTACATGCAGCACCCGCTTCTCGCGAACTGCAGCCATTTCCCGGTAATCCTTGAAGCGATCGCCGCTGATTACATAGGTTTCGGCGCTGAACTCCGCCTCGGCCAACACCGTATGGTCCGCGGTGAGATTAGGCGGCATGACCTGCACCCGGGCTTCCGGAAACATCGCCTGGAGAATATCTTCGGTGATCTTGAGCTGGCTGCAGATGCCTGGATCGAAAACAATAGACACGTCAAAGGTTTCAACGAGACGGGGCACCAATACTTTAAGTGCCATTAAGCCAATGAAATGGCGTTTGCCACCATCTTCGTTCCGATAGCAAAGGTTATTGCCATCCACCACGAGGTTACGGATTTTTTTATTCAGCAGGCGGGTAATATCGCGCAGGCGTAGACTATGTTTTTTTTCTTCCTGCTCTAGCTTGCGTTGGCGGTAATACCTGTCTTTCAGCACTTGGCGCGGGCTACTCTGTCTAGGACCAAAGTGCAGCTCGCAGTTGTGATGGATACCTGCTCGTTCATGGGATGTCGACGCGCTGGACAATTGTTCGTCAAAATATTCCGCTTCCGCGATATCCTGATTCACGCTACCTAACTCGTCACAGACTGATTTCCAGTTGCGGAACACGGCTCCCGCCACCGCCTCCCAGTGCGCACTGGCCACTCGCGTTTCCTCAATGATGGGCTGCAGTTCCTGTAATTCGTTGTCATATTTGGCAATAGCTATCTTCATTTGCAATGAATCAAAACGCAGATAGTCTTGAATACCATCACTAAGGCGTTGCGCCGCCTGTTCGTTTTTGCTCAGCTGGGACTTTACTTCTTCTTCTCGATCTTTGAAGAGAGACAACCGTTCTCGCATCGTAGCAACCTGCCTCACGGCCACGTTGCGCTTGCTGGAAAACCAGTAGACGGGTGACCAGCCCAGCTTTGCCTCCGCCTCGGCTTTGCTTAACTCAGTGCTGGCAGACTGACAGCTGTTTTCGATCTTGACTAACTGGTCGCGCAAAATCTGATTTTCTCGTTGAGTCTTGGCAAACTCATTACGGTTGATCTCAAGATCGAATCTCTCGAACCAGTTGAGGTCAGTGCGCAGACGCCGAATTTTTGCTTCAACTTGCTGGGCTTGCCGCTCAAGGGTTACCAGGCGATCAGCATGTTGGTTATTGTACACGGGACAGCCCCCTATGCCACTCGTTGTTTAGGATGCTCTTGATGCGGGAAGCACGGCTACGGTAATGACGAACTGGATGAGGGATAACTAAGAGAAATTCGCGAACAACGAATACCACAGGATTCATCGACCTGCTCCTTATTCGTGGGTAGTGGGCGTCAAGCGTGTCCCGCATTTGCCGCAGAAGTTGGAGTCTTCCGTGACCACCACGTGACAACCGGGGCAGGTAGATTTGAGCAACATCTTCTGGCGCATATGCCCGATCTGGATGACGCAGGGTACGGTGACCCGATATGCCGGACTGGCTAGGTCAAATGCCGTCCAGATACCGGTGATGGCCCAGCCAAGAGGACCGGCCAGTACTGCCAGGCCACGACCCAAGGTGGTTGAACCTGCCAACATCACGCCACGTCCCACGAGGTTGCTCATGGTCGCGCTGGCAACCAACGTCGCCATGTTGAAGGACGCCAGACCAGAACTGCCTAGCGAAGCCAGTAAGCTCGCCAACGTCAGCGGCCCCACACCAGGCAGGTAGCTTTGTCCCTCCAGGGAATTGAACAGCGTGCTGCGATCTTCCTCTTTCATCTGCGCCACGGACTGCGCAAATACCTTGGCAATGATTGCCATTTCCATTTCGGCGCAACTAGCTCCCGTGTTGTGCTCCGCGCCGACATGACTGACCACGTCAGCAAGCAGTTCACGGTAAGGCACACCGCTGCCACCACGGAACAGATTGGCTAGCGAGTTACCACCAAAGCGGGTCAGTTCCTCGGCGAGAAGCGCTCGTGCCGCCTCGTCAACGCCCTTGTCCATGGCCGCCTTCAACTGACGACAGACCGAAGATGACAGTGAGATGCGGCCCTTGCCGCTATCGGTGATTACATCTATCAACAAGCCGATATCGTCTGCGCTGGCGCTCATCAGCACGTCGGCGAGATCTGGATCGTGAATGACCGGCATCCCGATAGTCCTTATTGCTTACTAGTAGAAGGGTCATGTGGTGTGGTCAGACTGACCCAAGCGCCAGCAATAGCGGTCAACCATTTGCGGGCGCTAGACTTGGAAATTTCGCGCAGCATCAGCGCATCAAGCTTCAGGCAAGCTAGTCTGCGCCACTCATCACGGGCATCGGCACGAGCAACCTCCTGTAGACCGTCTATATTTCTGGGACGTAGATCCGGATGGACCTTACACTCACATAGCACTTTTTCTACTGGATTGGTTGCTTGAAGCCGTCCTTCTGCTTCTAGCTTCTGAGCTGCAACTAGGTAATCAGAGCTATTGCTAACGGATCTGGAAAGTAGTTCCCAATCTTGCGGACGCATCAACAAGAAAGCGGGGGGAACGCCTAGAACATCGGCAAGGCGCTCGATTGTATTCATATCCGGATTGGCCTGTTTTCCGTTCCCCGGTGATTTTAAAAGCCGCAGGGTACTACGGGCGATTCCGGTTTTCTGCTGAATCTGTACCAAAGACAAACGCCTAAAAGCAGTTGTGTCGCTTTGTGTTTCCCGTCGCGCTCCTGCCACTTGGATTGCAGCAGACAGATTGCGGCTGAACCATTGTCCGAGAGAAATCTGTGCAGGTTGAGACGTCATATGTTTTGCCATCGTGCCGCTAGTGAATTGCACCCACTTAATACCCTTAACGACGAAACTGAAAGGCCAAAATGAAGCGTTTATACTCCATTTAGATGAATATATTTTTTAAATGGAGTCTTTGTGCTTCATTATTATGCAAAACCGGACGTAAAAGCCTTACAGCTTTGAGGTGGAGAGAGCGAAGAGCCGTTGATTGATTTCGTGATAAGTTGATTTCAGGTTTGAGTGACGCTGATGGATGGTTCTGGTCGACTCAGGCAGCGACGGGTGACGAGGGCTATTGCAGACCGTCCGCTTTCTGGAAGCGTGAACGGCTCTTTTTATGCCCG
>NZ_JAFVMG010000030.1 GCF_017377745.1 Acetobacter suratthaniensis | reverse complement strand
ATCAGGCCGGTTCAAGACTTTCCGACTGGCGACGCCAGGCTGGAAAAGGATCGGGGAGGTGTGCGTAGCGTGACGGCTCGAAAGGGGTATCTCCGAGATCCGGCACAAGACAGGCATCAAGGTCCCGGCGCAGTCCTGCTTCATCCATCTCCGCCGTGCCGATGAAGACGATTTCCTGCCGCCGGTCGCCATAGACGGAATCCCAGTTCCCCAGAACGAAATCCCGCCACTGATCGCTGTCCGGCCACTGGTTTTTCGGAATCGCGGCCCACCACAACCCCATTGCTTCGCTCCGCACAAGGGCTCCGGCCTGACTCATTTCTCCTACCCAGTCCGGGCGTGTGGCCAGCCAGAAATGACCTTTGGCGCGCACGACACCCGGCCAGTTCCGGTCAAGAAAGGCCTGGAATTTTGCGGGCTCGAACGGACGCCGCGCCCGGTAGACGAAATTGCGAATGCCATATTCGTCCGTTTCAGGAACATGATTGGCAAACCCGTAAAGTTCCTTGAACCACAACGGATGCTGGTGCGCCTTGTCGTAATCGAAGCGACCGGTATTCAGGATCCGTTCAACAGGAACCCGTCCCATATCGGTCTCAATGATGTCGGCGTCTGAATTCAGCGCACGAATGATCTTCCGCGCCGCGTCCACCTGATCCGGCGTGGCGGTGGAGACCTTGTTGATCACCACGACATCGGCAAACTCGATCTGCTGGACGAGCAGATCAACCAGTGCACGCTCGTCGTCCTCCCCGGCTGTTTCGCCCCGATCCTTCAGGAAATCGCTGGAGGAATAGTCGCGCAGGAGATTGACCGCATCCACGACGGTCACCATCGTATCTAGACGTGCGATATCGCTCAGGCTGACATCATTCTCGTCACGGAATTCGAACGTCGCAGCGACAGGCAATGGTTCCGCGATGCCCGTGGATTCAATGAGCAGATAATCGAATTTCCGCTCCTCCGCGAGCCGCCGCACTTCCTGCAACAGATCATCGCGCAGGGTGCAGCAGATGCAGCCATTGGTCATTTCGACCAGCTTCTCATCGGTGCGCGACAAATTGCTGCCGCCTTCGCGCACCAGATCGGCGTCGATATTGACCTCGCTCATATCATTTACGATCACCGCGACCTTATAGCCCTGACGGTTATTCAGAACATGATTGAGCAGGGTCGTCTTGCCCGCGCCCAGAAAGCCGGACAGCACGGTGACGGGAAGTCTGTTGTTCATAAGCGTTTCTCCTCTAGAGCTGCGTCGGGTTCGGGACGTCGCCATAGACAACGAGAGGATCGAAAGTCTTGTGCGCTTCGCAAAAGACAAGCTCAGCCGCTGACGCCGAAATGACTTCATCAGCAGGGAGATCGACACGCCGGTAAAAGCAGCTTCGATAACCCACATGGCAGTTCGCTCCTGTGCCCGCAGTGCGCACGCGCAACCAGACCGCGTCCTGATCGTCGTCGATCCGCATTTCGATGACATGCTGGATCAGCCCGCTCGTGGCCCCTTTCCGCCAGAGGCACTGGCGACTTCGGCTCCAGTAATGCGCCTCGCGGGTTTCGATGGTGCGGGCAAGCGCCTCGGCGTTCATGACGCCGACCATCATCACATCCCCACTCTCTGCGTCCGTCGTGACCACGGTCAGCAGTCCTCTGACGTCGAAACGCGGTGCGAGATCGGTTCCTTCCTCGACCTGCTCGATAGAGACACGAGGTTGGAACGCTGTTGATGCAGAAAGGAGAGCTTCGCCCATCATACGCCCCCCATTCCCGCCATAGCGAAGAACTGGCGACGCAAGGGTTCCGACGTCTCGAACTCGCCCAGCAGGCGACTGGTGACCATGCTCACACCCGGCTTATGCACCCCACGTGTGGTCATGCACTGATGCGCCGCGTCGATCACGACCGCGACGCCGCGCGGCTGAAGAACGCTCTGGATTGTATCAGCGATCTGCGCCGTCAGTTTTTCCTGAATCTGAAGACGATGGGCGAAGACGTCCACGAGACGCGCCAGCTTGCTGATGCCGACCACCCGCCTGTCGGGCAGGTAAGCCACATGCGCCTTACCGATCAGCGGAATAATATGATGTTCACAATGGGATTCCAGCCGGATGTCGCGCAGCACCACCATTTCGTTATAGTTTCCGGTCTCTTCGAAGGTCCGCTCCAGAAGAGCGACCGGATCATCCTGATACCCCTCGAAAAACTCTTCATAGGCCCGCACCACACGGTCAGGCGTGCCGACAAGCCCTTCACGATCGGGATCATCACCGGTCCAGGCGAGCAGAGTCCGCACCGCCTCTTCTGCCTGAGCCCGTGTCGGTCGCGCCCGGACTTTCCGGGCCGTTTCAATCAGTGCGTCCATTCAGCCCTCATCCCGTCATTGACTATGTTATGTTATAATATAACATTATGGGTGTCAGCCACTTCCCGTCAAGCTCCGGAACCATGCCTATTTTCACACAGCCTCAGCCAACGATGGAAATCTCACGTTTCTCATCACCAAAACCAGAATCTCCAGTCTTCAACGATCAGGAGCGTCCCGGTGCCATGTTGTTCATGGAGAGCTGGCCTGCGCCAAAGATCGATACGCCAGAAGACGCTGCCTTAGCCTATCCCGCACCGCATGTGGTTGCGTGTGCTCACGCGGCAGTCGTGATGGATCTGCAAAGGCCCGATGTTGATATGGTCGTATGGGGCCGCAGGGTTCCGGTGGCATGGGAGATATCCCTCACAGAGTGGTCGAGTTCCTCGTCTCCCCTCACTCTCTTCGGCACGCCTTCAGAGATCGCGGATTGCCTTGAGACCCCGGCTGTGCGTCAGGATTGGCCTCCCGTCATTCTGACTGATGTCAAGGATCTGTCCTCTCTGTTCGGTGTTCTGACAGGAGGCGTCCGGCAGCACATCCGGCTGATGACGCCCCCCAGTGGTGAGGCTGCGTTCGAGTTGCCCCCCGATGTACTCAGGCTGATCTGTGGCTATGGGCACACCGGGGCGGAGTGGTGCAGCAGTCAGGACCCGAAGAGCGGCATTGTCAGTGCCCTGTCGTCTTTCGCCGTTGCGTTTATCAAGGGCGCGGCTGAAAGCGAACCTGGCTGCTTCCATCGTCTCCCGGCCAATGTCCCAAACGGTCCGATGCCGGGGACAATCCTTGTGATGGATACAGTTTCCCGATGAAAGAACGTGTCACACAGCCTTCTCGCAGCGTCGATCAGGTTTCCAATACCCCAAATGGCCGGACTACCTCTTTGCTGAGTGATGTGCTCGATGCGCTGACTAAAACAGATTTACCGTTATCAGCTTACGATATCCTCCGGTGTGTCAGTCGTCCGGATAGTCGCCCCCTCGCCCCGCCTACAATTTATAGGGCCCTGGAAAAGCTGATTGCCGACGGGCTCATCGGACGGCTCGAAAGTCGAAATGCCTTCGTTCGGATCCAGACAAGCAATCCGTCGCGCCTCGTCTACTGTATCTGCGATCGATGTGGCGCCGCTCAGGCGGTGGAAAACACGTCATCCTGTCAGTTAATTGACAGCGCAGCCGAGACCCTTGGATTCCAGGTCAGGCACCGGGTGATGGAATTACAGGGCGTCTGCGCGCAGTGCAGTACCTGCCCTTCTTTCTCGTCCGCGTCGCAACACCCCGATCAGAACGATCTTCCGACACGCGCCCCCAAATGAGCCGCTGCCCTCTCATAGCCCTTCTTCGTCAAGGTTCTCCCATGTCATCGACCACCATCGCTTCCCGTTCCACATCATATTCCCCAAAGGATGTTCTCGCCCGGCGTGTGGACGGCGCTCTCTCCGACCTTTCGGCAATCATGTCAGGCGACCGACCTTCTGAGCCTGTTTTCCGGTCGGACGCCGATGCGCTTTCCCTGATCCGGCATGACACCGCCCATGTTCTGGCGCAGGCCGTCAGCGAACTCTTTCCCGGCACCGCCCTTGCTACAGGACCAGCCACGGAGCAGGGATTTTTCTATGACTTCGCTGTTGAGCGCCCTTTCACAGATGATGATCTCGTGCGGATCGAAGCCCGTATGCATGAGATTGTCGATCGGGACGAAGCGATCATCCGGGAAGAATGGACGCGTGAGAGCGCACTTGCCTGGTGTCAGGAGAACCGACAGCCCTACAAGGCGGAGATCATCCGGTCCCTACCTGCTGATGCTATCCTGAACTTTTACCGACAGGGCAACTTCGTCGATCTCTGCCGGGGGCCACATCTCGCTAGCACCGAGCAGATCGGACACGCCTTTCGGCTTCTCGGCACAGCCGGTGCCTACTGGAAAGGTGACCGGAACAATCCGATGCTACAGCGGATTCATGGCACGGCCTGTCGTGATGCGGACGAACTTGCGGCGTGGGAGCAGCGCCAGGAAGAAGCGGCACGCCGTGATCATCGCCGTCTCGGGCGTGAGATGGATCTGTTCCATTTCCAGCCTGAAGCACCGGGAGCAGTATTCTGGCATCCAAACGGCTGGACACTGTTCCAGGCGCTTCTTGCTTATTTACGCGCGCGCCAGCAGGACGAGAACTATGTAGAGATCAATACGCCCGACATTATGGATCTGTCTCTCTGGCAGGCTTCCGGCCACTGGGAAAAATTCGGGGAGAACATGTTCACCACCGAAACCGAAGGCCGCACCTATGCTCTCAAACCTATGAATTGCCCCGGTGGGGTGCAGGTTTTCCGTCATGGCCTGAAGAGTTATCGTGACCTGCCCCTGCGGATGGCTGAATTCGGCAAGGTCCACCGCTTCGAACCGTCAGGGGCGCTGCATGGCCTCATGCGCGTGCGGGCATTTACGCAGGATGACGCGCATATTTTCTGCACGCCGGAGCAGATGGAAGCTGAGACGCAGCGGATCTGCCATCTCGTGCTTTCGATCTATAAAGATTTTGGCTTCAACGATGTCCGTATCAAATTCTCCGACCGGCCCGAAAAACGTGTCGGATCGGACGAGATCTGGGATCGCTCAGAGGACGCGTTACGGCGCGGGGTCGAAGCTTCGGGCCTTTCCTACACGCGCAATCCGGGGGAAGGCGCCTTTTACGGCCCCAAGCTGGAATTCGTACTGCGTGATGCAATCGGACGAGACTGGCAGTGCGGTACCGTGCAGGTCGATCTCAATCTGCCTCAGCGTCTGGACGCGCATTATGTCGGCGCGGATGGGGACAAGCATCCGCCCGTCATGCTGCACCGCGCCCTGTTCGGTTCGCTGGAACGTTTCATCGGCATTCTCCTTGAACACCATGCCGGCCATCTGCCCTTCTGGCTCGCTCCCGTTCAGGTCGTTGTGGCGACAATCACCGCCGCCGCAGACGATTACGCGGACGATCTGATCAAAGCACTCCGCCAGCGTGGCGTCCGCGTGGTACCCGATCTGCGTAACGAGAAAATTGCCTATAAGATCCGTGAACACAGTCTCGCGAAAGTACCCGTACTGCTGATCGTCGGGAAGAAAGAAGCGCAGGCGGGAACCGTCTCCATCCGGGAGTATGGAAACCCGGATGCACCAACAATAGCTATGGAAACGGCCATCAACCTGCTGGCTGACGCCTCCCGCTCCCGCCTGCTCCAGGTCTTTGGCACATGAGAGGACTAGGCGCTGCTCTCGCGGATCTCTGGTACCTGAGCCGCCCCTATTTCACCTCGGATGAACGAAAGTCTGCGTGGGGTTTGCTTGGCGTCGTACTGGGGCTGACCCTTCTGCTCGTGGGAGCGGATGTGCTGCAATCGTTTTCGCGGAATATTTTCTATACCGCGCTGCAGCAGCGGGACGTCACATCCTTCCTGCGTGGTCTGTTCTGGTTCGTTCGCACCCCGACGATGCTGATCCCCGGCTTCTTCATCATCGCCGTTCCTACCCTGCTGGCGGCGGTATACGCCACCTACCTGCAACAATTACTGCAACTGCGCTGGCGGCGCTGGCTCACACATCGCATGGTCAGTCAGTGGCTTGACTAGAACGTCGCTTTCCGAACTTGAAAAACATCCCGCCTTCCGTAATCCTGACTATGTAAAAATAGTGCACCATAACATTATGAGGCAGGTTAACGAAATCTTTGATTATGCCAATGATGTCTCGCAACCCGGCACTCCATATGTCGGGCCAAATTCTGAATGCAACGTTGGTGTCAGCTCCAAAGCGACATACTACCAACGCTGAGCAAGCGGATCTCCGGGAGGGACGGATACCACAGAACAGGTAGTATAAGCCGTCTAAACTGTCGAACAAGGACCGTCATGTGCGCTGGACACTGAAGTTCACTAAGGCGAAGCGACATGAAAATGGGAGCATGCACGCAACGGATCTCGCCAGATCCAGCGCTCCAATGCTGGAAAATCGGTGATCCGCTGCCACGGTGAACACGTCTTTGCTAATCAGAAACCACAGACGGGACTGTTTATCCTGACAGTGGGCATCACCCGGATCACCATGAGGATCGGGTTGGCCAATATCGTTTAGAATATGCACAGCTTCATCTTCATGCAGAGACTGAACGCAAGCGCGTGGTAACCCAATAGAGGGAAGTCCTCGATCTGCTCAAAATACAGAGCAAAGGCCATTCTAAGAACCGTCAATCAGAACGCTAAAAACCAAAAATCACGAGACAACCGCATCAACTCACGGTTCCTCAATCTCTCCACGTTCAACGTAAGATGATTTATGGCGCATCCATGATTTACTTTATAGTCCATAAATACCAAAACAATATTATAAATCCAAAACATATTTTTAATTACATTAACTGTTTGTTATTTTATTTTTATTATCTATTATATGCAGATAAAAAGGTAGTGAAACAATGAAAAAAAATATTTTGGCCCGTTGCACATTTTTGGCACTAGCTAGTGCAAGTTTGACGTCGCCCGGCCACTACGTTATGGCCAGAGACAAAGAACCACAAATATCATCGTCCATGATCCAAAATACAATCGACCAAGCATATATAAAATTTAAATCCATGGAAGATGGTGAAAATGCCAGCTACATTCCATACCTATCCAAAGCGGATAGTAAACTTTATGGTATTGCTATTGTAACAGTAGATGGGAAAATATTCAAAAAAGGTAATGTAGAATATAAATTTCCGGTGGAATCTGTTGCTAAAATATTTACGCTAGCATCTGTGATCCAAAAAAAGGGAACAGATACTGTATTACGTAAGATTGGCGTCAACGCGACCGGCTTACCTTTTAACTCAGTTTTATCCATAGAATTAAATAATGACAAACTGGGTGGTGGCCCTCCTACGGGTAATCCATTAGTAAACGCGGGCGCTATTGCAACGGCCAGTTTGGTCGAAGGGCAGACATTAGAGAAAAAATGGAAGAGTGTTCTTGATACTGCTTCAGCCTTTGCTGGACATCCCCTACACTTGAATGAGGACGTCTATCAATCCGAAATGGCCAACAATCAACACAATCAGGCCATTGCAGTGCTGCTTAAAAGTTACAATGCTCTTTACGCAGATCCATCGGAAACAGTTGATCTGTACACCCGTGAATGCTCTTACGAAGTCAATGCCCTTGATCTGGCGATCATGGGTGCCACACTTGCTAATGGTGGAACCAATCCTCTCTCACATGTCCCTGTAGTTAACGCGGCAACAAGCGCACATGTTTTAGCTGTCATGGCGACAGCGGGTCTTTATAATACATCCGGGGAGTGGCTCTTTAAAGTTGGTTTACCAGGGAAAAGTGGTGTTGGTGGGGGAATTGTCGCAGTTGTGCCAGGAAAGATGGCAATTGGTGTTTACTCATCTCACCTTGATGCAGCTGGAAATAGCGTCCGAGGCCAACTCGCGTTACAATTTATTTCTGAAGCTTTGGGAATTAATATTTTTTCTGCCAAAGGCAATTAAAATAGAGTGTGTGAAAAGATACATATCGTAGTTTTTCCTGTCCCTTCTACCTAATAGAGGGTCAAATAAAGCGTTAGAGATTTATGTTGGTTATCTACGCGTTTGAAGCTCGCACATGATCAGCGAGCCATGGTACATACGGAAGATTTCAAGCGCAGAGTCCCATAGATCTGGGCTCATCAGAGATGAGTTAGGCGCATCGGACGATGAATCCCTACGTACACCCCCGCAGCATCACATTGGTTAGGGCTCGATAGCGTAAAGCCTCCTAAAAATTTATGTCCGAAAGAAAACGAGCACTATCGTCATGAAGGAAAAAGAGACTTCAATTTTGGCGGGAGGGCTCCTGTCGAATGATCTGAAAGACAACCGAAAAGAGGGACCCACTCTTCGATCCGCAGATCGCAAATGGAGGGTTCGAAAAGCCTCGTGGCGCTGACCTGTTCTGTATGATTGCATTTTTTCAGCGTTTGTTGGGGACGGAAGTTGAAGAAGCAGACTGGTTTCTTTGATGTTGAAGATTACCTTGCTCGGCTGAGCGGGCTTGGGGATTCAACTCGAAGCTTTTTCCCGGACTTTAGATTTTCAGGCGTTCCGCCCTGATCTGGAAAAAACTCCGGCCTATTCAGACGGAAGTAAAGTCAGATGTCCGCAGTTTGATCCGGTGCTGATATTAAAAATTCTGGTCATCCAGACGCTGAACAACTTGTCTGATGAACGGACAGAATATCTGAGCGACGGCCACCTGTCGTTCATGCGCTTTCTAGGCTCATTATCCTCATATTCTGGTTTTTTTCGATTGGCTTTGTGTCCGGATTTTTTATGTCCGACAAGAGAAATTATCGGACATAAAAACGGGGGAGGGGGCAGAAATGAGAAAAGAAACAAGATTCAAGTTAATGGTCAGTTAGGTTGAATTAGAACTCCTTGCCTTCACGTTTGTGAAGGCGTATTTTTGTGCGTATCTGGCAAGGAGAAAAGAGTATGGCGTCCATCAATCTGAGGATCGACAGCACCCTGAAGGATCAGGCTTATGCCCGTCTCGCGGAGCTGGGCGTGACGCCGTCCGACCTGATCCGCCAGACCTTCGAATATGTCGTGCAGACCGGAAAACTGCCCGTTTCGCGGCATGTT